>CAWIMA010000009.1:0-783650 GCA_963837045.1 uncultured Gammaproteobacteria bacterium
ATTAAATCAATCTCTTATACAAGAAGAATGTCGAGATCACCACCGCATAAGGGGTGCGCAAGTCCACGGCAAGTCCAATCGAGGGTGCGAAAGCGCCAGTACGCCAGACCCGAGACCTCAGTATGATCGATATGCGCATCACAGCTCGAAGGGGACTTTCGTCAAAACTCCAGTCGCGGAAGCACGTGCCGCTCTAACCGCTCCGTGCTCCGTCCGCCGCACGGCCTCGCTACGCGCCACCCGACGCAACTCTTCCTCCAGCTGCTCATGCTCACCTAGGTGCGCCCGCATTAGGCTCTTCCATAACCTCCCATGGTTGGGTGCGTGGAAATGGAGGAGCTCGTGGGCAATGACATATTCCTGAAGTTCCTTTCGGAGCTCCAAGAGAAAGGCGTCAAACGTCAGCCGGCCAGTGGTCGAGTACGACGCCCATTTCGTCGTCATCGGTCGCACCGAGATCGATATCACTCGCACACCAAGCTTCTCGGCCCAGCCGCGGACGCGTTCTTTAAACTTAGCCTTGTCGGTCATCGTCACGCTCATTTCACCGTCTCCGGCCCTTCGAGGTGAGAAAACAGACTGTCGACGATTCGCGCACCACAGAGAGAACAGTGAGTTCATTTCCTCGGTGATTATCATATCTAAGAGACACAGTAAGCTCCGAATATTGGGGTCCCCCCATCGGAGAATGACAAGCTGGCGGGGTGACCGACTATGAAAAGCGCGGTAATGGATGCGGGTGCGGTGGGCTGCTATTGCGGCGGGCTCCCACTCGAAACGATCGCCTAAAGCTGGAGTCGAATCATGGATCAGTTGAGCGAGCGCTACCTGGAGGATTTTACAGTGGGGCAGACCGGCAGCGGCTGAGGGCGCAAGGGCGCCGGCGGTTCATCGAAACACAGTGTCGTCAGCCCAATTTAAGCGCTATACGATCATCCGGCGCCGTGGCGGGTCGGATGATCTCCCAAAACGCCACGCATTGAAGAGAGGAGTTTCAGTTATGTCCATCGAAAAAGTCATGTATCGCGCCCACGCCACAGCCACCGGAGGCCGTGACGGTCGCGCGCGCTCTTCCGACAATGTGCTCGACCTGAAGTTGACCGTTCCGCGCGAGATGGGCGGGGCCGGCGAGGTTGGTACCAACCCCGAGCAGTTGTTCGCGGCCGGCTACTCAGCCTGCTTCCTCGGCGCCCTGAAGTATGTCGCCGGTCAGCAGAAGGTCGTCCTGCCCACTGCGAGCTCAATCGAAGGGAGCGTCGGCATCGGCCAGATCCCTACCGGTTTCGGTATCGAAGTCGAGCTGAGGATCAGTGTGCCGGACTTACCGCGCGAGCAGGTCGAAGCCCTGGTGCAGAAAGCCCACATTGTCTGCCCGTACTCCAATGCAACCCGCGGCAACATCGATGTGAAGTTAGTGGTGGCGTAAGCGCACACCCGCAGCGACCCGTATCTGATGGGATAATCGGATCGGCCAGGGGGTGAGCTTGCGCGCACCGCGCTCAAGTAGCTGAGGACAATCAAGACACTCTTATTGGCCCCGGCGATATGACGGCCCAGGCTCGCCAGGTGTTTGCCAATATCGGGGCTCGCGCTCGCTGCGGCTGGCGCTTCGGACCGCAGCGGACGTCGGTGAAGGTGGGAGTGGGGAGTTTTCTGCGGATCACTCTCACGTCCGGGGAAGGACGGATTTGCGCGCGAGAATGCCTGAATCTCTTGATTTGCGATGACCCGTGACCTGCGTACTGCCTATTGCACCCAGATTCTCAGTTCTCAGCTATGAAATCGCAGCGTCGGAATCAGCCCTCGCATCAACTATAGTAGGGTGCCCAATGCCGCTGATACGGAGGCATTGCGAACAGCCAAGGCCAATCTTGAATCCTCAAACCGGGCGATCAGGGCTGGACTTGACTCCCTGAAAGCGATGTTGAAAAAGCTCAGCGACACCGGCCTGCCAGAGTGGTTGGTTGGACTTAGCTCGCGTCTGCGGAGCGAAATTGTGAAACGCAACTCCCCAACCTGCAGCGCATGCCGCTCACTCATTAAGTGATTGACCGTAGACCAGCGGAAACTCAGGGGCGTCAAATGGCGCCCCGTCCTCAAGCGTCAGATGCGGAAATGGCGGCGATCCCGATGCACCACGCCGCACGAAGCGCGCATCGGAACCGACCCACCGGGATGAAAAGACACGTCGAGTGACGGGCGACGCATTGGCCGGTGCGCCGTGAATGGTGCGAAAGTCGAATGCGATCGCGTCTCCGGGTGCCATGTCCCAGCCACGGATTACGAGCTGATCGCGCTGCGCGTCAATGTCCGGGACGTCCTCGAATTGCTCGTCCGCATAGAGTGGGCTACCGTCGAAGCGCCTCGGCCGGTAGCCTGCGGTATTCCAGCGATGCGACCCGGCGACACATTCGAGACTGACACTGCGCGAGACAGCGTCTAGAGGCGTCCAAAAGCTAACGGTGCGATCACCTTCCACGCAGTAATAAGGCTGATCTTGATGCCACGGTGTCACGGTACTGTTACCAGGGCGCTTGACGAGTATATGGTCGTGGAAAAACCGCGAGGTGGGCGATCCCATCAAGCGAGCGGCGACTTCAGCCGCAGGCGATTCAAAGACAAATGCGCGAAAGTCAGGGACGCGCTGCCAATTGCAGAGGTCCTGGAAAAACGGCGCCGATCCATCCTTTGGCTGGTATGAGCGCTCCAGTGGGCTGGGATGCGCCATTACCTGCGCCACGCCTTGAGACAGCGGTTCGACCCAGTCTCGGAACACACCGCGCAGTTAGCACGACCCCTTCCGTCTGGAAGTCTGTGACCGTCGAATCAGAAATGTTCATTTGTCCTCCAGGTATCGGGCGTGCCGTTCGATCCAATGCCTGAGTCTCACGACCCTTGCGTTCTTATTAGCCTAGGGTAATGGTCCCTCCGCATGGTTGCCTTGCAGATTTCGCGCACCCAGAATCGCTTGCCGCGCCCGGTCACTACTTCCAGGTCCAGGTCATAAGGTGTCCCGCGCGTCATTGTGGCCGTGAACGCCTCTTTGACGATGCGGCGGCTGGCTTCTGTGTAGGTCATGTACGACTGCTCAATTGAGGTGGTATGGGCGGAGGCGGGAAGCTCCATGATTCGACACAGCTCGGGAGTCCTCACGAGGAGCCCGGCCTTCACATCAATTCGCCATGCACCGATTCGTCCGACGCGCTCCGCTTCGTGCAACAAGCAGGTCGTTGTCTCGAGCGCTTCTAGCGTCGCCCTTTCATCAGTTGCGTCTCGCAAGAAGCGCACACGCATGCCCGGCGCGACGTTCGGAACGTCGCGGACCACAATGTCGACCAGCGATTTATCCCGCCGCCCCATCGCGAGAAAGGTCCCCGTCGCGTATGCCGGATCGACCGCCGCGGCGCCCGCGCAGGGAACCCATGGTGTCGCACCTTAGCGAGATCTCGCATCCGCTTGCCGATCATGGTTGCCAGGGGTAGCTTGAATAGCCGAGACGCCTGTACGTTTGCCTCAATGATTCGGTGCGAGCGATTTAGCAGAATCATCCCATCGAACGAGTTCTCGAACAGAGCCCGGACGACGGCGTGGATCGGAGGAGTTTCGGTTGGCAAGACCTGCCGCTTTCGTTTGCTGATTACCACGATTTCCTTGCACGAACTAGATTGTGATAGAAACGTACCAGTGAGGTCCGCGAGGCGAGTGTATTCACGGTTTGATCGAAACCGGAGCCTCTGACACCTGGTGTCTGAGTCGGGCTTCCTCTCGCCTAACCAACATTGAAGCGGCGGCGTGCCTCTCGATGCAGTGGCCGCAGGTGCTGCAAGACGACCTCGCGCTGGTCGGTTCCATAGTTCAACACTAGGTCCTCAGACCAGTTGCAGCCGTCGGGTGAGGGCTCTTGGATCTCATATTGAATGATGACCGTCGCGTGCTCGCACCCGGGAAATGCTTGAAGCCTGTCAGTGATCCAGTCACTGATTTGCTTTGGCGTCTTCAATTCGCGCAAAGGCACTCCTTGGATGCGCGCCATCCAGCCAGTTCAGCTCCGAGTGCTTCGACGCTTAGTGCCGCCACGCCCCACCGGATTCTCCTCACCGGGAGTCCAAGGGCGCCCGAGGCGCGTCTCGATATATCCACGAATCATGCGTCGTACCACCTGTGAAGGGGTGAGGTCCTCCTGAGCACATAGCCGTTCGAACACTGCTTTCTTGCGCGGATCGATCAGGGTCGTAAGCCGCGCTGTGCGCTCTTCGAGATGAACAACCTTGGGGAATTTCATTTACATGCGAATTACATCGTAGGATAATAAAAGAATAATCCGAGTGGAATCATTGCGCAACATTCTCGCATCGTGGTCCGTCGGCGGGGTGCCTTGCGACAGCTCGGATCTGATCGACGGATCACAATGCGGCCCTTGCTAGGGCCGCTGCGGGAAAAGCGAAATGAGCCATCCGGTGTACGATCGGTGATGTCGCTCGCGAGCCCTGCGTGCTTGAGTCAATTAGCCGCCGGCGGCATTGCACTATTGCTCGTCCTCGCGGCGTGCGGAATCCTCGCTGCACGCCGTCCGCTTGGAGTGCGGCTGACCTACGCCGCTTGCATGCTAATCTCGTCCGGGCTCGCAGGCGTGGCGCTCATCGCGCTGCTCGCACCGCATTCTCGGCTCGAATCCATCGAAATTCCGCTCGGACTGCCGCTAAGTCGAACGCTTCTGGGCTTCGATCCACTGAGCGCCGCGTTCGCCGTCATCATCAACTTGGCGACCGCAATCGTCAGCGGGTACGCCATCGGCTATGGCGCGCATGCCCACGAGCCGCAGCGGGTCGTGCCGTTTTACCCGGCGTTCATCGCCGGCATGAATCTAGTGCTGCTCGCCCAAGATGCGTTTTCATTTCTCATCGGCTGGGAATTCATGTCACTCGCCTCTTGGGCGCTCGTGGTCAGCGACCACCATTCCAGTGAAAACCGACGCGCTGCGCTCCTCTATCTCATCATGGCGACGGGGGGAGCTCTGACGCTGCTGCTGGCGTTCGGGTTGCTCGCTGGCCCCGAAGGCGGATACGCGTTCGAGACGATCCGACGCTCGAGCGCTTCGGGCGTGGGGGCGATCGTTCTCGTCCTCGCGCTGGTGGGGGCCGGCTCCAAAGCAGGTCTCGTGCCGCTACATGCCTGGCTGCCGCTCGCGCACCCGGCCGCGCCGAGTCACGTTTCGGCATTGATGAGTGGGGTCATGACGAAAGTGGCAGTCTACGGCTTTGTGCGGCTGGTCTTCGACCTCGCGGGGCCTCCCGCGTGGTGGTGGAGCGTTCCGGTGCTGGTCATTGCCGGCATCACGGCACTCCTGGGTGTTCTGTATGCGTTGATGGAACACGATTTGAAGCGCCTGCTCGCGTACCACACGGTCGAGAACATCGGCATCATCTTTATCGGTCTGGGACTTGCGCTCGCGTTCGAGGCGACGGGACTGCGCGTGGCGGCGGCCCTTGCACTCACGGCAGCAATTTTCCACGTGTTCAATCATTCCCTATTCAAGAGTCTGCTGTTCATGGGTTCCGGCGCGGTACTGAATGCCACCGGTGAGCGGGATATGGAACACCTCGGAGGCTTGATTCACCGCATGCCGGTCACCGCACTGGCGTTCCTCGCCGGATGCATCGCCATCTCCGCGCTGCCACCCTTCAACGGGTTCGTCTCCGAGTGGCTCACGTTTCAGGCCATTCTTGTCAGTCCGCAACTGCCGCAGTGGGTTCCGCGACTCCTGGTGCCGGCCATCGGTGCAATGCTTGCGTGCTCGGCGGCCCTCGCGGCGGCGTGCTTCGTCAAAGCCTTCGGGATGACGTTTCTGGGCCGGCCACGCTCTGATGCTGCAACGAGCGCGCGCGAGACGGATTATTGGTCGCTAAGCGCCATGCTCGCGCTGGCGGCGCTGTGTCTGCTCGCGGGGATTCTGCCGGGCTTCGTGATCGACGCGCTAGACCCCCTGACACAGATGCTTGTCGGTGCACGGCTCGCGCCGCAGGCCACACAGCCCTGGTTGCGGATTGTGCCCATCGACCCGTCACGCAGTGCATACAACGGCGCCCTCGTTTTCGTCATGATCTTGATCGCAGCAGCCGCCACGGCGTTTGCGGTGCGCCGGTTTGCCTCGCATACGCTTCGACGCTCTCCAGCGTGGGACTGCGGCTTCCCGGACGCGAGCCCCGCGACCCAATATACGGCCGGGAGCTTCGCACAGCCCATCCGGCGTGTGTTTGGAAGCGTCGTGTTTCGCGCACGGGAGCATGTCGTGATGCCGGCGCCCGGGGATACGTCCGTGGCCAGACTGCGCGTCGATTTGCACGATACGATCTGGGAAGCGCTCTATCTACCCGTGATTCGTGCGGTCAACGCAATCGCCGATCGCCTGAACCAGGTGCAGTTCCTCACGATTCGAACCTATCTGACGCTCGTGTTCGCGGCACTGGTCCTGCTGCTGATTGTCGTCGGAGCGTGGCGATGATGCTCACCTGGCTCACACAGCTAGCGCAGGCCGCCCTCGTGCTCACTCTCGCGCCGCTCTTGTCCGGTGTGACGCGCAAGATCAGAGCGCGCCTCCTGCGCCGACAGGGTCCGTCCATCGTTCAGCCATATCGGGATCTCGCAAAACTGATCCGCAAAGAGGCCGTCGTCGCCGAGAATGCATCATGGCTGTTTCGTGTCGCCCCCTATGTGGTATTTGCGACGACGTGGGTCGCCGCCGCGTTGGTCCCCACATTTGCAACGGGGCTTACGTTGAGTGCGTCCGCAGATCTCATCGTGATCGTCGCCCTGCTCGGCACCGCTCGTTTCCTGCTCGCGCTCGCGGGACTGGATGTCGGCACGAGTTTTGGCGGAATCGGCTCGAGCCGCGAAATGATGTTCGCCTCGCTCGCGGAGCCGGCCATGCTGATGGCGGTTTTCACGCTCTCGCTATTTGCAGGCTCGACCGAGCTCTCCTCCATCTCAGCCTACATGCTGGGGCCTAATGCCGGTCTCAGCATCTCACTCGCACTCGCATTCGTGGCGCTCGTCATCGTTTCGCTCGGAGAAAACGCCCGCATTCCCGTCGACAACCCGGCGACGCATCTCGAGCTGACCATGGTGCACGAGGCCATGATTCTCGAATACTCCGGCCGGCACCTCGCGGTGATCGAATTCGCTGCCTCGCTGAAGCTTTTGCTGTACCTGTCGTTGATCGCGTGTGTGTTCATCCCGTGGGGAACAACGCTTGCCGGCGATGGCGCCCTTGCCTACACCATCGCGCTCGGCGCCTATGCGACCAAGCTGACGGTGTTGGCATTCTTTCTGGTTCTCTTCGAGACCGCCATCGCCAAGATGCGCGTGTTTCGTGTACCAGATTTCCTTGGCGTAGCGCTCATGCTGGGGCTCCTCGGCACCATTATGTTGTTCGTATCCCGGGTGCGCGGATGACTACTCTCGACAGCGATATTGCCCATCTGCTCGCGGGTTCCCTGGTGCTCGTGAGCTTCCTGCTGCTGTATCAGGATCGCATGTTCGCATTACTCAATGTCTTTGCACTCCATGCGATCGTCCTGGCGCTATCCGTCGCCTGGCAGGCGCATATGCAACACGCGCCGCATCTCTTTATTACGGCGCTGATTGCCTTGCTGTTCAAAGGCGTGATGATCCCGGCCGCGCTGCATCGAATCGTCGTACGGCTGCGAATTCACCGCACCATCGAAACCGTAGTGAGCATTGGCCCTACGATGCTATTCGGGATGGGTCTCGTTGCGCTTTCGGTCGTTGTCATGCTGCCGCTGACACAAGCCGCCGGCGCGTTTGTGAGGGAGGACCTCGCCTTCGCACTGTCAGTCCTGCTCCTCGGATTCTTGATGATGGTTACGCGCCGCAATGCCGTGAGCCAAGTCATCGGATTCATGTCGCTTGAGAATGGTCTCGTGCTCGCCGCGACCGGCGCCCGCGGCATGCCATTGGTTGTGGAGATCAGCGTCGGATTCTCCGTGCTCATCGCCTTCCTCGTCATCGGCATTTTCCTGTTCCGAATCCGGGAACGATTCGACACGGTCGAACTGCAGGCGCTCGACATGTCGCGGGGCGAATCGGAGTGACCGTGTCCGTCGGAACGCTGGCGCTCGCAGGACTCCTCGGCACCCCTGCGATTGGCGCGGTCTTGCTTGCGGCTATTCCGACCTACCGGGTCGCGGCCGTCCTCAACATGATTCTGTGCGCGATTACGCTCGCAAGCGCGGCGCTTCTGTACTCGCACCGCCCGGAGCCCTCGCTTTATTTGCTCGTCGATGACCTCAATACGGTTTTCCTCATCATCGGTACGCTGGTAGGCTTCACCACGAGCCTGTTCAGTGCAGGCTACATCGCGCACGAGCTGCAATCGCGCAAGCTCAGATCGCGGGATCTGCGCTTCTATCACGCCCTGTACCAGTTCCTCATGTTCGCGATGGATCTCGCGCTGGTGTCGAACAACATCGGGCTCATGTGGGTGGCGATCGAGCTCGCGACACTCACGACGGTCGTGATGGTGGGCATCTACCGCACCAACGCGGCGCTCGAAGCATCATGGAAATATTTCATCCTGGGCTCGGTCGGCATTGGCCTCGCGCTGTTTGGCACGATCTTGGTCTACCTCGCCGCTCAGGAACGTCTGGGCGAGGGCATGCTGGCCATGGCCTGGGACCGACTCGCGGCCCACTCAGCGGGCTTTGATCCGGCGCTGCTCAACCTGTCGTTTATATTTCTGTTGCTCGGCTACGGCACCAAGGTCGGCCTTGTGCCGGTGCATGCCTGGCTGCCGGATGCCCACGCGGAGGGCCCGACGCCGATCTCTGCCGTGCTGTCGGGCTTGTTACTCAATGTGGCGCTGTTCGCGCTGTTGCGATTCAGGCTGATCATGGCGGGAAACCCGGCGGTCCTCTCCCCCGGCCCGATGATGGTCACGATGGGCGCACTCTCGCTGGTCTTCGCGGGCTTCATGATCTACCGCAGGCGTGACATCAAGCGCATGTTTGCATACTCCTCGATCGAGCACATGGGGATCATCACCTTAGCATTCGGACTCGGAGGACCACTCGCAAATTTCGCCGGGCTCCTACACATGGCCATGCACAGCCTCACGAAATCGGCCATCTTCTTTGGCGTGGGATACATCTCCCAGCTGGAGGGGACGCAGCGCATCGCGGACATCCGGGGGCTGACGCAGAGCGAGCCGCTCCTCGGATGGTTGCTGGTCGTCGGGGCCGTCGCGATTGCGGGGCTCCCACCCTTCGGGATCTTCACGAGTGAGTTTCTGCTTATAACCTCGACCTTTGCCCGCTCGCCATGGCTCGCCATTCTGTTGGTTCTAGGCCTCATGATTGCCTTCAGCGCGCTCGCACTGCGCCTGCACGGCCTCGCTTTCGGAGAGACGGCCAAGCGCCATGCGCTGCCAGCCTGGCGTCTCGCACCCATGGCCCTGCACTTGGGCTTGGTCGCAATCGCCGGCATCTATCTGCCGGTGGCCGTTGTCGCATGGTTTCGTCACGTGGCCACACAGCTCGGGTAGGCGCTCTAATGCTCAAAGCCCTATTCGGAGATCTCTCAGCCGCGCCAACCCACCACCCGTGGCCGCGTGTCACAGCGGATTCAGAGCGGTGGCGCGGCATCGGTGAGGCGCTGCGCGAAGGCAAGCTCGACTTGCTCGGCCTCTGGGCTGATTTGGCTTACGTGCATTGCGCCCTGTACGAGCCCGCGACTCGCAACGTAGTGAGCGCATCGATCAAGGTCAGCGCGGGCAGGGTCCCGTCGCTCGCAGTCTTTCATGCGCCCGCATCTCGCTTGGAGCGGGCGATCGGCGATTTGTTCGGCGTCGAATTTGTCGGACTGCCCGATCCACGGCCGTGGATCGATCACGGATGCTGGCCTATCCATACGCCATTGGCTGAACTGCCGGGGCCGGGAGCGCCGTTGCCGCCCTACCGGTTTCTCGGGGCGCAAGGTCCGAGCCTGCATCAGATTCCGGTCGGTCCGGTGCATGCCGGGATCATCGAACCCGGTCATTTCCGCTTCACGGCGAGCGGCGAAACCGTTGTCCGACTCGAAGAGCGCCTCGGCTATACCCACAAGGGCATCGACAAACTGCTCGAGGACCAATCGATTGACCAAGCTGCACGAGTTGCGGCACGCGTGTCGGGGGACAGTACCGTGGCGTATTCGTTTGCCTTCGCTCGCGCCGTGGAGGCCGCTCTCGAAGTTAACCCGCCGCCGCGCGCGGTGTGGCTACGGGCGGTGATGGCCGAGCTCGAGCGAATCGCGAATCACTTAGGAGACGTCGGCGCCATTTGCAACGACGCTGCGTTCTCGATGATGCACGCGGAGTGCGCAATCCTGCGCGAAGTGGTATTGCGCGCCTGTGCCGTCGCGTTCGGCCATCGTCTGATGATGGACCGCATTGTCCCGGGCGGCGTCGCCGCGGATCTTGAACCTGCCGGACAGGAGGCAATCCTCGGCATGACGCGGCGGGTGCGGCGGCAATTCCCCGAGCTGATCGAACTCTACGACAACACGGCCTCACTTCAGGACCGTACAGTCGGCACCGGTGTCGTGTCCACAGCGCTCGCTGCACAGTTTGCTGCGCCCGGATACGTCGGGCGCGCGTCCGGACGCGCATTTGATGCCCGACTCGCCCTGCCCTACGCCCCGTATGACGCAGCGCCGATCGAAATCGCCGTGCGGACGGAAGGCGACGTCGATGCGCGCGTCTGGGTAAGGATTCAGGAGATCCTAAAGAGCATCAGTTGGCTCGAGGCGGCGCTCGCCTCCATTCCACCCGGCCCTTTGCGTTTGCCGGTCAACACTGCGGCCGGTACAAGCGTCGAGGGCTCGGCTCTGGTCGAAGGGTTTCGGGGAGACATTCTTGGGTACGTGCGCATCGGCCCGAGAGGGCGCATCGATCGCTGCCACTTACGCGATCCGTCATGGTTTCTGTGGCCGCTCTTGGAAGCTGCCATCGAGGGCAACATCGTTGCGGACTTTCCGTTGTGCAACAAGTCATTCAATTGCTCCTATTCCGGGCATGATTTGTAGTTGCGCTCACCCTCGGTAACCTCATCATGCGCAGGCGCCTGTTCAAAAACCTCTTCACCACCCCATGTACCGAGCCCGTGACCGAGGGGGCAGCGCCGCTGGAGCTCGCGGGCGCGCAGCTTCGAGGCGTGATCGCGCGAAGCCTCGGTCGCAGTCTCGCGATCCGCGAGGTCGATGCGGGTTCCTGCAACGGCTGCGAGCTTGAAATTCACGCGCTCAGCAATGCCTTTTACGATGTCGAGCGCTTCGGAATCCGCTTCGTGGCCTCCCCGCGCCATGCCGATCTGCTGCTCGTGACCGGCCCTGTCACGCTCAACATGCGCGAGGCCCTGGAGCGCACCTATGCGGCAACGCCGGCGCCCAAGTGGGTGGTGGCGGTCGGAGACTGTGGTGCCGGCTGTGGGCTGTTCGCAGACAGCTATGCGTGCGTCGGCGCAGTCTCGAAAGTGATTCCAGTCGACCTCGTGATTCGCGGCTGCCCGCCCACCCCTACGGACCTGCTACAGGGATTGCTCGAACTCCTCAACGGCGGCGCCGCGCTCAGCGTGAACACCCAGCACTCCTGAGCGTCTACTGCCCGCTGCGCAACCGCGACACGAAGGTTTCTCAATATTTTCGTGCCATAGGCGGAATCGTCTGCACATCGGCCGAGAGTGTTGCGAGATGAACCGGTCGATAGTCGAGCCGCACCGCGCCATGGCCATCCACCCACGCGAGGCTGTGTTTGAGCCAGGCCGCATCGTCACGGTTTGGAAAATCCTCGCGCGCGTGCGCGCCGCGACTCTCCTTTCGAGCGAGCGCCGAATGCATCGTGGCGATGGCTTGAAGTAGGAGATTTTCGAATTCCAGCGTCTCGATGAGATCGCTGTTCCAGATGAGTGAACGGTCTTGGACGCGGATATCCGGCAATAACTGCATCGTTCGGAAGAGCCTCGCCGCCCCTTCCGTGAGGGTGGAGGCCGTCCGGAACACGGCGGCATCGGACTGCATGATCTTCTGCATCTGCAGTCGCAGCTCCGCCGTCGGCCGCGTACCGCTGGCGTGACGCAAGCGATCGAGCCTCGAGATAGCAAGCTCTCCGGCATCTTTGGACAGCGGCGGCTGCGCCGCACCGGGCCGGATCGAGGCGACACACTGGCGCGCGGCCTCACGGCCGAAGACCACGATGTCAAGGAGCGAGTTGGACCCCAAGCGATTTGCGCCATGCACGGAGACGCAAGCCGCTTCACCCACTGCCATGAGTCCCGGCACGACCGCATCCGGATTGCCGTCCTTGGGGGCGATGACCTCCCCGTGATAGTTGCAGGGGATGCCGCCCATATTGTAGTGCGCGGTGGGCAACACCGGAATCGGTTCGCGCGCGACATCGACTCCGGCAAAAATCCGCGAGGACTCGGCTATACCGGGCAGGCGCTCACGAATCACCTGCGGCCCGAGATGTTCGAGATGCAGATGCATGTGATCCTTCTGCGGGCCGACACCGCGCCCCTCGCGAATCTCAATCGTCATCGCACGGCTGACGACATCGCGCGAGGCCAAGTCCTTCGCATTCGGCGCGTAACGTTCCATGAACCGTTCACCGCTTGCATTGGTCAGAAACCCGCCCTCGCCGCGCACGCCTTCGGTGATCAGGCATCCGGCGCCGTAGATGCCGGTGGGATGAAACTGTACGAACTCCATGTCCTGCAACGGCAAGCCTGCACGCAGTACCATGCCGCCACCGTCACCGGTGCATGTGTGCGCCGAGGTGCACGAGAAATAGGTCCGTCCGTAGCCGCCGGTCGCGAGGATTGTCGTGTGCGCACGGAAGCGGTGGAGCCGGCCTTCGGTCATGTCGAGCGCCACCACGCCGCGGCACGCGCCGTTTTCCATGATGAGATCGATCGCGAAGTACTCGACAAAGAAGATCGCACGATGTTGGATTGCCTGCTGATACAGGGTGTGCAGCATGGCATGGCCGGTGCGGTCGGCCGCGGCACATGTGCGCTGCGCCACCCCCTTGCCGAAGTGCGTGGTCATGCCACCGAAGGGACGCTGATAGATGCGTCCATCCTCCGTGCGGGAGAACGGCACGCCGTAGTGTTCGAGCTCGATGACCGCGCTCGGAGCCTCCTTGCACATGAACTCGATGGCATCCTGATCGCCGAGCCAGTCGGAGCCCTTGATCGTGTCGTAGAAATGAAAGCGCCAGTCATCCTCCCCCATGTTACCGAGAGCTGCGCTGATCCCGCCCTGTGCCGCGACGGTGTGGCTGCGCGTCGGAAATACTTTGCTGAGACAGGCGGTCGCGAGGCCTGCTTCCGCAAGCCCAAGCGTGGCGCGCAGGCCCGCTCCCCCCGCCCCTACGACAATTACGTCGTACGTGTGATCGGCTATCGGATAGGCGCTCATGCCAAAGCTCCGAACGCTACTTCCAAGACGGCGAACACGGCCGCCGCGGCCACGAGCACATGTACAAAGCCCAGCAGGAGCAGTAAGCCGATCCGCGCGAGAGGGTCATGCAGGTAGTCTTCCACCACCACGCGAAGCCCCAAATAGGAGTGTTGCGCGACGGCGAGGATGAGCACAACGAGCGGCACCGCATTCCAGCCACGACTCATCCACTCCCGCACCATCGCGTAATTGATCGATGAGAATCGACAACAAAGACACGACAAACCACACCCCGGGCAATCGCCGTAATCCAATAGGCGAGCAGGAGAAAGCCGCCGGATAGGATGATTCCGCTCGCCCGATGCAGGATCGATAGCGTGTTCGTGTACTGCCACCGGTAGTGAAGATACGGTGATAGCGGTCTTGAGGGTCCAAGCATGTGACTTCACTCCTTAAACAGGCTGCGAGTAGCGAGCCTAAATCGGAATTCCGCTGATCCCGACGAGCGCAGCACAAAGAGAGCCGCTTTGCCTTCGATTAAGGGTAGCCCCGCGCGTGGCCCGATGTTTCCGAGTCGCAGAATGGCCGACCCATCGGTCACGATCGCCACCGCCCGACCGAGGTAGGTGAAATCGAACACCTTCTCCGGGGCCGCACGGATCGCCAGACACACGCGCGCTACCCCCGGGGTATAGATGTCGCGCAGAATCTGCTGTGTAGAGATCGCAACGCGCGAGCGCATCTCGATTTTGCCGCCGCGGTGATGATCGAAGGCGCGATCCGACCACCCAATGAAGCGCGCCGTCGGCAGCGCGTTTAACCGATCGACGAGCCCCGCATGCGCCGCGGTGTCGATCTCAACGGTGATCTCCCACAGGGTGCGGTCCTGGTCGCGCCGCACGCTACTCACGTGTTCGAGAACGAGTCCGGCCTCTGCGATCACATTGAGCACGCTCGCCAGAGCGCCCGGGGAATGCGGCGTCTCGACCTTCAGAATCTCGGGAATCTTCACCGGGGTCGCGCGTCACGCGCGTCCGCCACGCCGTACCCCGCCCCGGACCGCCGGCTTCGACGCTTGGTCGGGGGGTGTCCAGGGCTGCCCGGTCCGCTCCTCGATATAGCGGCGAATCAAGCGCCGCACCACCTGGGAGGGGGTGGCGTCCTCTTCCGCACACAAGCGTTCGAACAACGCCTTTTTGCGCGGATCGACGAGGATCGTCAGTCGTGCGGTCCGATCTTCGAGTGCCACGGCCATCCTTAAGAGCTAGCGACAGGGTACCTGTCTGTCATTATAATCGAACACGAATCCGCATAACACCCATTGTGATGCCACTTATCCATTCATCGCTCAGCGCGTGCCTCGTGCTGATCGCTCTCTGGGGCCTCCTCGGCCTCGCCGGACTTCTGCGCCCCATGAGCGTGGGTTTTGTGGGGCGGACGCTCTTTCCGCTGGGGGCCCTGTGTGGCGCGGCCCTTGCGATCGTGGCGGCCGTGAGCCTCGCGGCACCTGCCGAGCAGCTGACGCTTACCGTCGGACTGCCCGACCTGCCGATGCACATGCGGCGCGATGCGCTGACGAGCCTCTTTCTTCTTTTGCTCGGGGCCGCTTCGGCGGGCATCTCGGTCTTCGCTGCGGGGTACTTTCGACGTGGTCACGGCACCGCGCCCGGCCTGTTATGCCTGCAATACCATGTATTCCTGGCCAGCATGGGTTTGGTGCTGCTGGCCAATGATGCCTACGCGTTCATGGTGGCGTGGGAAACGATGGCGCTCTCGTCCTACTTTCTGGTCACCACGCAACACGGTCTCGCGGAGATCCGTCGCGCGGGCTTTCTCTATCTGCTGATCGCGCACGTCGGGGCGATCGCAATCCTGTTGAGCTTCGGCGTGATGCAGGGTGGCAGTTGGCAGTTCACCTTCGATGCCATGCGCGGCGCGCACCTTGCGCCACAATGGGCGGCGACCGCCTTCCTGCTCGCACTCTTCGGCTTCGGGGCGAAAGCCGGGCTCGTGCCCCTGCACGTGTGGCTACCTGAGGCGCACCCGGCCGCCCCCTCGCCCGTTTCGGCGCTCATGAGCGGTGTGATGCTGAAAACCGCCGTCTACGGCGTGCTGCGCGTGACCTTCGATCTGCTGGGGCATGCCCAATGGTGGTGGGGCCTCGTGCCGCTCGCCTTCGGGCTTTTCAGCGCGCTGTACGGAGTGGTATTCGCCGCGGCCCAAACCGACATGAAACGACTGCTCGCGTACTCTTCGATCGAGAACATGGGCATCATCTTCACCGGCTTCGGGCTTGCGATCGTATTCCTCGGCGTCGGCATGCCCTCCCTCGGAGCGCTCGCCCTGATCGCGCTGCTGTATCACAGCCTCAATCACGCGTTCATGAAGAGCTTGCTGTTTCTCGGTACCGGGGCGGTTTTGCATTCGACCGGTGAACGCAACCTCGGGCGCCTGGGCGGACTGATCCATCGGATGCCGTGGGTCGCGTGGCTGACCCTCATCGGTGCGCTCGCCATGGCCGGGCTCCCGCCACTGAACGGTTTCGTCTCCGAGTGGCTCCTTCTACAGTCGTTTCTCTTTTCGAACGAAGTGCCCCGGCCTTTCATCAACATGCTGCTTCCCTTGGGCGCGGCGCTTATCGCACTCGCCGCCGCGCTCGCCGCCTATGTCATGGTCAAGTTCTTTGGAGTCATCTTCCTGGGCCAGCCGCGCGAGGAGAGCTTGAACCGCGCGCACGATGCGGGCGTGCTCGAGCGCATCGGCCTTATCTGGCTCGCGCTCGGCTGCTTCGCATTGGGCCTCCTGCCGACGCATGTGATCGGCGCGCTGCGCAGCGTGGTCGAGCAATTGAGTGGCGCCGAACTGCCGAGCGCGCACGCTCCCTGGTGGCTCCTCGTACCGTTGCCGGAACGGCGCGCCTCCTATTCCCCGCTCGTCTTCTTCCTTGCGATCGCCGCAGTCGTCGTGGTCACGATGTTCGCCGTGCGGCTCTTCTATCACCGTCGGGTGCGTCGCGCGCCGCCGTGGGATTGCGGATTCGGAGGCTTAAATTCGCGGATGCAGGACAGCGCGGAAGGCTTCGGTCAGCCGATTCGCCACATTTTCGGGTCTTTCTTTGCGATGAAGCGCGAACTGCCCTCCCCGTTTGATCACGCACCGCGCTACCGTGTCACGGCAGGGGACCGGATCTGGCTGGCGCTGTACCTGCCGCTTGGCACCCTCGTGCGGCGCGTGGCGGATACCGTCGTGTGGTTGCAGCAGGGGCGCATCTCCACCTACCTGCTCTACAGTTTCGTGACCCTCGTTGTGTTGCTGGCGCTCGTCGTATGAAGCCAATCGAGATTATCACCCAGGTGCTCGAGCTGATCGCGGCGCTCGCCGCGGCGCCACTCTTTCTCGGCTGGATCAACCAGTGTCGCGCGCAACTGCAAAACCGTCGCCCACCGAGCCTGTGGCTGCCCTACCGAGGCATTCGCAAACTCTTTCATAAGGATGCCGTGATCGCCGAACGCGCATCCCCCCTGTTTCGCGTGGCGCCCTACATCGTGTTCAGCGCGATGGTCCTCGCCGCCGCGATCATTCCCTCGATGGGCACGGAGCTGCCATTCACCAAGGCGGCGGATGCAATCGCGCTCGTGGGGCTGCTCGCCACGGCACGAGTCTTTTTATCGCTCGCAGCGATGGACATCGGCACCGCCTTCGGCACGCTCGGAGCGCGCCGCGAGATGATGGTGGGATTCCTCGCCGAGCCCGCCCTGCTGATGGTTATCTTCGTCGCCTCCCTCATTTCGGCAACCACCGCGCTGCCCGCCATCACCGAGAATCTGGCTACGCAGCATCTGGGGATCTATCCGAGTCTCGCCTTCACGGCGGTCGCCTTCACGATGGTGTTGCTCGCCGAAAATGCGCGCATTCCCATCGACAATCCGGCGACGCATCTCGAACTCACGATGATTCATGAGGCCATGATGCTCGAGTACTCGGCACGCCACCTTGCGCTCATGGAGTGGGCGGCCGCTCTCAAGCTCTTCAACTACGCGTGCATCGGGTTTGCGCTCTTTATCCCATGGGGAGTCTCGACCGGCGAGGGCGGTCCTCTCGCACTTCTCGCCTCGATTCCGCTGCTCGCCCTGAAGCTTGCGGTGGCCGGAGTCGCCCTCGCCCTGATCGAGACGCTCTCGGCGAAGCTGCGGGTGTTTCGTGCACCGGAGTTTCTCGCCGTTGCGTTCCTATTTGCGGTGCTGGGCCTGCTCGTGCACCTGCTATTGGCAGCTTAGAAGCGATGGCCGGCGTCCCCTTCGATCTGCAACTGCTGAACCTCTGTGCGGCGCTGCTCCTGTTGCTTTCCTTTGCGATGCTCGCGCAGCGGCGCATCGTGAACCTGGTGAACCTCCTCGCCGTACAGGGCACGGTGCTCCTGGTCGCCACACTTCTGCTCGCGTGGCGCACCGGCCAGCATCATCTTTATGTGTCTGCGGCGCTCACCCTCGCGCTCAAGGTGGTACTGCTGCCCTGGATTTTGCACCGGCTCATTCGCCGCCTGCAGGTCTATTGGGATACCGAGCCGCTGCTCAACATCCCGGGCACCATGCTCGTGGGCGTCCTGGTCGTCGTGTTCGCCTTTGGCCTGGCGCAGCCGATCTCAGCGCTAGCCAGTACCGCGACGCGCAACTCGATCGGCATCGCGGTCGCTGTGGTGCTGCTGTCATTCGTCACAATGATCACGCGGCGCAAGGCGATGTCGCAGGTGGTTGGATTTCTCTCGATGGAGAACGGGCTTTTTTTTGGGGCCATGAGCGCCACCTACGGCATGCCGATGATCGTCGAGTTCGGGGTGGCGCTCGATGTCCTAGTCGCCGTGCTGGTACTCGGCATTTTCTTCTTCCAGATCCGCGAGCAGTTCGACAGTCTGGATCTGCATCATCTCGAGTCGCTCAAAGAGAGCCATTCACTCGAGGAAACTCAGTCCCTCGAGGAGGATGATTAACGTGGAGTTCCTGCTCCTGCTCGCAAGCCCCCTCGCCGGCGCACTCCTCCTGGGCGTCTTCGGCGCGCGGCGCTGGGCGCCTGAGCTCAATGTGGCCATGAGCCTCGCGACATTCCTCGCCGCTTGTGCGCTCACGGCACGCGTCGTGGGCGAAGGGAATCTCCTTGTAGCACGTGAGCAATTCTTCATCGATCCGTTCAACGTCTTTCTCGTCACACTCACCGCCTTTGTTGGACTCACGACGTCGTTGTTTTCGCGTCCCTACATGCGCGTGGAGCTCGAGCACGGGCGCGTGAGCGCGCCTCGGCTGCGTCTGTATCACAGCATGTTTCAGCTCTTCATGACGACTATGTTAATTGCGCTCACGACCAACAACATGGGACTTCTGTGGGTCGCCATGGAAGCTGCAACGCTTTCCACCGTGCTGCTCGTCACGCTCTACCGGACGGCGGCGAGTCTCGAGGCCGGCTGGAAATATTTCATCCTCTGCGGCGTCGGTATTGCCCAGGCACTGTTCGGCACGATTCTGCTGTACTTCGCCGCCGAGAAGATTCTCGGTGCGCAAGGAGTGACTGCGCTCCTGTGGACGCACTTGAATGCGGTGAAGGGGCAGCTCGAGCCCGCCGTGTTGAGTCTCGCGTGGGTCTTTCTGCTCGTCGGCTACGGCACGAAGGT
The DNA here is from genome assembly GCA_963837045.1 of uncultured Gammaproteobacteria bacterium. Taxonomy (GTDB): domain Bacteria; phylum Pseudomonadota; class Gammaproteobacteria; order Steroidobacterales; family Steroidobacteraceae; genus Bog-1198. The sequence continues at coordinate 19,115 of CAWIMA010000009.1, forward strand.
GGGCCTCGCGCCGCTCCACAACTGGCTCCCCGATGCGCATGCGGAAGGCCCCACGCCGATCTCGGCCGTACTCTCGGGGCTGCTGCTCAATGTGGCCATCTACGCGATCGTGCGCTGCAAGGTGCTCGTCGAAGGTTCGCTGCACTCGCAACTCCCCTCGCGAATGTTGATGGGTTTCGGTCTGCTCTCGGTCGTGCTCGCGGCGTTTTTTCTGTGGCGTCAGCGCGATGTCAAGCGGCTCTTCGCCTACTCCTCGATTGAACACATGGGGATCATCACCTTCGCCTTCGGCATGGGGGGGCCGGTCGCCAATTTCGCCGCGCTCCTGCATATGACGGTGCACTCGCTCACCAAGTCGGCGATCTTCTTTGCCGTCGGGCACGCCGCGCAGAAAGCCGGCTCGCAGCTGATAGAGAACATCCGGGGGCTCATCACCTTGAGCCCGACAATCGGTTGGGGCCTGATGCTGGGGTCGCTCGCGATCCTCGGTATGCCCCCCTTCGGCGTCTTTGCGAGCGAATTTCTGATCCTCACTACCGCGATGCGAGATCAGCCCTGGGCGACGCCCATTCTGCTCACCGCGCTCGGCGTCGCCTTCGCCGCCATCTTCGGACGCGTGCAGCCCATGGTATTCGGTGAAACGACGGCTCGGCGTTTACCGCACCCGCCGTCCCTGGTGCCGGTCTTTGCGCACCTCGCCATCGTGCTGGCGCTCGGCTTGTATATACCGCCCTATCTGGCGGACTGGTATCGCGCGGCGGCGCGCCTGATCGGGGGCGGCTGAGATGGCGCTGCGAGCCTGGTTCGCTCGAAGCGGCGCCCAACCGGGCGCCCCGGGTCTGCGCGCACTGAGCGTCTCACGCGAGGAGTGGCGCCAGGTGGCCGAGGATTCGGCGGCCGCAGGCGGCAGACTCATCGCCCTCTGGGCGAGCGAGGACGAGCGTGCCGCGCCCATCCTTCGCGCCGTGTTTCTCGCCGAAAAAAGCGGCCTTGTGCTCAGCCTCCCGGTCACCGATCCGCAAGTGCCGTACCCCGGACTCGAAGATCTCTTTCCGGCCGCAGAGCGCATGCAGCGCGCGCTGGCGGACCTCTCGGGATTGCGTTCTACAGATTCGGATACGCGTCCCTGGCTGCGCCACGCGGCATGGCCCCCAAGCTATCGGCCGCTGATCGATCCGCAACTGTTGCCGACGGCCGCTATACCGGACCTCGACACCTATGAATTCGTGCGTGTCGAGGGCGAGGGCGTACACGAGATCCCCGTCGGTCCCGTGCACGCCGGCATCATCGAGCCGGGGCACTTCCGATTCTCGGTCGTGGGCGAGAAGGTATTAAGGCTCGAGGAGCGCCTGGGTTACGTGCACAAGGGCATTGAACGGCGATTTACCGAGCTATCTCTACTCGAAGGCCACCGTCTGGCCGCGCGGGTATCCGGGGATTCCGCCGTCGCGTTCTCCTGGGCCTACTGCCAGGCACTTGAGGGCATCGCGGGTACGCAGATTCCGCCGCGTGCCGCATGGCTGCGGGCACTGTGCCTGGAACTCGAACGGATTGCGAACCACCTCGGGGACCTCGGCGCACTTGGCAACGATGCCGGTTTCGCATTCGGTCTGACGCAGTTCTCGCGCCTGAAGGAACACCTCCTGCGGGCCACTCACGAAGCGCTCGGGGAGCGCTATCTGATGGGCGCCATCGTGCCCGGCGGGACACGCGCAGATCTCGCCGATTCCGGCGCAAGGCGGCTCGCCGTGTGTGTGCACGAACTCGCAGACGAAGCATTGACGTTGCGTGCGATCTACGACGAGCACGAGGGCGTGCGCGACCGGTTCACCGGGGCCGGTGTCGTCGCTCCGGAGCTCGCCGCGCGCTTGGGGCTCACCGGGCTCGCGGGTCGCGCAAGCGCCCAGGCGTTCGATCTGCGCGTCGACCTGCCATGCGAGCCGTACACAGAGCTTGCGCCGGTGAAAATCGGATTGATGGAGGGAGATGTGGCGGCACGTGTCGCAGTGCGCTTTGATGAGTTGAGCGAATCCTGCCGTCTCATCCGGCATATTCTGCACGGGCTCCCGGTTGGGCCACACCGGGCTCCAGTACGCATGCCCGCCGATCGCGCTGTGGGAGCAGGACTGATCGAAGGCTGGCGCGGTCCCGTGTTCGTTGCGCTCGAAGCGGGAGCGGCAGGCGCAATCCGCCGCTGTCATCCGCACGATCCGTCGTGGCAGAACTGGCCCGTGATTGAGCACGCCATCATCGACAACATCGTCCCGGATTATCCGCTCATCAATAAGTCCTTCAATCTCTCCTACAGTGGCCATGATCTGTAGCTCCCCCTCATGATAAAAACACTGCGTCAAATTGCATCGATCGGCATCGCCACCGAACCAACGCCGCAGGCGGACGAGAGCTTGCGCATTCGCGACGTCCTGCGGGATCGCATTCGTGACGCGCTCGGTCGGGCGCTCTGCATCCGGCACATCGACGCTGGCTCCTGCAACGGCTGCGAGCTCGAAATACACGCCCTCAACAACCCTCTCTACAACTTGGAAGGGCTTGGGATTCGGTTCGTCGCCAGCCCCCGTCACGCCGACCTGCTGCTGATCACAGGACCGGTGTCTAAACACATGGAAGTGGCCCTGCGCCGAACCTATGAGGCGACACCCGACCCCAAGCTCGTGGTCGCGCTTGGTGACTGTGGCTGCACCGGCGGCATTTTCGGCGAGAGCTACGCCAGTTGCGGGCGCGTTTCAAACGTCATCCCCGTCGATGTCGCGGTCCCTGGTTGCCCGCCGAGCCCAACGCGAATACTGCAGGGCATTCTTGCTGCCATTTCACGCTCTGCCCCAACGACAGTAGACACCCAAGTTCACTCATGAACCACGTAGCGATCCCTCCTTGCGAGGTCAGAGAGAATGACACAGGGCAAGGGTAAGCTGCGCGAGATTCCGAGTCCTTTTCCGCTACAGGGCCGGCTATTGCTGCTGGAGCCCGCCGGCAGGCGCGCACCCACGCTGTGCAAGCGCCTCCTGGAGGGCACGTATCAGAAGCCCTTTATCCTGGACCACGGAACGCTGCGCTATCTGCACTTCGGCATCGATAGGGTCGAGAGTCTGATGCATCGCGATGATCCTGATGCGCTGTGTCTGTCCTATACCCGCAAGATGATGAGCTTTCTGCTGTTCAAGCCGCGGCCGCGTCGCATACTCCTCCTTGGACTCGGTGGCGGCTCATTGGCCAAGTTCTGCTATCGGCGCCTCCCAACTTCAATAATCACCGTTCTTGAAATTGATCCGAATGTGATGGCGTTGCGCGAGGAATTCTGGGTGCCGTCGGACGATGAACGTTTCCGTGTCCTCCAAGGTGACGGAGTCAAGTACGTCGCGGACCAGGGTGCGCGCAAAGACGTCATCCTCGTCGATGCCTACGACCGCAGTGGTGCGGCGCCCGAACTCGCCACTGCGCACTTCTATCACGAAGTTTGGCGGCGCTTGAGCGTGCGCGGGGTGCTCGTCGTCAATGTCTTCGGCAATGCCTACCAGCGGCTCGCGCACGCCGCGATGATACGCGGCGTATTCGGCGAACGGGTGATGTTGCTGCCTGTTCGCGAATACGAGAATCTCATCGTCCTCGCGTTTCGTACCGATGCCCCGGTACACGATTGGGAACGCCTCGAACGCCGGGCAAGCACCCTCAAGGGACGCTTTGGACTCGATTTTCCGTTCTATCTACGCACGATGCTACATTCCTTCGCAGAGACTGCGCCGTGCGGTCCGACGTGAAACGTCTGCCCACTGATCGACCGCGACTCTTTGCAATCGAAGGCCCGTTCCCCAAGGAACGCAGCGTGCTGCGTCTCCTCGAGCCGCCCGGCAGTTGTCCACAGACACTGTGGCAGCGCGTGTTCGATGGCAGTTATGACAAGCCGTTCATTGTTGATAGCGGGTTGTTGCGATTTTTGCACTTTGACCTGCAATGCGTGCAAAGTGCCATGCATTTGGAGGATCCGGATACACTGAACCTTGCCTACACGCGCAAGATGATGGCGTTCCTGCTCTTCAATCATGCACCTCGGCGCATCCTGCTGCTCGGCCTCGGCGGCGGCTCACTCGCGAAATTTTGCTACCGGCGTCTGCCATGCACCGCGGTCACCGCGGTCGAAGTCAATCCCGATGTCATTGCGCTGCGCGAGGAATTTCGGATTCCCCAAGACGATGATCGCTTTCGCGTGATCCGCGCGGACGGCGCAATGTATGTGGCGCGACTACCACCTTGCAAAGATGTGATCCTCGCGGATGCCTGTGATCGCGAAGGCGTCGCCCCACAGCTCGACGCAATCGAGTTCTACGAGAACGCCCGTCGTTGCCTCTCGCGTGGAGGTGTGTTCGTCACGAATTTGTGTGGTGATTTGTATGACCACGCGGCACACTTTCTGAAGATTCGCGATGTGTTTGGCGATGAGTTCATGACGTTGCGGGTAAAACCGGACGGCAACATCATCGTGCTTGCGTTCAAAGAACGCCGGCCCGAAATCGATTGGGCACAGCTGGAGGCAGCTGCCGAAGAACTCAAACGCAGATTGGGCCTCGATTTCCCGAGATACGTGCACGACTGGAAGCTGGGTCGGTGGCAGCAGGTACCCAATTGAGAGCTCTGTCGCGCTCCTTGAGCAAGCGGTTTTCTTCCTGCAGATACTTGATCACCTCAAGCTGACGGCGGTCGACCCAACCGGCGCACATCAGGAGGAGCATTTGAAGAGGAAGACGCAGTGGAGACATTGGAGCCGAGTAATAGCAACGCGCAAATGCAAATTGTCTTTGTTAACGCTTCATTTGGCTGACAACCAAGGTTTCATTTGGCCGGTGCCGAGGCTTACAATTGGCCGATAGTTTCTATGTGCGACTAAGCGTGCTGCACGACGTTCCGCGCGCGCCAGCTACAAAAATTATTGTCGAGGCGCATCGCCGCTGCCAGGCGCTTGAGTCTTTTCAAGTCCAACTCGCCAAGATCAAGATCCAAGGGCGGAGTCGACATGCGACTTCGCGACGAGCCCGACAGATACAGCCAGTGCAGCAGCGCCGCCTCCGGTGTCGCGCGCCGATAGTCGACTCCGGTGACTAAGCGATCATTCTCGGCTCCGGCTTCGAGCACGCGCTCTGGCACACCGCGGAATACGAATGTGCCTCCCTGAGTCTCGAGTCGACCAAGTGACGGCGTCGTGTATCGCGAAGATAGAGGAACGACAGCCGTCACCCAATCGGTGTAGTTGTTCCACACGCCGGAATCACCGAGCACCGTCTGCAGGGAGATCACTGCGCCCGGACGCAGCCAAACAGCGGCCTCGCAGAGCTGGGGCGGTGGCACGATCAACCGATTGAGAAACAACCCTCGCACGACTCGCTGTAGACGGTTGGCGGCCACTGCTTCCTGGATCCAGCGCTCCACGCTGGGCTTAGAGATGTCGCGTCGCACATTTTCGGCCACTTGTATGATCGACGCAGTATCGAGCACGCGCAGCGCAGTCGGCTCGGCGAGCACGAGTTCCAGGCGAGTTGACCACTGAGGAGTTCTCACGGCGAGCCCGCATCGCGCGCGCTATTTGCCAAACTTCGCTCCAGCGTCTCCAGAAGTCGCAGCTTAATCGCGAGATACTCGTCCTCGTCAACGTGCGAGTGAATCTCTACCGGCAATGTTGGTAGTACCTCATCTCGGAAAAGTGCCCAGCTCATCAAATCCAGCTTGTCGGCGACACGCTTCATCAGCGTCGCCTGACCTCCTAGATTTTCAATGGCTGCAGCGCTCGGGATTGCGCCGCGCGCCAGCAGCAGCTCCAAGTCGTAGATGTCGCGTGGAGCTGTCCGCCGATCATCGACCAGTGCTGCAAGCTTGTTGTCGGCAAGTGCCTGCTCGTCATAGACGCTCACGTAGACACGCGGCAATGTCCGGTCCGCGATCTGAACAGGAATTTTGAGTACATGGCTTGGATCCGGCGTTTGGCGCCGTGATACCTCTACCGCGAGATGCAGATTCTCCCCGGTGCTAGTTCGACCGGAGATCTTCCAACGAGCGACTGTGTCGGTCTGCTTGGATTCGGAAATCGAGGCGCCGACCAGCCCACTTCCATGAATGGCGCGATCGATCGCCGTCCGTACGGTATGTTGAAGACTTGCCAAGGAGCGATGTGGATCGTGATCGAAATCTAGATCCTGGGTAAAACGCGCACTCTCGGTAAGAACCCGCATGGCCGCACCACCCTTCAACACGAGGCTCGAGCTTGTGGAACCGCGATATAGGAATGTCAGCAGCCGCAGCTGAAATGCGTCGCGAGCTTGGGAGAGGGTGGTCATTGAGGATACATTAAGGTTATATCCATCATTATATGATGTTTGTAACCTTAATAAAACCATTCTTAGTCATGGACTAAAGCAACACTATAGAAATCGTAACTATCTGTTTTTATTAATTTTTCAAATCCTTACCCCAACCATTGATTTCCTAAGAATTTTTCCATCATCAACCGCCTGCAGTTCCAGGAATTTCTCGCTCATGGTTCCAGTAACGGTTCCTCTTTCGGCGCGGGAAAATCGCTGAACGATCCGGCTGTTCTTGGACATCGACATAATCACGTTTTGGCCGGACGCTGTTAGCGTCAAAATTAGTGTTGGGGTTTTCTAGGACGGAACGATGGGCATGTTCGACGAAGTCTACTGTTATGCGCCGCTCCCGGACGGTCGCGACCCCCGTGGTACGTGTTTTCAAACGAAGTCATTTCCTGATCCCTGCATGTGCCGCTATCGGATCACCAGCGCTGGGCGACTGATCGACTCTGCTGGCAATGATCTAGAGCCGGACGGGTACATCACGTTTTATACAGTCGATCGGGATGACGGCGACATCGAGGCGCCGGGAAGAATTCGGGGGTTGCGCGAGTATCGCGCTCGATTTCTGTCCGGACAGCTGGAGAATATCGTACGAGTTAGTGAAAACAGTGCGGATCGCGTCCGATACGGCTTACAACGCACTACCCATTTCGTCATGAATGTGCATGCCCGTTGGCGCGAAGTCGGGATGGACAACGCCTGTGTCAGCTGGGCGAAGGCGCTTTTCTCCGCAGCCGCGCCTTATGCGAGCGGCACGGCCTATGTCAACTTCATGCCGTACGACGAACCCGAAAGAGTGGAAGCGGCCTATGGCGCGAACTATCGCCGGCTGTCAGATATCAAGCGGCGCTACGATCCCCAAAACTTCTTTCGCATGAACCAGAACGTGCGGCCAGCCGCTTAGTTTAGCGAGACCGCGTCTCGGCGGGTCGGCGTCGAACGCGGCGGACACTGGAGCACCGGCGTACCAGCCCTCTCGTGCGCCTATTCGGACAAACTCGGCTACGAATTGAGGCGTCGCAACTGCCGCAGCAAGCTACTTCGCGGCGATAGAGGCTTTGCCGATAAAAGTGGTCGCCGCCGGGTCCGGATGCTTGCTGTTCAGTTTGATGTTCAGACGCAGCTCGTTCTGCGAGTCGGCGTTGAGGATCGCCTCCTCATAGGTAATGACGCCATTGTCATACAGCTCGAACAGCGACGAATCGAAGGTGCGCATGCCGAGTTCCCGCGACTTGCCCATGATCTCCTTCAACTCGTGAAATTCGCCCTTCAGAAGTTTGTCCGCGACGATCGGCGTATTGAGCAGAATTTCGATGGCGGCTATGCGTCCCTTTCCGTCCGCCGTGCGCACCAGGCGCTGCGAAATGATGGCTTTCAGATTGCTGGACAAATCCATCAGCAATTGAGCGCGGCGTAGATCTGGGAAGAAATTGACGATGCGGTCGAGCGTCTGGCTGGCACTGTTGGAATGCAAAGTGCTCAGGCACAGGTGCCCGGTCTCGGCAAATGTGATCGCAAGCTCCATGGTTTCGGCGTCGCGGATTTCCCCGATCAGGATGACATCCGGAGCTTGGCGAAATGTGTTTTTGAGCGCGCCGCGCCAGGTATGCGTGTCGATGCCGACGTCGCGATGCGTGACCAGCGACATCTGCGATTGATGCACGAATTCGACCGGATCTTCGACGGTGATGATGTGGCCCGCCGAGGAGCGGTTGCGGTGATTGATCATGGCCGCAAGCGATGTTGACTTGCCGCAGCCGGTGGCGCCGACCATGAGCACCATGCCTCGTTTGGTCATCACAATGTCCTTGAATGTCTCGGGAAGTCCGAACTGTTCGATGGTCGGAATCTCCGTAGGAATCGATCTGATGACCATGCCGACGTTGTGCTGCTGTACGAACACATTGGCGCGGTAGCGCGCCACACTGGGTATCTCGATGGCGAAATTGCATTCGAGTTCCTTGGCAAACTCCTCGCGTTGACTCTCGTTCATGATCGAGTGCGCCAATTCCCGAGTAATTTCTGCGCTTAGCTTTTGTGTGGCAAGTGGGTGCATATTGCCCTGGGATTTCATGCTCGGCGGAAAATCCTTCGAAATGAAAAGATCCGAGCCGCCCGCCCGAGTCATCGCGGTGAGCAGCTTGGTCATATAATTCTTCGCTTGTTCTTCACTCAGCGTCGCCATTTTCGCATCCTTAACATAAGCTGCCCGCCGCTGAATATATCCGCGCAGCTCTTGGCTGTCCGCGACAGAGTTAACAAGTCTCGGTGCGGCTGTAAGGCCCTGCTCGACGCCCGACAACGTACGTTGTCGGCATCCTTTTCATTGAGTCCGACCCAATTTCCGGCTTTTCCTCGCGTTCCAGAGTCAAGCCTCTCAATGGGGTCGCGACTCGATGGGCCTAGTCGGGCTGCGGTGCTGTTGCCGACTTGAGAGCTGCGGGCGCGATGGAGATCCGGGGCACCAGCAAGGCGAGAAGCACGGCGCCAAGCGACAGCACCAGCACGGCCCAAAAGGTCCGGTTTAATGCTTGTTCCAAGGCGGCCCGGATTAGGGCATCACCGGTTGTGAGATCGTGCCTGTCCAGCAGTTGACGGAGCTGATCGGACGTGACCGGTGCCATGCCCGAACGGCTCAGGCCAAGGTTGAACACCGCCCCCAGCAAGGTTGCGCCGAGTGTACTGCCCAAGTTTCGAGAGAACACATTCGACGCAGTGACGCTGCCGCGCTGTTTGAAATCGGCAATTTCTTGTACGAGCACGAGTGAGGGTAGGCTGATCAGTCCCATGCCGAAACCCATCACGAGGGATCCCGTCGCGGCAAAGAGCGCTGACATATTCGGTGTTAGCGCGACAAAGAATCCAGCACCGAGCGGCTGGAGCAGCGTGCCGGTCAACAGCAGGCGCCGCAGCTCAAACCGGTGGAAGAGACGGGCCGCTATGGTTGCGCCGGCCGGCCATCCGATGAGCATAGTCGTCAGCGTGAGTCCCGCCGTGGTCGGGGAGCGTTGCATGACGATTTGCACATAGATTGGCAGGAAGGTTGTGAGACCAATGAGAGCCATGCCGGCCAGCACCCCAACGCCATTGGTCGCCGCGATGGATCGATGGCTCCATAGCTCGAACGATACGATCGGATCAGTAACGCGCCGCTCCAGCAACACAAAGACCACCGCCGCGATGCAGAAGAGTCCGGCCGCCGCCACAAGTCGCGTTGGTTGGTGGGCGCCGAGTTCGGTGAGCGCGATCAACAGAGACGTCACGGCAACCGTGAAAGAGGCAGCCCCGCCCACGTCGATAGAGCGACGCTCATGCTTCGAATGTTCCTTAAGGAACAAAACGAATCCAGCCGCGGCGGCGATGCCGACGGGAATATTGATCCAAAAGATCCAGGCCCATGACACCGAGCGGATGATGAGTCCGCCGACTACGGGTCCGAGCACCGCGGCGATGGCCCAAACACTTGCAAGATACCCTTGCACCTTGCCGCGTTCGCGCGCCGGATATAGGTCGGCCACGATGGTCAACGCGACAGGCTGCATGGCTCCTGCGCCGACGCCTTGTATGAGGCGACAGCCAATCATGGCCGGCATCGACCACGCGAATCCTGCCAACAGCGATCCGAGCAGAAAAATCCCGATTCCCACGAGCATGACCGGCTTGCGGCCGTACACATCTGCGAGATTCCCGAACACCACTGTCATTGCCGTTTGCGCCAGAAGGAACGACGAGAACACCCAGCTGTAGAGGCGCAATCCACCCAGATCTGAGACGATCTGCGGCATCGCAGTGGAGACGATGGTCGCTTCAATGGCGATCATGGCCATTGTCGTCATTATCGAGGCAATGATGAGCGCGCGGGGATTTTTCAGGATCGACAATTAAGCGGATCCAAGATGGCGATACACCTAATCTACCCCGCAGCCGCGGGTTAAGCTACCCGGGGCGCGCCGCTTGGGTACATTAGGATGAATGCATATGGGCAATACGGCTCCGGGGGCGATTCGAATCGGCATCGGCGGTTGGAGCTACGAGCCCTGGCGTGGCACGTTCTACCCTGACCCACTTCCGCACAAACGCGAGCTCGAATATGTCAGCCGCCAACTCACCTCGATCGAGATAAACGGAACTTATTACGGTTCGCAGAAACCTGCAAGCTTCGCCAAATGGCGCGATGATACACCGGACGGTTTCGTCTTTTCCGTGAAGGCTCCGCGCTTTGTCATGAATCGCACAGTGCTTGCCGGCGCAGAGAGCACCATCACACGATTCTTCGCGAGCGGTGTCATGGAGCTAAAAGACAAGCTCGGTCCAATCAATTGGCAGTTCATGCCCACGAAGATATTTGATCCTGCCGACTTCACGGCATTCCTGAAGCTTCTGCCAAAAGAGGTGGCAGGCCGCGAGCTGCGACACGTCGTCGAGGTTCGACACGACAGCTTCCGCTCTCCCGATTTCGTCGCGTTGCTGCGCAAGTATGGCGTTGCAGTCGTGGTCGCGGCTGATTCCGATTACCCGCAAATCGCCGATGCCACCGCCCCCTTCGTCTACGCCCGTATCATGGGAACACAGGCGAAGCACGAATTCGGTTATTCGAACGCCGCGCTAAATCTTTGGGCCGCGCGAGCGCGCGCCTGGGCCGCAGGCGCCGCTCCCGATGGACTCGACTACATCGAGCCGCCGCGCGCGTACGGCAAACCCCGCGACGTCTATTTATATGTGATAGGCGGCGACAAGGTGCGCAACCCGGCCACAGCGCAGTCCCTGATCCGGCGCCTCGGGTGACGCCCCTGCGATTGCCTCAACCGGCCGTTAATGCAGCGCCAGCGTGTCCCGTCGCCACGCAACGTCCTGCCATCGGCCGAAGTCCCGCAAGATCTCGGGGCTGCCCGCCTGCCGCACCAAGGCGAGGTCATCGAGCCGCAGCTCCTCGAAGCTCCGCCGGAATCGCCCGCGATCCTTTACTTCTCTCGCGATGAGCAGGCGCCTGGTGCCCGGTGCGTAGCCCGCAAAATCCACGTAGCCTTCCTCGGGATTGTCGAGCCCGGGCGAGAGCACATCGATCGTCCAGCTTCCAGCGCTTTCATGAAATACCCAGAGCTCGCGCCAGCTCTCGAGTGGCTGCACCGCCAGCACCAATGCCGGACCTTGAGGGATGATCTGTATCGAGGCCATCCTCACCATCCCGTACGTACAGCGCCGTATGATTGCGGCCGCGCGCGGCCGGCGTGCATCCCCCAGGGCAACACACGTTTCGCCCGGATCTCCGGGCGCCGCGCTGAGAGTCAGTGGTCCCGGCTGCGGTGCGGCCAGCGCTCCGGCCCAGCGGATGGCACTGACCCGCAGCACGGCGTCCACGTATTCCAGCTGCCGGTCATCACCCAGATCATCGGGATGCACGGCAATAAGCTCCGCGAGTGCATTCTCCGCCGCGGCGCCGGCGGGTTCGCGGCGGCGGTCTTGCTCATAGGCAAGCGAGGCCCAAACCCCAGCACGCCGCGCATGCAGGCGGCTTCGCATCATCGCGCTCAATTCGCCGTCTTTGATCTGCTCGAGTAGTTGGGAGCGTTCAGTGTCGACCGATGCGCGCGGGACGGGGCCCAAATCCGGATCGATGCAATCGGGCCGCGTGAGGCCGAGGACTGCGCGCGCGCGCTCCTCCGGCTGCGCCCCGGGGAGAGTCAGAACGCGATGAAACAATTCGCCGTCGTAGCAGACTCGCATCCGACCGTTGCGCTCGAAACTGCGCATGTGAACGCCGAACTGTTCTACGACTTCCAAGTGTGGAGCGAGATCGGCGAGATGGTCCGCGCTGCCTGAGGCCTGATCGGCGAGCCGCTCGGCCATTTGGGCTATGGCGTCGAAGGGCTCGGCAGTAATGGCTCGCGGCGGTACGGCCCTGAGATACGCCGCGCCGTAACTGATTCCGAGCGCCTCGGATCCCGGGCTCGCGCGCAGGAAGCGCAGCACGGCGAGAAGGTCGGGGGCAGCGGTCTCGGAGAGCTCGACCGGCCGGGCCGCGTCCCCTCGCAAGTATCCGCCCCGCTCGCGACGATAGTCGTAGACTTTCAGGTATCCGGCATGTTCGCCGCGGATCTCGAGCACATCACCTTGCCATAGCCGCGTGAGCTCGGTGGCGCTCGAGCGCGGCGCTGCGCGCAGCGCGGCGTGATCCTGGACCACGATGGCGAGCGTCGCTGTGAGGGCGAGAATCACCGGGAGCCTCCCACCTGAGAGGTCAAGGTGGCTGCCGCGTCGCCGACGGGGCTCACCGGGCTCTGGTCGCCGCCGAGGAGGCTCGAGCCGATGAACTTACCCGCTGCAGGGAGCGGCGCGATGATGACCTGTACCTTATCGGACAGCTTGTCCGCCAGCGTCTTCTGGATCAGAAGCGGATACCGCGCCACCAGCGCGCCCTCGCGCTCCATCTGGCCGGCACTCGCCTTGCCCACGAGATCAAGTCGATAGGCCTCCGCATCCGCGAGTTTTTGCCGCGAATCGGCTTCGCCCTTGGCCTCGATGCGGCGCGCCTCTGCGGCGCCCTCCGCGGTGCGAATACGCGCGACCTTTTCGGCTTCAGCCTCGAGCTGCCGTTGCTCGATCTGCTTCTGCTTGAAGGGCAGGATATGCTTCATGGTTTCCTCCTGCGCGCGCGCTGCGATGACTTGCTCTTGGCCGGCGGCTTCCGCGGCCGTTTGCCGCCGCACCTTGTCGGCCTCGGCCTCGAGCTGCTGCTGTTTGACCTGCGCCTCCTTGAGCTGCAGGGTGTAATGAATCTTCTCGGTCTCGAGTTCTTCGGAGAGGAGCGTCTCCATGCCGGCTCGATAGTCGGGAGGCAGATCGACCTTCCCCATATCGACATCGCGCAGGACGAGCCCCATGGCGGTGAATTTTGGCTTGAGCTCCGCGATGAGCTCCCGCTGTATTTCAGTCCGCCGTTGCGAGAAAATTTCCCGCACGGAGTATCGGGCAAAGGTGGGATAGGCGATTCCCTGAACGGCGGGCGCGACCAGATCCGCGCCGATGTCGTCCGGAAATTCCTTTGACATCTGGGCGAGGCGAGCACGGTCCACGGTCCAGCGAACCGCGAGATCGACGCCGATCGACAGACCCTCGACCGACTGGAAGGGGGCCGGGCCGGTGGCGCTCGCACTTTCGGTCGGCCGATACACCTGATCGCGAATCGAGTAGCGCCGCACCTGGTAGATTCCGGGCAGTACGAATATCGTGCCTGCGGTGTAGACGCTCACCGTTCCGTCGAGCGCGTTGGTGCGCGCCAGAACCTCGCCGCGGCGTACCGAATCAAATGGCGGATGGGTGCACAGACTGTAGATGATCAAAACCAGGACGGCGGTAATCACAGCGCGCCAACGAAAGCGCCAGAGGCCCGCGGTGAGGGGTAGGAGGGCTGCGACCGCTGGACCACCGAGCCGGCCCAGAGGCTCGATGAGCGCCCGTCGCACGAACTCGAACAAGGCATCCAAGCGACCAGACATTTTTGCCACTCTCCCGTTGCAGAGCCGGACCGGCTCGACCGGAAGAGTTTCGCAATCCTTTGTGGCGAGGCCGTGGAGCAACTGTGGCGGAGTGTGGCAGTGAGGAGCTCTCCGAAGGAATTTGCTCTACTTCAAGACCCGGCGTATAAGTCGCGTCATGACCGAACACAAAATCTTTTGCGCGGTCGCCCGGCTCGATGACGATGCGGCGATGCACTCGCTTCTCGAACCCATTGGGGATGCGATGAACGTGCGGACGGTGCTGCGCATGGTGCGCACATCCATCCTGTGCCCCCTCTACGATGAGAAGATGCGGATTGCGAGATACATCGTGCTCGATATTGATAATCACGTCGTTGGGTGCCACTCCGTCACCGACATATCCCGGCAACAGGCGAAAGAGATCACTGCCGGATGTGTCAGCGTGTCGCGCTGGAGCCCTGCAGCATTCGACGCGGTGGTTGAACGGGTTCTCGGCGGCGCAACGCAGCAAATGCACTAGAGACGTTTTCGCCGATCTTGTGCGTCGGCGCCCTGCCAGGTTCGCTACACAAACAGCAAAAATCCGCGGGAATCGTGTGTGACAGCAACACTGATTATGAAGCTGTAAACAATCAGGGCCGCAACAAAGCAGGCAAGTCGTATCGGCCGAGTTTTACCGAGTCGCAGCGCGAACAAGCCCAATGCGATGTACGCCAGCAGAAGTAGAACTTTCGTCGTCAACCAGGATTGAACGAATGGCCACTGATGGATGATGCTCGCCAACAACAAGGCGGCCGCGAGCAGGGTGGTATCGATTGCGTAGGACAGGCGGCGCAACATTGCGTGGTTCGCGTAGGCTGAGCCCGTTACCGCAAATACTGCCCGCAACGCAAACAGACCCCCGGACAAGACGACGCAGGAGACGTGTGCCCACTTGATCTGCGGATAGAGTTCGCCAATCAAGATCTTCTCCAACGGATGCGTCTGCCCGTCCTTGATGGTCGCACGCTGGTCCTGTTCATTTGCCAAAAATATCAACACGCGCAAAGCGTAATCGGTGAAGCGTGTGAGTTGCATAGCGCCTACGTAGAACCCACATGAATCGGCTTCTAAAGATGTATATATAATACCCCTTATGAAGCCGGCGAGATATGCATGCTCCAGAAGAATATCCGAAGAGTACCCGCAGCGGATTCCATCATGATGCCGAATGTCTTTGCCTATGGCTTTCGGCCTCATTTTCTCCTGGCGGGGCTGGCGGCGCTCATCCTGGTACCCCTGTGGGCTCTGAGCTTTGTCGCTGGCACGCCGCTCGGTTCAGGGTGGCCACCCACGTTGTGGCATGGCCATGAAATGCTCTTCGGCTTCATCACTTGTGCGATCGCGGGATTTTTGCTCACGGCGGTGCCCAGTTGGACGGGTCAGAAAGGATACGCGGGCGCGCCGCTCGTGGCGTTGGCGCTCGTGTGGTTGACCGCTCGGATCATGATCTTGAGTTCCTCGTTGTGGCCGCCCGTTCTCACGGCAGCGGCCGACTTGGCGTTTTTGCCCTTGCTGGCCGTGCTCGTCGTGGTTCCCCTTGCGCGGCAACGAAATCGAAACACGCCGCTTTTGCTCGTTCTCGGGTTGCTGTGGCTCACCAATTGCGCGTTTCACTTTGCGGTGATTCGTAGCAATCCGCCGCTGGCACGACACGCACTGATCCTCGGAATCGACATTGTATTGATCCTGGTGACGATCATCGGAGGTCGCATCGTACCGGCGTTCACGACGTCGGCCCTGCGGCAACGAGGCATCCAAGATGCAGTGAAATCGCGGCTTGTGCTGACCGTCATGGCGGTTGCGATCATGGTGTTGATCGCGGTGGGCGATGTGCTTTGGCCAGAAACGCGAATCGCGGGCATGCTCGCGGGTATTGCCGCCGTCGTCCAAGGCCTACGCCTGCTGCAGTGGAGATCGCTTCAGACGCTGCGCCAACCGATTGTTTGGATATTGCATTTGGCCTATGCGTGGCTGCCGGTAGGTCTCGCTCTCAAGGCGGCGGCGCTGTTGGGTGAATATGCGATCGGAGCCTTCTGGCTCCACGCGCTGACGATCGGAGCGCTTGCGACGATGATAACGGCCGTCATGACCCGCGCCTCGTTGGGGCACACCGGCCGCGCGTTGATTGTTCATCCACTGACTACAGTCGGCTATGTGATGTTGACGGCGGCGGCACTCGTCAGGGTGTTCGGCCTGACGGCGCTTAGGCTGAGTTATCCGCAGGTCGTTATTCTGACCGCATCGTTTTGGACTGCGTCGTTTGCGCTTTTCGTCGGCGTGTATGCACCGATTCTTTGGGGACCGCGCGCAGACGGCAAGCCCGGATAGGCCTGCGGGAGTCGCAGTTGATGATGATGGATACGAACGCGCACTCGGCTAAGGGTCGGCTACTCACCGTCTGGACGCCCGAGGACAAGAGGTTCTGGGAAACCCAGGGCAACGCGATCGCCGACCAGAACCTGTGGCTGTCAATTCCCGCGCTGTTCCTGGCCTTTGCGGTATGGATGGTGTGGAGCGCCGTGGTCACGCAGCTGCCCGCGGTTGGCTTCAAATACAGCACCAATCAGCTCTTCTGGCTCACCGCTGTGCCGGCATTCGCCGGCGCCACATTGCGCATCTTCTACAGCTTTATGGTACCCATCGTCGGTGGCCGGCGCTGGACTGTCCTCTCAACACTGTCATTGCTGATTCCCTCGGTGGGCATTGGCCTGGCGGTGCAAAGCACGGCAACGCCCTATTGGGTAATGCTCCTGATGGCAGCTTTGTGCGGCCTGGGCGGCGGTAATTTCAGCTCGAGCATGGCCAATATCAGCTTCTTCTTCCCGATGGAGCGCAAGGGCTCGGCCCTGGGCCTGAACGCCGGCCTCGGTAACCTTGGCGTGTCCTCGGTCCAGTTCATGGTGCCGCTCGTCATCTCGGCAGGCATTTTTGGCTGGTTCGGCGGCGAGCCGCAAAAGGTGCTGCTGCCGGGCGGCGCCACTAAAGAGCTCTGGCTGCAAAATGCTGCCTTCGTGTGGGTGGTACCCATCTTGGTGTCGGCGCTTCTCGCGTTCCTGATGATGAATGACATCGCCGATGCCAGGGCGTCGTTCCGCGAACAAGCGGTGATCTTCCGGAACCGCCACACCTGGATCATGTGCTGGCTGTACCTCGGCACCTTCGGCTCTTTCATCGGCTTCTCGGCCGGCTTCCCGCTGTTGATCAAGAGTCAGTTCCCCGGCGTCAATCCGCTGGAGTTCGCCTGGATGGGGCCATTTGTCGGCGCGCTGATCCGGCCCGTCGGCGGCTGGCTCGCGGACAAGGTGGGTGGTGCCCGCGTGACCCTTTGGAACTTCATCGTGATGATCGCCGGGGTGTTCGGTGTCCTTCACTTTCTTCCGCTCGGCGGACAGGGTGGCAATCTCACGGGCTTCTTCGTGAGTTTCATGATTCTGTTCGTTACCTCAGGGATCGGTAACGGCTCGACGTTCCGCATGATTCCGGTGATCTTCATGAGCGAGGCCCGGGACGCTGCACGCGGTGCCGACCCACAGGCCGTCGTCAAGAATGGCAACAAGCAGGCCGCCGCCGTGCTCGGCTTCAGCGCTGCCCTGGGCGCCTACGGCGGGTTTTTCATCCCGAAGAGCTACGGCACGTCGATCACTCTGACCGGCAGTCCGCACGCAGCGCTCTGGCTATTCATCGTCTTCTATGTCACGTGCATCGTGATCACCTGGTGGTTCTATGCCCGCCGCAACGCCCTCCGTACCTGCTGAGTCCGAGACCTAGCATCATGAGCAGAGTCATCCCATGAGTTACTTCCTGGATCGCCTACAGTTCTTCAGGCGCCGTCCGGATGGCTTTTCCGGCGGGCACGGAGTTACGCGCAGCGAAAGTCGCGATTGGGAAGACGGTTATCGCGCCCGCTGGCAGCACGACAAGATCGTGCGTTCCACGCACGGCGTGAACTGCACCGGCTCGTGCAGCTGGAAGATTTACGTGAAGAACGGCCTCGTGACGTGGGAGACCCAGCAGACCGACTACCCGCGCACACGCCCCGACCTTCCCAACCATGAGCCACGCGGCTGCCCGCGTGGCGCGAGCTACTCCTGGTACCTATACAGCGCCAACCGATTGAAATATCCGTTGGTGCGAGGCGTACTGTTGCGGATGTGGCGCGAGGCCCGGAAGACCATGACACCGGTCGATGCGTGGGCCAGCATCGTCGACGATCCGGCGAAGACGAAGGCCTACAAATGCATGCGCGGCATGGGCGGTTTCGTGCGCACGCGTTGGGACGAGGCCAACGAAATCATTGCCGCGTCCAACTTGTACACGGTTAAGAGGTATGGTCCCGACCGCGTGGTCGGCTTCTCGCCGATACCAGCGATGTCCATGGTGTCATACGCGGCGGGTGCACGGTACCTGTCGCTGCTGGGCGGCGTGTGCCTGTCGTTCTACGACTGGTACTGCGACCTGCCGCCGGCTTCACCGCAGGTGTGGGGCGAGCAAACCGACGTGCCGGAATCTGCAGACTGGTACAACAGCCGCTACATCATCGCCTGGGGCTCCAACGTCCCCCAGACACGCACGCCCGATGCGCACTTCTTCACCGAAGCGCGTTACAACGGCACCAAGACCGTTGCGATTTGCCCGGACTATTCCGAGGTTGCCAAGCTCACGGATCACTGGCTGCACCCCAAGCAGGGTACCGATGCGGCATTGGCGTTCGCCTTCGGACACGTAATCCTGAAGGAATTTCATGTTGACAGCCCCTCACAGTACTTCACCGATTACTGTCGTCAGTACTCCGACATGCCGATGCTGGTCCGCCTTGAGCAGCGCGCCGACGGGCGCCTGGTGCCGGAGCGCTTCCTGCGCGCCAGCGACTTGAACGGACTCGGGGAGGCGAACAACCCTGAGTGGAAAACCCTCGCCTACGACGAGGGCACCGGTGAGATCATGGTCCCCAACGGCTCTATTGGCTTTCGCTGGGGCGAAAAGGGCAAATGGAACCTTGAAGAGAAGGACGGCACCGGGCGCGCGGTGCGCCTGCGCCTGAGCCTCGCGGACTTCAACGACGGCATCGAGCCGGTCAGCTTCCCTTACTTCGGCGGCGTCGAACACGACAAGTGGACCGCCTCGAAGTTTAGCGACGTGCTCGAGCGCGATGTGCCCGTGCGCAAACTGCAGTTATCCGACGGCACGGCATGGGCCGTCGCCACGGTGTACGACTTGATGCTGGCGCAGTACGGCGTGAATCGTGGGTTCGGCGGCGACAACGTCGCCCGGAGCTACGACGACAATGTGCCGGGTACACCGGCATGGCAGGAGAAGATCACCGGGGTTCCACGCGCCGATGTCATCCGGATTGCGCGCGAGTTCGCGCGAACCGCGGACAAGACCCGTGGTCGCAGCATGATCATCGTCGGCGCGGCGATGAATCACTGGTTCCACAACGACATGAACTACCGCGGTCTGATCAATATGTTGATCATGTGCGGTTGCGTCGGCCAGACCGGTGGCGGCTGGGCGCACTACGTGGGACAGGAGAAGCTGCGTCCGCAGACTGGCTGGCTGCCGCTCGCGTTCGCACTCGACTGGAGCCGCCCGCCGCGCCAGATGAACGGCACGTCGTTCTTCTACTTCAATTCCGATCAATGGCGCTATGAGAAGCTCGAGGTGAAGGAAATTCTCTCGCCGCTCGCCGACCCCGGCAAGTACGGCGGTACGCTCGTTGATTTCAACCTCCGTGCCGTGAGAATGGGGTGGCTGCCGAGCGCCCCGCAGCTCAATCGCAACCCCTTTGAGGTGGTGCGTGCGGCCGAACAGGCAGGCCAGGCGCCGGCGGACTATGCCGTCGCGCAGCTCAAGCAAGGGGGCCTTGATTTTGCGTTCGCCGATCCGGATGCGCCGCAGAATTTCCCACGCGTCCTGTTCATCTGGCGATCAAACCTGCTCGGGTCCTCTGGCAAGGGCCACGAGTACATGCTGCGCCATTTGCTCGGTACGCGCCATGGCTTGCAGGGCAAAGATCTGGGCGAGAGCGGTTCGCTGAAGCCCGAGGACGTGAAGTGGCGGGATCCGGCGCCTGAGGGGAAGCTCGACCTGTTGGTGACACTAGATTTCCGCATGTGCACATCGGCCCTCTACTCGGACGTCGTGCTGCCGACGGCCACGTGGTACGAAAAAAACGACCTCAATACGTCCGACATGCACCCGTTCATCCACCCGTTGTCCAAGGCCGTGGATCCGGCATGGGAATCGCGCAGCGACTGGGACATCTTCAAGGGAATCGCGCACGCAGTGAGCGATATGGCGCCCGGCGTGCTCGAGGTGGAGCGGGATCTGGTGCTTGTTCCCACCCTGCACGACACACCCGGTGAGTTGGCCATGCCGTTTGATGTTCGCGACTGGAAACGGGGCGAGTGCGAGCCCATCCCGGGTAGGACCATGCCGTCCGTGGTTGTCGTCGAGCGTGACTACCCGAACCTTTACAAGAAGTTCACATCGCTCGGTCCACTCCTCGACAAGCTCGGCAACGGCGGCAAGGGCGTCAACTGGGATACCAAGGACGAGGTGCAGTTCCTCGGCGACCTCAATCGTCGCGTGGGCGAGGCGGGAATCAGCCAGGGCCGCCCGCGGATCGAGAGCGCCATCGACGCCTGCGAGGTGATCCTGCACCTGGCGCCCGAGACCAACGGTCACGTTGCGGTCAAGGCCTGGAGGTCCCTGGGTACGTTCACCGGCCGCGAGCACACGCATCTTGCGGTCGGCAAGGCGCACGAGGCTATCCGCTTCCGCGACATACAGGCCCAGCCGCGTAAGATCATCTCGTCGCCCATCTGGTCGGGCCTGGAGGACGAGCATGTCAGCTACAACGCCGGATACACCAACGTGCATGAGCTGATCCCGTGGCGCACGATCACCGGCAGACAACAGTTCTACCAGGACCACGAGTGGATGGTGGCCTTCGGCGAGGGCTTCATGGGCTACCGCCCGCCAGTCGACACCCGGACCATCGCGCCAGTGCTCGGCAAGAAGCCAAACGGTCACAAGGAGATTGTCCTTAACTGGATCACGCCGCATCAAAAGTGGGGCATACACAGCACCTACAGCGACAATCTGATCATGCAGACGCTGTCACGTGGCGGACCGATCGTCTGGCTCAGCGAGGACGACGCGCGCGGGGCCGGCATCGAGGACAATGACTGGATCGAATTGTTCAACGTGAACGGCGCGATTGCCGCGCGTGCGGTGGTCAGCCAGCGCGTGATGCCGGGAATGGCAATGATGTACCACGCGCAGGAGCGCATCATCAACACTCCGGGCTCCGAGGTCACCGGCACGCGCGGCGGCATCCACAATTCCGTGACCCGCGTCGTGGTCAAACCAACCCACATGATCGGCGGTTACGCCCAGCTCGCTTACGGCTTCAACTACTACGGCACCACCGGCACCAACCGCGACGAGTTTGTCATCGTGCGCAAGATGGACAAGATCGACTGGCTGGATGGCGAGGACGGGCCGGCGGTTGTCAAGGAGGCGGTACGATGAAGGTCCGCGCACAGATCGCGATGGTGCTGAATCTCGACAAGTGCATCGGGTGCCACACCTGCTCCATCACCTGCAAAAACGTCTGGACATCGCGCGAGGGCGTGGAATACGCCTGGTTCAACAATGTTGAGACGAAACCCGGTGTCGGCTATCCCAAGGAGTGGGAGAACCAGGACAAATGGAACGGCGGCTGGGTGCGCACCGAGAGCGGCAAGTTGATACCACGGGCTGGGGGGCGCTGGCGCCTGCTGTCGAAAATCTTCGCCAATCCCGATTTGCCTCAGATCGACGACTACTACGAGCCTTTTGACTTCGACTATCAGCATCTCCATGAGGCGGTCGGGGGGAAACACCAGCCCACCGCCCGCCCACGCTCGCTGATCAGTGGCGAGCGCATGCAGAAGATTCTGTGGGGCCCGAACTGGGAGGAACTCCTGGGTACGGAGTTTGCCAAGCGCGCGAAGGATCAAAATTTCGACGCGGTCCAGAAGGAAATCTACGGCGCGTTCGAGAAGACCTTCATGATGTACCTGCCGCGCCTGTGCGAGCACTGCCTCAACCCGGCGTGCGTGTCGGCGTGCCCTTCAGGGGCGATATACAAGCGCGAGGAGGACGGCATTGTCCTGATCGATCAGGACAAGTGCCGCGGCTGGCGTATGTGCGTGTCTGCTTGCCCATACAAGAAGATCTACTACAACTGGAAGAGCGGCAAGTCTGAGAAGTGCATCTTCTGCTACCCGCGCATCGAAATGGGCGAGCCAACGGTTTGTTCGGAAACCTGCGTCGGCCGCATTCGCTACCTCGGTGTGATGCTCTACGATGCCGACCGCATTGCGAGCGCCGCCTCGGTGCCGGGGGAGACGGATCTGTACCAGACCCACCTCGATATCTTTCTGGATCCGCGGGATCCGGCGGTAATCGAAGCGGCGCACAAGGAAGGCATTCCCCAAACCTGGCTGGAAGCGGCCCGTGCCTCCCCCGTCTACAAGCTGGCAATTAACTGGCGGCTGGCGCTGCCGCTGCATCCCGAATACCGGACCCTTCCGATGGTGTGGTACGTCCCGCCGCTATCGCCTATCCAGTCCGCCGCGGAACGCGGCCGCCTGGACATGAACGGCGAACTGCCGGACGTGGCCTCGCTGCGCATTCCGGTGCGCTATCTGGCCAATATGCTCACCGCCGGCGACGAGCGCCCGGTGGTACGTGCTCTGGAGCGCTTGATGGCCATGCGGGCTTGGCGTCGTGCGAAGAACGTTGATGGCGTTGAGGACGACGCAGTGCTGCAGCAGGCCGGTCTCAGCGTCGCTCAGGCAGAGGACATGTACCGCTACCTCGCCATCGCAAACTACGAAGACCGCTTCGTCGTTCCGAGCGGGCATCGCGAATACGCCAACGACGCCTTCGGCGAGCGTGGCGGCTGCGGCTTCACGTTCGGAAACGGCTGCAGTGGTGCAACCCCAGCGGATCTGTTCGGTGGTCGCAAAAGCACGACCTACACCGTGCATCCAAACCGGCAGGAAAAGCAGGAGGAAGACACATGAGGCTGCTGAAGCTGATCGGCGTTCTGATGGACTATCCGCAGGAGGAGCTGTGGCAGCATCGCGAGGAATTGCTCGCAGGGGCGGACGATCCGCGGCTGTCGAAGCAGCGCCAGGCGGAGCTGCGTGACTTCGTCGGCATCCTGCTCGACACCGATCCGCTCGCGGCGCAGGACGCTTGGCTGTCGACGTTCGAGCGCGGCCGCTCGATGAGCCTGTTGCTGTTCGAGCACATCCATGGCGAGTCGCGCGACCGCGGCCAGGCGATGGTCGACCTGATCGATGCATACCGGAACAACGGCTTCGAATTGGCCGCGAAGGAACTCCCGGACTACCTGCCCCTGCTGCTCGAGTATCTGTCCCATCGCCCACCGGACGAGGCGCGCGACTGGCTGGGCCACGTCAAACACATCGTCGGCATGCTGGCCGCTCGCGCTGCCGAGCGCCGTAGCGCGTACACGATCCTATTTGCGATCCTGGTGGAACTGGCTGCAGGCAATCTTGACGTCAGCGTGCTGCGCCGGCGCGCAAGGGAAGAGCCGCGCGACGACACTGCCGAAGTCATGGATCGCCTGTGGGAGGAAGAGACCGTCCGTTTCGGTGCCGAAGCGCGTGCCGAAGACTGCTCGCCAGCCGGTCATTCGCCTGCACCCACTACTGCTCCCAGACAGGTGCCGCCATGAACTCGCTCGACCAGGTCATGTTCCAGATCTACCCCTACGTCGCGCTGTCGGTGTTGCTCGTCGGCAGCTGGGCACGCTTCGATCGCTCCATGTACACCTGGCGCACCGGCTCGAGCCAGCTGTTGTCGGATCGAGGCATGCGTGTGGGCAGCAACCTGTTCCATATCGGCGTGCTCGCGATACTCGGCGGCCATGTGATCGGCCTGTTGACCCCGCACTCGGTCTATTCACACGTGATTTCCGCTCCGCACAAGCAGCTGCTGGCGATGGCTGCTGGCGGCGTTTTCGGCACCGTCTGCCTTGTCGGCCTGTGCGTCCTGCTGGTGCGGCGGCTGGCCAATCCGCGCGTGCGCGCCACCGGTTCCTTCGGCGACACCCTGGTACTGATACTTTTGTTTGTACAGCTCGTGTTGGGGATGTACAGCATCGTGATTTCCACGCACCACATGGATGGCAGCGTGATGCTCGCGCTG
Source organism: uncultured Gammaproteobacteria bacterium (assembly GCA_963837045.1). Classification (GTDB taxonomy): domain Bacteria; phylum Pseudomonadota; class Gammaproteobacteria; order Steroidobacterales; family Steroidobacteraceae; genus Bog-1198. The sequence continues at coordinate 43,239 of CAWIMA010000009.1, forward strand.
AGCGAGTGGGCGCAGCGCATCGCCACGTTTCGATGGGGTGCCGCCGCCTTCATTACGGATGTGCCATGGGTCTACAAGGCGCACGTGTTGCTCGGCATGACACTGCTCCTGATCGCGCCGTTCACCCGACTGGTGCACGTGTGGAGCATCCCGGTCAGCTACCTGTGGCGGCCATACCAGGTCGTGCGCCGCCGTCAGGCGCCACTGCGCTACGGCACGAGGGCGAGCCCATGAATTCGTGTATTTGCAGGCGCGGCAGTGCCAGCTGCAGCAGTACCTGCGCGGCCTTGAGCAGCGCTACGGGGTGCGCGGCTTGGGAGAGATAGAAGCCCAGGCGAATTGAGCTTGCCATGGGGAGTCGATAAAGTGGCGAGACGCAGTCATGCACCCACGATAGCAACGCTCGCAGGCGGCCGCGCGCGGCGCACGAGGCGGGCATGGGTGGATCTGTCCAAGCTGTCGCCTGCCAGCTTCGCGATGGTCATGGCGACCGGCATCCTCTCGATCGGCTTGCACCAACGTGGCTGGGCCTGGCCCGCGCGTGCCTTGTTCGGACTGAATGTCCTCGCTTGGGTCGTGTTGTGGATCCTGACGATACTGCGGTTGCTGCGCCATACGCGACAATTCGTCGAGGACTTGATCGATCACTTGCGCGGTCCGGGGTTCTTTACGGCCGTCGCGGCCACCGCTGTGCTCGGCTGCCAGCTGATCTTGCTTGCCTCAGAATTCCATTACGCGATGTTGCTGTGGGCGATGTCGATCGTGCTCTGGGTGGGCCTCACCTACACCATCTTCACCGCATTCACCATCAAGGAGAATAAGCCCACGTTGGACAGAGGCATCACCGGCGGCTGGCTGCTCGCCGTGGTGGCGACCCAATCGCTTGCCGTGCTCAGCGCGCTGGTAGCCGCACGCTTCGCCCAGCCGTGGAGGCTAGAACTGAACTTCTTCGCCCTGTCGATGTGGCTGTGGGGCGGCATGCTGTACATATGGATGATGTCGCTGATTTTCTACCGCTATACGTTCTTTAATTTCTCGCCAAGCGACCTGGCGCCTCCGTACTGGATCAATATGGGCGCGATGGCAATCTCGACCCTGGCGGGCTCCTTGTTGATCGCCAACGCGCCCGATGCACCATTCTTAAATTCCCTGCTACCGTTCCTCAAAGGCTTCACGGTATTCTACTGGGCCACCGGCACCTGGTGGATACCCATGTTGCTGGTGCTGGCCGCTTGGCGCTACGTGTACAAGCGTTTCCCGCTGAGGTATGACCCGCAGTACTGGGGCGCAGTGTTTCCGCTGGGCATGTACGCGGTCGGTACACAGGAGATGTCGCGTGTACTTGGGCTGGGCTTTCTCGACTGGCTGGCGCCGCTGTTTCTTGGGATCGCGGCCGTAGCCTGGACGGCGGCTTTCGTCGGTTTGCTGCGCAGCCTCTCGCGCTACTTGCGCGCCCAGGGAGCGCCGGTTGTTCTTTGACCAACGTACAACTCGGGTAGCCTCACTCCTTTCGCGGTATTGGGCCGGCGTCCCGGGGAAGCAGCGATATCACGGCATTGGCGAGATCCTGCTCGGTCAGACCATTCTTGGTGGGTAGGAGTCTCGCGCGAATGATGCCATCCGGACCAATGATATAGGTGATTGGTAACGCTCTCGGAGTACCGAAACCGTTGGTCTTGGCATCGACCAGCAGAGCCGCCGGGTAGCTGATGCCTTGCATTGCCCGGCTTACCGCCTTGCGTTCGTGGGGATCGTCGGCGCTCAAACCAATGACCGTCACACCTTCCGACTCGTGCTTTCGGTAGAACGCCTCGAGCATCGGCATCTCGGCACGGCACGGCGGGCACCAGGTCGCCCAAAAATTCAACACAATGACCTTGCCGCGCAGTGCGGCGAGGTCGAGCTCACGTCCATCCAGTTGCTTGACGATCACGGGCGGCGCCGGCTGGCCGACATCGTCGGATGCAGCGACCGACCGCTCCGCATACAACAATGGCGCGAGTACGCTGAAGGTCAACCACAGAGCGCGATAATTTTGAGTGATCACCGAGTGTGCTCCTCTGGCGCAGATAAAGGTCCAGGGCCGAGCATCAAAAGCTGTAGCCCACGATGAACTTCAACAGCACGGGTGCGACGAGCTGGCCCTGCGTGCCTTCCGTCGCCACCGACGGTGCGGCATTCGCATAGTGGTAGACGCGAAACTCAGCGTCTGCGTAGAACTTCCATTTGCCAACGTCCGCTTCGAGCCCGGGCGACACCAGCACTCGATGGTATCCACTGTTGGGAGGGTCCGCATTGACGCCGCTGTCGTGCAGACGATCGGAGCCGAGCAATTGCAGCAGGGCAGTCAACTTGCCGTTGTTTGCCAGCTGGAATCCATCGTACATGACTCCGGCCGCAGCGTCCGTCTCGTTGCCCGGCCGATATCCTTCGCGCGTGTTAAACGCCCGCTCGAACAGGGCTTCAACGAACCATTTCAGATGATGATCGGCGCTGATGTTGCCGAGATGGTAGCCACCCAACAAAAGGTCCGTGGTTCCCGTACCGATTGAGGTGTCGCGGTCGAAATAGGGGTACGTCCAATCACCCGTCGCCAGCTTCAGGCCGGCCGAGAGTCCCGTCGACATGTCGGGCGAGAAACCCGTGTAGTTGGCGAGGACGCGCACGTCGCCGATCGCATTGTGGCGGTAGGACTGGATATCCGGCGCTCCTGGAGACCCGATATCCGTACGAAAGGTCCGCAACCAGTACGGGATCTTCACCGACATGCCCCATTTGCGATTGAAATTGTAATCGAGGCCCACCGCGCCGAAATTGGTCTCGATCTCCTTGTCGGTGTTGTTGGAGTCCGGTGCGGCGTGCGAGCCGACCCAATTTTGATCCTGATCCTGGTAGTCATCCTCGACATAGAACATGCCGCCAGGGTGCGTCAGAATCATGGTTGCGGTGCCGACGTCGAAGACGCCGCAACCGCAGGCGCAGGCGAGAGCAAAGCCCGGCATCAGTGCGCCGAGCGCGGTGAAGGAAAGCAACCGCGTCCTGCCGCCAGCCGAGAAAGGAAGGAGCGGCATAGTCGAGCCGTGCGCCCCAGAGGATGGATCCATAATGCCCTCGAAAAGAATCCCGAATAATGAAGAGCAATGCGCGAGGCAAGCCCGCGGCTTGCATCACGCACTGCGCAGAGATTCAAAGGGTCAGGCTAGGGAAGGCGGTCCGCGGGGCGTTTGTTGGCGAGCGGGTCCGAACTTCAAGAGCGTTTGCGTAACCGCAGCCGGCGCCATCAACTGATCGATGTTTGCAGCACCCGCGAGCACCGGCAATGTCGGCAACGGGGCTGGCCCAGCGCTTTGCGCGTAGGGGCATGTCGGATCGCCGTGCGCGCCCTCGTGACGCGCGGCATGATCGTGACCGGGATGATGGTGATGGTGTTCACCCACCGACGTCTCTGCATCGCACAAGACGATCGCGAGACTTCCACCGGTTGGCGCCAGCATGAAGCCCGCCGGAATGAGCGCCCGAAGGAACAGCAGCCCGACGAAGAGCAGCGTTGCCCATCCGGGTTTGTCAATGTGCCGTATCCCTTTCGTCACACTCGGTCGCTAAAGAGTCGAAGCCACGGAAGCCCCGCAAGAGCGTCTGCCGCCCGTGGCGGCAGAACGCACCTGTGCTATCCGGTAAACGAGAGCAATGACGGACACAGAGGCTATCAATTGTCCACTGAAACCGGGCACATCCAATTTCCCTCCGAGAGACGCTTATTGGAGGATGAGTTGGTCGCCGCGACCCTTCTTCGGATCCGCGTCCGGTTTATTCATCAGGACGGTAATTGCTCCGCGGAGCGCCGCGCCCATGGTGTGGTCAACGATCGCGTTATTAGTGGGTCGGTCACTGGGCGAGACCAAATCGAAGGCATCGCCCTCGGCCACAGCTACGTTATAGGTTTGGATGCCGTACAGGGTATTCTTCGGGTTGCCGTTGATGTAGACACGGTCCCAGATCCCGGCGATCGGGTGGAAGGCCACCGGCATGTTGATGTTGGCATTCACGAAATAGATTCTAACGAGCTCGCCCGGCTTGGCTTCGAGCACCTGGGATGCATTAGGGTCATGCACCGGATCGTAGTGCAGGATCTTGCCGTTGATGAGCGAACCGGCCCATCCGTTATTCTCAAGCATCGCCTTGTAGTTCTCGGCATCCGGGAAGTATTGACCTTGAATCAGCACGTACTCTCGGTCCGGCTTGGGAAAGTGCTTGTTGTAGCCTTCCTTGGGGTCAACGAGGATCACGCCGTACATGCCGCGAGCGATGTGCTGGACCATCGGGCTGGCACCGCAGTGGTACATAAACACCCCCGGGTTCTTCGCCTCGAACTTGAAGTGCTTCCTTTCGCCGGGCTTGATCTGCGCGAATTCTCCCAGGACGTCGGCTTGCGCGGCATGAAAATCCATTGCATGCGAATTCTTGTTCTCCGGCGGATTGATCAAAGTAAAATCAACCGTGTCTCCTTCGGTCACGCGCACAAATTTTCCCGGTATGGCGCCATCAAATGTCCATGCCGGGTATTTTGTCCCCTTGTTGTCGATTGGAACGTCCACTTCTTTGGCCGTCATGGTCACTTCAACGGTCTTGGCGAAGGCGTGCTGGGCGGTGAATAGCGCACCGGCACAAATCACAGGTATGGCGATTATCTTAAATGCTTGCATTGTCTAGGCCCCCATCGTTAACGGTAGTTGATTCAGATTCGAGCGAACGTTCCCCTTTTAATGCGTAAATTGCTTCTCCTTGCTGCGTGTGACTACCCACTTTCCTTGCGCGCATGCCCCGCGAACTCGCCTCATGATCCGGTCGTGCATTTACATAACTTTCGCAGATACTGAACCATGTCATGGATCTCATCGTCGCTTAAGGTATCGCCCCAAGGCGGCATCAGTACAGACTTGTCGATCGAAAGACCGCCTTCTTTGATAACCTTGAACAAATCGGCGTCGGTCCGTGTGGACATCGATTTTGCATCGGTGTGGTCTCGCGGCTGTACGGACATGTCACGTACGTTGATCCCCTGGCCGTTGCCTTGCATGCCGTGGCATTGCACGCAATACGTCTTGTAGTTGTCGGCGGCAACTTCCTTGCTTTGTGCGGATGCGGCCAGAGTCATTGCCGCCACGGTTACAGCCATCGTCGCCAGTAGTAAAGCGATTTTGCTATTTGTCATTGCCGCTGTCCTTGGAAAGCAATTCCAGGTAATGCACAAGCTTCTGGATGTTTGCGTCCGTCACATGCTTGTTCGGCATCCAGATGAGCGGATCCCAGGCCTGTGGGCTGCGAATGTAGCTCGCGATGAATTCGGGTTGCAGGCGCTTTCCCGCCGTATAAAGTTCGGGGCCGGATAAGCCACCGTAGTCCGGCTCGATTCGATGACAGGCGATGCAGCCCAAAAATTTGTCGAATGCCATCTCGCCCATTTGCTTCGAGATCGTGCCGGGTTCAATCTTCTCCCTGGCAATCAGGTCATCGTGCGCCTTCAGTTTCATCAACTCGGCGGCGACCGCTACCGCATCCGCTTTGGAGAGCGCAACATGATCCTTAAGCGTTGCGGCATCAACCTCGTCGTGCTTTGCTCCCGGCTTAATGTGATTCTCGTAAAACTCTCCTGCAGGCCGTATCCGCGTTGGCTTTTGCAACCACTCCACCAGCCACTCCTCGCGGTATTTGTTACCCGCGTAGAACAAGTCGGGCCCCTTTCTGTCCCATAGCGCCTTGAGGGTTTGCGGCGCCGGTCCGGTGATGCTGTGGCAATCGACGCAACCCGCTTTCAGCACCGCCATCCCATCTGCCGCCATCACTCCGAACGGCAGAGCTAGAAGCGTCGCTGCCAGCACCAGACGGCAAGCAACCCATTCACCCGATTTCTTCACGGTTAGTTCCTGTGCCGCTCTTGCGCAACCGGATGTCCTTGGAAACCCGGGCTGTTGAAGATGCCGTAACCTTGTTTCATCGATTCGCTATAGAAGAAATTGGGGTCGTAGGAGCCTGTCGAATCCTTGTCCTTCCAGAGATACCAATCTTCCATTGGAATACCGTCGTATTCGATGACCGTGATCGGCCCCCCGGGGAATTTGCCCCCTGCCGTCACATGATCATCAATATGGTCGTGGAATATGAAGCGGCCCGGATTGTTCATCTTGATGATCGCGTCATATCGCTCCCCCGATCCAACCAGGATGGTGTCCACAGAATAGGGATTGGGTAGAGGCAAGCCGTCCTTATGCGTGATAAGCATGTCGTGTCCGTGCGAGTGCATCTCATGCAACACACCGCCTGCACCGATGAATCGCACGCGCACCACATCGCCCTTCTTGACCCGGATCGGCTGGGTCAGCGGAAACGATTTGCCGTTGACGGAGAAGTAGTCCTCGACTTCATATGGGGTGCCGCCCTCGCCATACTTTTGGGCGTTCTTGCTCTCCCAACTTGAGAGCATCATGATCACGTCCTTCGTGACGGTTTTCTCGATCGGCAGCGGATCCTTGGGGTCGACAATCATCGGCCCCCACATGCCACGGATTCCCACATGTTCATTGACATTGACATGGCAGTGGTACCAGAGCGTGCCCGGTCGGTCGGCATTGAACTTGTAAGTGAACGTGTCTCCGGGCTGTATTGGTTCCTGCGTGATTCCGGGCACGCCGTCACTTTGCCAACTGCCGATCTGATGGGTTCCATGCCAGTGGATGGTATGGGCCAGCGAAGTGTTGTTGGTGACATGCACCGTAAGATCATCACCTTGTCTGACATGAATCAGCGGGCCGGGCACCTGGCCGTTAAAGGCGAAAACCTTGTAATCGAGATCAGGGGCCACGTGTATGACGACCTCCTCGATCGTCATGTTGAATTCTCTTGGCTCGGCCCGCGATGTGCCGGGCAGCATCGCCAGAGTCGCAATGAACACCGCTGACGCCGCCGCAGACCAATTCATAGGCATACTCCCAATGACGCAACCACTTTGTATCTTTCAACCCAAAGAGCAGGCCGTCCCTTTGCAAAGTCAGCTATATGCGGCACCGCACTAAGTACCTATTCCGATGAATTCGCCCTTAAAGATATATTTCGTATGCATGTTAAGAGGCAAAGCAGGGCGTTGTCAAGTACTCCGACTTTAGAGCACTCGGACTGAAAGCGGCGGCAGATATGCTTGAATTGCCAAAAATGCGCGGCGCCAGTAGCATTCCGGGCATGCCATACAGTCCTGGTTGGGCGGGCTTCTCGTCATGCAGCTGACCCGATTTACCGACTATTCGCTACGCACGCTGATTTTTCTGGGCGCGCATCCGGAACGTCGGTGCACGATATCGGAAATCGCCCTCGCGTACGCCATTCCGCAAAACCACTTGCCGAAGGTCGTCAATCGGCTTTCTTCGGTCGGATACATCGAAACGATTCGCGGCAAGGGCGGCGGGATGCACCTGTCGAGAGCACCCAGGCTAATAAATGTCGGCGAAGTCGTGCGTGACACGGAAGGCGGTTTCAACATCGTCGAGTGTTTCAACGTGAAGCATCAGGACTGTCCGCTGCTTCCTGCGTGTACGCTTAGGTCCGTTCTGATGGATGCGCGCCGCAACTTCTTGGCGGTGCTTGACCGCCATACGCTCCAGGACTTACTTGGAAGCGACGTACGCGGCATGCTTGCGCGCGCCAAGCGCGGATCGATTTCCGATTAGAGCGGATGATTAAGATGCGAGTGGACTCGGCGCTGGTGCGGATAATACGCACATCATGGCAATCCGAGGAACACCCTGTACCGACGGCATTTCAAGCCTGACGCGGAACCGAAGAAGGGCCACTTGTCGTCCAATTAACAATGACCGTCTCCGTGCCCTCGTCTCAGGGGCCGGCCTTGGGCGCATCCGAGAGGTTCGTGCCGCTCGGATGCGCCATTTTTCACTGTCGTGCACAGCTTTCGATGGGCGCCGCCGCTCCGACAGGGATACCTTATATCGCGACCATCGTTTGCGACGCCGCGCCACTTGCGCCGGCGTCGAACCTCGTCCCAGTCGGCGGACGGCGTCAGTGCATCACCTAGGATCGGCATAGCCTCGCTCTACTGTTGTTCGCGTCCGAAGGGCCTCCTCGACGACGGCCGCGTGGTTCATTTTCTTGTCCCTGGCGGCGTATAGCAGCGTCACGCGCTGCCTGGTTGCGCGCTCCCGAAGTGCATCGAGGAGGGTTGCGTGCGAGCGCAGTTCCTCGAGATATCGATCGCGGAAAGCGGACCAGCGCTGCGGCTCGTGCGCGAACCATTCTCGAAGCTCCGTACTTGGCGCGATATCGCGCATCCACTCGTCGAGCGCCGCAAGCTCCTTTTTGATACCGCGCGGCCAAAGACGGTCGACGAGTACGCGGTAGCCGTCCCGCCGAGCGGGCTTCTCGTAGATTCGTTTGATGCGGACGTCGAGATCAACTGCATGCACGAACTTCGGCCTCTAAGTCATGCATGAAAGCAGCCGTTGAGCCTGTCTATGTTGATCTCATGTGCTGATCGCGCAACGCCTCCCATCCCGGCGAGAACTATGGGGACATCGCATCCCAGTAGCGTGCAGATGGGTGTCTGGAGGGTCGAGATCACGGGGGCGGGCATTGCGTTGCTGGAAGCGGCTTTCCGCCGTTCACGCAGCTGAGGCAAGCCGTGTCAACGCGGTATCCACGCCGGCCGCAATCCCGCCGATACTTTCACGCTCCAAGTGCGTACTCAAGCGGTCAAGCTCGATCCCCAATGCCTCGAGGTCACCGAACAGCCCGAGCACCTCCTGCAGATTGCGCTCGAGCGTGGGCGCCGCAGCACCGTGATCGAGATACGCGTCCAATGTACTCAGCGTCATTGCAGTGACAGTGTCGCGACCGATGAGTCTATTCACGTATTTCACGTCGCCGGGATGCGAATTTGTGATCTCCGTGCCCGCCCAAAGCAGGCGCTGCGTCTGTGCATGGCGTGCCGCCAGGCGTTGCCACCGCGGTGAAGCAATCACACTTTTGTATTGTTGGTACACAAATTGTGCGACCGCGATCGCTGCTCTGCCGCGCAGGCCCTTTGCGCGAGCGGCCCTTGCAGGCTGCTGAATCGAGTCCAGCAATCTATCGACCTCACTGTCGATACGACTTACGAAAACACTTGCCACGGACGCAATGCGCTCAAGCGGCAAGCCCTTGGCGACGCGATCCTCCAACCCACATAAATACGCTTCCGTCACCTCTCGGTAGCGACGCGCACCGCAAATTAACGTCGCATTGACATTCAGACCCGCCGCAATCAATCGTCGCATGGCAATCAAACCGGCATCAGTCGCCGGCACCTTGATCATGACGTTGGGTCTATCGATCACGCTCAACAGCCGCCGAGCTTCGGACTCGGTGCCTTCCGCATCCTCGGCCATGGCGGGTGAAAGATCGACGCTCGCGTAGCCATCGCGGCCGTTCGTACTGTCATAGACACGCCGCAGACGATCAACCGCGCCGCGTATATCCTTTATGCTCAGGCGCTCGTAAATTTGTCGCGTCGTGGCACCAGCCGCCCGCAGCTCGGCGACGGGCTCGCGATAGGCCAATTCTTCGGCATAGGCCGTGGCAAGACCGACCGGATTCGAATCGATGCCCGAGATGCCGTCTCTGATAAGGCGAGCAAATTGCGAGCCGGCCAACGTGCGGGGGTGATTACAATCGAGCCAGGCGCTTTGACCAATTCTCTGCAAATCGTAAAGGTGATTTCCTCCCACTTCGATACGCATGGCTGCTGCTCCTGTGTTACGCGTGGAATTGCGCAATCAATCAATGCTTGCCGCGCTCTTGCTTCGTTCGTTTCGGCGGTTGACAGAACCGCATGGGCCCTAAGTCGGGCGACCGTCGAGGCGCGGCGATTGCCGATGGCTCATTCAACAGAGAAATTCCAATCGGATGCTGTGATATGGTCGCCACGGATCCTGCGGATTCGCGATACAGATGACGCCGCGTCAGTGGCAGCCTTGCAGCGGACTCGCCACGCTTGCTCACCAATACTTGATAAATGCCAAGCTGTCCGGTTTCAAATTCTAGTGCACACGCCGCCATATACAACCGCCACACTCGGTAGGTCGATTCGCTGACGTATTCGAGTGCTCGGGCGTGGCTCCATAATCGAACTGCGAGAGAGTCGGGAAAGCGCTGAAACGCCCGACTCAACAAGATGGCCGCAAGCTCTCCGCCACGGTAGGGAACGACATCCGCAGCCTCTCGGAGTATTTCGCCGTTACTGACGTGGCGTGCCGGCCATCTCGACTGTTTAACTGATCCGGTAAACGTCGCATCGCGCATACACTTCACCAACGCGCGGCACTGGACTATTGCGCAGGCGCGCCGGGCGCATGCCTCTGCTCAGAAATCGAGGCGCCGCCGCTGCGGATTGCGAGCACGGCTATGAGGACACCAAGGATCACGTTGTCCCTGACGGCGTCCGCGTTCGCAGCGTAACCGTACACCCAGGGTGAGGCGATGGTGCAAAGCGCCAAAAACAGGTTGAGCCAACTAAAGGGCGCAGTGTCGCGCCAAGAGGCAAGGCGGACGGCGGCGATTATCACGATAAAGACTCCGACGATCAGGCCGCTCCACAGGGCTGGCGGCATCGCGCTGTAATGGAACACCCACGGGGAGACAACAAGCCAGATGCCGAGCAGAATATTGATGCCGCTCGCGGTGCGAGCCAGTGCCGCATAGTTACGTGTCGACGTTAACATGACGTACTACTCCTCAAATCCAAATTAATTCGAAGATGCCTTTTTAGACGCCCGAAGTACACAAAGATTCCATCACGTTGGCCGATCACGACGGTCCGATTGATCGGCCGGCGAAGGGGGAAGACCTGGGGCTTGCAACGGACTTGGTTCGCGATTATCTTAGCGGCGACGGCCGCGCTGACGGCGCGTTGGCGCTTGTCCGTAGCGACGGTGCAGACCGACGGACGGCCATCGAGAGATGCCAAAGGCCCCGCCGGGCGCGCGCACGGATCGTTATATGTCGCCGCGCTTGGCAAATTGACCGATGAGATCCGCGGCGCGAAACGCCAACGCCTGAATGGTCATGGTCGGTTGGCCCCTTCCGGAGGTCACGAAACTCGAGCCGTCGCACAAGAACAAGTTCGGCACATCGTGCGCGCGATGGTACTTGTCGACCACCGAGGTCGACGGATCATTCCCCATGCGCGCAGTGCCCAACAAATGCACGCCGAAGATATTCTCGGCAATTTCGTTGCGCCAGATTTTCTTCGCGCCGGCAGCCTCAAGGATCTCGTACGAACGATCTTGAAAGAACTTCGCAGTCGCCAGATCGTCCGGATGATCTTTGTAGGTGACCCGAATGGCGGGAATGCCCCATGCGTCCTTCAGTCTGGGGTCGATACTCACGCTGTTCGATTCCAGCGGCAGCGATGTGGTATGGCCTGTTGAGGCCATGGTGCGCGTAAATCCTTCCAGCCGTTCTTTGAATTCCGCGCCCCAGCGCGGAAGATCGCCGCCGGAATCCATGGCCCACAAGGCTGGCTGTGGATTGATGCGCGCATCGATGCCGCCGCCGCCGTAGAAGCCCCTCTTCGGATCGGAGTTGTAAAAATCGTGCAGGATGCGGGTCACCTGCACGCTCTTGTATTCGTTCAACTCGTGTTCGAACACGCCCTGGACGCTGGATCCCTGGTTGAACATCAGGTGCTTGCCGACCATGCCGCTCGAGTTGGCGAGCCCCTGCGGGAATCGATTGCTGGTGGAATTGAGCAGCAGACGCGCGGTCTCGGCGCCGTTGGCCGACAGCACCACAGCCCGGGCAGGCTGGAAATGCTCTCGCTTGGCGTCGTCAAAATAATGGACGCCGGTGGTGCGCCCCGCCGCGTTCGTGTCCACATGAAACACGTAGCTCGCCGATCTGATCTCGCAAAGGCCCGTCGCTTCGGCTTCCGGAATCGAGGTGTACAACGAAGAGGACTTGGCGCGTGCCTCACAGCCAAAGCCCATGCAAAACCCGCAATTCACGCAGGCCGGGCGGCCCCGATAAGGCTGCGATGCGATTGCCATCGGCGCGGGGAACGGGTGCAAACCCAGCTTACGGGCGCCCCGCTCCAGCAGCACGCCGGAGGATTTCACCGGCAGCGGCGGCATGGGATACGGCTTGGAGCGCGGCGGATCGAACGGACTGGCGTTGGCAAGGCCTGATACACCCACTTCCCACTCGACCTTGGTGTAGTACGGCTCAAGCTCCTGATAGGTGATGGGCCAATCGGCAAACGCGGTCCCCGGGATCCTGCCGATCGCGCTGCGCTCGTTGAAATCTATTTCATGGAAGCGCCAATAATTCGCGGTGTAGTGCACGCTGCTGCCGCCCACCAGACGCGCATAAGTGGCGGGGAGAGGACCACCGGTGGGTTGCTGCGCCGTCTCGGTCGGCAATTTGCGAAACGTCTGCGGACTGAGCTTCGGTGAGTTGGTTATGCCGTTGAGAAAGAAATACTTAAGTTCGTCGTGCTCGAAGTCCGCGGCGCCCAGACGCGGTCCCTGCTCGAATACCAACACGGTGAAGCCGGCGCGAGACAACTCGCGCGCCACGACCCCGCCGGCCGACCCCGAGCCAACCACCACAAAATCCACCATCTCATCGGGTTTGAAGGTGCGAGCGCTCAAGCGTGCTTCTCCGTCGAATAGGACACAAAACCCTGGTATTCGGCATCGTAGAAGCCGAACGGCGGCGCGAACACGTGCTGATCGACGAAGCCCAGCAACTTCCAACCCAATCCTCGATAGTTGCCGCCGTACTTCGCCGAAGTGAACATGCCGAGGACCGTCAGCATCCGCGTCACGTCGAAGAACGGCGTGCTGTCTGCTGTTTTCAAGAAAGCCCGTTGGCCATCGGCGGTCGCGGCGCCGAACGAGGAAACCGCCGGGTTGGCGGCGCGAAATTTTGTCTGAAATTCTATGAGTCCCCGACGGTAATCCGAAGCGAATGCAGCGAAGAACGTGGCGAGTGAGCGGTCGATGAAATAGACCGCGCGCGCCTCGCGGGCGCCGGGCGTTGCGCCGCTGGGTACGATCTGCGCGCAGATCGCCTCCACATCAGCGCCATCACCCGCACTGAAGAATTCGAAATGGGGAGGCGCCGTATCCGAGTATGCCTCGTCGGCGTGATGGGCCGCTGCCGCGATCGACGGCCAGTGCGCCGCAACCCACATGCCGGTGACAAGACCGCCGCTCGATGCCAGGAACGAACGCCTTGAGATATCGTCTTGATCGCCGTCGGGTGATTTCATTCGCCGCCTCGCCGCTCTTATGTACGTGACGCTTCCATGGATCGTGCGCCCCGGGCAAATGCCCAGTCAAGGGAGCCGGCGAAGCAGAGTCGTAGGTTCAAGCAACCGGGTACCAAGGCGGAAGCTCTCTTTCAAATCATGAGTGCTTGCCGCTCAATCGCCAGTTGTGGGACCGCATCGGCCGGATCCGCAACATCGCATGCGCGAGTTTCAGGTATCTCAGCACCCCGGGTCTCCTTTTTTGGCGTGAGATAGCGCGCGCCGGGAACCCGCGGCGGCGGCGGAAGTCGAACGCTGAGATTGCCAGGTCTTACGATTGCGCGAGTGCAGCAGTCATAGGCCCGGTGACGCTCAGCCACATCGTTCGAGGGAAGCCGCATGGCCAGTTATACTTTGCCGGAGCTCGAATTCGATTACGGCGCGCTCGAGCCCCACGTCTCGGGGCGAATCATCGAGCTGCATCACGGGAAACACCACGCCGCCTATGTGAAGAACGCCAATCAGACCCTCGCGCAGCTCGAGGAGGCTCGCGGCAAGGGGAGCTACGACCGCATCGCCTATCTGGAGCGCTCATTGGCGTTCAATTTATCCGGGCACATACTCCACTCCGTCTTCTGGCAATGCCTGACGCCCAAGGGCGGCGGGCGTCCTGAAGGGACGTTGGCCCGTCGGATCGACGCTGACTTTGGCTCCTTCGACTCCTTCAAGAGTCAGATGACGGCGGTCGCAGGGTCGATCATGGGGTCAGGCTGGGCGGCTCTCGTATGGGAGCCGATCGCGGCGCGACTTCTGGTGACGCAGGTTTATGATCACCAGTCCAATGTTACACAGGCGGGGATACCTCTCATGGTGATCGATGCATGGGAGCATGCCTATTACCTTCAGTACGAGAACCGCAAGGCGGAATTCTTCGACGCGCTATGGAATGTGTGGAATTGGAGCGACATCGCCGCGCGCTTCGATGCCGCAACCACGGCGAAATTCTCGCTGCGCGGATCGGCTCGGTGAGGCGAGCCGGCGTTCACGGCCGTACAATCGTCATGACGTAATCGACGATGGCATTGACCATGGCCGTAGTCGCTGGCAGATGGCCGAACAACGCTCGAAAATAAAAAGGGCCGGTGAGCGCGCGGGTGTAAAATGGCGGCCCACCGTTGCTGCTTTCAAACGGCGACCGCAATGCTGGGGGTTTGCTAACTCAATCCTAAGGAGCAGAACAATGAGAATGCCGATATCTAGCCGACTTGTCGTCCCGGTGATCTGTGCGTTGGGCATCGCCCTTTGGGCGGGCCCGTCGCAGGCCGCGACCGTGTCCTTCAAGGTGCAGCTGTCCGGCGCGCAGCAGGTGCCGCCGGTACAAACTGCCGCCACGGGAACCGCCGACATCACCTTTGACCCGGCTACGCGCATGCTCAGCTGGACGATCATGACCAGCGGGCTGTCGGGGCCGGTCACCATGGCGCATCTGCACGGACCGGCAGCGGCAGGCAAGAACGCCTCCGCGCAGATCTGGCTGACCAAGAAGGGCAGCCCGGTCGAGAATCCGATAAAGGGACAGGCGACGCTGACACCTGAGCAGGTGAAGCAGTTCGAGGCCGGCGAGTGGTACATCAATGTGCACACGGAATCCCATCCGGGAGGCGAGATCCGTGGTCAGGTGATGCCGCCCAAGAGCTGACCGCGGCTATAGAAAATTAGCGAGAACGGCTGCGGCGAGGGCGCTGCAGCTGAGGAGCACGGCTGCGCGTGCCGGACCCGCGATGCGCGGTTGCGGTATGCCGGCCGGCAAGGTCTTCCATCCGGTGATCATCGGCAGCAGCAGGTTGTGTCCCTTGATGACCCAGTAGAGGAATATCGCCAACAGGTGCAGCGCGACCGCAGCCAGCAGCGCATCCCAAAGAATCCAGTGAAGTGCAGTGATCGTGTTCGCTACGGGTGCCGGGATCAGTTCGGTGAATGGTCCCTCGTCCGCCACATCGTTATTGACGTAAACCCCGCTCAACGTCTCCCCGAACAGCAGCAGCAGGAGAAGCAGCACCATCCATCCGCCGGCCGGATTGTGCCCGACCTGACGGTCGGGCTCGCGGCGCAACGCGTGCGCCAAGTGTCGTGCAGCGGCGCGTGGAGCAGCGAGAAAGGTCGAGAACCGCGTCGTCTCGCTGCCGAAGAACCCCCACAGGATCCGGAAAATCACCACCGTGAGCAAGGCGTATCCGGTCTTGGCGTGCCAGTCCATCCAGTTCAGCCGCCACGTGACGTAGGCGGCCACTACCAGCGTCACGGCGACCCAATGAAACAGGCGCGTGGGGCCGTCCCAGACGAGCATCTTGAGATCGGAGCCGCTCATGCCCATCGTTCAATCACGGCGATTATGGCGTCGAGCCCACGAGCGATTGCGCCATCGCCGAGTCGAAGGTCCTCGAATCGACCTTCAGATAAGCGATCTGCTCCTCGGCGATCACCGCGGCCTCGGCCACGCCCGGCACGCGGCGCAGCTTGGCTGCGAGCTCCTCCGCATCGACGGGCCGGCCATCTGGGATCCGTATCAGCCGCGTCGTGAGGTAGCTCGGCTGCTTCATCGTTGCGGCAACCAGCAACCATAGCAGCGCGATGGCTCCCGTCATGGCAAAAACGCTGCCGCTGCCCGCGATTTGGTGCACCCAACCGCCCACGACGCCGCCGAAGAAAATACCGAGAAACTGCAAACTCGAATAGATGCCGGTGGCGGTTCCCTTGGCCGCCGGCGGCGCGGTTTTCGTGATGAGCGAGGGCAGGCTCGCCTCCATCACATTGAAGCCGGCAAAGAAGAGCGTGACCGCGGCGAGCAGCACGTACACATCGTCCTTGCCCACTGCGAGCATGAACTGGCTCGCCGCGAGCGCCGCAACGGCCCCGACGAACACGGTTTTCATCCGGCGATACTTCTCGGCGATGATGATCGCCGGCACCATCACCACGACGGAGAGCAGCAGGACCGGCAGATAGATCATCCACTGATTGTGGCTGTTCACATTCAATCTGGCGTGCAGCAGCGAAGGCACCACCAGGAAGCTGGCGGTCAGCATGGCATGCAGCGCGAAGATGCCGAAATCCAGCCGCAGCAGCTCCGGGTTCTTCAGGATCGCTCCCAGCATGGCCGGCACCGTTTCCGCGTCGCGGTGCACGTGTAAAGTCAGCGGGCGGGGTACGATGAATTCGGTGATCGCAATGCCGAGCAGCGCCAGGCCGACCATGATCCAGAAGATGCCCGACACGCCGACCAGGCCGGCGAGGATTGGTCCCGCCACCAGCGCCACCATGAAGGACAATCCGATCGTGATCCCCACCATCGCCATTGCTTGGGTGCGGCTCTCCTCGGCGGTCAGATCCGCCACCAGCGCCAGGATCACGGAGCCGACCGCACCCGCACCCTGCAATACCCGGCCGACGATGACTCCGTCGATCGAACTCGACGCGGCAGCCACGGCGCTGCCGACCCCGAATATGACCAGCCCCAGAACGATGATGCGCTTGCGCCCGACTTTATCGGACAGGAGCCCGAATGGGATCTGCAGCAGACCCTGGCTCAGACCATAAATTCCCAGTGCCAGACCGATCTTGTACGGCGTCGCACCCGACAGGTGGCCGGCATACTCCGCAAACACCGGATAGATCATGAACAAACCCAAAAGTCTCACCGAGAAGACGGCGGCAAGAGAGCTGGCTGCCCGAAATTCCTGTTTTTCCATAGCACGCGCAGACTAGCATGGCGGCACCGCCAGTCGAGCCGCGCGGTGCAGCCTGCGGTCGACACAGCCTAAGGCGGTGGGCTCGGTTCCGCGTCCGCCTGCTGGAATATGACGGAAGTAATGCGTGCAGCCACCAGTACTGCAAGCAGGGCGGTGAGCGCCAGGATGTCAGGCCACTCGATGTTGTGGTTGTACAGGCCGATGAAAATTTCCCGCAGAATGAAGGCAATGCCCACTTCCGACAACACCCGCAAACGAATGCGGTGAAATTCCAGATAATCCGTGAACGTGCGGAAGAGTTCGATCAGCACGAACACGGACAGCACATCGATCACCAGGTCCCGCGCCACGCTGTCGATCAATCCGTGCGAGAGGGTGTGGGTGGGGATGCCTTCGCGCACCGCATGGACGGCTCCAATGATGTCGAAGATCAGGCCGACGACGGCGCCGAGCAGGGTCAATACCATGATGAAGACCAGGACGCAACGATGCTGTCCAGAATCCTTCGATACATCAGCAATGATTTGGATTTCATGAAACCGCACCCTCCCTGTGCGAACAATAGCTTATCCGTGCGGTTCGATATAGCCGCCCGGCGCCGCGCCGAGCCGGGCCGCTACCGGCCGGGACGCTCCCTGGGGACCGATTTGATGGATATTTGCGCGCCTCTGGCGAGCGCGAACCGGGTAGTGACCCCGCGTCCCAGGACATCCTGCAGTGTGTGCCGATCCAGCGTCGCCATGAAATTGCGGCGCGCATCGACGAGAATCGACTTGAGCGTACACGCGGGAAGCAAAGGACAGTCCCGCCTCCCTGCACTGAGGCATTCGACGAAGTCGAAGCTGTCTTCCATGTGCCGCACGACATCACCGATGTTGATCATCTTCGGCGCACGTGAAAGCCGCATGCCGCCGCCCTTGCCCCGAACGGTCTCGATGTAGCCGACCGAGGAAAGACGGTTGACGACCTTCATCAAGTGGTTGACCGAAATCCCGTACGCGTCGGCGGTTTCAGAGATGGTGCACAATCGATCGGGATGCGCGCCGAGATAGACGAGCACGCGCAAAGAGTAGTCGGTAAACAGAGTGAGCTGCATGGATTACGGACAAACCATAACACATATGCCCGTACGGAATAACTTGCGCACAATCATCGGCTTTTGGTCTTATTCGCTCAAACTAGATCCGCGTATTATAACATGCATTATGAATGCCTCTTAAAAAGGCCCGGTAGGAGAAACAGATATGCCGACGGACGAGGATGACGGAAGACAGACGTGCGCAGCTGCCGCGGCGTGCCGGCGTCCCGGCATGCTGCGCCTGATATTGCAGCCCGGTATTGTGCGATCTGCGCTGAAGGTATCGCTCGTGGTCGGCACACTGCTCAATGTCATCAACAACGGCGCACAGTTCTGGACGGGCCACAGCGTCAGTGTTTGGCGCGTGGCTCTGAACTTCGTCGTGCCCTTCTGCGTGTCGAGCTACAGCGCCGCGCGCAATGAGGCGCAGCGCTTGGAACGAGACGCGACGCCATGACCCCGGTCGCCGCCGATCACTGCAGACTGGGCACCGGCGCCGCCTCGGTGCCCGACGGCAGAAACGGATCGGCGAGGATCTCCGAGCTGCCGGCTCCGGCCAAAAAGGTCTGCATGCGCGCCGCCTCGACCATCTGCGGGTTGCCGCACAGATAGACCCGCCACCCGGTCAGGTCCGGGCTGTCTTCGAGCGCGACTCCATGCGGCGTTCCGGCGCAGTACCCGTCGGCCGACGGCCCCTCGGAGATGCACGGACGATAGCGAAAGTTCGGGTGGATCGCGGCGAGCGCGCTCAATTGCTCGTTGAGGTACAGTCCGCAGATGTCGCGGCTGCCGTGGTACAGGTGGATCCGACCGCGGTGCCCATGGTTCAGCGCATCGCGCACGATTCCATATAGCGGCGCCAGGCCGCACCCGGTGCCGAGCAGCAGGATGTTCTGTTCAGGCCGTCCGGGAACGTAGAAGCAGTCGCCGAACGGCTCTGAGATCGTCACAGTGTCACCGCGCTGTAGATGCTCGAAGATCCAGCCGCTGACCCGCCCGCCCGGAACCCGGCGCACATGCATGATCAGCTCCTCGTCAAGCGCCGGAACGCTGGCAAGCGAGTAGTTGCGCGAGGTCCGGGCATCCATGAAAAGGCGCACGAACTGGCCGGAGCGATACTCGAACCGGCCCGGCGGCCGGATGTGCACGGCGCGGATTTCGTCGTTCAGGCCCTCGATCGCACAAACGTTTGCCTCGATGCGTTCGATCACATCGTCGGCCAGAGCAACCTCGAGATCCTGCGTCGGGAAGCACTGACACGCGAGGAACAGCTTGCGCGCCACCATCGTGGGCGTCAGTCCCTTCTGCGCTGGTTCGGGCACGACGCCCCGTACCGCGCGCATGAGGCATGACTGGCAGACGCCTGCGCGACAGGAACTGGGGACCGTATGCCCGCGGGCCGCCAGGCAGTCGAGCACCGACTGCCCGCCGGCCTCGTACGACGATCCTTGAAACGCGACCCGCGACATTCGTGCAAGCGTTACCGGCCGAGGACGTCCGCGCGGGTGGTTTCGGCGACCGCGGCCACCTTGGAGATGAGGTGATCGGGCACCTTCAGCTCCTTGAGCGTCGCCCCGAGATCTTCGACCACGGCATTGAAGTGCGAATCGTTGAGCCCCTTCTCGACCAGGTGCGCGTGGGCCTTTCTCATGTCCAGGCCGGTGTAATTGTTCGGACCGCCGAAGGCCATGGTCAGAAAGGATTTTTGCTTCGCCGCCTGATGGACCATGTCCACGCCGGTGAAGAACCGGCTGATGCGGTCGTCCTTCAGCACCTTGCGGTAGAAGATGTCCACCGCGGCATTGACGGCGGCTTCGCCGCCCAGATCCTCGTAAAGTCCCATGATGCTGTCTCCTGTGTCAAAGTGGGGTCGTCTCGAGATGCATGCCTCGAACATGTATCTTCCGTGCATCTTATTAAAGCGCAGATCATGCGTCTGTAAGTAGTTTCCGCAGATTTCTGCCGCCGCGCTCACCCGCGGCACATCCATTAAAAATCGCTAATGGTGCGCAGACTTGAATGATGGTGATGATTGGTCTAGCCTAAATCGTGCGATGCGGCAGGCTGGGCTGCACGCAGAGCTGAATTTTGTCGCCAATAACAAGCAAGACGGAGCGCACTGGTCACGCGTCATGGCTCAGGTGTTTCGACCCGGGCAGATTTTTGCGCTGAAATTCGGCGCGAGCATCGTTTTGATTGTGTGCGTTGCCGGCATCTTCATCTGGCGCGCCGTCATCGCCGAGTCGCCGTCCGTCGATTCCCCGGTCGCGCAGGTTCCCCCCTTCAGCCACAAACATCACGTCAGCGACGTTGGTCTCGATTGCCGCTTTTGCCATGTATCCGTGGAAACCGGGGCCTTTGCCGGCATACCGCCGACCTCGACCTGCATGACCTGTCATTCGCAGCTGTTCAAGGGACAACCGATGCTCGCTCCGGTTGCCGAGAGTCTTCGCGAGGGCCTCCCGCTGCACTGGATCCGCGTCCACCGCCTGCCCGACTTCGTCTATTTTCACCACGACATACACATCTCCAAGGGGATCGGCTGCTCGACCTGTCACGGGCGGGTGGACCAGATGCCCCTCTTGTGGCGTACCCAGTCGCTGGACATGTCGTGGTGCCTGGATTGCCACCGCGCACCGGAAAAATACCTGCGTCCGCGCAGCCGGGTGTTCGACATGACCTGGCAGCCTCCGCCCGATCAGCTGGAGCAGGGCCGCCTGCTGTCGGCGGCCTATCGGATCGATCGCCGCCGCTTGACGGGCTGCTCCAACTGCCATCGTTAGAAAAATAAGATGCCTCCCACCGACCACCGTGAGTTTCCGCCGTACCAAGAAGCGATTGGCGAGCCCCCGCCGCTGTGGAGAAGTCTGGAGCCACCCGCCTCGCCCACCGACGTCCCCACGCTCGATCGGCGCCATTTTCTGCGCCTCACGGCGGCGTCCTTGTCCTTGGCCGGCGCCGGCGCCTGCAGCCGCGCACCCCAGCAAACGATCGTGCCCTATGTGCACGCGCCTCCGCAGCTGGTGGCCGGCGATCCGCTGTATTTCGCGACCTCCGCCGACCTGTGCGGAACCGCGCTCGGGCTGCTGGTCAAAAGCAATTACGGGCGTCCGACCAAAATCGAAGGCAATCCCTCGCACCCGGGCAGCCTGGGCGCGACCGACATCTTCGCCCAGGCGGCGGTGCTCGATCTGTGGGACCCGGACCGCGCCCAAGCGGTACTGCACCACGGTCAGGTGAGCACCTGGGACAGCTTCGCTGCTGCGCTGAGCGCGCGCATCAGCGGCCTGTCTGCCAATGCCGGGAACGGACTGCGCATCCTGACGGAAAGCGTCGCTTCGCCGACCCTCGCCGGCCAGCTGCAAGCGCTGCTCGAGCGCTTCCCCGGCGCACGCTGGCACCAATATCAGCCGATCAATCGTGATCACGCCTACGAAGGCAGCCGCCTCGCGTTTGGCGAAGTTCTCGAAGCACGATATCACTACGACCAGGCGCGCGTGGTGGTGAGCCTGGACGGCGATTTTCTTGGGCTCCCCGGTGTACGCTACGCGCGCGACTATGTCAGCGCGCGCCGCGCCGGCGACGGCCAGCCCGATCCGGGCCGGCTCTACGTCTTCGAATGCACCCCGACGCTCACCGGCAGCTTTGCCGATCATCGATACGCAGCACGATTCGGCCAGATCGAGGCGATCGCCCGCGCCCTGGCGCAGGCGCTGGGTCTGCCCGTCGCCGGCACACTCGATGCGGCGATATTGCCCGGCGGCGCCCTGGCCGCCTGCGCGCGCGACCTGAAGCAGAACGCCGGGCGCGCCTTGGTGGTCGTCGGCGATGCGCAACCGCCCGTGGTGCATGCGCTGGCGCACGCGATCAATGAGGCGCTGGGCAACGTCGGCCGCACCGTGAGCTATACCGCTCCGGTCGTGGCGCTGGCCGAATCCCAAGGCGACTCGCTGCGCAGCCTGACCGAGGACATGGCGGCCGGAAAGGTTGACACGCTCATCATGCTCGGGGGCAATCCGGTGTACAACGCACCGGCCGATCGGCTCTTCGGCGAGCGCCTGGCGAAGGTCGGCTTGAGCGTCCATCTGAGCCTTTACGATGACGAGACCTCCGCGCTCTGCGACTGGCAGATTCCGCAGGCGCACTTTCTCGAGAGCTGGTCCGACACCCGCGCCTTCGATGGCACCGTCGCCCTGCAGCAGCCCCTGATCGCGCCGCTGTACGGCGGCAAATCCGCGCACGAGTTGTTGGCGCTGCTGCTCGGACGATCAGCTGCGAACGATTACCAGTCGGTGCGCGCTTTTTGGACCAAGGCCCGCCCGCAATCCGATGCCGACGCATTCTGGGATCAGGCTCTGCACCGCGGCACGCTCGAAGGAACGCAGCTTCCGGTGCGGCCGGCGTCGATCCGGCCGGGGTTGTTGCGCGATCTCGCGGCGCCGGCGGCCGACGGCACAGAACTCGATCTGGTTTTCACCCCCGACCCGACGGTCTGGGATGGGCGCTTTGCCAATAACGGCTGGCTGCAGGAGTTGCCCAAGCCCTTGACCAAACTGACCTGGGACAACGCCGCGCTGGTGAGTCCGCAGCTCGCGCAGCGGCTGGGGCTCGCCAATGAAGATCAGGTCGAACTGCGATATCGAGGTGCCGTGGTCCTGGCGCCGGTGTGGATCGTTCCCGGCCAAGCCGACGCAACGGTCGCGGTGGCCCTGGGCTACGGACGCAGCCGTGCGGGCCGGATCGGTACCGGCGCCGGATTCGACGCCTATGTGCTGCGCCGGTCCGACGAGTCCTGGCTTGGGGTGGGGCTGCAGCTGCGCAAGACCGGGGCCAAGCTGCGCCTGGCCACCACGCAGCACCATTTCTCGATGGAGGGACGCCGGCCGGTGCGTGCGACGACGCTGGCCGAATTCCGGCGCGATCCCTCGCGTGCAGCAGCGGACGCACATCGCCCCCCCACGGCAAGCATGTACGAGCCCGTGCAGGACACTGGATATGCCTGGGCCATGAGCATCAATCTGGATGCCTGCATCGGCTGCAGTGCCTGCACGATCGCCTGCCAGGCCGAGAACAACATACCGATCGTCGGCAAGAGCGAGGTGCGGCGCGGGCGCGAAATGCATTGGATCCGCGTCGATCGCTATTACGAGGGCGCGGCCGAGCAGCCCCGCACCTTCTTCCAGCCGGTGCCGTGCATGCATTGTGAGGACGCACCCTGCGAGGCCGTCTGCCCCGTCGAAGCGACCGTCCACGACTCGGAGGGACTGAACCTGCAGGTGTACAACCGCTGCATCGGCACACGGTTTTGCTCGAACAACTGTCCCTACAAGGTGCGCCGCTTCAATTTTCTGCAGTACTCCGACGAGGACACTGAGAGCCTCAAAGGACAGCGCAATCCAGAGGTGACGGTGCGCACGCGCGGTGTGATGGAAAAGTGCACCTACTGCGTGCAGCGCATCACCAACGCGCGCATCGAGGCCGAGAAGGGCAATCGGCGCCTGGCTGATGGGGATGTGGTCACGGCATGCCAGGCCGCCTGCCCGACCCAGGCGATCGTATTCGGCGATCTCAACGATCCACGCAGTCAGGTCAACCAGGCCAAGGCATCCCCTCTGGAATACGCGTTGTTGAGCGAGCTCAACACGCGGCCGCGCACCACCTACCTGGCCAAATTGAGCAACCCCAATCCCGAGCTGCTGGCCGACGCCAACGCCAACGCCAACGCCAAGGCGGACAAAACATGAGCAGCGTTACCGTGCAGTCCTACGATTCGATTTCCGAAAAGATCAGCGGCATCGTGCTGACGCCGCGCACCGCGCGCTGGTGGCTGATCGCCTTTGCCGTGTGCTCGGCGCTGACGCTGCTGTTCTTTGGCGCGATGGGCTACCTGTTCTACAAGGGGGTTGGCATCTGGGGATTGAACGTCCCGGTGGTCTGGGCTTTTGACATCACCAACTACGTCTGGTGGATCGCCATCGCCATGTCCGGGACGTTCATATCGGCGGTGCTGCATCTGACGCGCCAGCCGTGGGGCGCCTCGATCAGCCGCTTCGCCGAGGCCATGACGGTCTTCGCCCTGGCGATCGCCGGCATTTTTCCGATCATCCACCTGGGCCGGCCCTGGTTCTTTTATTGGTTGACGCCCTATCCCAACGTGATGTCCCTGTGGCCCCAGTGGCGCAGCCCACTGGTTTGGGACTTTTTCGCGATATTGGCCTACCTGCTGCTGTCGCTCATGTTTTGGTATCTGGGACTGATCCCGGACTTCGCCACCCTGCGCGATCGGGCGCGCGGGCGCGGCGCCCAGGTGACCTACGGCCTGCTCGCGTTGGGCTGGCGAGGCGAGGCGCGCCACTGGCAGCGGCGCCAGGTCGCGCAGCTGCTGCTCGCAGGACTGGCCGTGCCCCTCGTGGTCTCCGTGCACAGCGTGGTGGGTCTGGATTTTGCCACCGGCAATACACCGGGCTGGCACTCGACGATCTTTCCGCCTTTTTTTGTCGCCGGCGCGATGTTCTCCGGCTTTGCCATGGTGATGACCATCGTCGTGCTGCTGCAGCGCGCGTTCGATCTGGGCGACTTCATCACCGAACGGCACCTCGACAATCTGGCCAAGCTGATTCTTGCGATGGGCCTGGTGCTGGCCTACAGCTACGTCATGGAGCTCTTCATGGCCTGGTACAGCGCCGATCGATACGAGATCTATACGGCTCTGAACCGCATGCGCGGGCCCTATGCACCGGTCTACTGGTCCTTGATATTTTGCGTCGTCGTCGTGCCGCAGGCCCTGTGGTCCCGGCGCGTGCGTCACGCACCCTGGGCGTTGTTCGGCATCAGCATCGTGATCAACGTGGGCATGTGGCTCGAGCGCTTCATGCTGATCGTCACCAGCGAGCACCGCGATTTTCTGCCCTCGGCCTGGGGCATGTTCTACCCGACCGTCTGGGACTGGGCGATCCTGATCGGCTCGATCGGCTTTTTTGGCTGGCTGCTGCTGCTGTTCGTGCGTTTTGTGCCCTTGATCTCCATGAGCGAAATGCGCGAGCTGCTCACCCATCAGCACGGTGCCTCATGAGACCCGGCGAGGCGAAGCCCGGCGAGGCGGCGTACGGATTGCTGGCCGAGTTTTCCGGCCCCGCGGCTCTGCTGCACGCGGCGCGGGCGGCACACGCGGCCGGCTATCGGCAGCTCGAGGCGTACTCGCCGATGCTGGTCGAGGGCCTGGTCGAAGCGCTGGGATCCACCGACCGCCGCCTGCCGCGGCTTGCGCTCGTGGGCGGCATCATCGGCGGTGTGTGCACCTACGCCGTGCAATGGCTGAGCGTAACCGTCGATTATCCTCTGGACGTCGGCGGGCGCACGCCGTCCTGGCCCGGATTGATCCCGGCCACCTTCGAAATGACGGTACTGGGCGCCGCGCTGGCGGTATTTTTCGGGGTGCTGCTGCGCAGCCGGCTGCCCCGCCTCTATCACCCGGTCTTCAACGATGCGGGTTTTGCGGCCGCGTCGAGCGATGGCTTTTTCCTGTGCATCCACGCGGCCGATCCGCATTACGATCGGCTGCAGACGCGCGAATTTCTCGAGCGCCTGGAGCCCGTGCGCGTCACCCAGGTCGATCCGTAGGGGACCCGCCGTGAGACGAACCAATGCAACGCGCGCCTCTTCGATGATCCTCCCGCTGCTCGCCGGCGGCCTGTGTCTTTTGTCGCTCACCGGCTGCGAAAAAGCCATGCGCAACATGTATGAGCAGCCGAAGTACGGACCGCTCACCCCGAGCAGCCTGTGGCCCGACGGCCAGTCGGCGCGCTCCTTGCAGCCGGGCGTGGTCGCGCACAGCGCCGGTGCTCTCGCGGCCTCCTCCAGCGGCCGCCAGGGCGATCTCGCGCAGCCGGCAGCTGCGCTGCCGCCGGTGACGATGGAAGCCCTGCGGCGCGGCCGCGAGCGCTACGACATCTACTGCGCGCCCTGCCACAGCGTGAGCGGCGATGGCGACGGCATGGTGGTGCGCCGCGGATTTCCCGCGCCGGCGAGCCTGCACACCCCGCCGATGCGGGCCGCTTCGGATGCCCATCTGTTCGACGTCATCACGAACGGCTACGGTGTGATGTACGCCTTCGCGGATCGGATCGGGCCGCAGGATCGCTGGGACATCGTCGCCTATATGCGCGCCTTGCAGCGCAGTCAACACGCCGGCATCGATGACGTGCCGCAGGCCGAACAGCGCGCGCTGCTGCAGGAGGGGCGCTGATGCCGGCAGCGACCCCCATGGCGCGGCGTCTGGGCACGGCCTGCCTGCTGGCCGCCGGCGCCGGCGTGCTGCTGCTCTTGGTGGCCAGCCGGCAAAGCGGCCAGCCGTGGTTGCCCTCGTATCTGTTCGTCTGGCTATTCGTGCTCGGCTTGTCGCTCGGGAGCCTCGCCTGGGTGGCCGTGCACAATCTGACAGGCGGCGACTGGGGGCGAACGGCCCGGCCGTTTTGTCAGGCGGCGCTGCGGCTATTTCCCTTGTCTGCGCTGCTCGCCCTGCCGCTGCTTTTTGCGCCCGCCCGACTGCTGCCGTGGTTGGGTACGAGCGCCGGTGCGCTGGACGCGGGTTACGTCGCCGGCCAGCACTGGTACCTGAATTCGGCCTTCTTCTACGTGCGGGCGATCGTCTATTTCGCCGTGTGGCTGGGACTGGCGCGGCTGCTGCGCGAGACCCAAGCCGGGGCGCTGCAACGGCCCGGTGGACGCGGCCCGTCGCAGCAGGCCGTATCCGCCGTCGGCTTTGTCCTGTACGCGATCACCATGACCTTCGCCGCGGTCGACTGGATGATGTCGCTCACGCCGTCCTGGCATTCGACGGTATTCGGCCTGCTCATCGGCACCGGCCAAGCGCTCTCGGCGCTGGCCGGCGCCATCGTCTGCGCCAATGCGCTGGCATCCCATGTCGATGCGCCGCTGCGCCGGCGCTTTCACGATCTGGGCAATCTGATGCTGGCGCTGCTCATGGTGTGGGCGTATCTGGCCCTGATGCAGTTCTTGATCATCTGGATCGAAGACCTGCCCGATGAGATTCCCTGGTTCCTGGTGCGCAGCCGGACCAGCTGGATCGGGCTGACCTGGTTCGTGGTGGTCGCGCACTTTGTGCTGCCCTTCGCGTTCCTGCTGTCGCGCGGCGCCAAGCGCGCCCCGTCGGTGCTGGCGGCGGTGGCCGCGCTGGTGCTGCTGGCCTGCCTGGCCGACAGCTTCTGGCTGGTCGCGCCGGTTTTTCGCCCGCGGGGCTTCGAACTGCAGTGGAGCGATCTGGGTGCGCTGCTGGCCATCGGCGGGCTCTGGCTCGGCTGCTTGATCTTTTTAATCGGACGCCCGGCGGCCGACCCGCTGCGCGGTACCCTTGACCGAGGAACTGGTGATCATGGCGCACAACACGCCTGAGAGCGAAGCGGCGGCGGCCGCCGCGCCGGCTGCGCAGCACGGACACAACGAGATCTTCGATCTGGACGTGACCTACGTGCGCTGGTTTTCGCTGGGCATCGTGCTGCTGCTGATCGTCACCGCGGCCGCGGCCTTTGCCATGCTGGGGGGCTTTCGCGTCCCGCGTGCGGCGGCCGCTGCCGAGCCGGCCGCCCAGGAATCGACCACTGCGCCCTTTGCGACCCTGCAAAGCGCACCGCAGGACGAGCTGCGTGCATACCGACAGAGCAAGGCGACCGCGCTCGAGGGCTACCATTGGGTCGACCGCGCCGACGGCGTCGTGCAGATTCCGATCGAGCGCGCGATGCAGTTGATGGCGACGGAAGGGCGGACAGCGGAGGCGCACACGCAATGAAGGCCCTCAGCGGCGCGATGATGGCAGGCCTCGCCCTCCTGCTGGCGGCGACGCCGGCGCGGAGTATCGATCCTGGCCGTCGCGGTTTCACCGGCACCGTGGATTTCGTGCAGCACGTGGGCCGCAGTCTGCCTGCCGACGTTGAGTTTCGCGACGAGCGCGGCCAAGCCGTGCGGCTGGGCGACTACTTCGGCAGGAGCCCGATGGGATTGGTCTTCGCCTACTTCGGCTGCTCGAATCTGTGTCCGCTGCAGATTCGCAATCTCGCCCGACGGCTGGACCAGATATCGGGCGGCACCGCAGAGCAGGCGCAGATGCTCGTCGTGAGCATCGATCCGCTGGATTCGCCGGCCCAGGCGGATCGGGCCAAGCACAGGTATCTCGATGATTTGCCGCGCGGCGTACGCGCCGAGCGCTGGCATTTTCTGAGCGGCGCGCCGGCCGACATCGCCCGCCTCACCGAGTCGGTCGGATTCAGCTACGGCCACGACACGGCGACGCACCAGTACGCCCACGCGGCCGGCTTTACGCTGATCACTCCGGAAGGAAGAATAGCGCGCTATTTCTTCGGTTTTGACTTCACCGCCGATGAATTGGGACGCGCCCTGGACCAGGCCGCCGAGCAGCGGATCGCCTCGCCGATCGAGCGCCTGCTGCTGGTGTGTTTTCACTATGACCTGTCGAGTTCACCATACAGCGCGCTGATCATCGAGGTACTGCGCGTGGCTTCGAGCGTCATGCTCCTGGGCGTGCTGGCGCTGGCCTGGTTGTTGCTCAGGCGCGCCCGCCGCGCCCGCGCCTTGGAAGTCTGATCATGGATTCGCTGCCGTTTTTCCCCGTGCGAGCCTCGACCAACGCCGGCCCGGTCGACGACTTGTACTTCGCCTGGCTGGTGCTGTCGGGCGCGGTCGCGCTGGCGGTCGCGGTGGCGATCATCTGGTTTGCCGTCCGCTACCGCCGGGGCTCGGCCGCCAGCCGGGCCGTGGAGGATATCGCCGCACACGAAAAGAAGATGCGCCGAATCGAGATCACCTGGACCGTCGTGCCGCTGGCATTGTTCATCGCCATGTTCGTCTGGAGCTCCAAGGTCTATTATGAGAACGTGACGGTGCCCAAGAACGCGTTGCCGATCTACGTCGTCGCCAAGCAATGGATGTGGCACGCCGAGCATCCCGCCGGCGAACGCGAAATCAACGAGCTGCACGTCCCGACCGACCGCCCGGTCGAGCTGTTGATGACCTCGCAGGACGTGATCCACAGCCTGTCCATTCCGGACTTTCGCATCAAGCAGGATGTGCTGCCCGGGCGCTACACGACCCTATGGTTCACCGCCAACCGTCCCGGGGAGTATCGCCTGTTTTGCACGCAGTTCTGCGGCACCTCGCACTCGAACATGGTCGGACGGGTCGTGGTCATGGAGCCGGCTGCCTTCGAGGGCTGGCTGTCGGCGCACTCGAACGTGCCGACCATGGCCGCGCGCGGCGCGCAACGCTACCGCCAGCTCGGCTGCAGTGGCTGCCATGGCGCGCAGGCCACGGTGCGCGCGCCCAGACTCGAAGGCCTGTTCGGCACGCAGGTGCAGCTGCGCGACGGCAGAACCGTGCTCGCCGACGAGCGCTTCATACGCGACGCGGTATTGCTGCCCAACCAGGACGTGCCGGCCGGCTATGATGCGAACATGCCCTCGTTTCGCGGACAGATTGGCGAGGAAGAGCTGCTCGAGATCATCGAGTACGTCAAGTCACTGGGCAACTCAACACAAGAGGTGGTGCCATGAACAGCGTTGCGATCGCCGCGGATGAAAGCTACTTGAGCAGTGGCTGGAATTGGTGGTCGTGGCTGACGACGCTCGATCACAAGCGCATCGGCATTCTGTACACGGTCACGATCACGCTGCTCTTCGGCATCGGCGGCGCGGCCGCCGCCATGATCCGTCTGGACCTGCTCACACCGCACAGCCAGCTGGTCAGCATCGAGACCTACAACAAGCTGTTCAGCATCCACGGCGTGATCATGGTCTGGTTTTTCCTGATCCCCTCGATTCCGGCGACGCTCGGCAATTTTCTCGTTCCCATGATGGTCGGGGCGCGCGACCTTGCCTTTCCTCGCCTGAACCTGGCGAGCTGGTATCTTTTCGTCGGCGGCGCCCTGTTCACCATCTACGCGCTCCTGGCCGGCGGCGTGGACACCGGCTGGACCTTCTATGCGCCGTATTCGACGACGTATTCCACCACTCACGTCTTTGCGGTCGCCACGGGGGTGTTCATCGCCGGCTTTTCGTCGATTCTGACGGGCTTGAATTTCGTCGTGACCATCCACTCGATGCGCGCGCCGGGGATGACCTGGTTTCGCCTGCCGCTGTTCATCTGGTCGATGTACGCGACCAGCCTGATCCTCGTCCTGGCCACGCCGGTGCTCGCGATGACCCTGATGCTGATGGGCATCGAGCGCATCTTCGGCATCGGCGTGTTCGACCCGGCGCTCGGCGGCGATCCGCTGCTGTTCCAGCACCTGTTCTGGTTTTATTCGCATCCGGCCGTCTACATCATGGTGGTCCCGGCCATGGGGGTTGCCAGTGAGATCATCAGCTGCTTTTGCCGCAATCCGGTGTTCGGGTACCGGTTCATGGCCTACGCCATCCTCGCCATCGCCGCCTTCGGCTTTTTGGTATGGGGCCATCACATGTTCGTCAGCGGACAGTCGGCCTACGCCGGAACCGTGTTCTCGCTGCTGAGCTTCCTGGTCGCGGTGCCCTCAGCCATCAAGGTGTTCAACTGGACGGCGACGCTGTACAAGGGTCACGTTTCCTTTGAGGCGCCCATGCTCTACGCGCTCGGCTTCCTCGGCCTGTTCACCATCGGCGGCCTGACCGGGCTGTTCCTTGCCTCGCTGGGGCTGGACGTGCAGCTGCACGACACCTACTTCGTGGTTGCGCACTTCCACTACATCATGGTGGGCGGCTCCGTCATGGCATTTTTCGGCGGAATACATTTCTGGTGGCCGAAGATCACCGGGCGCATGTACCCGGATGGCTGGGCGCGCTTTTCGGCCATCCTGACCTTCGTGGGCTTCAACCTTACGTTCTTTCCGCAGTTCATCGTGGGTTATCTGGGCATGCCGCGCCGCTACCCGGAATATCCGCCCGAGTTTCAGGTTTGGAACGTGTTCTCCTCGGCCGGGGCCTCGCTCCTGGTCTTCGGCTATGTGCTGCCGCTCGTTTATCTGCTGTGGTCGCTTCGATACGGGGAGCGCGCGCCCGCCAACCCGTGGAACGCCAAGGGCCTGGAATGGGAAACCTCATCGCCGCCGCCGTCGGAGAATTTTCACACCACGCCCGTGGTGACCGAGGAAGCCTATGCCTACGCGCCGGAGTCGCCCCATGGCTGATGCCGCAGCGGCCATAGCTCCGCAATTCGACGACGCCGAGCAGCAGCGCACGGCCGCGAACTTAGGGATTTGGATTTTTCTGGCCACCGAGATCCTGTTCTTCGGCGTGCTGTTCGCCGCCTACGCGATCACCCGCGTGCGGTTTCCGGAGGCATTCGCCGCCGGCAGCCGCCTGACCAACCTGCCCCTGGCCGGCATCAACACCGCGGTGCTCGTGACCAGCAGCCTGACGATGGCGCTGGGCGTGCATGCGGCACAGCACGGCGCGCGTCGCGCACTGGTGGGCTGGCTCGGCGTGACCGTGGCGCTGGGCTGCGCCTTTCTGGCGATCAAGGCCGTCGAGTATCGCATCGACTACGTCGAACATCTCGTGCCGTCGGTGAATTTCCGCTTTGCCGGCCCACAGGCCGACCAGGTCGAGCTCTTTTTCTACATGTATTTTTTCATCACCGGCGTGCACGCCCTGCATGTCTTCATCGGCGTCGGCTGCATCGCGACGATCGCGGTCATGGCCTCGCGCAAGGCGTTCAGTACGGCCTACTTCACACCGGTCGACGTTACCGGACTATATTGGCACCTGGTCGACGTCATCTGGTTGTTCGTGTTTCCCATCCTCTATCTCATCTCTCGATCATCATGACGAACAGCGCCTATACCCGCCCCATCATCTACGTACTGGTCTGGCTGGCCTTGCTGGCCCTGCTGGCCGTGACGGTCGCCAGCGCCTTTCTGCCCCTGGGCTGGGCCAATACGCCGGTGAATCTCGCGATCAGCGTGACGCAGGCCGCCCTGGTGATGCTCTTTTCGATGCACCTGCGCGCGGCGCATCCGCTGATCAAGATCATCGCGGTCATCGGGTTCTTTGGGATCGCGATCCTGATCATCCTGTCGCTGTTCGACGTGCTGACGCGATAGTGGGCCATCGCACTCGACATGCCCGCATCCGCCGACAACCTCAGCACCGTTCCGACTCTCGTCCGCGCGCTGGTGGGCGCCGCCCTGCTGCTGTGCCTGTGTGTGGTCGTGCTGGGCGCGTACGTGCGGCTGAGTAGCGCCGGACTCGGCTGCCCGGATTGGCCGGGCTGCTACGGCCATTTCACTCCCTCCGGCGCGGCGGCCGATGCCGGCGTTCTGTCCTCCCCCATGGCGGGCCGGCCGCTCGAGGTCGGCAAGGCGTGGCGCGAGATGATTCACCGATACGCGGCCGGCACGCTCGGCCTGCTGATCCTGTCGTTGGTGGTCATCGGCACCTTCGGTCGGCGCGAACGGGTACTGCCTGCGCGCTATGTGACGAGCCTGTTCGCGATCGTGCTGGCCCAGGCTCTGCTCGGGATGCTGACCGTCACCTGGCAGCTCAAGCCGCTCGTGGTCACCCTGCATCTGCTGTTTGGTTTCACCACGCTGTCGCTCCTGCTGTGGCTGGTGCTGTCGTTGTTGCCGCAACGTGTCCGCGGGCGGCGTCCCGCGCCGACCGACGCGGTCACCGACGCGGTCGCGCGCGACGGCTGCGCCGGCGCCCGCGCTCACGGTGCGGCGGCACGGGCAAGGCTGCTGGCAACCCTCGGTCTGATCGTGCTCGGCGTGCAGATCGCGCTCGGCGGCTGGACCAGCAGCAACTATGCGGCGCTGGGCTGCCCGGACTTTCCGACCTGCCAGGCGCAGTGGTGGCCGGCGGGTGATTACCTCGCGGCCTTCGATCTGCGCGGCGCGCCGGCGCACACCTACGAGGGCGGAGCTCTGGATGCTCCGGCGCGCACCGCGATTCAATTCAGTCATCGATTGGGGGCCCTCATCATCACCATGGTGCTCTTGAGCGCGGCGCTCGCGGTGCTGCGCGTGCGCGAGAAATTTGCGCAGCGCGCCGCGGGCCTGGTGCTCGCGGCGCTGACCCTTCAGCTGATCCTCGGCGTGTCGATGGTGTTGCGCGGGTTCCCGTTGTGGCTGGCAACCGCGCACAGCGCAGGTGCAGCGCTCCTGCTCATGGCCACCGTCGGTTTGAACCGCGCCGTGCGGCCGCGCCCATGAACATCCAAGTGCAGACGGCGAGCATTGCCGCCACGTGGCACGACTACTTGGAACTCACCAAGCCGCGGGTCGTGGCGCTCATCGTCCTGACATCCCTCGTCGGCTCGCTGTTGGCCGCTCCGGGATTGCCCCGGCTCGATACGCTGCTGTTCGCGAACTTAGGGATCGCGCTCGCCGCCGGCGGCGCCGCCGTCGTCAACCATGTGCTGGATCGCGGCATCGACGCGCGCATGCGGCGCACTCAATACCGGCCGCTGCCGACGGGGCATCTCAAGCCTGCGCAGGCGCTTCTCTTCGCGCTCGGCTTGAGCATCGCTTCGATGCTGCTGCTGGTACGGGAAGTGAATGTGCTCACGGCCGTGCTGACGTTTGCATCGCTCCTGGGCTACGCCGTTGTCTATACGGTGTGGCTCAAGCGCAGCACCCCGCAGAACATCGTGATTGGCGGCGCGGCGGGCGCAGCACCGCCGATACTGGGCTGGACGGCCGTCACCGGCCACATCGATCCGCAGGCCCTGATGTTGTTCCTGATCATCTTCGTCTGGACGCCGCCGCACTTCTGGGCGCTCGCCATCGCGCGCCGCGCCGACTACGCCAAGGTCGATATTCCGATGCTGCCGGTGACGCACGGCGTGGCGTTCACTCGACGCGCGGTGCTGCGATATACGATCGCCCTGACGCTGGTCACGGCGCTGCCGTTTCTCATGCGCATGAGCGGCCTGCTCTATCTGGGTGCGGCCGCGCTCCTCGATGCCGGATTTCTCCGGCACGCGCTCAGGCTCAATCGATCGCCGAGCGACGCGGCAGCGATGCGCATGTTCCGCTATTCCATCGTGTATCTGATGTGGCTGTTTCTGTCGCTGCTGCTGGACCACTACCTGCCGACGACCCAGCTTCCATGAACTAAACACGCCGTACCAACGCCGGATGCAAACTTACTGACCCGGCACTGCTGCGTTTCCGCAGCGATAGGCAACTCCGCCATCCCTAGTTCGCAAGACGACATTTGCACTCCAACCAACAGCGACACTCTGCGCTACATGTGGGTCGAAGCTGTTCATTTCATCGGCACTTATTTTCCCGACCTCGGTACATGCCGACACGTCAGTTGGCTTATTCGTGAACTTCACTCGATCGGATCCCGGAGCTGCTGTTACGCATCCATTCAATAGTGCGGTGAGCACGAGAATGACGCAGATCCTCGCCACCTGGTTCACATTCTTATGCGTTGATCGATGTGCCAATCGAAATCCAACGATTTTTCGTTATTGCCGACTTTGACTGCTGTCTTTTTGGGTTTTCTCTTGGCAATTTGGCGCCTAGCGGATCAGATCCTTGTAAGCATGCCAGGTCGCATGCCCCAAAAGCGGGCTGACGATCAGCAAACCGAAGAGCAGCGGCGCGTAGCCGATGACGGTCAGCAGCAGAATCAGCGCGCTCCACAGGATCATGGCGGGAATGTTGGTGAACACCGCTTTCACGCTTGCGCGCATCGCCTGCCCCGCGGTGGCGTGCTGATCGATGATGAGCGGAACGGTCACCACGGACTGGACGAACACGACAGCGGCGAGAATGCCGCCGACGGCGACGTACGCCTCCACTTGCGAGCGGTTCAGCGAGTCGACGAAGCCCCGATACAGGGTCTCTTGCATGTCCGGCGCCGCGATGTGAAACACGTTTTTCAGCATGACCATGGACAGGGCGAACCACACCACCGCGAACAGCGCCAGGATGATGCCGAACCAGAGCAGCGCGCTGGAATTGCGCGCGAAGCCCTCCATCGACTCGTCGAAATTCGCCCGCTGTCCCGACGAATAGCGCCGCGACATTTCGGCAAAGCCCGCCGACATCACCGGCGCCACCAGCAGAAATCCCGAAATCGCCGCGGCAACGTAATACGGATGCGTTCCGCAAAATATCAGGAGTGTCCAGCCGAATCCGACGATCAGGCCTCCGTAGCCCAAGCTCGCGCCCCAATTGCGGCGCGTGTCCTGCCATCCGCGATGCAGCCAGGTCAAGGGCCGGCCGAACGAAACCCGCGCGGGATCGAGATGCGGATTTCGAGCTTCACCGGAAACCAGCGTGGCGTTCATGGCAATCCTCTGATGGTTGTCATCCATCGACCCTCGGCAGGTAAATTGTACCCCACATCCAGTGGCAAACTCCGGGTTTTGCCGACCCCGAGGACCGTAGCCACGCCGGCGTCGTTCATGGGGCCCCGCAGCGCGATTGCGCCGACTACGCCCTATGTGTAGCATGAAACTCGTGCGCGCCCGCCCCATTTCAAACTAAAGTGGAAAAAAATATGGCCGCTGACAAATGGGGTTTCGCAATCGGCGCGCTGGCCGTTCTGGCGTTCTCGGCGTGTGCGGGACAGAGTTCAACTCACAGTCCGTTCGCCGAATGGAACGGACACATACGTCTCGAGCCGCATTCCAATCAAAGCAAATCCGTGCTCCAGCGCAACGGCCGGCCGGTGGTCCTGCTGGTCGGCGAGGTTTCGGACGGGCGGGCGGACGCGCCGTCGCACAAAGTTGGCGACGTCGGCTCCACCGTCATGTTCATGGCTAGCACTAGCGGCACGCTGGTGCTCGATCAGAACGTTTCAGCCGTCGTATTCACCGCACTCAACAATCAGCTGGGGGCGGATGGGTTTCGGACGGTCAGCAATCCGCATGAACCGCACGATTTTGAGGTCGATTCCGTGGCGAAGGATTTCGAACTCAACATCGTCGCCCAGGATGACCTCAACATCACCGTCGACATGACCCTGCGCGATGCCAAGACCGGGGAGGTGCTGTGGGCGGGCAGTGTGCAGCAAAAATCCAGTCGATTTGCGGGCGTATCCGGCGACACGGGCAATTCCATCGTCAGGTATTTCAACCGGGGCTTGAGCGACTGGGCGGTCAAGGCCAGTGCCAATGTGCGCGACAATCTATTGAGAACCTATCCGCAAACGATGGCCCTCGTCGAACGCAAGGGACTGCCGGCACCGCCTCCCCCTGGGATAACGACGGTGCAGGAAGCGTCGCCGCACGAGGCTGCAAAGATTCCGGCCGCGGCGCCGTCCATCGCCACGCCGGCCGTTCAGCCGGTACCGCCCCCCGCTGGGATCACGACAGTGCAAGAGGCGCCGGCGCACGAGGCTGCAAAGACTCCGGCCGCGGCGCCGTCCATCGCCACGCCGGCCGTTCAGCCGGTACCAGCGGCAGCGGCGGTGTCCTCGCCAGCGGTTACTCAGGCGGCACCAGCAACATCGGCCGTTGCCGCGCCGAGCAACAAAGGGATATTCTCCGTGACCACGACCCCGTCGAAAGCGAAGGTCTATGGCGATGATATCTATTATGGAACCTCGCCTCTCAAGCTGGAGCTCGATCCCGGCGTGACCGTGTTCCACTTCAAGCTAGATGGCTACAAGACCGTCACCGAGAAGGTCTCCATCCGGCGCGGGGAGACCACGGAGCTTGAAGTGAAGTTCGAGAAATAGTCTGTGATGAGCTAGCCGAACTTCGCGGATTCGACCCTGATTGAGGCCGCGCCGAAGGCGCGGTCTTCTCCCAAGCTTTTGATTTTCTTTGTTTGCAGGGCGCACGTTTCCGTGGAAACGCGTGTAGTGCCGACCTACTCTCTGGTCATCGCCGCGGGTATGCGGATAATGCAGTGCCAAGATGTTTTTGCGTGTCAAGACTCGCAAGAAAGACGGCAAAGAGCACCGCTATTGGAGCGTGGTGGAGAACCGCCGCGTCGCCGGTGGCCGGGTGGTGCAGCGGCACGTGCTGTATCTGGGCGAGATCAACTCCTCGCAAGAACTCGCCTGGCGCAAGTCGATCGATGTGCTGGAGGATGGCCAGCCCGCGCCGCGCACCTACGCCTTGTTTCCCGAGGATCGCTGCGAGGGGTTATTACCCGACGAGTCGATCGTGCGGTTGAAGCTCAAGTCGATGCAACTGCACCGGCCGCGGCAGTGGGGCGCGTGCTGGTTGGCGCTGAGCCTGTGGCAAACCCTGGATCTGGATGTCTTCTGGGCCGAGCGATTGCCGCCCTCGCGCAAAGGAACACGCTGGGATCTGGTGCTGTTCGTGCTCGCCGCCTATCGACTGATCGCACCGGGGAGCGAGTGGCGCTTGCATCGAGAGTGGTACGGCCGCACCGCGCTTAGCGATTTGCTCGGCGCCGATGAGGCACTCGCCGATCCGCACGTGCTGTACGGCTGCCATGATCAGTTGCTCGCGCACAAGGAGGCGTTGTTCACGCATCTGACGGGGCGTTGGCGCGACCTCTTCAACGTCTCCTTCGAAGTGCTGTTGTACGACCTGACGAGCACCTACTTTGAGTCCGATCCGCCGCTCGATGAGAACGACAAGCGCCGCCACGGCTACAGCCGCGATCACCGCTTTGACTGCGTGCAGATCGTGATCGCGCTGATCGTCACGCCCGAGGGCCTGCCGCTCGCCTACGAGATTTTACCCGGCAATACCAACGACTCGAAGACTTTGCGCTCGTTCCTCGCGAAGATCGAACATCAGTACGGCAAGGCGCAGCGTATCTGGTGCATGGACCGTGGCGTGCCGACCGAAGAGGTCTTGGCCGAGATGCGCCGCAGCGAGCCAGCGGTGCAGTATCTGTGCGGTACGCCGAAGGGGCGGCTCAATCGGCTCGAGCAATCCCTCATCACTAAACCCTGGCACAGTGCCCGTGCCGGCGTGAAGGTCAAGCTTCTGCCTCAGGACAATGAACTCTACGTGTTCGCCGAGAGCCTCGATCGGATCGCCAAGGAGCGCTCGATGCGCCGCCGGCAGCTCAAGTGGCTGTGGACGAGACTCGCGCAGCTGCAAACGATGGAACTCTCACGTGATGCGCTATTGATGAAGCTCGGTAGTGCTCAAAGCAAGGTGCCGGCGGCGTGGCGGCTGGTCGAGGTGAAGGTGGAAAAAACCGGCGCCGCGTTCACCTATCGCCTCAATCGCAAGAAGCTCAAACAGGTTCGTCGCCGTGAAGGGCGCTATCTGCTTCGCACCAATCTGACCGAGACCGATCCGGTAAAGCTCTGGAACTACTACCTGCAGCTCGTGCAGGTCGAAGAAGCGTTCCGCACGTTGAAGAGCGATCTGGCAATCCGTCCGATCTTCCACCAAGAACCCGAACGCATCGAAGCGCACGTGTTCGTCGCCTTCCTCGCGTATTGCTTGTACGTGACGCTCGGCCGGCAACTCAAAGGCCTTGCACCCGGGCTCACCGCGCGCTCGGCGCTGGAGAAATTTGCCGCCGTGCAGATGGTCGACGTGAAAATACCGACCACCGACGGCCGCGAACTTCTGCTCACTCGCTACACGCAACCGGAGCCCGAACTTGAGCTGCTGCTCGAGCGCCTGCACCTCACCCTTCCCGCTCAACCGCCGCCCAAAATCAGCCTCGCCCAGACCGCCGCCGCAACCCTCCTGTAGTGCAGACCTTTGGGGGTGCACCCTAAGTGTATCAATCACTTAGCGTCGGCGAAGCCTCGAATCGCGAAGTTCGGCTAGCAGAGGCGTGGCGCGCCGAGAGTATCGGATCGCATGCTGCTTTCGCGGGAAGTTTCAGACGAACTTGCTGACTGGCCGGCCACAATGAAAAAGCCGCGTGGGGAGATGCCCCAACGCGGCTTGTCATCAGATCAGAAAGGCGAGATCAGAAAAGCGGGGCCGCCGGGTGGGCGATGCCGGGTTGTAATCCCGGGACGAACTCGTGGTCGAACGGCAGGCCGCTGATGTACTCGGCCGCGGCCTTCATTTCCGCGTCGGTCAGGCGCATCGCAACTCGAGACATGTAGCCGAAATCGTTGTGCCGTTCGCCGCTTTTGAAGTGCATCAGCTGATTAAGCACATAGTCGGGTTTCTGTCCCGCCAGACGAGGGTAGCGGAACGTTCCGGTGACTCCGTCGTTGTGGCAGTTGGCACAGGCCGGAACCGCTTGATCAAGGATACCGTGCTGGATGATGGCCTCCCCCCGTTGGGCCAGCGCCTTATCCGTCACTTCGTCAGGCGTACGTATTTGCGCCGCGAAGTACTCGGCATCAGCCCGGATGTCCGCCTCCGAGAGGCCTTTGGCCAGCCCATTCATCGCGTCGAAGATCCTTCGACCATACTTGAAATCATTGAGCTCTTTGATGATGTACAAAGCGTCGAGCCCCGCCAATTTCGGCGCCATCATGCCCGGTATGGGAGCGTTTCCCGCTGGGCCATGACAGGTTTCGCACGCGGCATAGACGGGTTCGGCCTGATCAGCCAGGGCGGAGGCGCTCAAAAGAACGCCGGCCACTATGCCCAGCGCACCCAGAATCGTGAATTTGCGGCAGTGGGACATCGTCTGCCTCCTGTTGGTCTTCTCTTGCAATTCGGTTCATGTGGCCATCTCCTTCCCAAGCATCCGCTACAGGTCGTAGAACAGCTTGAACGTCAACTGCTGCTTGATGCCCGTGGCGACCTGACCGTTGGTGTTCGTGATGCCGTCCAATTGACCCGGGTTCTGCAGCTTCGAGCCCTCGAACAGGAACTTGACGTTCTGCGCGAACATATACACCAGTCCGATGGTGTACGCGTTGTCGCTGGCCGAGACTCCGGTGATGTTCCGGTCCGAGCCGTTGTTGGCGATCTCGATGCCTGCCGTGAGGTTGAGTTTGTACGGAATCAGACTGTAGCTCGCCGTCAGGGTCGTGACGTTCTTCGAATTGACGCCGATGCCGGCGAGCCCGGTCCGTAAAGTTGAACAGGTTTTCGTTGTTGCCCGTAACCGGATCGGCATTGCTGGG
Organism: uncultured Gammaproteobacteria bacterium; assembly: GCA_963837045.1. Classification (GTDB taxonomy): domain Bacteria; phylum Pseudomonadota; class Gammaproteobacteria; order Steroidobacterales; family Steroidobacteraceae; genus Bog-1198. The sequence continues at coordinate 83,361 of CAWIMA010000009.1, forward strand.
CGAAGCCGGCGCAATGGCGTGAGTGAAATACACGCCCAATTGACGATTGAAGAGCGCGCCCTGCGCCTGCGCATCGATGATCCACGCCTTGGTCCATTGTTGGGCGTTATTACAGCATTGGGTAAAGGTGGTACCCGATGTGGCATCGTACGAGACTGCGGCCGACCCGGAGAATACCTGCACGCCCACCGCGGTATCCCAGCCCCGGATGGGTATGAAATACACGCCCCGGAAGTAATTCGCGCTCGGCCCCTTGCCCGTTTGAATGCCTGAGCCGGGCGCATAGTTCGAACCGATGCCGGCGGGTCCGCCGTACGTCGGGGCCCACTTGGTGACGCTCACGTAGAACCTCGGATCCCACAATACCGCGGCTGCACCGGATGCGCCCGTACCATCAATACCAAGGTACGAATAGGACGAGGTCTGGCCCGCGTGCTCGAAGGTGAGATGAATGTCGGTGGCGCCCGTGTTCAGCACCTCAAAGCCGTAGCTCGGTCCATGGCCGTCGGCGCCAAAGGGCACCACCAACACCCGCATGGAATCGGTGATCGGATAGGAGAATGGCAATTTCAAGGCCGACAGCGCGGTGCTGGGTCTCAAGGTGGTCTCAGAGTGGAAACCCACGTACTCCGCCACGCGGCCGCTGATGAAAATCGATGACTCTTGGGGGAACTCCCAATCCGAAAAGTCGGCATAGGTGGGTTGGCCGGCCGAATCCACGGTGTTGCCGCTGTATCGGTTGTAGGCAAAGGTGCCGAAGAAGGATGCGTTCAATACGAGCGGCAGAGACAGTTCGGCGGCGTCGGTGTTCCGGCGAACCTGTTCGGGAGCGTAAACCTCCGTGAATCCGCTGGCCTTGAAGGCCCGACCGTAGTCGGTCAGCATCGGGAAGTTCTCGAAATGACACGCCGAGCAAGCCTTGTTCGTTTGCCTCGCGAACGACGGAAGCGCATAACTGGGGGTCGAAATGACCGCCGCACCAGCAAAGATCGAAATGGCAAGCCAAATTCTGGCTATTTTGTTTCTGAACATTGCGACTCCCTACAAAGATAACGTTCTTTCTACCGCGGCCGCTAAAACGACGGCAAACCGTCACAAACTTCTAGCGATTTCTACTAGTTGCATTTTGACAACAAACCGCAAGCGCATCCAATCAGATCTGGGACCGGTGTTTTGTGCAGTTTTACGTGTACCACGCTTTTTACGCGGTATCAATAGGTACAAACCGCCACAAGACTTATAGGATCTTTTTTTGTTGTACTTTGTCAGCAGTTTGCTGTCAACAAGTCGCACGTAATGTCGGCATTACTCCTTGGCGCCCTTGCGAGGCATCAAGATGTACCACGATAACAGCATGCTGGAAAAGGCAAGACCCATGCACAAAACTGTCGCAATCGTTGTAAGCATAGAGAAGATTCCCCGTTGGTTGGTGAGGTAGTGGGCTGCGTCCGCGCGCACCGCCTCAGGCGGCGACGGCCTTGTCGGACTTGTATTCCAGCTACGTCGTGGCGCTTGAGCGCGATCGCCAGGATCACGCAATAGGCGGCGCCAAACACGAGCATGCACCAGTTCACGAAGCCATCGAAGGTGGTCGGATCGTAGGACAGCGGCCAATTCCCGCCCCAGTTCTGGAAGTCGCCACGGCCCAGGAAACACATCATCGCGGCGCCAAACACGCTGCCGTTGCCCATGCCGGTGACGAAGCCGCCCACGATGATCACCCAAAATGCACGAGACTGTATCGATCTTCTTTGCATTTGCTTAGCCTCTAACGCCGTTGAAATGAAGCACCACGTCTCTTCTCATCCGACTTTACTCGAAGGCGTCCAGCGATGCAACGGAACAACTACGGAGTCAACTGCGGTAAATTCACAGCGGCTCCGGCACCGCGATCCAGCGGACTCAATTCGCAGAATGCGCGCGCGGCTGGCGGCTGCAGCAGCATCGCCTTGCGCGCGCTGCAGAGTCCACAGCGCCCGCCACGCATCCACGGACCACGGATTGATAATCAATATCTTTTGCAGCAACTCCTGTCGACTGAGACCGCGCTCGGAAGCAGCGTCGAGATTCGCCATCAGCCGATCGGACAGCGCGTACTCGATCCAGCGGTCATGCGGGTCGGCCTCGTAGGCGAGTCCCAGCAGATGATCGGCCTCGAGCGCGGCGCCCTGCCAGCTTGCCAGCTCGCTGCGCACTCGTAGTTCGGTGCCGATGTAGGCCCGCCGGAAATCATCTTGCTGCGGCTGCGCAAGCCGCAGCAGCCGCGTTGCCTGTTCGATCGTCGGTCGCCGCGCCAACAGCGATTGCAGCAGCGCGGCCACGATCGGCGCCTTGGCCGTAGTGCAGCCGCGGCAGCAGAAATTCGATGATGGGCGCCCATTCGTGCTGTGTTGCACCGGCACTCTCCTCGATGGGCCCCCAATAGCGCCCCAGCCATTCGCTGGCGCCTTCCGATGCGCTGATCTGCGCGCGCTGCTCCGCCGTCAAGCCGTTCAGGTGGGCGAAGAGCGCGGGGGCGCCCTGCCAATGATCTCGCGGCCCCACCAGCGCGAGATGCATGCCGTCGAGGAACAGCTGCGCCTCCGGGAACACCTGCCGGAAGCTGCGCAGCACGATGGCGAGCGTGCGCTGATCGAACTGGTTGAGCGCCAGCCATTGCACGAACAGCCCCTCGTCGGCGAGCCGCGCACGCACGCGCTGGAATTGCTCCACGGACAAGAGGGAACCGACACCGGCCAGATCCGGGTGAAACAAGTCGCCGATGATCACGTCATAGGTTTTGGATGTGGCGCAGAGGAAGTGACGCGCGTCATCCTGGTAGACGAGGGTCTGCTTCAATACATCGTGATTGCTGGCCCTGAACCAGCGGGCGGCGGCCTCGATGCTGCCTTGCGACAGCTCCACGGCGCTGCGCTCGAGGTCCGGAAAAGGCAGCGAGCCCGCGAGTGAAATACCGGTGCCGATGCCGAGGAACAGCACCGTGCGCGGCTTAGGATGCAGCAGCAGGGGCAGGCGCGCCTGATTGGTTTGCACGAAAACCGCGGTGGGCTCGGTCGAGGCATCCCATCGGCGCAGATCCGTGAGCAGGACCCGCTGCCCATCGTCCTGCTCCACCACCTGGGTGATCGCGATCGCATCTTCATAGCGATACAGGTCCCGACTGCCCGCCATGGCCTGCGGCAGCAGATCCTTCACCGGCGGCAGGACGGCGACGGAGCAGGCGGCGGCGAGGATCAGCGGCACAGCCAGCCAGGCACGGCGCGAGCGCCCGAGGAGCAGTCCCGGCACCAGCAGCAGCACCGCCGCCAGCGCCAACGCGCCGGCGCTGCCGATGCGTGGACTCAGTACGACGTAGAGCAGCGCACCGAGCGCCGCTCCTAAGGAATTGGCGGCGTACAGCCAGGTGCCATTGACGCGAAACTTCGAGGACAGTGCGGGCAGCCAGGCCCCCAACGAGAGGGTCACGGGCAGCGTCAGCGCCGATAGCAGCAGTCCCTGGCCCAGCATGGCGCCACCCAGAGAATTGAAATTCACCCGCTCCATCCAGCCCGAGACCGAGGGCAGCAGCCACAGGCCCGCGATGGCGCATGCGCAAGCACACCAGGGCAACCCAGCCATCAGTCGCGAGCCCGAGCGCCTGGATGCGAGCAGGCTGCCGAGTCCCATGCCGAACAGCATCACCGCGAGAATCAGCGCCAGCACATATTCCGTGCGCAGCATCACCAGGCTGAACAGCCGCATCCACGCCATTTCCAGCAGCAGGCTCGCGGCGCCGATCAGGCCGTAGTTCAGCAGCAGCCCCGCCGAAGGCCTGGCTTCGCTCGCCGGGCTTGAGGGCTGCGCAGCGCAGCGCCCTCGCCGGTCCAGCGCGAACAGGCCGGCGGCGCCGATCAAACCCAACAGGGCGACCGCGCGCATCGCCCAACTCCAGCCGATGCCGGGCAGCAGCAGCAGGGGCAGCAGCGCGCCCGCTCCCGCCCCGAGTGTGTTGCTGCCATAGGCCGTGCCGATCCGGCGCCCGTACCGCGTCCAGCTCTCGACCAGCAGCGGAAAACCCGCGCCCATCGCCGCCGCCGGCAACGTCAGCAGCGCGAGCGCCGCGAGCGCCAGCAGCGCATGCCACTGCAGGGAGGGCAGATACCCGGCCGCGGCATCGATGAGCGGTGTCGTGAGGTGTACGCCCCACGGTAGCAGCAGCGCGAACACGGCGATTCCCGCTTCCAGCAGCGCGAGCAGCCGCAAGGGCCTCGAGCAGCGCGCGGCGCGCCCCGCCATGAGGCTGCTTCCGCCCGCGAGGCCGAGCATGAATGCGGCCACCGTGACGACTGCCGCAAAGGTGCTCACACCGAATTGCAGCGCCAGCATGCGGACCCACAGCACTTCGTAGGCAACGCCGCATAACCCGGACAGGGCGCCCAGCAGGGCGAGCCACCGTGCTTCCGTGCACGAACTGAGGCGTGTCAGAATGGGAAGAACCAGACCACCCCGACGATCACGTGCACCAGCGCCACGGTAACGGTCAATCCGGCAAGGATCATGTGCACCAGGAACAGCGGCTTGCCGAACGCGGCCACCGCGATGCCGACGGACGCGGTACTGATCAGCAGCACGAGCAGCACAGTCCCGATCGTGAACATGATGACCTGCCTCTCATGCTCGGCGATGCTGGTCGCACGCGCGGGACCCTGCTGCTGGCGAGAGAATTGCTCGCAGAATCTGCAGGCCGTTCGACGTGGCGGGCGGCTCGGTGTCCGCCAGGCACACCGGCACCTGCGCCAGCAGCAACACGCTCAACGCGAGCGACGCACGCAGAGCGCTAGTCATCGTCCGGCTTGTGCTTGGGGCGCCGCCACATCAACGCCACCATCAGGACGAAGGGAGCGAACACCGCCGCCAGCAGAAACAGAAAAATCATCCAGGGCGTCTCGATGCTGACGTGCAGATACCGGTAGCTGTCGATCGCGAAGCCGGTGTCGGCGTGCGAGAGCATGAGCGCGAGCCCGGCCGCGGTACATAGCCGTCTCATTTCTGCGACCTGACCAGCTCGACGCTGCTCGCACAGCGGAAGCCGTAAAAATCGGTGGCCTGGTTCGGATAGGCGTAGTCGCGGTGATACAGGGAAGTCGAAAACGGATCGCCTTTCCAGGAGCCGCCGCGCAGCACCTTGTAGTGCCTTCCCTGCGGCTGACCGCCCGCCGGCGCGGGGTTCCCGGCATACAGATCCGACGCCTTGGAACCCTCGTAGGGAAGCAGATCGTCCGCCGTCCACTCCGCCACATTGCCCGAGAGGTCGTAGACGCCGTAAACGCTGGCGCCCTGCGGATAGGCCCTCACATTGCTCGAGGAGCCCACGTTGTAGTAGGTGTTCAGGCGGCTCGGATCCATCTTGTTGCCCCAGGGCCAGCGGCGCCCGTCGGTGCCACGGCCGGCCTTTTCCAATTCAGCTTCGTGCGGCAGACGCTTGCCCACCCATTGGCAGTAGTCGGCAGCGTCGTTCCACTCCACCATCGTCACCGGGTTCATCAACTCGCCCTGCGGAATACGTCCGTATTTCCAGCTGCCCGGCGCTCGTCGTTGGGTGGCGGCGACGAAGCGTGCATATTGCGCGTTGGTGGTCAGATATTTATCCAGGAAAAACGCCGGCAGCGTGACCTTGTGCTGGGGCTTGTCCTGCGTGTCGGCGCGCTCCAGATCAGTGCCCATCAAGAAATCGCCGGCCGCGATGGGCCTCATCGCGTCGAGGTCTTCCCATTGTTCACGGTCGAGCAGTCTCTGGGCCTCCACCACCGTGTAGCCGCTGCTGGCGGCAAGCGACGCCTCATGCGTCCTGTGCAGCACGATGTCCTCGCCGGCTGCGCGCACGCGGTTGCGTTCCTCCGCAAGATCGTAGGTGGCAAGCCTGCGCATGTCGCCGAGGCGCAGCCGCCCGAGCATGACGACGTGAATGGTGCTGCCGATCATGACCAGCACCAGACAAGTCAGGAATGTCATCGACAGCAGGCGGCGGCGCTGCTGCCTTTCCTTATCCGACAGTGGGGCCGGACGTTGCCGCATCAAAGCCATGCGCAACACCTCCGCTAGCGGGGAAGCGGCGGGACCGGGCCGTCGGCCTTCTGCGGCGCAGAGCGGCCATAGGTCCGCTTGATCACGACTTCACCGATGACGCCGCCGATCGCCGCGGCCTCAATCGCCAGAATGAGGAAAAAGCCCCACCAACCCAGCGGCATCAGCGAGGACCCCGGCGCAATCGGGGTCAGATGATTGGCGATTGCGAAATAGCTGGCGCAGCGCACGATGAGCGGCGGAATGCCCGCCAGCCACTTGCCTCCGAAGCCGTAGATCAGCGAAACCAGTACACCGCAGAGGAACGGTACGAGAAACAGGTCGAGCACCCAAAATGGACTGAAGTACCCGACGCCTCCGGAAAAAGCCTCGATGTTGACACCCAGAATTCGATCGGCGAAATGATTGAACGCCGACCCCAGAAGTATCGCCGCTGCACCGCGGTAGAGACGCTGCGACTTAGTTTTCCGCATGGGCGCCAGGATACGCTTTACCGGTGAGCTTTTCATATTCGGCGGCCCGCGTGCTGTCGAGGTACCAGTCTTTGACCTTGAGGCTGGCCATGTATTGCGCAAGCGTGCGGCGTTCTCCATCCGTGAGATCCGCGAACGAGGGCATCCGGTATTCCGGCTTCAGGCGGCTGGGCAGGATGCTTTGGGGATCCGGGGAGGAGAAATACCGGTAAAACCACTCTTCGCTGCGCAGCGAGCCGATGCCGTCGAGGGCGGGCGCCGGGACCGACTCAAAGACACTCTTCACCGTCCACAGCGCGTGGCACTGGCGGCAGTTGTTGTTGCGATACAAATCCCCGGCCGCTCGCGCCAGTCCCGGATTTGCGGTTGTGTAAAACGGGATACCCCGGTCTTGCGGAGCCCCCGAGCGCAGGTTGATCGCGTTTCGCGCCATGATGCCGGCAACGGCCACTCCAATGATGGCCAGTATCACCGCTTCGCCGCGCCTCATGTAGGTCGGCGCGACTCCGCTTGCATCTTGAGGTGCCGCTCTCGACTCGCTTCCTGCTCCGCCAGCACTTTGCGGCTGTGCCGATACTCTTCAGGGACCCATCTTGTCGCGATCGGATTCGGTGAAGACCAGGTACTTGATGTCCTCATCGAACTGCTCGTTGCGCCATGCCCAGCGGATGCCGAACAAGCTGACCACAATGATCGCAGCGCCGACGATCAGCCACAGGTAAATGGTCCAGCCGTCGCCGAGTGATTCAAAAAAACTCATAGCCGTCCACCTCCACCCGATGCCCTCGACGCGCTAGAACAGGACACCGGATAACATCTGCAGGGAAGCAAACACCACGGCAGCCACCACCCCCAGGATGATGGCGCCGAACATCACCTTTTCGCCGGTCCGGGTCACCTTCTCCCCGCCCGTGCCCCGCATGACGGCAATGATGATCCCGGCGAACAGCACGATGCCCAGCATCAGCAGAAAAAAAACGCCGACCCCGAACCGCTGGCTGTGCATGCCCTCGATACTGAGATCGAGCCGCGCAGCCGGCCCGGCCAGCGCCAGAGCCCTCATTCAAACACTACCCTTTGATCTGCGGATTCTTCTTGTCGTAGTTGTCGACAAAAAAACCGTAAATGAACGGAGCGATGAACGCAAGGCCGATGGGCAGCAGGAGTGCCAGCGGGCCATAATCAAGATCAATCATTTCGCCACTCTCCAGTTCAATTGATCGCCAATCGTCAATGCTCATTGCCGTGCCGGGGCTCCCAGGTATTGGGCGGCAGCCGCTTGACGACGAGAAACACGCCCATGAAAAACGCCGACAGGTAGAATATATCGATGGTGTAGCCCTTGTCCCACCAGGGCTGTTGGCGAACCCGCGATCCATCGGGCCGATAGTTGCCCTCGAAGTTGGCAATCACGACTTGGTCGCCGACCACCGTGTAATCCTTCAAATCGACGCCCTTTGCCTCCAGCGCCTTGATCTGCGGTGCGATGAGGCGCAAGTCGTCCAGGGTCTCCGGATGGCGCACGAGCTGCGCCTCATTGCCTGCGCCCTTGTTCATGGCGACGATCAAGTCCATGGCTTCCTTGTCGTCCTTGGCGGCCAGCACCTCGGGCTTGTCCATGGAATTGACGTAGGCCGCGTACAGGGCCGCGGTCGGCCGCTGCCCCCAGAGCGGAAAGGTGATGAAGAAAGCGGTAAGGACCGTCAGAGCGACCAGCCATACCACCGGCAGCGGGATGGGGTTGTTATCCTCGGTGAGTCCCCCCAGCGATTCCTTTTCCCACAGCTTCTCCGCCTTCTCATAGGTGGCGGCATCGCTCAGGGACGTCATTGCGGTGTCAAAGGTCCAGGCCATTGGTGTCTCCGGTATTTTGCGCCGACTATTTCATGTTCAGAACGAAATCGATCAGCCAGCGTATCTGACTATTGGATGCGTAGGTCGGCACCTCCGGCGGGAGATCCCGCTTGCCCTCGCGGTAGGCATCGAACTCCGCATTCCACTTGTCGTAGTCGATCTTCTGCCCGTTGGCGTCCACCTCTCCCCAGAGGTAATCGAAGCGCGGCATGATGGAATGCGGCTGGACCAGCCTCGGGTTGAAGAAGTGCAGCATCATCCATTCCCGCGAGGAATTGCGCGAGCCCACGTGCAGCAGATCCGGGGCCTTGCGGTCGGAGCCGAAGGCGGTCGGCGACTCGCCGTTGAAGTCGCCCAGCATCGGCGGCGCGCCGAACACCTGCCAGTCCTGCGTCTGCTCAGGCAGCAGCGTGTGGCACCACCAGCAACCCTCGCGCACGAACATCGTCTTGCCGGCTCCCGCGTGCGATGTGTTCTCGTCCCCTGCGGTCTTCAGAACCGCCTCGGGCTGCCAGCCCTTCGTAATGGTGGCGTTCTCGATGTAAGGCCGCTTCTGATCATCCATGCTGATCAAAAAGACCGCACCCTCGCCGCTGCGCCCTTCAGCGATTTTGCCCACCTCCAAACTGAGCCTCTTGGCGTGCCCGCCGAGGTTATCGGGGTGCAGGATGCCGCTCGCAAAAGGAGTGCCCTTCTCGTAGACATACGCGTAGGTCGGCTCCATGGGCTGACCGCTCGCCGGATCCGTCTTCAGCAGAACCTTCAAGGGTTTGTGATCTGCCCAGCATCAACGGATCGTAGAGATTCCAGCCGGTTTCCCAGCCCGCCGTCAGTTGCTTGTCCATCGAGACGGCGGTCGCATCCACGCTGGCAATATCCAGGCTGGGCAGCAGCAGGGTAATGCACATGGAGCCACCGAGCGCCACGGCAAACATGCGGCTGCCGATCTTATATTCTCTAAAGTTCATCCTTAGTCTCCTCTTCGCAGCGCAACCTAACGCTCGTAGGCCAGTTCATGCGCCATGCGGCCCTTTGGCACCACCGTGCCGACGCGCGCCGTCATCCACATGTTGTACAGCCAGACGATGTTGCCCAGGAACACCAGCGAGCCTCCCAGCCAGCGGGCAATCATGTACGGGTGTTCGGCAATGACCACGTCGATATAGGGAACTTCGTAGATCTTGCCGGCGCCCTGAATGAGTCCGGCGATCGTCATCGACACCCAGTAGATGGTGAATCCAATCAGCAGCGCCCAGAAGTGTACGTTGCCGAGGGTGATCGAGTAGAGCTTGCGCTTCAGAATCATCTGCAAGCCGAGGTACACGGCGGCGACTTCCATGAAGGTCGAAAATCCGAGCAGCGCCAGATGCGCGTGGGCCACGATCCAGCCCGTGCCGTGGATGTACCAGTTGATCGCACGCGTCTGCTGAAACCCGCCCTGCATGTTGAGCGGAATCGCCAGCAGCGCGCCGGTGACGGTGAACCGCACTTCCAGATTCTCGACGAACATGTGCCATTTGCCCTCCATCGTCAACAGGATGTTGGAGACGAAGGCAATGGCCGGAACCAGGATCAGGACGCCCTCCACCGAGGCGAAGGACTTGAGCCACTCGGGCAGCGGCGCGGACATCAGGTGATGCGCAGCGGGCGTCGAGTAGAAAACGACCACGGACCAAAAATGCAGATGCCCGATGCGGTGGGAATACAGCGGATTGCCCGTCACCTTCGGAATCGTGTAGTAGGCGATGGCCGCAGCCACCGGGGTGATCCACAGCCCCAATACGTTATGAGCGAACCACCAGGTGAGGTAGGCCTCCGTGAGCCCCGTCAGGTGAAAGTATTCCGGCAGATTGCCGACGATGAATACGATGATGAGCATGAAAGTGGCGGCCGCGAAGAACCAGTTGGTGGTGTAGATTCCCTGCGTGCGGCGATTGATGATCGTCATCCATACGTTCAGTCCCAGAGGAAACGCCATGAACGCGGAAATATAGAGGTCGATGAACCACGGAAAATCGGAGTACTCGCGCCCGGAGGTCATGCCGAGCCACAGCACCGTCAGGCCGAGGGAAAGCCCGACGTTCCACAGGAAGCAGTTCCAGAGTCCGAGCTTCTCCGACCACAACTTGGTGTTGCCCAGTATCGGCGTGATGTACATCATGGCCATCGCGAACGCCATGGAGATCCAGCCGAAGATGACCGCGTGCACGTGCACTTGCCGCATGTGGCCGAACGACACGAACTCGAGGCCATGGACGAAATCCGGGAAGGCCAGTTTGGCGGCATTGAACGCCCCCAGGCCGGTTCCGATCACGAACCATACGATCGAGGAGAATCCGAAATAGACCGCGGCGGAGCCCGGCGGAATATCCTCGTTCTTGGCTAACAGGTATTTGAACATGTGTCATTCCCCCTGGCTTTACCCGGCAAAGCTGCTGCCGGAAAAAATCTTGTCCCTGAACCAATCGCGAATCATTTGAGAATCATTTGCGAATCATTCGCGTCTTCGCGATTTATTCGCCTCGGCTAGCCTAGCGAAGCTAATCGAATTTGCTCCTCAATGCAACGTCAGTTCGACGCTGGAAAAGCGCCCTCACACGATCAGCCCGTATTTTTTCATGGCGCCGCGCACCAGGAAGAAGGCCGTCGCAAAGACCACGATGGACGCGGCGATGCCGAACGGCGAGAACATGGCCAGCGGCGAGTCCGAGGCGGTACCGGCAATCCAGGTGTAGCGCTCGATCCAGTAGCCCACGATGATCGACACGGCGACGCCCCCGATCACGCCGGGCGTGTAGCGCGAATAGGGAAAAACCAGCACCGAAAACGGGATGACGAATTTCAGGACGAAGAACAGCCAAAAGAGGGTCGAAAAGGGGCCGTATTGCAGCTGGAAGATACGTCCGGTCTCATCGGGCAGGTTGGCGTACCAGGTGATCAGGTATTGGGCGAAGAAGGTGTAAACCCAGAGGATGGTGAAGGCCAGCATCAGCTGCGCCAGATAATTGTAAATGTGCTCGCCCAGCGGCACCTTCAGCGCCTGGTTGCGCATCAGCAACATCACACTGAGGACCAGAACCGAGAGCATCATGCCAAAGGAGCTGATGAGGTGGTACATGCCATAAATGGCGCTCGACCAGCCCGGCTGCAGCGTCATTTCAAAGTCCCAGGCGACCATGGTGCCGAACAGCACCTGGGCGAACGGTATCAACAGCGCATTGTTGCGGAAAGTCCGCGCCTGCGCCGCACTGCGCGTCGACACGGCCTGATACTTGATGAACAGACCGTACAGAACGCCGACGATGAGGAAACCCAGGATCTCGCGCGCCGCCAGAAATCCGAGATTGTTCCAGCCCGGCATTGCCGCCGGTGAGCCCACCCAAGGGAAGGTCTTCGAGCCGTTCAGCAGCAAGATGATCAGCAGAAAAAACGCCAATGGATACAGCGCAAAGAAAGAAACACTGAGATAACGAATGTCGAAGCGCCACTTGGCATTGACGAGGTGCAGCAGCGCCGCCAGCGTCACGCCGCCCAAGGCGAGATGCAGCACGACCAGATAATCGACGGTGAGCGCGGACCAACTGGCATACGACATCGCGATCTATTCCTGTGGCCGGGATTCGGTGAACCGCTGCAACGACGCAGTGATTCTCATTTCGGCTTGCCCACCGGGCCGCTGCTGACCGAGCCGGCGCTGGCCAGTTGATGGCTGTCGCTGACCAGGCCATGCCGCACGTAGTTGACCACGTCCCAGATCTCGCTCGGCGACAGATCATTGCCGTAGGAGGGCATCAATGCGCCGCCGAAGGCGACCGTGCCGAAGATGTACCCCTCGGACAAGACCTTCTGCTCGTTATCCGCCGTCAGGTCGAAGGGACGGATCAGGAATTTCGCCCCGACCGGGCCGTCGCCGGTGCCCGATTTGCCATGGCAGGGCGTGCAGAAGATCTGAAAGAACTTACGCCCATGGTGGACCGACTCCTCCGTCGCGGGCTTTGGGTTGACCATCTTTATGGCGCCATCACGATCATGCACGTAAAAGAGCATGTTGGTGCCCGGCACGGGGACCGAGCGCGCCGGGAACGGTCGGATCGCATCGGGGCCCTCCTGAGGCTTGATGCTGATCTGATTGGCCATGTCCCGGCTCCAGGGCCACGCCCCCGCCACCGCGGGCAACAGCGCGAGGCACGCCAGTGCGAGCCAGCCCAGCCCTTGCCCTGACCGCCACATTTGCATTGCGCGACATTTATGAGCTTTCCGACACTTCGAGCGCGTGATACCGGGTAAAAATGTCCTTGAGTCCCTCGACGGCGGCCGGGTCCGCCTTCACCAGAATCCCGATCTTGTCGACCGAGATCGCCACGCTGTACAGCCGGTTTTTCTGGGCATGAATCGCAAACACCACATAACAGGCGATGATGGTGAAGAACACCGAGCCCAGGATGAACAGCTCGTAGGTGATGACCATGTTGGTGGGGATCGGCACGATGGGAAATCCGCCGCGCGGCTGGCGCAGAAAGTTCGCCTGTGCCGAAGAAATCGCCAGAAACCCGAGACTGCTGCCGAGCACGGCGCCCAAGAGCGAGAACAGCTGGATGTAGACCGGCCGCTCCCCGAGTTCCTCCGCACACTCCGGGTGATCGATGGGGGACTTCAAGGTCACGTCCTGCATTTTGAATCCCTTGAGCCGGGACTCGCGCAGTGCCGCGATGGCGTGGGCTGCCTCTTCGAAATCATTGAACAGCGCCAGCACATAGGATTTCTTGCTCATGGCTAGCTCTGCGCCGGCTGCACAATCGGTGCCGGCTGCGGTGCGGCCTTCTTACGCGCCCGGATGCGGTGGTAAACCATTTCCTTGACCTCGTACATCGAGACGGACGGGAAGATCTTGCAGAACAGCATGAACAGCATCGTGAACCAGCCGAAGCTGCCGATGATGATGCCGATCTGCACCCAGTTCGGCCACCACATTGCCGGTCCAGGTCCACGGATAGTAGCCATGGGCGAAGGTCGGCGTGACGATCATGAAGCGCTCGGTCCACATCCCTAAGTTCAGCAGCAACGACACCACCATCATGGCGGGAATGTTCGTGCGCACTGCCTTGAAGGTCATCGCAAACGGCACGCACCGAGCCGAGGAATGTTCATCGCCCACCACCATCCCGCGTAGGTGCCCGTCGCCCGGAAGATCAGGGCATCCTTGGCATACGAGTCGGTGCCGTACCAGACCGAGGCATACTCGATCAGATTGAGGTAAGTCCATACCATGGAAATGGCGAACGTCAGCTTGGCGAGCTTCTCGAGAATGGGAATCGTCATGTACTGCTCAAAGCGGAACGTGTAGCGCAGGATGATGAACAGCGTGATGATCGCGGCGCAGCCCGAATACAGCGCACCCGCGACGAAGTACGGGGGGAACGAGGTGGTATGCCAGCCCGGCTGCTGCGAGACCGCAAAATCGGTGGCGACGATCGAGTGCACCGAGACGGCGAGCGGTATCAGCAGACAGGCAAGGGTCAGATACGTGACACGAAAGTTGGCCCACTGCCAATCGGTGCCCTTCCAGCCCACGGACATCACCCGATAGAAGGTGCGCCGGAAGCCATGCGCCTTGTCCCGGCAAATGGCCAGATCCGGGATCATCCCGAAGTACAAAAAGATGATCGAGGTCGTCAGATAGGTGCCGATGGCCGTGGCATCCCAGACCAGCGGCGAGCTGAAATTTGGCCAGGTCCAGCGCTCGCTCGGATAGGCCACCACGTAGTAGAATTCCCAGATCCTGCCGAGATGCACCAGGACGAACAGTCCGGCGGTCATCAGCGAGAACGTCGTCATGGCCTCTGCGAAACGGTAGATGGGCTTGCGCCAGTCCGCATGCATGAGCAGCAGGATCGCCGACAGCAGCGTGCCGGAATGGCTCATGCCGATCCAGAAAATGAACGTGGCGATGTACAGGCCCCACACCTGCGGGTTTTCCAGATGAAGCGACGCCCAGGCCGGTATTGTATTGATAGATTTCGCAATAAACGCCCCACAGGAACAGCCGCCAACGAGCCGAAGAAAATGACCCAATACAGCGGGCGCGGGCGCTCCAGACTGCTCAGCACATCCTCGTTGATCTGCGCCCAGGAGATCTCCTCATTGATGTCCTTGGGCTTGATGACGAAGCGCGCTTCGGTGGCGACTCGTTCATGTTCGTCGTGAGTGTGTGGGTCATTTAAACTTCCGAGGAGCGGATGCGTTCGAGATAGACGACGGACGGATAGGTGCGCAAATCCTCCAAGATCCGGTAGCCGCGCAATTTCTCACTGCTCGCTCCCGACTGCTGCGTTTCTTCGTTCTGCTCGTTCTGTTTCTGCGGATAAGGAACGAACTCAACCTGCTCTCCCAAGGTCCTTCTCCCGTGCTCGTTCTTCTTCTGCGGATAGGCCGACAGCTCAACCTGCTGCGCCTTCCACATCTGGGCGACCTGCGAAGACAGGATCTGCGAGATTGCCGAAGTGGATGGCCGAGGTCGGACAGGCCTGGGCGCAAGCCGTGAGCACCTCGCCGTCTCGTAAGGCCCGCTTTTCGGTTCCGCCTTCCACTTCGCCGCCGTGAGGCGCTGCACGCAGAACGTGCATTTCTCCATGACTCCCTTGCTGCGCACCGTCACATCCGGATTCAACTGCTGCTCGAGCGGGCTGGGCCAGGCGCGTCTCGGGATAGTTGAACCAGTTGAAGTAGCGCACCTTGTAGGGACAATTCGCCGAGCAATAGCGCGAACCGACACAGCGGTTGTAGACCTGGGAGTTCAATCCATCCGGTGTGTGGTGGGTGGCGCCGACCGGGCAGACGATCTCACACGGCGCCGCTTCACATTGCTGGCACATCATCGGCAGGAACTGCGCGCCCTGCTCCGGAAATTCCTGCGTCGGACTCCGTCCCTTCTCCCCAGTAGCGCTCGATTCGGAGCCAGTGCATCTGCTGACTCGCGAGAAAGCGCTTGCTTGCCGACGACGGGGAGATTGTTTTCCGCATAGCAGGCGGTGGTGCAGGCGTTGCAGCCCGTGCAGGCATCGAGATCGATGACCATGGCCCACTTGTAGGGAGCCTTCTCGTACTGATCCGGCTGCGGGCGCTTGATCCGAAGCTTCGACCAGTTGGAATCAGGTTATCGAATGACAAATGGCGTCTCCTTCGTAAGATCGACCTGATCGGCCGCGAGCGTGGCGACCAGCTTCCTGCCCTGCTGTAAAGTCGTCGGCCCTTCGTCCTTGGCCACCGGCTCGTTGCGACCGGTCTTCGTGATCGCGACCCGCGTCGCGTAGGTCGCGAGCTCACCGCTCTCCTGATCGAAGATCGGATCGAGGATCTTCAGGGGATTGACTCCGACATGCGTGGCAAAGCGGCCATAGGACTCATGCCCCTGACCGATCGGAACCGCCACGGAACCCGGGTGTATGCCGGGCATCAGGTAGGCTTTGACACGAATGAGAGCCGTGCGCGGATCGAATATCGAGCACATCGCCTTCCTGCACTTGCAGGGTCTTGGCGGTGCTCGGATGCAGCTCCGCCCAGCTGTCCCACACCATGGTGGTCAAGGTGATCCGGCGACTCCTGCAGCCAGGGCAGATTGGCCGGCCGGCCGTCGCGCATGACTCGGGCGCACCGCCGGGTATCAGGCGGAACGGATACTTGGCGTCGGCGCTGCTCGGCGCGGGCTGCTGGATCATCTCCGGAGTGATCGGCATCGCGGGCAAGGGCCGCAGCGATGCCGGCCGGCGCAGCACTCCGGCGCTCAAGGTGCTTTCCCAGAACTCCTCGTCGGGAGCCTGGGAAAGGAAATGCAGGTTTCGCATTGATGATGGCGCTTTTCAGATAAGCGTAGTAATCCGGAAAGGTCTTGTAGCTGTCGGGCTTCATCTGCTTTAAGCAGATCGATCAGCACATCGCCGAAGGAGCGGGTCTCCGGGTAGAGCTTCTCCATCAGCGGCTGCTGCATCGCTATCTCGATGCCATCGCTTTGGTTGAGCGGTACATGGGTGCCGAAATCCTCCAAGGGCGAGAGCAGCGGCAGCACCAGGTCGCAGTGCATGGCGGTCTCGTCCAATTGCGTGACAACGGCGGCCTTGAATGGCACCTTCTGCAGGTTCTCGGCAAACTGCATGAAAATCGGGCGTGCTGTACACCGGGTTGGTGCCGCGAATCAGCAGCGAACGGCATTGCCCGGCGGCCATGGCCTGATTCAGCTCCGCCAGCGATTTGAAATCGCCGGCAGTGGGCGCCATCTGCGGGAACGGAAACTCCGCTTCACGCAGCAGCGTCTTTGCCCTGGTTCTGCAGAACGATGTTGAGCAGTGCGATCGCGGCCATATTGCGCGACCCGTGCGCATGCCCCTGCGGGTAGCGCCCGGCGAGCACGAGGGTCGGCGAGATGCTCCCACAGCATGCCGACCAGGCGCGGAATGAGATCGCCCGGCACTCCGGTGATCCGGCTGACCTCGGCGTGAGTGTAGGGCTCGATGACCGCGAGCAGCGCAGGAGACACAGTGCCGGCAGTAGTCCTTGCGCTGCAGCAGCTCACGCGCAAGACCCAGTGCAAAGACCCCCTCCGTTCCGGGCGCAATGACCACCCACCGATCGGCGTTCGCCGCCGGTCAAGGTCATCTTCGGCTCGATCTGCACCAGCACACCACGGGGTTTCGCCCGGCGAAACCGCGCGTACTGCCGGGCAGCGGCAACGGGCGTGGCGCCCGCGCCGAGAAAATCGTTTCCGAACGACAGAACCAGCCCCGCCTTGTCGATCATGGTCACGGGCTGATCGACACCGAACATCTTGCGATTGACCGAGGCCTCGACTGCGGTCGACAGCGCATCGTAAACGACGTAGTCCGTGGCGGCGCCGGCCTCGACGAGGCTGCGCAGCAGGATCTGCTGGTGGCCGCTGGTCGGTCCCGTCAACCACACGCGCCGGCCTCCCTGATCCGCGGGAGCCAGTGTGGCCTTCAGCAGACGCCATCGCCTTGTCCCAGGTAGCCGGCACCAATGCACCGTTCTCCCGGATCATCGGCGTGGTCAATCGGTCCGGACTCCAGTGCTGCTGCACCGCCGCCTGACCCAGGCCGCAGATCTTCCCGCCGCTGCTGGCCGCTTCCGGGTTGCCTTCCAGCTTGAGTACCCGTCCTTCCCGTACCCGACCCATGATCCCGCAGGCCGATGCGCATTGCGTGCAAGTCGATGCATAGTAGACGCCGACGCCGGGCACCACGAAATTTTCCGGCATGGACATAGGACTCGACCAGTTCAGCGCCTGATTCGATGGACGTATTGCCGCAGCCGCTCGACGCGACCGCTGTCCCGCCGAGACCCACGATCTGGAGGAAATCCCGGCGGCTGACGCCATTATCGCTCATCGAACTCCCCTTGCCGTCGCGAACACATCACAGCCTATTTGTGGCATTGCCAACAGTCTTTCGGTCCATGGCTGAGTCTTCTCGCTCACTGCGTCGAGCTTGTGATCCTTTTCATGACAGCTGATGCACCATCCCATCGAAATGGCCTTGACGCGGCGCGTCCGTGGTCATCGAACCGACATCGCCGTGGCAGTAGCCGCAAACCTCCCGCGTCGGGCGGTCCTGATCGAAGATGAAGCGCTGAATATGCGCTCATGAGTGAAGCGCACGAAGTCCGGCTCATCGTTCACCTTCTTCCAGGGAATGGCTTGCTGCTTGTTCCAGTAATCAAAGCAGTATCTTGATGCGCGGCTTGTCTTTGACGGATTCAATGCTCTGGTGGCAGCCGATGCATTTGCTCAGCCGCGGAATCCCGGAAACCGCGCTGCGCCTCGCATACGTGTGGCAGTACATGCAGTCGATTCCCATTTTCTCCACATGAATGTAATGCGGAAATTCGATGGGCTGCGTGACGACGGGGCCCAGCGCGCTGAAGCCGTCGTGCGTTTGGCTGCCGATGGGCCCGCCTTGCTGAAAGGCCTCGTGCGGCTGATAAATGCCGCCCGGCTGATAAGGGGCGGCGGCGCCTTGCTGATCGCGGGATCGGAGCGGCGGCGAGCACGAACCGCCGCAAGAGCCAACGGGATGACCAGCACCGCGTAGCGCCAACGGCGAACACATGCCCGCAAACTGGCAGGTCTTCAACAGGATCATCCGTCCCCCAAATCATAATGCCCGCGCTTCCCCGTCCACCCGCTGGCAGTCGATATCCGCAGCGGCCCTTCATGCCGCTGCGATCAAGTACCCCCGGGAAATCGGAGTTCAGCGCTCCAAATCCCAGGGGGTATCTCACTTCTTGGTCCAGGGCGAGAAGGAAGCTCCTGCCGCAGTCGCAGCCGGGTTCTGCACAAAGCCCACGCAATAGCAATGCGGACAGATCTCAGTGTCCCCCGGATACAGCTTGCAGCCGTTCACATCAGCGTCATTGTTCGGCTTATCCATGGCGGGAATGAAATTGACGCACACTTTGCACTCCTTATCGCCATTCGGCATGAGCTGGTACTTCAGGGCCTTGCGAACCGCCGCGTTCTGCGTTGCAAAGGCACGCTCAGATAAGCCGGCGAGCGGCGCAACCGCCAGCGCCGTCATGCCGATCTTGAGCACCTTCCGACGCGAATGCTTTACCTTGCTTTCCATTTGAATCAACCCCCTTGATCGTGATGATCTCTTCGAGAAAGTCCGGCCGGACGTGACCGGATCATTATCCGAGCGACTTCCCGCAACTGTCAATGCATTCTCCGAGCAGCTGTTACTATTTCCTTCGCGACGGCCGCTCGCAATACGTACTTTCTCCACCCAGCAGCGGTCAACCCGTATCGTCCGCGCGCAGCTGACATCACACGATCGGGCGCCATGAGATGCACCGCGCAATGAGCGGTGCAAGGGGATGATGTGATATAATCGCGTTGGCAAAAGGAGCTGAAGCGTCATTTTTCTGCCCGTTTGATTGCGAGCCATCCTTAGAGCCGGTGGCCGACTCGAGCGACGTCTCGCCGGCAGCAACGAAGCTTAAGAGAGCTGCCCTCAAATGCAAGTCAATCTCAATCTCGTCAGTAGCTCTGCAATATCCCCTGGCGCGGCTGCTCCGGCGGGATTCCCGACCAGCGCAATTCCGAGCCGCGCGAATTCCCCGCGCTATCACGGCCGGCGCCGGCTGGTACAGGCGCTGTCATTCGCACTGGCCATCGGGGTGCCCGCTTCCGGCCTGATGCGCATAGATCCGAGCGCGGGCGCCCTGGTGGTGCTCGATCGGCAGATATGGTTCGCTGATTTCTTTCTCATTGCCGGCCTGTGGATCATGCTGGCCAGCGGCTTGATCATGCTTTACTCCGTTGCCGGGACGGTCTTTTGCGGCTGGGTGTGCCCGCAGAACATCGTGTCGGAGTGGGCGAATTTCATGACGCGCAGACTCCTCGGCCGGCGCGCCAAGGTGGAACTCGATGGCAGCGCCCCTGTCGTGGCGGTGACCAAGAACAAGGCAGTCAACTGGATCCTGCTCGGCCTGTCGCTGCTCGCGGGCTCGCTGGTGGTTGCCATCGTGCCGCTGTTCTACTTCTACGCCCCCGCCACCGTATGGTCCTTCGTGACCTGGCGGGCAGATCCGCGCCTCGCAGGTTCGCTGCACTATATCTATTTCGTTTTCGTGCTGATCATCCTGCTGGATGTCGCGTTCATCCGCCACTTCTGGTGCCGCTTCGCCTGCGTCTACCGGGTTTGGCAGCACAGCTTCCGCACGCGCGAAACGCTGCATGTGCGCTACGACGCCAGCCGCCACGACAGCTGCGCCAAATGCAACTATTGCGTGAGCTCCTGCTTCATCGAAATTGATCCGCGCAAAACCGCTGTCTACGACAGCTGCATCAATTGCGGCGAGTGCGTCGATGCCTGCAATCGTCTACACCACAAATCGGGCCAGCCGGGACTGCTGAGCTTCGAGTTCGGCGAGCCCAAGGCGCAAGCGGAGGCCCGATCGAGATTCCGTGACAATGCGACGGCGCTGGCTTCGCGCAGCAAATGGATGCTGGCGCTGGGCGTGTTCGGCGCCTGCCTGTTCGGCTGGGGTTTGCGCACCTGGGAGCCGCTGCATGTCGTGGTCTACCGCGCCGAGGTGCAGCACAACTCAGGCAATCGCGACTACCGCATAGCGATATCGAACAAGCTTTACCATGCTAGACAGGTGCTGGTACGCGTGACCGGACTGGATCCGGCGGATTACCGCTTGGGGGCGACACACATCGGCCTGCCCGCTGCGGGACACGAATCCGTGATCCTGTCGCTTTCGGACAAGCTCCCAGCCGGGCTGCATGCCTTTGCCGTCGATGTGACTGCAGAGGGCTGGCATGTCCGCTTTCCAGTACAGCATCTTTCGGAAATAGCAGAGGCGCCGCCATGAACGACGAGGACAAACCCACGCCTGCTCTGGGCACAGTGGAGTCGCAGTGGGGCAAGCCGGACGCCGATCACTTCGGCTATAAAACCGAAGAAGATCGCAAATTAAAACGCGGCCTGGAAGATTGGGAACTGGTCGAAAAAATGCCGGCGTCGCAAAAGCCCGTGCCGTACTGGTTCTATGCCGTCGTCGCGGTGGTGCTCCTGGTTGGAATCGGCTTGAGCTTTCCGTTCTGGGGTCTACGACCCGGCGACCACCGGCCCTGGTTGGATTGGGGTTTTCTCATCGCCCTTGTCTATATTGCGGTGGCAGGCACCTTCGTCTGGTACATGGTGCGCATGTACGGCTCATCGAGGGCCGGTCGATTGGACTCGGATCCCGAGAAGGAAAAGCCCGGCGATGACCGCTGAACGGCGCGGCGGCCGGTTGATCCGTTGCTGGCGCGCCGCATTTCCCGCACTGGCTCTGTGCGGGTGCAGCGGCGGCACGCAGGACTCGCCCATCGTCCATTGGCGCGATCTGGATGTGCACGTCGAATCGCGCAGCTACAGTCCGATCCCCGAGATGCGCGAGCTTCTCGTGTTCGTCAACAGAAATCGCGCGCTGCCGGCGTGGGACTGCCGGGTGGACCTGCGCACGTCGGATGCGGATCCCTGGAAGCAGGCCATCGAGGACGGCCGCGTGGGAGTCTATCGACGTGCGGCCAAAGTCGATGACCGCGAGCATTCGGTGCTGCAAATCTGGATCCGCGCCGAGGGCACCGAAACGGTGCTGCGGATTCCGCTCACTGTTCAACCAGCCGCATCGGCAGGGGCGCGGGACAACATGGTGAGCGCGACGTTGGCGAAGTAGGCCACGAATCCGGCTGCCATGACCGTCGCTGCGACTGCAACCAACCGGCCGTACCAATGGTGGACGGCGTGCCAGGCCGCGGGATCGCGGAACATCAAGTGTCCCTCCCAAACACCGAACAGCATTTGCACGGCATAAAAGCTGAAAACCCCCACCGTCATCAACCAGAAGGACTGCTGTACCAGCCGCACGGAGTAGATGGATCGGCCGCTGAGAATCGGCAGGAGGTAGTAGGTGACGCCCATGACCAACATGACGACGCCACCGACGAGATTGATGTGGGCATGAGCCAGCGGATCGATCATGTGCCCCGGTCCGCCATAGGGGCTGCCAATCGAGTCGAGCCAGGCCCTGATCGGCGGCAGGACCTGCAGCATGCCGTGAATCGTACCGATGAGCAGCGAGAGCGCGGAGACAGCCAAGAATTTGATCAAGCTGCGATGGAAGGTGCCATCGGCCGGAGTTGCTTTGGACATAGATATGAAAATCGTCGGATTCCCCCGGCCCAGGGCCGGTATCCTAAGAACCCCACGCTTACCGCGGCTCAGCAGCCTTAGAACCGCGGCGGACGATTCGACAGCGGTCAGCGTCGCCTATTTTTCCTCGACCCGCGTCATGGCGAGCTTGAACAGAGCAGCTAGACACCAAAATACCGCCCACGAAAAGCACCACCGGAATCAACATATAGCCCACGTCCATCATGTCTCTCGCTCCTATTCCCGATACGCTGATCCAACATTAGCACGGCGGCGAATGCAGGGCAAAGAACCTCGCCGCGTCAGAGCTGCACTGCGGTCGGCTGCACTGCCGGCGGCTGCGCTGGCGGCGGCTGCACTGCGCGGCGGCTGCGCTGCGGCGGCTGCACTGGCGGCGGCTGCACCGCCGGCGGCTGCACTGGCGGCGACCTGAAGTGCAGGATGACGCCGCCAGGCTGTCGGGAAAGGACCTCTATGCGTGGCCCAAGCTGCGCAAAATTTCTCGCCAGGGCGAGATTGTCCATGCTGTCGGCGAGTATCAGGTACGAAACGCCGCGCATCATGGCCAGCTGGCTGTCCGGATCCTTCGCCGCCGGAGGCAGCGGCAGTCCGTCGCATCGACAGGCGATCGAGGTACGTGCGGGCCACGAGCTCGCCACCAGGATCGGCGCCGCAGGATGTCCCGCTGCCGCGCCGTTGCCGCTCCGAATACTGCTCAGGCCTTCTGCAAAGTCGCTGATCAAGTGGTCCTCGGCGGACAGGAGATGGCGGTGTCCCGCCTCATAGTCGCTCCGGTCCCTGCGCATGAACGCTGTACAGATCAGCAGCAGAAGCAGCCAGAGCCATCCTCTCTCGACGAGCAGGCCGCGCCCGGCGAGCGGCGCACACGAGCGCAGCAGCCACGGCAACCCTCCGTAGAGCAACAGGGCGAGCATCAGCAGCCCCCAGGTTCGGTCAGCGGCCACGGCCCCGCACAGCACGCCGAGAAGCAGCGCGCCGCCGGTCAGATCCGCCAGCAGGCGCCGGCCCTCGTGCAACGCCACCGCCGCTGTCAAGACGATCAACGCAAGACCACCGAGCCACTCCACGCTGGACAGCTGATCCTCGGTGCGGCTGCCGAGAAAGACGGACGCGGCGGCGGGCAGCGGATTCTGCCCCCAGACCATCCCGCTCCAGCCGAGTCGCATCGTCAGAACGAGCAATACCACCAGCGGAATGCCGGCCAAAAAATGTCCGCGGTGCCGCTGGTCCGGCGGGTGGCGCCACCAGGTGAAAAAGAGAACTGCCGGATAAGCGATACCCGCAGGATGCAAAGAGACCGCAGCCGCACAAGCAAGCAGCTGGGCGAAGAACGAGCCGCCGAATGTTGCGCGCTCGCCAAGCAGTATGCGGTTCAGCCAGGCGGCCGCTCCGAATATCGCAAGCAAAAAAGGAGCTGCGGAAAGCGAGTTGATGCTGTCAACGGTCAGCGGTGCGATCAGCAGCAGTCCGGTCGCCAGCAGTGCGGCTTCGACCTGGTCGTCGCGGCGGCGCCAGCGATACAGAGCGACTCCCGCTCCCGCCATGATCAGCAGCGTCAGCACCTTGGCGGCAATCACCTGGCCGGGCAGCAAGAAACCCAGCGGCAGGAAAAAAATCGCGCGGATGTCAGGGCGCACCCAGGGTGAAAGCGGCGCTGGCGACCGCATCGCCGACGGACCACGCGACCAGCAACGCTTTGGCCCCTTCCTCGGTGAGCCCGTAGGGGCCCGTGCGCAAAGTGAGTCCAACCAAAATAGCCCACGGCAGTAGCAGCAGGCCGCCCCGGGATTTGAAAAGCAGTGCGCGCAGTTTAATGGTCTATGCCTTGCCAGCTTGACCGCGGTCGTAGCAATTCATCACCGCTTGAAAATCGCTGTCCTGTTTGAATTGCCCGCGATGGAAAACGAATTGGCGGCGCGTCCCGTCCTCGCTCACTCCCGTCAGGCCGAATGATCGACCCGCTCGATCCCGGAACAATTTCAAGTCGCGCTGCAACTTTATGACCTCACCGCTCTTCAGGATCAAGTCGGCGGCGTTGGCCCGGGTCTCGATGGCGACCGGTGCGGTGGGCAGCCACATCAGACGCGTCGTCAGGATGCGATTGGCTCCCGCGATTAGAAAGAAACACGCCAGAAAGCCGAGCAAGTACGCCACCGGGATCTTGCCGTCGTACCAGCTGCTGGTGGCAAAGACCGCCAGCGCCGAAACGGTAGGCACATACAGCAGTGCATCCCAGTACATTCCGCGATAATCACGGCACAGCGTGTAGCGTGTTCCAGCGCTCATGGGCCTTCCAACGCTCATGCGCCGTCACCCTGGGCTTAGAGCGCACTCTGGATGGCATCTTCGATCTCGCCGTACAGCATCGAGCCCGCCTGTTCAAAGCGCACGACGCCCCCGCGGTCGATGACGAATGTCCACGGGTCGCCGGGCACATGGTACGCCTTGTAGGCTTCCGGACTGTCGTACTGATCCATGTGGATGAAAATCATCTTCCCCTGGTACTTCTGCAGCAGGGACTTGATCATCTGCAGCTGCCGATCACAGGGAGTGCAGTGCGCCGGCGTGGCGAATTCAAGCAAGACCGGCTTGCCGCTGACGAGCGCCTGGTCCACGGAGTATTGATACATCCGTTCGTCAGGCTGGCGATACGTGGTAATGCGCGAAACATCCCCGCCGACATCGTTCAGGGTCTTCGTGTGCACCCGCGGTGCCGGCTCGCCGATCTGCAGGGCCATGCGAAGCATTGTGGGACTGCTGCGCGCGACTGTCGCAGGCGCTCAGCGCCATCAACGTCAGGACCGCCGCCAGTACCCGTGCGACCTGCAAGGGTCTCACGTATTCCCCCGGCTGGTCATGTAGATGTTGTATCCCCAAATGATATTCGCCAGCAACACCAGCATACCGAAGGAGCCGACCGCGGCCATCAGGTGTGAAACGGTGCGCTCAACCCCCGGACCCGGATCATAGCCGCCGATGACGCCTGCCAGCGTGAACAGAACCACCATCGAGACGAGCCCGATGTTGTGCATCCAGAAGTGAACCTTGACCAGGCGCAGACTGTAGATCGGACGCTTCACAAGGCGCGGAATGAAATAATAAATTGAGCCGAAAATGGCCATTTCAACCCAGCCCAGGAGGTTGATGTGTCCATGTGCCAGCAAGATCAAGTGCCCGTGGGGCGCCGTATCGACGAACATGCGCAACACCGGGACGCCTCCCATCACGGCCCCCCATGAAAAGCCGATGATGGAGTACACGATGCACGCATAAACGAACAGCAGTGTCATGCGCGTGTATTCGCGGTCGTCGATCCCGGGCTGGGATGTGGGTGTTTCGGTCATGCTATCGATTCGCGCTGCTCCCGGGTTTACCTTCCTCTCGCACATCATGGTATTGCGACTTCCATGTGGACGGCGCCCAAATTTTCACCATTTCATCGATGAAGCCGGAGCGCCCCTCCGAAGGCAGGCGCGCATCGGGCGATCCTTGGGTCGGCTTTCAACTCCGAGAGAAAAACGGCCAGGGAATGCAGGTCCTGCTCCGGCAAACTTGCGACGTAGGCCGCGCCCTTGTCGGGGCCATGGTCCATCGTTTGGGACCCGTAGGTGGCCTCCGGCTTGTGCAGGAAGGTGATCAGATAATCCAGACTGCGCTTGGAACCGATGCCGTCCAGGTTCACTCCGTTGTTGGTGCCGTTGCGAACCGCGCGATGACAGCTGGTGCAGCCTAGATCGCGAAAGCGCTGCGAGCCGGCGAGCCCTTCCTGCGAAAAGTCGAAATGCGTGGCCGACGCATACATCTTCTTGCCGGAGTGCGCGCGGTAGACCTCCATGGCAATGAAGCTCATGACCGCAATCAGCACGAAAGCCGCGGTAATGCCGAACAGCACCTTTTCGCCCAATCGCAGGCCGCTGTTCTTCATGGACGACCGCCCGCGGTCGCTACCCGATGATTCTCCCGATGTCGGACGCTGCGGTGAAGTCCAAGAGATCGATCATTCATTAGTTACCGGAATCATGGTATTCCCGCCCGTAGTGGGCGGCGCCGATGCCAGAAAGGTGGCGACGTTGGCGATATCCGCATCAGTCAAATTATGCGCCATCTTGCGCATCATGGCGTATGGATCATTGGTGCGGCTTTCATCGCGCCAGGAGTTCAGCTGCGCAACGAGATACGTGTACTTCTGCTCCCCGATCACCGGAAACAGCGGCGCCGCTCCGCGACCGTTATAGCCATGGCACGATGAGCAGGCCGACACCTTGCCATAAACTCCATATTTTACAATGGCCTGACCAAGATATCTCTCGCCGATGGGCGTCCCGGACTCCTTCAGTGCTTTGAGATCGGACAAATCCGGCGGCCCGCCCAGCGTATCGACATAGCCGGCCACATCGCGCCGCTCCTGCTCAGTCAACCCGCCGGCAAACACCACCATGACCGCGCCGGCCCCCGAAGGTGTGCGCTTGCCGCTCGCCAGATCGGATAGTTGCTTGACCACGTACGGATAGCCGATACCCGCCAGACGGGGGGCCCCCATGGCGTCCATACCCCAGCCGCCGGCTCCATGACAGGTCATGCAGGCGGGTACCGTGTCGCCCTTGCCCTCATTGAAAATCTTCTTGCCATTGGCAATGTTCGCGTCGGGCAAGCCGGCATCTTCCAGCGCGAACGCATTGACGGAACAAAGCACTGTGACGCTCGCCAGCAGCGAAGCGACAATAGACCCACCGAGGAATGAACGCATAAAAAGACCCCCTTCCTTTTTGAGGCAACGTGGCTGCGATCCAACGTTACCGCTCATACCTTGTCTCGCAGCGCTGCCATCGCCATTATAACTAGGGCGCCCAACATCACCTCAAAGGAGATGACCGAAGTGGCCATACAGCAACAAGGCCGATGTATCCAATTGCCGCAAATGTTCGCATCGTCAAAAGCCTCGGGAACTCTACTACGGTTGAAGGCTCATATCCAGAGTGCGCCCTCATCGCGCCGCGAACTTCTCGCAGTGTTGCGAATGAGAAAGGATACGCATGATTGAAACGATCAGTGTCATACTGTTTGTACTGGCCATCCTCTTCGTCGCCCTGGCCGCGCCGAAGCCTGTCGACAAGAAAAAGAAAGATGATCTTGTGCCGCAGCAACCCGCCAAACCCGCTGATCATCCGCCGAGCCCGCCTCAGCCACCGGACGATCCCGGTTGACCACGGGGCCGCTCATGGCACCCACGCGCTTCGCGCGTACCAGCGGCTGATTTGATCCAGACCGATGCGCTTGGAGCACGCGTCCACAGGCGGATTCCAACCCGCCGTCCGGCCCAGCGACGGGCCGACGGCGAGCGCGCCGCGGCACTCGGCCGCGGCGAAGTAATAGCTGCGGGAAACGATCACGGGCACGCCGGCGGCCTGCGCGGCCGACGCGCCCGCCGGCGAATCCTCCATCGCCACGGCCTGCTGCGGGGGCACCTGCAGCGCTTCGAGGGCGAGATGGTAGGCTTGCGGATCGGGCTTTTTTCTCGGCGCCTCTTCGGCACACACGACCGTCGCGAACGTCGATTCCCAGTCCTTGCCGAGATGGGTCTCGAGCAGCGCCTCCACGTTCGAGCGGCTCGTGGTCGTCACGATACCCATTGGAACCCCCGCCCGTTCGCAGTCCATCAGCAATTCTCGAACCCCTTCCCGCAGCGGCAGCTCACCGCTGGCAACGATTCGGGCGTAAAGCTCGTTTTTGAGGCGATGCACGCGCTCGGCCAAACTCCGGCGCTCCTCAAGATCGGCGGGAGCGCGGTCCTGACTTTGCATGTCATGCAGCAGACGCTCACGGCCGCCCGTCACGGCCAACAGTTCTCCGTACCGCTCCTCGCTCCAACGCCACGGCACATTCAGTGCCGCGAAAGCCTGGTTGAAGGCAACCAGATGACCATCGCGCTCCGTCTCCGCCAGAGTGCCGTCGACGTCCCAAAGAATCGCCCTGAGCAAGCGCCGCTTCAGTTGTAGCGCTTGGCCATCGCTTCGAGTGGGACGGGCTGGATGCGGTCGGCCTGCCCGGCGCACCCGAAAGCCTCGAAGCGCGCTTTGACCACCGCGCGCGCGGCCTTTTTGGCCGCAATCAGCGACTTGCGCGGATCGAACTCGCTGGGGTCTTTGTCGAACGCCTGGCGCATCGCTCCGGTCATCGCAAGGCGGATGTCGGTATCGATGTTCACCTTGCGCACGCCGCTGCGGATGCCGCGCTGGATCTCCTCCACCGGTACCCCGTAAGTCTCCTTGATGTCGCCGCCGTGTTCGCGAATGATGGCCAGCCACTCCTGCGGCACGCTCGAGGAGCCGTGCATCACCAGGTGAGTGTTCGGCACCGCTTTGTGGATCTTCGCGATCCGGTCGATGTCCAGGATGTCGCCCGACGGTTGGCGAGTGAACTTGTAGGCGCCGTGGCTCGTGCCGATGGCAATCGCCAGCGCATCGACCGCGGTGCGCGCCACGAAGTCCTTGGCCTGGGCCGGATCCGTGAGCATCATGTCGTGTGTGAGCTTCCCTACCGCTCCCACGCCGTCCTCCTCGCCGGCCTCGCCGGTTTCCAGCGAACCGAGGCAGCCCAGTTCCCCCTCGACCGAGACCCCGATGCAATGCGACATCTCGCATACGCGGCGCGTCACGTCGACGTTGTACTCGTAGTTGGCCGGGGTCTTCGCATCTTCCTTCAGCGACCCGTCCATCATGACGCTCGTGAATCCCGAACGAAGGGACTGCATGCACACAGCCGGGCTGGCGCCATGGTCCTGGTGCAGGACTATCGGGATGCTTGGAGAGGATTCGACCGCCGCCAGCACCATGTGGCGCAAATACGGTTCCCCCGCATACTTGCGGGCTCCGGCCGAGGCCTGCAGGATCACCGGGCTGCGGGACTCTTCCGCCGCTTCCATGATGGCTTGGATCTGCTCGAGATTGTTCACGTTGAATGCAGGCACGCCATAGCTGTGTTCAGCGGCGTGATCCAGCAGTTGGCGTAGGGATATGAGGGCCATTGGATGCTCCTGATGAGTCGTCTATTGATTCATTGCCGCCGCGCGCTTTGCGCGAGCCGTCGCGCACGCGCGGTGACTGTCTGCAGTGTCAGACCGAGCGCCTCTGCAACGTGTGCGGCCGGCGCGGATTCGCCAAATCGATCGATGCCGATCACGTCGCCGTCGAGGCCGGTATAGGCGCGCCAAGGCGCTGTGACGCCCGCCTCGATGGCGAGCACCGGCACTGCGCGCGGCAGCACACTCGCCCGGTACTCGGCGCTCTGCCGGTCGAACTCATCGCAGCTCGGCATCGATACGACACGGGCGGATAACCCCTCAGCGGCCAGCGCATCGCGCGCCTGCATGGCCAGCGCCACTTCCGAGCCGGTGGCGAGCAGAGTCACGGCGGCGGCGCCCTCGCAGTCGGCCAGCACATACCCGCCTTTGCGGATATCGCTGAGCTGCTGCGCTTGACGATCGAAGTGCGGCAGGTTCTGCCGCGACAGGATCAGGCAGGTCGGGCCGTCGCTGCGTTCGATGGCCGCGATCCAGGCAATCATGGTCTCCACGCCATCGCAAGGCCGCCACACGGCGTTGTGTGGGATCAAGCGCAGGCTGGCGACGTGCTCGATCGGCTGATGCGTCGGGCCGTCTTCACCGAGCCCGATGCTGTCGTGGGTGAACACATAGATGACGCGCTTGTGCATCAGTGCGGACATGCGCACGGCGTTGCGGCTGTAATCGGAAAACGTGAGAAAGGTTCCGCCGTAGGGGATGAGCCCCCCGTGCAATGCAATTCCGTTCATCACGGCGCTCATGCCGAATTCGCGCACACCGTAGTTGATGTAATTGCCCCAATGATCGCCGCGAACCGGAACCATGCCCTTGCCTTCGGTGAGATTCGACCCGGTCAAGTCGGCCGAGCCACCCAGCAGCTCGGGCAGCAGCGGCTGCAGGGCCTCGATCGCGTTCTGCGAGGCCTTGCGTGATGCAACGCTGGCGCGACTCCCGACCACTTTGGCGAGCGCTTCTGCGCTCGTGGTCGACCAGCCGGCGGGTAAATGGCGCGACGACACCCGCCGTTCGAACTCGGCGGCGAGGTCCGGATATGCCTGTGCATAGGCCGCGAAGCGGCGCTGCCAGTCGGCCTGCCGCTTGGCGCCAATTGCGCGGGCATCCCATGCGTCGCGAATCTCCTCCGGGATCTCGAATGGTCCGGCCGTCCAGCCGAGGGCCGCGCGGGTTGCGGCGGCCTCGGCGGCGCCCAGCGCCGCACCGTGCACATCGTGCGT
Organism: uncultured Gammaproteobacteria bacterium; assembly: GCA_963837045.1. Lineage (GTDB taxonomy): Bacteria > Pseudomonadota > Gammaproteobacteria > Steroidobacterales > Steroidobacteraceae > Bog-1198. Next base: position 113,779 of record CAWIMA010000009.1, read on the forward strand.
GCCGGCCTTGTTCGGGCTTCCCTTGCCGATGACGGTCTTGCAGCACACCAGGGTCGGCTGGTCGCCCTGCTTGCACGCCTTCTTCAAGGCGGCCTCGACGGCCGCCGTGTCGTGGCCATCGACGTTGCGGATGACGCGCCAGCCGTAGGCTTCGAAGCGTTTGGGCGTATCGTCGGTGAACCAATGCTCCACGTGCCCGTCGATGCTGATGCCGTTATCGTCGTAGATGGCAATCAGCTTCGACAGTCCCCACGTGCCGGCCAGTGAACAGGCTTCGTGGCTGACGCCCTCCATCAGGCATCCATCGCCGAGAAATACCCAGGTGCGATGGTCGACGATGGTGTGCTCCGGCCGATTGAAGTGGGCCGCCAGCAATTGCTCGGACAGTGCCATGCCGACCGCATTGGCCAATCCCTGGCCGAGCGGGCCCGTGGTGGTTTCCACGCCCGGCGTCACGTCCACTTCGGGATGACCGGGGGTTTTGCTGTGCAGCTGACGAAAGCGCCTCAGCTCCTCCAGCGGCAGCGCATAGCCGGTGAGGTGCAGCAGCGCGTACAGCAGCATCGAGCCGTGACCGTTGGACAGCATGAAGCGATCGCGATCGGGCCAGTGCGGGTCGGCCGGATTGTGCTTGAGAAATCGGCGCCAGAGCACCTCGGCAATTTCGGCCATGCCCATGGGCATGCCGGGATGGCCGCTCTTCGCGGCCTCGACGGCGTCGATCGCCAGGAAGCGCAGCGAATTGGCCAGCTTGCTGCGCTCGACGGGAAGGGGCTTAATTCTGGCATTCATCGTGGATACGCTCTTTCCTTACCGCGTGGGCGTCCCCTACTGCGCGCGCCTTTTCAGATCCATCAGCCGCAGGATCATCGGCGTGAACATGAATTGCATCGCGAGGCCCATCTGACCGCCGGGCACGATGATGTTGTTGGGCCGGCTCATCCAGGAGTTGCGCAGCATGGACAGCAGGTATGGAAAATCGATGCCCTTGGGATTCGCGAAGCGGATCACGACCATCGACTCGTCGGCGCTCGGGATATCCTTGGCGATGAACGGGTTGCTGGTGTCCACCGTGGGCACGCGTTGGAAGTTGACATGCGTGCGGCTGAATTGCGGGCAGATGTGGTTCACGTAGTCGGGCATGCGCCGCAGAATGGTGTCCACCACCGCTTCCTGGGTGTAACCGCGCTGATTCCGGTCGCGATGCAGTTTCTGAATCCACTCGAGATTGATGATGGGCACGACGCCGACGAGCAGATCCACGTGGCGCGCCACGTCGACGCCGTCCCCGACATACCCGCCGTGCAGGCCTTCGTAGAACAGCAGATCGCTGTCCGCCCGCATGGCCTGCCAGTCCGTGAACGTGCCCGGTTCGCTGCCGAGCTCTTTTGACTCGGCGATGTCGTGGACGTAGCGGCGCGCCTTGCCACGGCCGGTCGCGCCGTATTCCGCAAAGGTGTCGGCCAGCTCGCCCAGCAGATTCGCCTCGGGCCCGAAGTGACTGATCGGGGGGCTCGCGCCGCTGTCAGCCGCCTTCACGCGTTCGCGCATCTCGACGCGGTTGTAGCGGTGGAAAGAATCGCCCTCGATCACCTGGGCTTTGATGTTTTCACGCCGGAAGATGTGCGCGAAGGCCTTCATCACGGTCGTGGTTCCGGCCCCGGACGATCCGGTCACTGCAATTACAGGGTGCTTGGTGGACATGAGATATCCCGCTCAGTTTCGCGTGTCGGGTCGGAACAGTGAGCGCTCGTTGAAGAGCGGCGAGGTAAACGGGCGGTCGGTACCCTTGGCATGCTCGTCGTGGTAGCGCTCGATGCGCTCGACTTCGTTGCGCGAGCCCAGAATCAGCGGAACGCGCTGATGCAGGCTCTCGGGCATGATCTCGAGCACCCGCTGGTTTCCCGTCGTGGCACGGCCTCCGGCCTGCTCCACGAGCAGGCTGACCGGGTTCGCTTCGTACAGCAGGCGCAGCCGTCCCGGCTTGGTCTTATCCTTCGTGTCTTTCGGGTACATGAACACGCCGCCGCGCATCAGGATGCGGTGCACCTCCGCGACCATCGAGGCGATCCAGCGCATGTTGAAATCGCGCGCGCGATCGCCGGTCTTGCCGGCCTGGCACTCGGTCACGTACCGGTGCACGGGCGGCTCCCAAAATCGGGCGTTGCTGGTGTTGATGGCAAACTCGCTGGTGTCGGCTGGGATCTGCAGATTCTCATGTGTCAGGATGAAGTTGCCGATTTCCCGGTCGAGCGTGAAGCCGTGCGTACCTTTGCCGACGGTGATCACCAGCATCGTGGCGGGACCGTACAGGGCATAGCCCGCGGCCACTTGCTGCCGCCCGGGCTGCAGGTAATCGGCCACGGTGGGCGGCTCGGACTTGTTGTGGCGCATCACCGAGAAGATGGTGCCGACCGAGACATTGACGTCGATGTTAGACGAACCGTCGAGCGGATCGAAGACCAGCAAATAGCGCCCGCGGGTGTACTCGCTCGGGATCGGATAGGGATCATCGCGCTCCTCGGTGGCCATGCCGGCGACCAGCCCGCCCCAGTCGCAGCTGTGTATCATCACTTCATCCGCCAGCACATCGAGCTTTTGCTGGGTCTCGCCCTGCACGTTCTTTGAGCCCTGCGCGCCGAGAAAGCCGCCGAGCGCGCCTTTGGCGGTCATTGCCGAAATCGCCTTGACCGCTGCGGCCACGTCGACGAGCAATGCGCCCAAGTCAGTGGCGCCCTCGATGCCGTTGAGCTGCTGGATCAAAAATTTCGAGAGCGTCGTGCGTCCAAGGTGCATGGTCTAAGTCCCCTTCAGGTCGACTTCTGAGCCGCGGCGAGTTCGAAAACCCGGCTCGCGCGAATATCCGGCTCGGCGATCACGCCGCCCATCGCCTTCTTCAGCACTTCAGGTGCGCCGGGAATCGAGTACATCGGCGCGGCCACGTCAGGCGACCCGGGACGCGGGCGAGACGCGACTGAGCTCGATGCGCATGGCGTTGATCACGCCTTTGTAGTCCGGCTTGCCAAAGATGGCGCTGCCGGCGACAAACGTATCGGCCCCTGCTTCGGCGACGCGGCGGATGTTCTCCGCCTTGATGCCCCCGTCGACCTCGAGCCTGATGTCGCGGCCGGTGGCGTCGATCAATTTGCGGGCGCTCTGCACCTTGCGCAGCGCCGATTCGATGAAGCTTTGCCCGCCGAATCCGGGATTCACGCTCATGATGAGCACCAGATCGACCTTGTCGATCACATAGTCGAGCGCCTCGAGCGAGGTTGCCGGATTGAACGCAAGCCCCGCCTTGCATCCGCCGCTGCGGATGAGCTGCAAGGTCCTGTCGATGTGATTGGATGCTTCGGGGTGAAAACACACGAGATCGGCGCCGGCTTCGACGAAGGCGCCGGCCAGCTCATCGACGGGCTGCACCATCAGATGCACGTCCAAGGGCACGGCCGCGCCCTCGGGCCGCACGCAATAAGGCTTGAGCGCCTTCGCCACCAGCGGACCGATGGTCAGATTCGGCACGTAGTGGTTGTCCATCACGTCGAAATGGATCCAGTCCGCGCCGGCCGCAATCACGCTCTTCACCTCTTCGCCCAGGCGGGCGAAGTCGGCCGACAAAATGGAGGGTGCAATGCGGTACATGGCGATTATCGCGTGCCGCGTTCGGTCTCCGGGCGGTCGGTCGCTGTGCACCGCGTAGCGCATCGTGCGGCCGTGTGTCTCCTGGCGCGCCAGTCCGCGCCTTCCGCTACTTTTTCGATCGCTTTTGCCATTTTGGGACCCCAGTATGGTTTTGTGTCGGTTTGATACGAGCAGGTTATGCCATTCGTCGTTTATGTACAGTCAGATGTTATTACTATAGCCTTAAGTATTTCTTCTTAATGAGGAACTGAGCCTCACCGCGCCTGCGGTTTCGATGCAAATCTAAGGAGTTCGAGGCGGAGGGTGACGGCGCGGGTGGGGATTTCCATCATGCGCCGTTGGCACGTGGTGCACAACCTGGCAAAAACGCTCTCGCCCGCCGCGGAGGCGTTCCGATATTTCATCCTCGAGCGCGGCGAAGCCTTCCTGGCGAAGCACTTCGCAGCCTTGAAGCCGCTGCGCCCGTGATGTGGCGCCGCGTATAATATGCCCTGGCGAGGTGACATAACCGGCATGGTAGGAGCGGAGCATGGCGACCGGTTGGGCGGGCGACGGTGCGGTGCAAGATCAAATCGACGCGACCGTGAAGGACGGCATCGAGCGGGTGCAAAGTCGGTTGCCTCGCGGCCCATCCTTGACTCACTGCGCCGAATGCGGAAACGAGATTCCGGAGGCGCGCAGAGCCGCGTTCAGCGGCGTCCGTCTGTGCGTTTCCTGCCAGGACGCCCTCGATCGCGAGACGGCCAAATTTGCCGGCTACAACCGGCGCGGCAGCAAGGACAGCCAGCTGCGCTGACTGCACGTGCGCTGATCCGCTTTCACGGCGTCGGCCGCGCCGGCGGCGGCGGCGCGGCAGTCACGGCCGGACGCTCCTGCCATCCGCCTCCAAGGGCCGAGTACAGCTGCACCAGTGCGCTCAGGTTGTCCGCATATGCCTGGGCGAGCGCCAGTTCCGCCGCGAACAGGTCGCGATCGGCTTGAATCACATCGAAGTAGGAGGCATAGCCGATCCGGTAACGCGCCAGCGCGATCTCGCGCGCGCGCCGCAGCGCATCGACCTGGCGCGCTTGTTCGCGCTCCTGCTCGCCGTATTTCTGGTACGCGACCAGCGCATCGGCCACATCCTGGAAGGCGCTCTGCAATGTCTTCTCGTACTGATACAGCGCCTCGCGCTTGCCCGCGTCGGCGAGCTCGACCTGATAGAGGTTTGACTGCACGCTCAGCAGCGGCTGGATCAGGCTCACGCCGGCGCTCCATTCTGCAGCCGGTGCGGTGAACAGATTGTTGAACGGCACCGACAGCGATCCGGCGCTGCCGGTGAGCGAAATGTTCGGAAACAGCGCGGCCTTGGCCACGCCGATCTCCGCGTTGGCCGCCACCAGTTGCTGCTCGGCCTGCGCCACGTCCGGTCGCCGCTCCAGCAATCGTGAGGGCAGGCCGGGCGGCGGTCGCGGCGGCGCTTCGGGCACGGCCTCCCCATAATGCGCGCGAGTGACCGGCCCGGGATTGCTGCCGATCAGCACGCTGATCTCATCCTCGGTCTGGGCAATCCGGCGCTCGAGGTCGGGAACGGTCGCGCGGGCGGCCGCCAGATCCGCTTCGGCGGTGGCGACGTCGAGTCCGGTCGCGTAGCCGCGCTCGTGCTGGGCGTGGGTGAGCTCCAGGAACTTCTCGCGATCGACCACCGTGCGCCGCGTGATCTCGAGCTGACTGTCGAGTGAGATCAGGTCGAAATAGGCGTTGGCGACCGACGCCACCAGGGTCACGGTCACGGCGCGCTTGGCGTACTGCGACGCGAGCAGATTGGCGCGCGCCGCCTCGGTCGCGCGCCGCAGCTGCCCCCACAGGTCGATCTGGTAGGACGCCAGGACCTGCACCTGAGCCTCGTTGTTGATCCGCGCGGCGCGTGGCAGGAGCGCGTACTGCGAGGTCTTGGTGCGTCCGGCCGCCGCATCGACCGATACCTGCGGCAGGTAGTTCATGCGTTGTGAGCCGAGCTGCGCGCGCGCCTCGTCGATCCGCGCCACCGCGATCCGCACGTCGTAATTGTTCTTGATCGCCGTAGCGAGCAGCGCCTGCAGGTCCGGGTCCGAATAGACCTCCCACCAGCCGCTGTCGCCGATTGAAGCCGCATCGCCGGCTCCACCGGCCGCCGTCGGGGCGGCATCGCGGTAGTGAGCCGGTACGTCGAGCGGCGGCCGCTGATAGTCCGGCCCGACGGCGCACCCGGCGAGCAGCGCGCACGTGCACAGCCACTTCTTCATGCCTCGGGCTCGGTGCCGGCCGCGGGCGCCGTGCCGGCCGCGGGCGCGGGCGTCGCGCGGCCGTGCGATTTGGAGAAGCGGTCGACGAGGCTCTGCAGAACGACGTAGAAAACCGGCACGATGAAGATGCCGATCATGGTCGCGGCCATCATGCCGAACACCACCGTCGTGCCGAGCACCTCGCGCGACCTGGCGCCGGCGCCGGTGGCGATCGCAAGCGGCAGCGCGCCCAGGATGAACGCGAACGAGGTCATCAGGATGGGGCGCAGGCGCAGACGCGCCCCCTCGATCGCGGCCTCGATGAGCGGCATGCCGCGCTGGTGCGACAGGCGCGCGAACTCCACGATCAGGATCGCGTTCTTGGCCGCCAGTCCGATCAGCATCACCAGCCCGACCTGCGCATAGATGTCGTTCGCCATGCTGCGCATCGACAGGCCCAGGAAGGCGCCGAACACGGCGAACGGGATGCACAGGATGACCGCAAACGGCACGATCCAGCTCTCGTACTGGGCGGCAAGCACCAGAAACACGAACACGAGCGCCATCGCAAAGATATAAGGCGCCTGGCTGCCCGCGCGCTTCTGCTGGAACACCGAGCCGGTCCAGTAGTAGGTGAGGTTGCTGGGCAGAGCCTTGGCGAGCGACTCCATCGCATCGATCGCCTCGCCCTGACTGTACCCGGGAGCCGGCGCCCCATTGATGGTCACGGCCCGGAACACGTTGTAGCGCTCGATGTAGGCCGGGCCACGGGTCGGCTTGATCGACACGAGCGAGGACAGCGGCACCATGTCGCCCGCCTGCGTGCGCACGTACAGAGTGTTGACCGAATCGGGCAGCGTGCGCGCCGAACCCTCGGCTTCGGCGGTGACGCGGAATGTGCGCCCGAACAGATTGAAGTCGTTGATGTAATTGCCGCCGAGGTAGGTCTGCAGCGCGACGAAGATGTCCGAGATCGGGATGCCGAGCTCGCGGGCCCGGTCGCGGTCGACCACGTACTCGATCTCCGGCACTCGGTCGTTGAACTGAGTCGAGACGCGGGCGAGCTCCTTGCGCTTGTTGGCCTGGGCGAGGAAATCGTCGATCTGCCCGGCGAAGTTCTCGAGGCTGCCGCCGGAGGTATCCGCGAGTATGAACTCGAAGCCACCCGCCTGGCCGATGCCGGGGATGGCCGGTGGCGCCACGATCACGACATTGGCCTCCTTGAGCGGTCCGAGCAGCTTGTACAGCCGCTCGGCCAGCGCCTGTGCCGAGCTCTGCCGGCCCGGCCGCTGCGACCAGGGCTTCAACGGGATGAATCCGGAGCCGGTGTACGGCGTGTTGACCTGAGCGAGCAGGTTGAGCCCCGTGATGGCGAGCATGCTCTGCACTTCCGGCTGCTTGTTTACGATGTCGCGGATCTCCTCCAGCACCTGCTCGGTGCGCTGCAGTGATGCGCCGGGCGGCAGCTGCGCAACCATGAGCAGGTAGCCCTGGTCGTCTTCGGGCAAGAACCCGCTGGGCCGCTGCCACATCAGCAACACCAGCGCGATGATGATCGCGCCGAACACCCCGAGCGCTACGCCGACGCGGCGAATCGCGCGGCGCACGATGCCCGTGTACTGCTTGGTGGCCCGCGCAAAAATACGATTGAAGGCGGCGAACCCTTTTCCGAGGAGGCCGGCCGGCTCGGTCTCCGTGCGCGGCTTCAAGAGCAGCGCGCACAGCGCCGGCGTGAAGGTGAGCGCGATGAGCGCCGAGATCAGCACCGACACCGACAGCGTCAGCGCGAACTGCTTGTAGAACTGGCCCGTCAGCCCGCCCAGGAAGGCCACCGGCACGAACACGGCGGTGAGCACCAACGCGATCGCAATGACCGGGCTCGACACATCCGCCATGGCCGCGCGAGTGGCTGAGAGCGGATCGAGGCCCTTCTCCTCCATTTTCTCCGTCACCGCCTCGACCACCACGATCGCATCGTCGACCACCAATCCGATGGCGAGCACCAGCGCGAACAGCGTCAACGTGTTGATCGAGAAGCCGAGGGCCACGAAGATGGTGAAGGTGCCGAGCAGCGACACGGGGACCGCGAGCATCGGGATCAGCGTCGCCCGCCAGCTCTCCAGGAACAGGAACACGACCAGCAGCACCAGCGCCGCGGCGATGAACAGCGTAATTTCGACTTCCCTTATCGACTCCCGGACGAACTCCGAGGTGTCGAGCGGGATGGTGTAGCGAATCCCGGGCGGGAAGCGGTGCGACAGCGTCTCGAGCGTGGCGCGCACGTTCTTGCTCACCTCCAGCGCATTCGCGTCGGGCAGCTGATACACGCCGAGCAGCGCCACGGGCCGGCCGTTCAGCCGGCTCGAACGCGTGTAATCGGTGGCGGCAAGCTCGATGCGGGCGACATCGCCCAGCCGCACGATCGAGCCGTTGGGGCCGGCTTTCAGCACCACGTTCTCGAATTCTTCCACGCTTCTCAAGCGCCCGTGCACGGTGACCGTGTAGGTCATCTGCTGTCCGGGGGGCGCCGGTTCGGCGCCGACGATGCCGGCCGGCGCGACCACGTTCTGCTCGTTGATGGCGTTGCTGATGTCGCCGGTGGTGACCCCCAGCCGCGACATCTTGCCCGGGTCGAGCCAGATGCGCATGCCGTAGTCGCGCGCACCGTACTGCAGCACCTGACCGACGCCAGGCACCCGCGCCAGCGAGTCGTACACCTGCAGCGTCGCGAAGTTGCTCAAAAACAGATAGTCGTACCGCGGGTCCGTCGCCTCGATGGCGCAGAAGATCAACGGCTGCGGCTGGCGCTTGGTGATGGACACGCCCTGGCGCAGCACGTCCGGAGGCAGCTGCCGCTGGGCGATGGCGACCTGATTCTGCACGTCGACCGCGGCGATGTCCTGCGCGGTCCCGACCTCGAAGGTGACGTTGAGCGTGTAGGAGCCGTCGTTGGAGCTGCGCGAGTCCATGTAAATCATGTTCGGAACGCCGTTCACCTGCGTCTCGATCGGCGCGGCCACCGACTGCTCGATGGTCGAGGCATCGGCACCGGGGAAGGTCGCCGCGACGACTACCGACGGCGGCGTGATCTGCGGGAAGCGCGCCACCGGCAGCAGCAGGAACGCGATGGTGCCCGCGAGCGTGATGACGATGGCCAGAACCGTCGCGAAGATCGGGCGGTCGATGAAGAAATTGCTCATGAAGCGCGCGGCCCCGCCACGGGTGGGCCGGCCGGCACTGCCCGCACCGGCGTCTCGCGTATGGGCTCCGCCCGCACCGGCGAGCCGGGTTTGAGCTTCTGCGTGCCGTCCACAACCACCACGTCGCCCGGCGCGAGGCCTCCCTCGACCACCCAATCGCTGCCCTGTTGCTGGCCCATCTTGACGTCGCGCTGCTGTGCCTTGCCGGCGCTGTCCACAATCCAGACGTAGTGCTTGTCCTGCAGCAGCTGCACCGCGCGCTGCGGAACGAGCAGCGCGTTTGGACGCTCTCGCGTCGCGACGACCACCTTGACGTACTGTCCGGCGTGCAGGAACTGCTTCGGGTTCGGCACCGTGAGGCGCAGCGCGAGCGTGTCGGTGCGCAGGTCGACGGCGGCGTCGATGAAATTCATCTTTCCGGGAAGTTCGTACTCGCTGCCGTCGGCCAGCAGGATCCGGAACTCGCGCTGGCTGGGATTGTGCTGGTCGAGCGGACGACCGAGCTCGCGCTGCACCTGCAGCAGGCGCTGCTCCCCGACGCTGAAGTTCGCATACATCGGGTCGGTCTGGTAGACGGTGGTCAGCAGCGTCGTGTACGCGGTAACCACTCCGCCGATGCGGATCAGCGCCCGGCTCATCACACCGTCGATGGGCGAGCTGACCTGGGTGTAATTGAGGTTGAGCTCGGCCGTCTTCACCGCCGCCTCGGCGGCCTTCACCAGGCCCTGCGCCGAGGCATTGGCGGCGATCGCCGCATCGAGCTCTCTCTGGCTCAACGCATCGATCGCCGTCAGCGGGCGCGCACGGGCCAGATCGCGCGTCGCCTGTGCTTCCGCGGCGTGCGCCTGGGCGAGCCCGGCCTGCGCCTGGGCGAGTGCGGCGGCGTAAGGCTGCGGATCGATCTCGAACAACACTTCGCCGCGCCTGACCGGCGTGCCCTCGAGCGCCGCCTGCCGGTAGAGAATTCCAGACACCTGCGGGCGGATCTCGACGGTGTTCGAGGCCTCGAGCTGCGCCGGATACTCCTGCGTCAGCGACGTGGGTTGCGGCCGCATGGTCAGCGTCGACACCGGCTGCGGTGCCGGCGGCCCGGCGGCCTTGCCCCCGCAGGCCGCCGCCGCGGCGAGCGATGCGAGTACCGCGAGCCGCGACGCCCTGCGAAGCGACCGCGCAGCAGCAATGGACGATAGACGCATAGCGGCCTGGTCTGGAAACTGTGGGAGACGAAGCATAGCGCGCCGGCCGGAACCCCGCCCGGTGGGCGTGGATTCTCGGTTATAGTATTTCACACGATGTCCGATCGGATCCGCAACCTGATGCTGATGCTGCTGCCGGGCCTCATCGCGCTGAGCGCCGCCGCTTCGGCTGCGGAAAAAGCCTCCGATCGGCAAGCGGCACACGGGCGCAAGCTCGCTCTTGGCATCTGCTCCGCCTGCCACGTGGTCGCTTCGGACCAGGAGTTCTCGCCGCTGCTCAATCCTCCGGCCACGCCGTTCGCCGACATCGCCAACCGGCCGGAATCGACGCGCGAAGCGCTGCGGCATTTCGTCGCGGCCACCCACTGGGACGAGAAGACTCTGCCTCTGACGATGCCCAATCCGGCGTTGACCGATTCCCAGATCGCCGACGTTGTGACCTATATCCTCAGCCTGCGCAGACCCTAGCTGCGCAGACCCTAGGAGCCTAGACCTCGTCCAGCGCGGGCGGCACACACGACAGCAATTGCTCGCGCACCCAGGCGTGCGCCGGGTCTCGCTGATAGCGGGCGTGCCAGATCATGTACATCGTCAGAATCGGACAGGGGACGGGCGGGCGAGCCTGGCCCAATCCGCTCAAGGTATGACGGGCGAGCAGGCCGGGCGCCGTGGCGAGCAGCGCGGTGCCGCGGATGAACGCCGGGAGCGCGCTGAACCCGGGGACCGTGACGCTGAAGCGCCGATCGAATCCCTTGGCCGCGAGGTGCCGATCCAGATCCAGGCTGCGGCGCGGCTCGTACACTACCGTGGCGTGCTCGGCCGCGAGATAGTCAGCGCGGCTCTCCGGCGCATCTCGCATGGCGGCGTCGAAGAACACTCGGTAGCGGTCCTCGAAGAGACGCCTTTGAACGATGTCCGTCCCTTCCGGCGGCCGTGGGCTGATGATGAGCTGATGCGCATCGTTGCGCAGTGAGTCGAGCGATGGCACTCCGGACGGAACGATGCGCAGCGCCAGATCCGGCGCCTGCGCGCGCAGCCGCACCGCCAGAGCCGGCAGCAGCAGGTCGCGCTGGAAATCGTTCGCCGCGATCGTGAACGTCGAATGCCAGCGGGCCGGCGAGAATCCCTCCAGGCGCGCAAAACGCTCGAGATCGCGCAGCAGCTCGCGCGCGTGCGCGCCGAGCGCCTCGGCCCGCGCCGTGGCTACGATGCCGCGTCCGGACTTGACGAACAGCGCATCCCCGGTGATGCGGCGCAGTTTGTTGAGCAGATGGCTGACCGCCGATTGGGTGACGCCGAGCCGCTGTGCGGCGGAGGTGACCGAACCGCTCTCCAGCACGGCGACCAGCAGCTGCAGCAGCCGGGCATCGAGCGAAGACCAATCGAATTTGCTCATGCATTTAATGATGAAACATAAGTTTATCTTTATCAACACAACCCTGATAATCGCCATGAGCGTGTTGTGCTCGCCAGCCGCTGACCGGAGACACTCGTGACCCAGGCGCTACCCAAGATTCCAGGCACCACCCCATTCGACGGCGAACAGGCGCGGAAGGGCTATCGCCTCAACAAAATGTGCTACTCGTTCAACAGCGCCGCCAATCGCGCGGCGTTCCTCGCGGACGAGGAGGCCTACATGCGCAGGTACGGTCTCGACGAACGGCAGCAGGCGGCGATCCGCTCGCGTTGCGTGCTCGATCTGATCAGTGCGGGCGGCAACGCCTATTATCTGGCCAAGTTCGCCGGAATTTTCGGCCTCGACATGCAGGACATCGGCGCGCAGCAAACGGGCCTGAGCAAGTCGGAATTCCAGGCGAAACTGCGCGCGGCCGCGGGCTGAAGGAGGACCGACACCATGGCAAGACTCATCGGCGGCATCGCGACGTCGCACATCCCTGCGATCGGCGGCGCCATACACAAGGGCCTTCAGCACGAGCCGTACTGGAAGCCGTTCTTCGACGGCTTCCCGCCGGTTCGCGAATGGCTGGGCCGGACCAAACCGGATGTCGTGGTGATCTTCTACAATGACCACGGGCTCAACTTCTTTCTCGACAAGATGCCGACATTCGCCGTCGGCGCCGCGGAGCAATACGACAATGCCGATGAGGGCTGGGGAATCCCCACGTTGCCGTCGTTCAAGGGGGAATTGGAGCTGTCCTGGCACATCATCAACACGGTGACCGAACAAGACTTCGATCTGGTGACCTGCCAGGAAATGCTCGTCGATCATGCCTGTACCCTGCCGATGAAATTGCTCTGGCCCGAGGACGTGTGTCCTGTGAGCGTGGTGCCGGTGTGCATCAACACGGTGCAGTTCCCGCTGCCCTCCGCCAAGCGCGCATATGCCCTGGGCAGAGCCGTCGGAGACGCGATACACACCTGGAAAAGCGACAAAAAGGTCGCGGTGCTCGCTTCGGGCGGCTTATCGCACCAATTGGACGGCGAGCGCGCCGGCTTCATCAACAAGGAATTCGACCTCCAATTCCTCAACAGCCTGCTGACCAACCCTGAGTGGGCGACGCAATTCAGCATCCACGATCTGGTCGAGAAAACCGGCACCCAAGGAGTTGAGCTGTTGATGTGGCTGGCGATGCGCGCCGCATTGACGACGAACTCGGCATCCGTGCGCAAGGTCCACAGCAACTACCACATTCCGATTTCCAACACCGCCACCGGACTGCTGGCGCTGGAAGCCATCGGGGTGAGCCCGGTCGTGGGGGCGCAGCCGGTCAACTGAGCTGGGTGAACGGGTCTGGCAGGCGGCCGCCGATCTCGCTTACCATCTGCCGGCCATGTACTCGCGGAAGCGGCATGTCCGGGCCTTCGAGGCCGGCCTCACGGCCGTGCTGCTGCTGAGTGCGGCGAGCGCGATGAGCGCACCCGCGCCGGCACACAGCGAACTGAAGATCGCGGCCGATGACATCGGCGGCGCGGTCGCCAGCACCCGCGGCCCGGAAGCCGGCGTCTGGGTCATCGCCGAAACGCACGATTTTCAGACGCGGTTCGCCAAAATCGTCGTGACCGACGCGGACGGCCGCTATCTCGTTCCGCATCTGCCGAAGGCGAAATACAGCCTCTGGGTGCGCGGCTACGGGCTCGCCGACTCGCAGCCCGTCGATGCCGCACCCGGACAGCATGTCGACCTCACGGCCGTCGTCGCGGCGGACGCCGCCGCGGCGGCAAAGACGTATCCTGCCGCCTACTGGTACGCGATGATGAGGATTCCCGAAGAGGCTCAGGCGGCAGATCTGCCCGGCGGCCGCAATGGCTACCTCATGTGGATGAAGAACATGGGCTGCATCGGCTGCCATCAGCTGGGAAATCTGGCGACCCGCACCATCCCGAAGTCTCTGGGCACGTTCAGGTCCTCGCAGGAGGCTTGGCTGCGGCGCGTGCAGTCGGGGCAGGCCGGCCCCCAGATGCTCAACATCGTGCAAGGCGCGCTCGCGGGCATCCCGATTCAGTATCTGGCGGACTGGACCGACCGCATCAAGGCAGGCGAAATACCGGCGACCGCGCCCGCGCGGCCGAGCGGCATCGAGCGCAACGTGGTGGCGACCGTGCGCGACTGGTCGGACGGCAAGGCCTATGTGCACGACCTCTCGGGAACCGATCAGCGCAATCCGACGGTCAACGGCAATGGTCCGCTCTACGGCGCTCCGGAACTGAGCACCGATGATTTTCCGGTGCTCGATCCGGCGCACAACCGCGCGACCACGTTCAGGGCGTCCGTGCGCGACGCAGATACTCCGACGACTCACGACGATCCGGTGCTCGAGCCCTCGGCGTACTGGGGCACGGAGCGAATCTGGGACAGCAGAGCCATTGCGCACAACCCGATGCTCGATCGATCCGGCCGCGTCTGGTACACCGCGCGGATCCGTGCCGCGGACAACCCGTCGTTCTGCAAACGCGGCTCTGCGCAGTCTTCCGCGATCGCCTTCCCCCTCGACAAATCGCAGCGACAGCTGGCCGTGTACACGCCGAGCAGCGGCACATATGTCTTCGTGGATACCTGCTTCAGCACCCACCATCTACGATTCGCGGAAGACGCGAACGACACCCTGTGGACCAGCGGCGGTCAGGAGGTCATCGGCTGGCTCGACACCAAGACATTCGACCGGACCGGCGATGCGGCGGTTTCCGAAGGCTGGGCGCCGATCGTGCTCGACACCAACGGCAACGGCAAGCTCGATCCGTGGGTCGAGCCCGGCAAGCCCATGGACCGCGCGCGCGATTCCCGTCTGGCGGTCGGCATTTATGCGGTCATGCCGAATCCCGCCGACGGCAGCGTGTGGGGCTCGGTGGCCTTTCGCTATCCCGGCGCCATCGTGCGCTTCGACCCGCACACCCGCTTGAGCGAAATCTACAATGTGCCGGCTCCCGGCTTCGGTGTGCGCGGCGCCGACATCGATCGCAACGGCGTGGTGTGGGTCTCGTTGGCGAGCGGGCATTTGGGGGAGTTCGACCGGCGCCGGTGCAGGGGTCCGCTCAACGGCCCGACCGCAACGGGCGATCACTGCCCGGAGGGCTGGACGTTTCATCGATTCCCGGGTCCTGGTTTCGTGAACGTGCCGCAAATGAGCGTCGAATCGAGCTACTACACGTGGGTGGATCAACACGACACGCTGGGGCTCGGCGCGAACGTGCCGATCGCCACGGGCAATCTGTTTGACGGCGTGCACGCGCTGATCGGCGCGAGGTTCGTGACGCTGCGCATCCCCTATCCGCTCGGCTTTTACGCCAAGGGCATGGAAGGGCGGATCGATGACCCCGCTGCCGGCTGGAAGGGACGCGGTCTTTGGGTCACGAGCGGCGACCGCACGCCCTGGCACAAGGAAGGCGGCAAGGGCAGCAAGCCGCTGGTCGTGCACTTCCAGATTCGCCCCTCGCCGCTGGCCGATTGACAGCCGCTATCCGACCCGGGGCTGTCAACCATGACACCGCTTCGGCGTTCTCGGTATACACATGAACGTCCATCGGCACCTGTTTTTCGTTCCTGCGCTCGGCGCGGCCATGGTGGGATTCCTGTCACCCACGAGCGGGGGCACGGCCGGTGCGCCGGCCGAGACGGCGAGCACCGTGCCGGCAATGCCGGTGGCGACCGTCACAGGCGCACTCGGCGGCATTTTGTGTTTCGTCGCAACCAGCGGCTCGAACCTTGTGCTTATCGACAGCGACTTCGCCAACCCGGTCGTGATCGGCGCGCTCGCGGCGCCCGTCGCGCGATCGGCCTACCAATGAATGCCGCGTGTGAGCGCGGCAAAGGCGCCGGCCTCGCGGGACCCCTTAGCCCCCGGGCCGGGTGCTCCGCCGGCCGCCTCTGAGTCCGGAAACATCCTATAGCTCTCGCTCCTGACGGCTCGGCCGAACTCGGGTGCGAACAGCTCCACCAGCTGCGCGACCGTGCCC
Source organism: uncultured Gammaproteobacteria bacterium (assembly GCA_963837045.1). Lineage (GTDB taxonomy): Bacteria > Pseudomonadota > Gammaproteobacteria > Steroidobacterales > Steroidobacteraceae > Bog-1198. Next base: position 129,472 of record CAWIMA010000009.1, read on the forward strand.
AAGGGGGTTGCCAGGCGCTCAGGATGATCGATGATCGCGGCACAGACCCCCTCAGCCGCCTGTTCCGGCTGCATCAATTCGAATTGCTCATACATTTTCGTCGGCGCCACCATCGGTGTGCGCACCAGCGGCATATTGACCACGGTGAAGCGCACGCCACGCGCGGCATATTCGGCCGCGGCACAGCGTGAAAACGCCTCGAGAGCGGCCTTTGACGCGTTATAGGCCGCAAAGTGAGGTTCGTTCGTCAATACACTGATCGAGGAGATGTTGATGACGTGTCCGGCGCCGTGTCGAACCATCGCGGGCAGCAGCCCGAGCGTCATCCGCACGGCCGAAAGGTAGTTTATTCGCATCAATCGTTCATAATCGTGGAATCGCTCATAGGTCTTGTCGATGGCGCGCCGGATGGATCGTCCGGCGTTGTTGATCAGAATATCCACGTGCTCATGCTCGGCCGACAGCCGTTCGATCAATCGATCGCACGCTTGACTGTCGCCGATGTCGCAGCTGTACGTGGTGACCTCGCCGCCGCGGGCCGCGATTTCTGCGCGCACGTGCGCCAACTTCTCCTCATCGCGCGCCACGATGAGCAGCCGCGCGCCGGCCTCCGCAAGGCGCAGTGCGGTGGCTCGCCCGATCCCCGATGACCCGCCCGTCACCAGTACGATCTTGCCCTTGACGATCTGGCGCAAGCGGGCAGCCGTGTGCAAACCCGGATCGAGGCAGCGTTCCCAATGGTCCCACAGGCGCCAGGCGTACGACTCCAAGGGAGGCACCTGAATGCCTGCCGCTGCCAGCAGCGCCTGCGCCTGCGCCGCATCGAAGGTGGTCGGATGGTTGAGCAGTCCGATGAGCGATATGGGAATGCCGAGGTCGCCGCACAACTGCCTGGCGATGCGCTGCACCGACGGGAGCAGTTCGGCCGGCGGCCGCATGAGCTTCGATGAAGAGTGCCCGATGCCGGAGTCAAATCGCAGCATCATTGTCGGCGCATGGGCCGCCCGCGCGAACACGTTCAGCACGTCGCCCATGCGACGATCCTTGGGATCCGTGAGATGAAAGCACTCGCCGTCGTGACCCGGCACGTGCGCGAGGTGCGCCAGCGCGGCGGCAACGAAGTCCACCGGCACCAGGTTGATGTGGCCGCCTTCCATGCCCACCAGCGGCACCCAGCGCGGGAGGCAGTCGCGTAACCTCTGGATCGCCTTGAACAGATAATACGGGCCGTCGATCTTGTCGATGACGCCGGAGCGCGAATGGCCGACAACCATGCCGGGCCGATAGATGCGCCACGGAATCCGGCAGCTGCCGCGCACCAGTCCCTCGGACTCGTGCTTGGTGCGGAAGTACGGCAGGTCCAGGCCTTCGGCCTCATCGAACATGCTTTCGGTGAACCTGCCGCGGTAGCGGCCCGCGACCGCAATCGAGCTGACGAGATGAAAGCACCCGGCCCGGCAATCGTGGGCGAGATCCAGCGCATGGCGGGTTCCGAGGACGTTCGCGCGGGCCAGGTCCTCGTCGGCGGCGTTCAAATCGTACAAGGCGCCGAGATGGAAGAAGTGATCGATGCGCCCGGCGAGTTGGCGCCGATCGGACTCCGATAAGCCGAGCAGGGGCTGCTCGAGATCGCCGACGACGGGCACCAGCAGCTTTCCGCCCGGGCCGCACTCCTGCGCCAGCCGCTCGAATCTGGCGCGCGATCCCGCCCTGAGCAAGATCCAGATGGGCTCGCCGCGCACCATCAGTTCCGCGACCAGATGCCGGCCGATGAAGCCGGTCGCTCCGGTGATGAAATATCCCATGGCGCGACCCTACACCGTAAATGCCACGGTCCATATCGTGGTAACCCGAGGGGTCCAAAAGCGCGCGAAAAGGGCCACAGTACGCCTCATGACCATGGGCGAGAGCATGACTGCGGTGGACCGGGCCTGGCTGCGAATGGAGCGGCCGACCAATCCCATGGTCGTGATGGGCTTGCTGATCACGAGCCGGCCGCTGCGCCGCGCCGCGCTGCGCGAGATCGTGAGCGAGCGGTTCCTCACGTTCGAGCGCTTTCGGTGCGTGCCGGTCATGGACACGCTCAGCGGGAAGTGGGTGCGCGCCCAAGCTTTCGACCTCGACGACCATGTGCTGCGGGTCGCCCTGCCGGCGCCCGCCGGCAAGACGCAGCTGGAGGCCTTGGCCGGCGAGCTGGCGAGCGCGCCGTTCAACACCGGTCGGCCGCTGTGGACATTCCACCTCATCGAGCGCTACCAGGGCGGCAGCGCATTGGTCGTGCGCATTCATCATTGCTACGCGGACGGCATAGCGCTGATGCACGTGCTTGCCAATCTGGCCGACGAAGACATGCCGGGAACACTTGCAGCTGCCGCGCCCGGTGCGGGCGGCGGGCCGGCACCGACCGTTCAGGGAATGCTTGCCCAGGCGCTCGGCAAGTATTCCGATCTGCTGGAGAAAGGCCTGCACTTCACCCTGCATCCGCTCGAGGCCGCGGCGGCATCGCGCGAAGTGCTCGGTCTTGCCGGTGAGCTCGCGCGTCTCGGCGTCGGCATGGCGGACGACCCGGCGACCCGGCTCAAGCGGCCGCTCAGCGGCGTCAAGCGCGTCGCGTGGGGCGAGCCGCTGGCGCTCGAAGAGGTTCGAACCGTCGGCCGCGTGCTCGGCTGCACGATCAACGACGTTTTGATCGCCACGCTTGCCGGCGCCCTCGGCCGCTATCTGGACGCTCAGGGGGAACCCACCGCCGGCATGACGATTCGCGCGGCGGTTCCCGTCAATCTGCGTTCCGACGGAGCATCTTTCGAAATGGGAAACCGCTTCGGTCTCGCGTTCGCCGAATTGCCGATCGGCATCCGGCATCCTCTTGAAAGGCTGTATGCGGTGCACTCCAGCATGCAGGCGCTGAAGGGCTCGCCGGAAGCCCTGGTCACGTTCGGGCTGCTGGCCGCGATCGGCGCTTTGCCCGCCGCAGTGGAGGATCCGGCGATCGCATTTTTCAGCGCCAAGGCGAGTGTGGTCGCCTCGAATCTTCGCGGACCGGCCAGCGCACTGCATCTGGGCGGCGCGCCGATCACGCAGCTGCTGTTCTGGGTGCCGCAATCCGGCAGCATCGGCACGGGCGTGAGCATGTTCACCTATCGGGACGAAGTGCAGTTCGGCGTGATCGCGGATCGGCGCTTGATCCCGGAGCCGACTGAACTCGTATCGATCATCCAACAGGAATTCGACCGGCTGGTCCTCCTGGTGCTGCTCGGCGGCAGCTCGCTGACCCACTGAAGGCTGCCGCAGCGCGGCATCCCGCGCGCCGGGTCAATGCAGGTAGCGCTGCGCGCGCTCGACGTCGAGCTGCTCCATCGCATCGGCCGGATCGCAGGCAGCCGCGGCTGTGTACAGCTCATCCGCCTGTTCGCGGTGCCTCCTTGCATCGAGCAGCAGAAGACCGTTCGCGTATTCGATCTTCGCAATCGGCGATGCCGGGGCCAGCTTGAGCGCGCGCCGAAAGTGTTCCAGGGCCGCATCGCCCGATGCCTGATAGGTGACGCCCGCGAGCAGCGAGCCCATCTTGGCGACGATTTCCGCGTGATACAGACCCAGCGCAATGTGGGCATCGGCATGCTTCGGCTCGAGTTTCAGCGCCGTCTCGAGATGACTGTGGACCCGGGTCGCCATGCCGTTCGCGAGAGCCTTCAAGATCGAGATCCGCTGACTGTATCGGCCCAGAACCAGTGCCAGCATGTAATGCGCATTGGCGTCGTCGGGCAGCGCCTGGACGGCCCCCTCGCCGCGTGCGATGGCCGCCTGCAGCAGGCGGTCGGGCTCCTCCCCCGCGGCCTGCAGCGAATAAATCCCGGCAGCCTTGTTGGCGGCCGAGGCGCCCAATGCCCCGAGCTTGCTGCCCGCCGTAATCGCGCCGGTGAAATCGCCGGTATGAAACCGCCTCCATGCCTCCTGCAAGCCCTCAGCGATGTCCTTGGCGCCCCCGTGGCCGTCGGCCCACTCGCCTAACGCACGGTTCTTCTTCGCCAGAGCCGCCACTCGCGCCGCGCTCGGGAAGGGTTCGCGATCGCCCTTGTGCAGCGCCGCCCAGCGATCCTCGAGGCCGCTGCCGGCAAAACACTTCGCGAAAGGATTTTTGGGGGAGCTTCTGGTCGTGGCGGCACGCATTTGTACACTCCTACTGTGGGAACTACGAATCGCCGAATGCCTCTCTTCGCATCTATATTAGCCGCGTCGATCAGAAAACCCATTAAGGGCAACTACTCATATGCGGCAGCGGCCGCGCAATTGGAGAAGAACATGGCCACGAAAAAGACTTCATCGAAGCGCGGACGCGCAGTCGCGCGCCGCGGCGCTCGCGGCAGCGCGGCGAACACGCAGGCACAACTGCTCACCATGCTGCATCAGGTGTGGTTGGCGGGTCTCGGCGCGGCATCGCGAGCTCAGCAAGGGGCGCCGAAGCTGATGGAGGAATTGATTGCCGAGGGCGCGCGTGTGCAGGCGGACACCCAGGCAGCGGCGGAAAAGGCCTTGCGCGGCGCCATCACCGGCATGCAGGAGACGCTCAATGCGCGCATGAGCAAGGTTCGCGGCGATGCGACCGACGCGTTCGAGAATCTCGAGAAGATCTTCCGCGCCCGTGTGAACAGTGCGCTGACCCAGCTCGGCGTGCCGAGCGCCGGTGAAGTGCAATCGCTCAGCAAGCGGGTCGATGCGCTCAATGCCCATATCGACAAGCTCGCGCGCGCGCGCAAGCCGGTGGCGCGGATGCGCACGGCGCGCAAGAACGGATCTGCGCATTCGCCGACGCCCTAGCGGCCGATGTTGACCATCGAACCCGCCCTGCACCGCCGGGCGGGCCGCGCCAAGCTGGCGGTCGCCTTGGCGGGTGGAGGGCCTCTGGGCTTCTTCTACGAGCTCGGTGCGCTGCACGCATTGAGCGAGGCGATCGAGGGCCGCGATCTGACGGATTTCGACGTCTATGTGGGCGTCAGCTCCGGCTCGCTCATTGCTGCGGCGCTCGCCAGCGGTTTCGACACCGCCGCCATGTGCGGAATGTTCTTGTACGATGAGTCGGTGCTGTTTCCATTCTCGCCCGCCATCCTGATGCGCCCGGCATTCGCCGAATATGCTCGCGGCCTGATGCGTCTGCCCAAGGCGCTGGCCCAGATGGCGCAGCGCTATGCGCGCGACCCCGGCAACGGCGCGTGGGGGACGGGAATCGGAAAATTGGGACGCCTGCTGCCCACGGCGCTGTTCGACAACGAACCGCTGCAGGATTATTTGCAACTGCTGTTCAATTCTGAGGGCCATACGGACGACTTTCGCCGCTTGCGGGCGCGTCTGTACGTCGTGGCGACGAACTTGAACACCGGCGCGTCGGTGTCCTTCGGCGGCCCGGGGCATCGGCACGTGCCGATCTCCCGCGCGCTGCTCGCGAGCAGCGCGCTGCCCGGGCTGTATCCCGCGGTCGAGATCGACGGCGAGCACTTCGTCGACGGCGCGCTGATCCGCACGATGCATGCTTCGCTCGCGCTGGAAGAGCACTGCAATTTCGTGATTTGCATCAATCCCATCGTCCCCTTCGACGCCTCACAGCCGCAGACTCAGCCGCCGATCAACCTGGTGGAGGAAGGATTACCGGCGATCCTCGGGCAGACGTTCCGGGCGCTTATCTATTCGCGAATGAAGGTCGGGATGGCCACCTACGGCGCTCGCTTCCCGACCGCCGACACGCTGCTGCTCGAGCCCGACCGCCACGATAGGCGGCTGTTCTTTGCCAATGTGTTTCGCTACAGAGAGCGGCTGAGCCTCGCTGACCACGCCTACCGGAGCACGCGCCGCGACCTGCTCGCGCAAGCCCCGCGGCTCGCGCCGCTGCTCGAGCGGCGGGGCCTGCGGCTTAATGTGCGGGTTCTGCGCGATCCGAACCGCTCGCTGCCGACGAAGGCGGGCAGACCGCCCCGTTTGCGGCACACCGCACGCCGCCTGGACCAGGCCTTGGAGCGGCTCGAGCACATGCTGCAAGCCCAGGAATCTTCACCGTGAAGGCCGCCACGGACAGCTTCGACGAGCTGCTCGCCCGGAGTCGACTGCTCGAATCGCCGCAATGCCAAGCGGCCGATTTCATCGCAACCCTGCGCGAGCTGCGCGCCTGGCAGAGCGCCCGTCTGGCGAGAACCTACCAGGATTTTCGCGCCGATCCGCGCTATTCGCAGGCCGTGGAGTTCTTCCTGACCGATCTGTACGGACCACAGGAGTTCACCGACCGCAATCAGGATCTGCGGCGCGCGTGGCGGCGCCTGAGGCGGGCACTGCCCTCCGCCGCGATGAACGTGCTCGGACAGGCCGTCGAACTCGAGGTGCTCACGCTCGAGCTCGACCATGCCATGGTGCGCGCGCTCGGCGCGGCGCAGGTGACCGACGCCCTCTACGCGGCCGCGTATCGCGCGGTGGGCAATCGGGCCGCGCGCAATCGGCAGATCGATCTCATCGCGGGCATCGGCGGGAATCTTGATCGTATCGTGAGCCGCGCATGGCTCGGGGCGCTGCTGCACGCGGCGCACCTGCCGGCCCATGCGGCAGGATTCGGCGCCCTGCAGGACTTCCTCGAGCGCGGGTACACCGCTTTTCGCCGGATGCAAGGCGCTCAAGGTCTGCTGAGCGCCATCCGCGAGCGCGAAACGCGCTTCATGCAGGCGATGCTCGACCCCATTGAGCTCCCGCGCGCGGGCGTCCGGTAGCGAAGCGCATGAGCAGCCAAGTGTACGATTACATCATCGTGGGCGCCGGCTCGGCCGGTTGTGTGCTCGCCAATCGACTCTCGGCGAATACCGCCTGCCGAGTCCTGCTGCTGGAGGCGGGCGGCGCGGATACCAATCCCTTCATTCACATGCCGGCGGGCCTTGCTCGCCTGGTCGACGACGCCCGCATCGACTGGCGCTACCACACGGAGCCCGAACCCGAACTCAATGGCCGAAAGCTGTACTGGCCGCGCGGCCGCGTGCTCGGCGGCTCGAGCTCGATCAACGCCATGTGCTACACGCGCGGCCACCGCCTCGACTATGACGAATGGGCGGCGCTGGGTGCCGAGGGCTGGGACTACGCGAGCGTGCTGCCGTATTTTCGCAGGGCCGAGGACCAGGCTCGCGGCCCGAGCGAGCATCACGGCGTCGGCGGACCGCTCTCGGTCGAAGACCTGAGATTCCGCAATCCGTTGAGCGCGACGTTCGTCGACGCCGCCGTACAGTGCGGCCTGCGCCGCAACCCGGACTTCAACGGCGACGTGCAGGACGGCGCCGGCTTCTACCAGGTCACCCAGCGAGGCGGCCGGCGCTGCAGCGCCGCCGTCGCGTATCTGCGGCCGGCAGCACAGCGCACCAATCTCGAGGTCCTGACCCGCTGCCTATCGACGCGCGTGCTGTTCGAAGGCCGGCGCGCCGTGGGAGTCGAATACCGGTCCGGCAGCGCTCTGCAGCGCGCGCGCGCGCAGAGCGAGGTGATTCTGGCGGCCGGCACGATCGGCTCGCCGCAGCTGCTCATGCTCTCGGGCGTGGGACCGCCGGAGGAGCTGCGCGCGCTCGGCATCCCGACGGTGGCCGAAAGTCTCCAGGTGGGGCGCAATCTGCAGGATCATCTCGATTTTTGCACCTTGAGCAAGTGCACGCAAAAGATCAGCTACGATTTCAACGCATATCAGGAGCTGGCCGTCGCGGTGCGCTACCTGCTGACGCGCTCGGGTCCCGGGGTCAGCAACATTGCAGAAGCGGGAGGGTTCGTGCGCAGCCATCTGGCGCCGGACCTGCGTCCCGACATTCAATTCCACTTCGTGCCGGCGCAGCTCGACGACCATGGGCGCAATCGGTTGAGCGGGCACGGCTACACGGTGCACGCCTGCGTGCTGCGCCCTTTGAGCCGCGGGCACCTCTCGCTCAGATCCGCGCGGCCGGACGATCCGCCGCGCATCTTCGCCTCCTACCTGACCGATCCGAATGACCTTGAGGTCATGCTGGAAGGCATGCGCTGGTCGCGCGAAATTCTGCGTGCGCCCGCCTTCTCGCCGTTTCGCGGCGCGGAGATCTTTCCGGGCGAGACGGTCACGACGCGTACGGGCCTCAAGGACGTGCTGAGGCGCAAGGCGGAGACGATTTATCACCCGGTGGGAACGTGCCGCATGGGAGCCGACTCGTCCGCCGTCGTCGATTGCCGGCTGCGGGTGCGCGGGGTGGAAGGACTGCGGATCGCCGACGCATCGGTCATGCCGCGGCTGATCGGCGGCAACACCAATGCGCCCACCATCATGATCGCGGAGAGGCTCGCCGACCTGATCAGCGCTCCAGCCTGATCAGCGCTCCAGCCTGATCAGCTCCAGCGCGATCAGCGGTCCAGCTTGAGACGCCGGGCCGCGACGCGGCGCGGCGCTGCGCGCCCTCTTCCCTCGCCGACAAGATCCCCCGGCGCCCACGGCTTGCCCGTGCGCTCCTCGATGTAGCGGCGAATCAGCCGGCGCACGACCTGCGAAGGCGTTGCGTCCTCATTCGCACACAGCCGCTCGAACAGCGCCTTCTTGCGCGGATCGACCAAGATGGTAAGCCGGGCGGTGCGCTCTTCGGTACTCAAATTGGATTCACATCCAGTGACATGTCAATGTGCATGATATTAGAATAGAGTATTCATGATCGCAACGGGTGACGCTGTACCGCACCCCGGCGAGTCTCGAGGCGGGCTGGAAATACTTCATTCTGTGCGGAGTGGGCATCGCCCAAGCCCTGTTCGGCACCATTCTGCTGTACTTCGCGGCCGAAAGAATCCTCGAGTCCGAGGGCGTGAGCGCGCTGCTGTGGACTCATCTGAATCTGGTCAAGGGCCAGCTCGAGCCCGCCATTCTCGGCCTGGCGTTCGGGTTCCTGCTGGTCGGCTACGGCACGAAGGTCGGGCTCGCGCCGCTGCACAACTGGCTACCCGATGCGCACGCGGAGGGTCCGACGCCGATATCGGCCGTGCTGTCCGGACTGCTGCTCAATGTGGCGATGTACGCGGTCGTGCGCTGCAAGGTGCTGGTGGAGTGCTCGCTGCACTCGAGCGTGCCGGGTCGCATGCTGATGGGGTTCGGGCTGCTCTCGGTGGTGCTGGCGTCGTTTTTTCGGTGGCGCCAGCGCGACGTGAAGCGCCTGTTCGCCTATTCCTCCATCGAGCACATGGGCATCATCGCATTCGCCTTCGGCATGGGAGGGCCGGTGGCCAATTTCGCCGCGTTGCTGCACATGACCGTGCATTCGCTCACCAAATCGGCCATCTTCTTCACCGTCGGGCACGCGACGCAGAAGGCGGGGTCGCAGTTGATGGATCACATTCGCGGCCTCATCACCTTGAGCCCGGCGGTGGGCTGGGGTCTGATGCTCGGCACGATCGCCATCTTAGGGCTCCCGCCGTTCGGCGTGTTCGCGAGCGAATTTCTCATCCTCACCAGCGCCATGAAACAGCAGCCCTGGGCGACTCCGATTCTGCTGTTGGCGCTCGGTGTGGCATTCGCCGCGATCTTTGGCCGCATGCAGCCGATGGTGTTCGGCGACACCTCGTCCAAAAGGCTGCCGCACCCTCCGGCCCTCCTGCCGGTGTTCGCGCATCTGGGTCTGGTGCTGATGCTCGGTGTCTTCATTCCGCCTTATCTCGCCGACTGGTACCGCGCCGCGGCGCGATTGATCGGGGGCGAATGACATGGAGCCCCTCATGGTCTCGCCGGAGGAATGGAGCCGCGACGCCGAGGACATCGCGGAGCATGGGGGCCGTTTGCTGTCGCTGTGGGCGAGCCGCGCGGCCGGCGGAGAGACCATCGTGCGCGCGGCGTTCATCGAGCAGGCGAACGTGCGGGTGTTGAGCCTGCCGCTGCCTGCGGCGCAAGCCACTTACCCGGGCATCGAGCACTTGTTTTACAGCGCGGCCCGCATGCAGCGCGCGGCCGCGGACCTCTCCGGAGTGATGGCGATCGAGGGCGACCCGCGCCCCTGGCTGCGCCACGCCGCGTGGCCGCCGGATTTTCATCCGCTGACCGATCAGACCGCACCGCCGCCGTCCGCGGCTGCCGCCATCGACGATTATGCATTCGTCCCCGTGCAGGGCGACGGGGTTCATGAAATCCCGGTCGGCCCCGTGCACGCCGGAATCATCGAGCCGGGCCATTTCCGCTTTTCGGTGGTCGGCGAAAAGGTGCTGAGGCTCGAAGAGCGCCTCGGGTATGTTCACAAAGGAATCGAGCGCCGCTTCACCGAACTGCCGCTGCTCGAGGGCCACCGCTTGGCGGCGCGCGTATCCGGTGATTCGGCCGCGGCGTTCTCATGGGCGTACTGCCAGGCGCTCGAAGGCATGGCGGGGTTGGCGGTGCCCGCGCGCGCCGTGTGGCTCCGGGCCCTCGCGCTCGAGCTCGAGCGCCTGGCCAACCATCTCGGCGATCTCGGCGCGCTGGGCAACGACGCGGGCTTTGCCTTTGGCCTCGCGCAGTTCTCCCGCCTCAAGGAGCAGCTGTTGCGCGCGACCACACAGTCGCTCGGGCAGCGCTATCTCATGGATTTCATCGTGCCGGGCGGCACGCGCGTGGACCTGTCGCCGTCCGCGGCGCTGCTGTTGGCCGACACGTCTCAGGCAGTCGCCGCGCAGGTGGAGACGCTGCGCGCGATCTATGACGAGCACGCCGGCCTGCGCGATCGCTTCGTGGGAGCCGGTATGGTCGCTCCGGCTCTCGCCGGAAAATTGGGCCTGACGGGATTCGCAGGCCGCGCGAGCGGCCAGGCGTGGGATCTGCGCTGCGATCTGCCCTGCGAGCCGTACGGCGAGCTCAAGCCCGTCAAGGCGGTACGCCAGGAGGGGGATGTCGCGGCGCGCGTTGCCGTACGCTTCGACGAAGCGCTGGAATCCGTCCGGCTGATCGAGCACATTCTGCGCCGGCTGCCGGCGGGCGCGCATCATGCGGCGATCTCCCCGCCCCGCGAGGGAGCCATTGCGCTCGGCTTGATCGAGGGATGGCGCGGCCCGGTCCTGGTGGCGCTCGAGGCGGGCGTCGACGGCACGATCCGGCGCTGTCATCCGCACGATCCATCGTGGCAGAACTGGCCCGTGCTCGAGCACGCCATCATCGACAACATCGTGCCGGATTTTCCGCTGATCAATAAGTCCTTCAACCTCTCCTACAGCGGGCACGACTTGTAGCCATGTGGAAGACGCTGCGCCAGATTTATAGGACAGGGGTGATCTCCGAGCCGGCGCCCGCCAGCGATGAGACGCTGCGCGTCGAGGACGCATCGCGCGTCGAAGAGGCGCTCAAGTCGCGCATACTGCAAGTGCTCGGACGCGCGCTCTGCATCCGGGCCATCGACGCCGGGTCGTGCAACGGCTGCGAGCTCGAGATCCACGCGCTCAACAATCCGCTTTACAACATCGAACGGCTGGGCATCCGGTTCGTGGCCAGCCCGCGGCACGCCGACTTGCTGTTGGTCACCGGACCGGTGTCAAAAAACATGGAAACGGCGCTGCGGCGCACCTACGATGCCACGCCCGATCCGAAGCTGGTCGTGGCCGTCGGCGATTGCGGGTGCACGGGGGGCGTCTTCGGCGAGAGCTATGCGAGCCGCGGCCGCGTCTCCAACGTGATCCCGGTCGACGTGGCAGTCCCCGGATGCCCACCGAGTCCGCGGCAGATTCTGCGCGGCGTCCTGACCGCGATTTCCAAACGGTCGCCGGCCGCCGTCTGAGCGCGCCGCCTAGGTGGCGGCCACGCCGCCCTTCAGTACCTTGCCCGGGTTCATCACACCGTTCGGGTCGAACAGGGCTTTGACCGACTGCATCAGCCTCAGGCCTGTGCCGGCCGCCCAGTGCTCGAGCGAGGCGCGCTTTTCGAGACCAATGCCGTGTTCGGCGGAGAAGCTGCCGCCAAGTTCGCGCAGCCCCGCGTAGACCAACGGCGCGATCTCGGCGTAGCGCTCGCTGATCGGCGCCGCGGCGTTGATGGTGAAGTGCACGTTGCCGTCGGCGAGGTGCCCTACGATGTAGAGGCGCAGGGCCGCATCGTGGCGCGACAGGCGCGACTCGACATCGGCGAGGTACTTCGCCAGCCGGTCGATCGGCACGGACACGTCGTACCACAGGCCGCCCGGATATTTGCGGTCCACCGCCCAGTCCTCGCGCACGCGCCACAGGTCGCGCTCCTCGGCGGCGTTCTTCGGCAGCATGGCATCGACGATGAGGCCCGCCTCCGCCGCTCGCGCCAGCGCGCCTTGCAGCGCCGCCTCCGCCGCGGCAGCGCTCGCACCGGTGATTGCGATCAACAGACCGAACGCCGCCGGCGGCATGCGCGCGAGCGGCGTGATATTCAAGGAATCGGCGCTGAGTGCGATGTGGTTGCCGGACATGAGCTCCGCAGCGACCAGCGAGATTTCCGGCTCGGCCTCCACCGCGCGCATGAGCGCGATCGCCGCATTCAAGTCGGGCAGCAGCGCGAGCGCGGTGTGGCGCGGCCCGCGGGCCGGCACCAGAGTCAGCACGATGCGGGTGATGACACCGAGCGTACCCTCCGAGCCGATGAACAGCTGCCGCAGCGCGAGACCGGCGTTGTCCTTGCGGATCCGACTGAGCTCGCACAGAACCTCTCCGGAGGCGAGCGCGACTTCGAGACCCAGCACGCGCTCGCGCATGGTGCCGTAGCGAAACGCCTCGATGCCCCCGGCGTTGGTCGCCACCATGCCGCCGATCGTGGCGGTGCCGCGCGCCCCGAGATCGATCCCCGCCGCCAGTGCATGCGGGGCCAGCGCCTCCTCCAGCCGAGCCAGCGTGACGCCGGCTTCGACCGTCGCCGTGCGCGACGCCGCATCCACGCCCTCGATGCGATTCATGCGGTCGAGCGACAGGATAAGCTCGCCGGGCTCGGTCCACGCGCCGCCCGATAGCCCCGTGCGGCCGCCTTGCGGCACGACCCCGACGCCCGTTTGCGCGCACAGCGCGAGCACTGCCGCGACCTCGGCGGTATTCGCCGGCCGCGCCATCAACGTGGCGCGCAAATTGTTGGCGTGCATGCCGGGATCGACCGCGCTCATCTGCTCGCCGAGGCGCAGTCCCGCCTCGCCGACGATCGCCGTGAGCGCGGCGAGAAAGCCGTCGGGATACTCCGGCGCAGCCGTCATGACGGCCCATCCAGCTCGGCATAGTGCCGGAAAATCCCCTGGTTGCTGAACGGGACGCGCCGCGGGGAGGCGAGATACGCGGCGATCCGCGGGCATTCCTGCACGCGTGCATGCAGCGCCAACAGCCGCCGATGGGCGCGCGTCGACTTCGCCATCGCGCGCGGGAACGCGTAGCTCAAGCCCGAGATGATCTGAAACATCGACAGGTCCGCGTAGCTCAGCGCCGCGCCGACCAGGTAGCGATCTCCCCGCGGATTGCGCGTCAGCACGCGCTCGAAATAGCCGAGGAACTTCGGCGCCCGAGTCTTCAAAAAATCCGCGGTGCGGCGGCGCGCCTCTTTTTTCTGTTCCTCGAAATAAAGATTGCCCGACACCGGGTGATGCGTGTCGTGTATTTCCACCAGAAAATCCGCCATGGTGAGCTGCAGCTGGTGCGTCCAGATGCGGCCGGCCTCATCCTTGGGCGCGAGGCCGTGGCGGGGCCCGAGGAACCGCAGGATATTCGCCGTCTGGCCGATGACCAGCCGCCCTGATTTCAAGAACGGCGGCGCATAGGGCGGCCTCGCGGCATTGCGGTCATTCATGAGCCACAGCAGTGCGGCGACCCCTGCGCCCTTGCCGCCTTCACGCGCCACGTCCCGATAGCGGGCCCCCGCCGCCTCCAACGCCAATCGCACGAACTCGCCGCGACCCTGGATCGTCGGCCAGTAATAGAGCTCATAAGCCATGGCCCAACGCCTCGCTCAGCGGCCGCCGCGAGCGGCGCTAACCCGCGCCTAAGCCGCGGCGACTACCGCGGGGCGCATCGCCTCGCGCGCCAGCCGGATCGGCAGGCGCTCGCGGATCGCCGCATCGACCGAATCCGGAATATGACTCGGGTAGTGGTTCGAGAGAATCGCCTGCAGCTTGCGCGCCGCGCGCTCGATCACCGACGGGCGGCCCTCCTCCACCCATTGATTCGGGCTGGTGCGATCGCCGACGCTGGGATAGATGTATTCCCGCTGCATCAGCTGCAGCGTCTGATCCGAGCCGAGATAGTGGCCCGGTCCTTCCAGGCACACCTTGCGAATGGTCTCGAGCGACAGAGACTCGTCGCTGACGTCGATGCCCTTGATCGTGCGCTGCACGGCGCCGATCACGTCGTTGTCGATGATCAGGCTCTCCAGCGAGAAGCCGAGCAGGCTCGCGAGCATCCCGGCCGACTCGTAGATCAAGTTCGCGCCCGCGTTGCCGACGAGCGCATGGTTGTAGGCCTTCTCGTAGCCGGCCTGCATGTCCGGGAGCTTGGCATCGCACATGCCGGAGGCCGTTCCGCCGGTCAAATCATAGTACCTCGACAGCTGTGCGCTCGCGGCGGACAACAGCGCCTGCTCGGGACTGCCGCCCGACATCGCGCCGGTGCGCAAGTCCGACACGAAACACCAGGTGCCGAAAATCGCCGGCGCACCCCGCTTGACGGCATTGACGTAGACCAGCCCCGCGAGGCACTCGGCTGTCTCCTGAACCAGCGCGGAGGCGAGCGCGGCGGGCGCCGTGGCGCCCGCCTGGCCGGCCGACAGCAACAGCACCGGCATCCCGCCGCGCACCGCCGTCTCCAGGCACAGGCACGCGTCATAGGCGAATTTGAGCGGCGGCACCACGAAGCAGTTCGATTGGCTGACGAACGGCCGCGCGCGCCACTGTTCCTCCCCACCGGCGATCAAATGGAACATCTCCAGGCTCGCCTCGACGTGCTGCGGCTGCACCCAGCTCGTGCCCACGTGCTTGGTGGTGCCGGCCACGCTGGCATAGGCCGTGTTGATGTCCATCTCGAGCGGCGTCGCGACCTCGCGGCACACCACCGAGCGCTGAAAGAAGTGCAGATGCTCGAGCGTGTCGACCACGCGCGCGATGTCATAGAGATCCTTGGTGGTCGAGTCGCGATATTCGCCGGTCATGGCATTGACGATGTGCACCGCAGCCCCGGCGGTGCCGAAATACACGTTCGAACCCCAGGGCTCCAGATCGTGCTTCGGCTCCTGTCCGTAGAGCACGAAATGCCGCGCCGCCCGCGCCACCGTGTCCTCGACCAGCGCGCGCGGGAAAATCAGCCGGCCTTCGGGCGTCAGCTTGGCGCCCGCACGGGTCATGTATTCGATGCCGCTGGGCGTCGCATCCGCGAGGCCGATGGTCTCGAGCACGTCGAGCGCAGCGTGATGGATGCGCAGCACGTCGGCATCGGAGAGCGGCTTGTAGCGGCCGCCTGGCATTCCCGGGCGCACCGGGCGCAAGCTGTCGGGCAACGGGGCCGAGCGGGCCGCCCGCCGTGCGGCGCGCGCGCCGCCGCGCGCTACCTTGGATTCAACTTCACCCATCGGAAATCCTCGCTGGATCAAAACGGCAGGATGCTCCGTTTCGGAGGGTTTCGGCAAGCGGCACGCCAACGCGAGCCTCAGAGCGGCAGAAGTGCCGTCAATTCGCGCCGCAGCGTAGGCGCGGCGGCCCCCGGCACCAGCGCGTCGCACTCCTCGCCATAGCGGCGGCCAGCATAAGTCGCATGCGCGATGGTGGCGGGCGCCCAGGCATCGCCTATCACCGTCACCTCCTCGATCCCCGCCCCGCCCCAGGCGGCGCGCTGCCGCTCGAGCGCGAGAGCGACGGCATCCTCCGGCAGGCGCGCCGTGACCAGCACGACGGCGTCGACGGCGAGCGTCTCGCGCGCGCCGGTGAACACGCAGGCGGTGACCGCGGCGCCGCGGCCGATCTCGAGCAGCGCGCGAAACGTATGGATGCGCACCCCCTTGTTGAGCAGGCGCGTTTGAATGAAATGCTGCTCGAGCGTCGCGCGCGTCCAGGTCGAGGCCTCCGAGGCCGGCGTCAGGTACAGCGTCTCGTAGCCGCGCTCGGCCAAGAGCTCGGCGAGCACGCCGCCCATGTAGTAGTGGTCGTCGTCCCACACCAGCACGCGCCTTCCGCGCGGCAGCTGTCCCGCCATGAGATCGTCCGGGGTAAGAACTTCGGCGTCCGCCGTGATCGGAATCGGCCGGGTGTGATGGCGGCCGGCGCCGTCGCGGCGCCAGCGCGAGCCGGTGGCGACCACGACTTTGGGCATTCCCAGCCCAAGCACGTCCTCGGCGCTCAAGCGATTGTCGAGAAACACTTGCACGTTGGGCAGCCGCTCGATTTGTCCTTGACGGTAGTCGCGCACGCGGATCCAGGCCGCGAGCCCCGGGAGGCGGGATTCGCCGCGCACCCGCCCGCCGAGCTCGCGCCGCGCCTCCGCGAGGGTCACCGCATAGCCGCGCTTGCCCAGCACGTGCGCGGCTTCCAGGCCGGCGGGCCCTGCTCCCACGATCAGCACCGCCCGGTCGGAACCGCGCGGCCGGACCCGCTCGGGATGCCAGCCCCTGCGCCACTCCTCGGCCATCGTCGGATTCTGGGTGCAGCGAATCGGCGACTGCGTGAAGTCGCCCGAGACGCAGATGTTGCAGCCGATGCACTCGCGAATGTCCTCGATGCGCCCCTCCTCGATCTTCTTCGGCAGGAACGGGTCGGCGATCGACGGGCGGGCCGCCCCGATGAAGTCGAGCACCCCGCCGCGGATCAAGCTCACCATCCGATCGACCGAGGTGTAGCGCCCCACGCCGACCACCGGCTTGGTGGTCAAGCGCTTGATGCCGCGGATGAACTCCTCCTCGTGCCCTTCGTCCGCAAAGCGCGAGGTGCGCGAGTCGTTCTCCCAGCCGGCCAGGGTCACGTCCCACAGGTCTGGCAGATCGGCCATGCAGCCGATCATGTCTTCGACCTCGGCGCGATTCAGACCCGCCTCCCCCCGCAGATCGTCCACGGAGATGCGAATGGGCACGGCACACCTCGCTCCCACGGCCTCCTTCGCCTCCTCGGTCACCTCGCGCAGCAGGCGGATGCGGTTCTCGATCGAGCCGCCGTACTCGTCGGTCCGATCGTTGAAGCGGCGCGACAAAAAGTGGTACAGAAAGCTCAGGGAATGAGCCGCGTAGACATAGATCACGTCGAAGCCGGCGGTTTGCGCGCGCCGAACCGCCTCCAGATGCCAGCGGCGCACATTGCGGATATCGGCCTTGTTCATGCGCCGCGCCTGCAGCGGCTCGTGGGAGAACGTTGCGACCGGCAGCGCCGCGGGCCCCATCGGAACCTCGCGGCTGTAGTGATTCGGGCCGTTCATCCCGTTGTAGGCGAGCTCGATGCCGGCGAGACTGCCGTGCGCATGTACCGCATCAGCCATGCGCGCGAGCGCCGGAATGTCGCGGTCATCCCACAGGCGCAGCTCGATGAACGGCGTGATCTCCGAGCTGTGATGAATCTCCGCCTGCTCCGTGCAGACCACCGCCCATCCGCCTTGCGCCTTGACGCCGCGCATCGCAGCGAGCGCGCTCGGATCCCGGTAGCCCAGGCCGTTGCAATGCGGCACCTGGTAGAAGCGGTTGCGGGCGGTCACCGGACCGATGGCGACCCGCTCGAAGAGGATGTCGTAGCGCGGGTCGCGAATGGCGGGTCACTCCTGATGCGGGGGAAGACGATGGCACCATGCGGGCCCGCGCCGGTAAAGTGGTCTTTTAAGATTCTTTGCTTCTGAATAACGGAAGCAGATCGCCGGCCGCATCGATAATTGCGGTGACCTCGACGACAAGCGAGCGCGGCGGCTTGGGACTCATCCAAAAACTTTCCGCCGTTCTAACGTCCAAACGTTTCGGTGCTGCGACGCCAAAACGGTATGAAAAAAATGACAACCACAGCCGGGAACGCATCTCTCAAGAGGGCGGCCGCCACTTCCCCTCAGAAACTCGCGCGCAGCCCCGCATAGGCGACCCGGCCGAGCGTGCCGTACTGATACGCCGTCTCGTAATGCCTGCCGGCCGCGTTCTCGACGCGGGCATACAGTTCGATCCTGTCGCGCAGCTGATAGGAGGTGCGCAGGTCGAAAAGCACGTAACCGCCGAGCTTGACCTCGGCACCCGTGCTCGAATTGTCATCGAAGCTCGGTCCGGCGTAGCGCGACGCCGCGTTCGCGCTCCACTTCGAAGACCAGCGGTAGGTCATCGACGCATTCGCCGCATCCTCCGGCCGCCGCAACAGTTCCTCATCGTAGGTCGGCGAGCCCGGCGACCGATCCGAGGTGTAGGTATAGGTGTAATTGAGCGCAAAACTCAGCTGATCGTTCGTCTGGAGCGCGCCCTGCAGCTCCACGCCGCGAGCCAGCGCCCTCGCGATGTTCGCGTAGTACCCGTACGGGTCGGTCGCACACAGCCCGGCCGTCGTGGTGCAGTCGAAGAATTCGATGAGATCGCGGCTGTTGGACTGAAAATACGTGGCGGACAACTGCAAGCGCCCATCCCATGCGTGCCGCTCGATGCCTGCATCCCAGCTTTGCGCGAGCTCGGGCCGCAGCGCCGGATTGCCGTAGTCGCTGTAGAGCTGGTAGAGCGAGGGCGCCTTGAAGCCCTGACCGAAGCTCGCGCGCAGAATCGTCCGGCCGTCGTTCAAGACCCATGCGGCGGCGAGCTGGCTGTCCGAGTGACCGCCGTACACGCTGTGGTGGTCATAGCGCTCACCGGCGGTGAGCGTGAGTCCGGCGGCGGCCTGCGTCTGCAGCTGCACGTAGCCCGAGTCGATGGTCACCTCGTTCTCGAGCGGCGGCGGCACCGGCGGGAATTCGGGGGACAGGGTGTCGATGGTGGAGCGCTCGTGCTGCGCGCCGAATACGGCCTGCACCCGCGGCATAGGCTCCCACGTGCCCTGGTACTCCTCGCGCTGATTGCCGCCGATTCCGTAGAAGGTCTCGGTGCTGGGGCTGCCGTAGTTCGCCGGCGCGTTCGGATCGTAATTGCGCGTATTCGTGTACGTGTACTGGAACGCGAGCCGATTAGTGAATGCATGGTCCGGCGAATGCAGCGTGAGGCCTGCGTAGCCCAATATCTGGTCGTTCTTGGCGTACTCGTTATCATCGCCGAAGTTGCCCGTCGGCGTGTCGAAACCGTCGAAGTCGGTGCGCGCCTGCGTGTAGTAGCCGCGCAGATCCAATTGCAGATCCTGCGTGAAGTCATAGCGCAGCAGTCCGGTGCCGCCGCCGATCTGGCTCGCGCACAAGCGCGTTCCGCCGTACTGCTCGTCGAACGCAGGAATGCCGCTGGTGCCGTTCCAGAAGCCCGACACGCGCCACATCCAATCCTCGCTCTTGCCGCCCACATTGGTCGTGAGGTAGCCCGTGTCGTGGGATCCGCCTTCGGCGGTGACGCCGCCGCCCAAGGGGTCCGTCGGCTCGGCGGTCACGATGTTGATCACACCGCCAATCGCCTGGCTGCCGTATAGCGTCGACTGCGCGCCGCGCAGGATCTCGATGCGCGCGACGTCGCCGGTCAACAGGTTCGCGAAGTTGTAGCCGGCCCCCGGAGCGGACGGATCGTTCATCGGCACGCCGTCGATCACCACCATCGTCTGGTCGCTCTCGGCGCCGCGAATGAACACCGAGGTGAACTGGCCGACGCCGCCGTTGCGCGATACGGTCAGGCCCGGCGTCGTCTGCAGCAGATCGGAGACGACGGTGAACTGGCTCGCTGTGATCGCCGTCTGGTCGAGAACCGTGACCGAGTTGCCGATGCGGGAGAGCGGCTCCGGCTCGCGATTGGCCACGACCACGATCTCGTTCAAGGATTCGTCGCCCGGCGCTGCCGGCGGCGCCACCTGCGCGCCGGCGATGTGAATGGTGAAGGGCGCGCAGCAGGCGACGGCGCATGCACGACCCAGACGATGATGATTCAAGACGGCACCCCCGATGACGACGCTGCGCGGACCGCGTCGAACATCCAAGCGCGGTCCCCTCGTCGCCACTCGGGAAACTCCGCTCGCTCAGCACACCCCGGCTGGTCGATGGGCGACCGCGACGAGCAGGTCTCCTGGCTTGCGGTTTTGAGTCCCCGCATCGCCTTCCCGGAAGTTCAAGATCCAGTGGCCTTCGATGTGGGGCACGCCGCCTACAGTTGCGGGGGCAGCCCGGGCATTGAACCCGAGTTCCCTTTGAATCCCCGTGAGGGGAACTTGTCGCGTGCTCTTACGGTGCCGCAAAACCATGATCCGGTCAACCGACCGCGCCGTTTTCGACCGCGCCGTTTTCGACGGCGGCGTTTTCGACGGCGGCGTTGACCGTAACGGCGATCGCGGGCAGACTGGCTGCGCGTTCAGGAGTCCGCCGGCCGCGAAGCCGGCGGGTGAAACGGGAAGCCGGTGATCCCCCAAGAGGAAAGTCCGGCGCTGCCCCCGCAACGGTAAGTGAATCAGGCGAGTCATCGTGCCACTGCGCATCGGCGTGGGAAGGCGACTCGGCCGGGAGAGCCCCACTCACGAGCCCGTATACCGACCTGCAGCGCGGCGGCACGTGTTGCGGCGGGCAACGACGGTGCGGAATGACCGGCGCCACGCCGCCAGCTCCTGCATCGCCTCCCCGCGACCTTGCCTACGTTTCCGGCGCGTGCACGGCGGGTGCGCAGAGGGTTGGCGTTTATGCTGCGGACAATTGGCCAGACCGCCGCCGGTGTCGCGCTCTTGCTCGGCGCTGCGGCGCCCGCGGTGAGTCTGGTGCTGCACGACGATCTGAAGCGCGCGGTCGACTTCGCGCATCCGCCGCAGCGGATCGTGAGCCTGCTGCCCTCGCTCACCGAAACCGTATGCGCGCTCGGCGCCTGCGACCGCCTGGTTGCGACCGACCGCTACTCGGACTGGCCTGTGCAGGTGAAATCACTGCCGAAAGCGGGTGGCATCGACGACGCGCAGATCGAATTGATCGTGAGCTTGCGGCCGGACCTGGTGCTGCTCTCGAGCTCGCAACGAATCACCGACCGGCTGCGCGATTTGGAACTCGTGAGCTTTGCGCTTAACACCGACCGCTTTTCGGACATCGGCCACACCGTGCGCACCATCGGCGACATTCTGGGCGTGCCCGAGCGCGCACAGCGCCTCAACGAGAGCCTCACCGCGGCAGTGCATGAGATCGGCGCGCAGGCGATGGCGCGGCGCCGCGGCGATGGACCGAGCGTGTATTTCGAGGTGGACGGACCGCCCTATGCCGCCGGCCCGTCCTCGTACATCGGCGAACTGCTGACGCGGCTCGGTACTCGCAATATCGTGACGCCGGATATGGGTGCGTTTCCGCAGCTCAATCCGGAGTACGTCGTGCGCCACGACCCGGACGTCATCTTCGTCTCTCCCGCAGAGGCCGCACATCTCGCCGAGCGCCCTGGCTGGGACCGGATCCGCGCCGTGCGCGAACAGCGCGTGTGCGCGTTCGCACCCGCGGTGCGCGATTCCATCGTACGGCCCGGGCCGCGGGTCGCTGATGGAATGCGCGCGATCGCCGATTGTCTTGCGCGGGTGTCGCCGTGAACGCGCTGCGGCCCATGCTGGCAGAGTCCGCCACCGCACGCTGGGAGGCCGCTGCTGCGCGGCGCTTCGGGGTGTGGCTGGTGTGCTGCGTCGCGATCACGCTGCTGCTCAGCTTCGGCGGTCTGGTCATCGGCACCACCAGCATCGACACCTCGCTGCACTGGCTGCTCACCCCCGACGCGCAGTCCTCGGTGGTGCTCTGGCAGATCCGTCTGCCGCGTACGGTGGGCGCGTGGTGCGCGGGCGCCTTGCTCGGGCTCGCGGGCGCCATCGCGCAGGGCGTGTTCCGCAATCCGCTGGCCGAGCCTTACCTGCTGGGCACGGCCTCGGGCGCCGCGCTCGGCGTGACGATCTGCCTGATGGGCGCGGATGCCACCGTCGGCGGGCTTGCCTGGGTCGGCAATTTGGGCATCACCGCCGCCGCCTGCTTTGGCGCTTGCGCCGCCACGATGCTCACGATCACGCTCTCGCGCGGCGTGTTGCAGACCGCGAGCCTGTTGCTCTCGGGCATCGTGACGGCCTTCCTGCTGAGCGCCGTCACGTCGCTCCTGCTGCTCGCCAAGCCGGAGATTTACCGTGAAATGCAGACCTTTCTCCTGGGCAGCACTGCCTTCATCAGCTGGACCTCCACGAGCCTGCTCGCCGTCGTGTTCTGCATCTGTCTGGTGCCCGCGATTTTGCTCTCGCGCGGGCTCGACGCGCTGACCTTGGGCGAAGACACCGCGCAATCGCTGGGGCTTTCGCTGCCGTGGCTGCGTTTGACGCTGCTCGGCGTGGTGGCGCTCTCGACCTCGACCTCGGTGGGACAGGTCGGCATCGTGGGATTCGTCGGCCTGGTCGCGCCGCACCTGGTGCGCGAGACGCTCACCGTCAATCACCGCCAGCTGTTGATCGCGGCGCCGCTGTGCGGCGGCGCGCTCCTTCAGGCGGCGGATCTGGTGAGCCGCTGGATCATTCGGCCGGCGGAACTGCCGGTCGGCGCCGTCACTGCCTGCGTAGGCGGCGCGTACCTGGTGTTCCTGCTGTGGCGCCGCAACCGCGATGGCTGAAGCGCTCAGAAATCCCGCCCCAGTGCCGGGGGCATCGATCCTGTCCTGCCGGGATCTGTCCGTGGCCTACGGCGCGCACATTGTGCTCGAGCGCGTCTCGCTCGACATTGCCGCCGGGCAGTGGACCGCGGTGGTCGGCCCGAACGGCTCGGGCAAATCGACCCTGCTGCGCACGCTCGCCGGCCTCATCCAGCCGCACGCAGGAACGATCCATCTGCAGGACCGGCGCCTGTCGGCATGGCCGCGGCGCGAGCGCGCGCGCTGCCTCGCGTGGCTCGCGCAGACCGCCGCGGCGACGGATTTGACCGCCGCGGAGGTGGTCGCCCTCGGCCGCTTCGCACACTCGGGGTGGCTCGCGCATCGCAAGGCCGACGACGATGCGGCGATGCACCGCGCGATGCTCGCGACCGGTTCGCTCTCCTGGGCGCAGCGGCGGCTCTCGACCCTGTCCGGCGGCGAACGGCAGCGAGTGCACCTCGCGCGGGTGCTCGCCGTGGAGGCGTCGGTGCTGCTGCTCGATGAGCCCACCACCCACCTGGACCCGCCGCATCAAGAGGACGTCGCGCGGCTGCTGCGCGAACAGGCGCACCGCTGCGGCGTCAGCGTGGTGAGCGCGATCCACGACTTGTCGCTGGCGCTGACCGCCGATCGGCTGATCGTGCTCGGCGCTCGAGGCGTGGTCGGCCACGGCAGCGTGCGCGAGGCCTTGGACGGCGACTGGCTGTCCGAGGCATTCCGCACGCGCGTGAACATCGTCGAGCATGAGGGCGTGCACCTGTGGAGGCCGCGGCTCGAGTCGCTCGAGTGATATGAGCGGCGTCCAAGGCCAGCGCAGAGCGCGTGCGGTCATGGTATGCGGCACGACCAGCGGCGCCGGCAAGAGTTTTCTCGCCGCCGCGCTGGCACGCTGGTATGCACGGCAGGGATTGAGGGTCGCGCCGTTCAAGGCGCAGAACATGAGCAACAACTCCCGGGTGGCGGCCGGCGGTGAAATGGGCAGCGCGCAGTACTTTCAGGCGCTCGCGGCGCGCGCGATCCCCGACGTGCGCATGAACCCGGTGCTGCTCAAGCCCGAGCGCGACACTCACTCGCAAGTGATTCTCTTGGGGCAGCGGCGCGATGACCTCTCGCAGATGGAGTGGCGGGCGCGCGCGGAGCATTTGTGGCCGGCCATTCGCGCCTGTCTCGATGAGCTTTTGGCGAGCCACGATATGGTGGTCATCGAGGGCGCGGGCTCGCCGGCCGAAATCAATCTGCAGTCCACCGATATCGTCAACATGCGCGTTGCCGAAGCGGCGAACGCAGCGACGCTGATCGTCAGCGACATCGATCGCGGCGGCGCGTTCGCCCACCTCTACGGCACATTTTTGCTGCTGACCGCTCAGCACCGCTCGCTGGTGCGCGGTTTCGTGCTCAACAAGTTTCGCGGCGATGCCGCGCTGTTGGCGCCGGGCCCGCAGATGCTCGAGACGCTCACCGGAATTCCCACGCTCGCCGTGCTGCCGATGTGGCGCGAGCACGGCCTTCCCGAGGAGGACGGGGTATTCGATGCCCGGGCACCGGCGCACGGTGCGCCGGCGGCGCGCCTCACCGCCGCGATCGTCGCCTACCCTTACATAAGCAACCTCGACGAGTTCACCCCCTTGAGGCAGGTCTCGGGGCTTGAGATGCGCTGGGCGCGCGAGCCGGCGATGATTGCCGGCGCGGATTTGCTGATCCTGCCGGGCTCGAAACATGTGGCCGCGGACCTGGCATGGCTGCGCGAATTCGGGCTCGATGCCGCGATCGGCGCGCACGTGGCGGCGGACAAGCCGACGCTCGCGATCTGCGGCGGCCTGCAGCTCCTGGGAGGCGACATCACCGATCCGCACGGCGTCGAGGGCGCGGCGCACGGCCTGGGTTTGCTGCCGTACGCGACGCAGTTTCAGCGGGACAAGCGCTATCGGCACCGCAGCCATACACTCGCGCCGCTCACGGGCTTCTGGGCGCCCCTGAGCGGTGTCGCATTCGACGGCTATGAGATTCGGCATGGGGAGACGCGGCCGGCCTCGCCCGCCGAGTCCGCGCCGCGCCTGCGCAGCGCGCTGCCCGAGAATATGGGTTGGCAGCACGGGCAGACGCTCGCCCTGTATCCGCACGGGCTGTTCGAGGACGCGGGAGTGATGCGGGGGCTATTCGGCCGACAGACGCCCACGCTGGACGACACCCTGAACGGCCTCGCCGACTTCATCGACGCACACTTTGCGAAGCGAACCCTGATGTCCTTTGCCGAGTGAGCGCGGCGGCGGCCGTTCGGGGCAGCGGCCCCTGGGCGGTGACCCCTTGGGCCCGGCCGTGATAATGGCGCGTCATGACAAGTCCATGACGCAAATTGATCAGCTGCTGGAATCGACAGTGACCATACTGCCAGGTCTGATCCACAAAGCATTGCGCCTCACGCGCAAATATGACGACCCTCGGACAAATCGGGAGTTCGACCATGGACGAGCAGCAAACGCTTTCAACCCCTCACGCACGGCGTCCCAGCGGCCGCGACGCGAAGCGCGCCTCGCGCGCCGCTCGTGCCTCGACCTCGATCCCCTACATCACGCGCAAGATTCCCTGCTACGAAGTGCTCGCCGAGGACGGCCTCGCCCTGATGGAGCACAACGCCGACACCATTCTCGAGGAGATCGGCATCGATTTTCGCGACGACGCCGAGGCGCTTGCGATCTGGAAGGCGGCCGGCGCCGACGTCAAGGGCGAACGCGTGCATTTTCCCCGCGGCATGTGCCGCGCGCTGGTGCAGCGCACGGCGCCACGCGAGTTCGTTCAGCACGCCCGCAATCCCGCCCGCAGCGTCGTGATCGGCGGCAAGAACACGGTGTTCGCTCCGGCGTACGGCTCGCCGTTCATTCGCAGCCTCGACGAAGGGCGCCGCTATGCGCGGATCGAGGACTTCCGCAATTTCGTCAAGCTCGCGTATATGTCCAACTCGCTGCACCATTCGGGCGGTACGATATGCGAACCCGTCGATCTGCCGGTCAACAAGCGCCACCTCGACATGGTGTACAGCCATCTGAAGTTCAGCGACAAGGCATTCATGGGCTCCGTGACCGCGCCCGAGCGCGCAAGCGACTCGGTGGCCATGGCGAACATCGTGTTCGGGTCCGAGCTCGACGACCCCGCCACGGGTCGGCCGAAGACGACCATCATCAATCTGATCAACGTCAACTCCCCGATGACCTACGACGCGACCATGCTGGGCGCCGCCAAGGTGTACGCGCGCGCCAACCAGGCGTTGATCATCACGCCGTTCATCCTCGCCGGCGCGATGTCGCCCGTCACCGTCGCCGGCACCGTCGCCCAGACCCTCGCCGAAGCGTTGGCGGGGCTGGCGTTCGTGCAATTGGTCAATCCGGGCGCGCCGGTGGTGCTCGGCAGCTTCGCCTCCTCGATTTCGATGCAGTCGGGCGCGCCGACGTTCGGCACGCCGGAGCCGGCGCTGGTGCTTTACTCCATGGCCGCGCTCGCCCGGCGCCTCGGCATACCGTTTCGCTCGGGCGGCAGCCTGTGTGCGTCGAAGATTCCCGATGCGCAGGCGGCGTTCGAGTCCGCGAATACGCTCCTGCCCACCTGCCTGGCCGGCGTCAATTTCGTCCTGCACACCGCCGGCTGGCTCGAGGGCGGCCTCGCCATGGGCTACGAAAAATTCGTCATGGACGCCGATCAGGCGGGCATGATGCACACGCTGCTCGCCGGCGTGGACCTGTCGCCCAACGGCCAAGCGCTCGACGCCATGCGCGAAGTGGGACCCGGCAAGCACTTTCTGGGCTGCGCCCACACTCAGGCCAATTTCGAGAATGCGTTCTACCGCTCGCCGCTCGCCGACAACAACAGCTACGAACAGTGGGAGGCCGAGGGCGCGACCAACATGTCGAAGCGCGCGAACACACTGTGGAAGAAGATGCTCGCGGAGTACGTGCCGCCGCCGATGGATCCCGCGATCGACGAGGCGCTGCTCGAGTACATGACGAGACGCAAGGCCGCGTCGCCGGACTCGAACGTGTGAGGCGCCCTTAACGGGCGCGCAAACATGCGAGTCGCCTCTTACACGGCGCCCGGGACGGCCCGCGAGGTCCTCAAGATAGGGCAGAGGCCGACTCCGGTACCGCTCCCGCACGAGGTGCTCGTGCGCGTGCACGCATCGGGCGTCAACCCTTCCGACGTCAAGACTCGAAGATCCGGGCCATTGGCGTTTCCCGAAATCGTCCCGCACAGCGACGGTGCGGGCGTCATCGAGGCGGTCGGACGCGAAGTCGATTCGCGCCGCATCGGCGAGCGCGTATGGATTTGGAACGCCGCATGGAGGCGCGCGAACGGCACGGCGGCAGAATATGTCGCTCTGCCCTCCCGGCAGGCGGTTCGATTGCCAGATAACACGTCCTTCGAGGCGGGCGCGTGCCTGGGGATTCCGGCGCTGACGGCCTACCGAGCCGTGCACTTCTCCGGCGACGTCCGCGGTCTCGTCCTGCTCGTCGCAGGCGGCGCAGGCGCCGTCGGCCATTACGCCTGCCAGATGGCGGCCGCCGCAGGCGCCACGGTCATCGCCACGGTGTCATCGGACGTCAAGGCCGCTCAAGCCCTGGAAGCCGGTGCTGCTCACGTCATCAACTATCGGCAGGAATCGATCGCCGACCGCGTTCATCAAATCGTGGGCCAAAACGGGGTCGACCGGGTGCTCGAAGTCGATTTGGCGGCGAACGCCGCGGGCTACACTGGCTATCTCAAACATGGAGGTTGCGCGATCGTTTACGGTTCCGGCGATTGGGCCGCCACGCTGCCGCTGCGCAATTGGCTGGTCCATGGGGTGACGGCATCGTTCTTCATCGTCTACGAACTGAGCGATGAGGTGCGCGCGCGTGCGGTCGCGGATATCACTCAATGGCTCGAGCGGAACCGGCTCATCCATCGGATCGCCGCGCGCTTTTCCTTGGATGAAATCGCTCTTGCGCACGAAGCGGTCGAAAGCGGCCGGCACATCGGGAATGTCGTGGTGCTGCCGTAGCGGGTCGCTCTATAATGTCGACGCCCACATGACAACATTCCGACTTACATCGGCCGCCGCCCTGCTCCTCGTCGGCTTGGCGGCGTGCTCGTCCTCTCCGGGCGCGAAGGCGGTGCCCAAGCCCCGAACGATCGACGCGGAGGTGGCCCACTGGAGCCCCTATTTCTTTTCGGCGAACGCCGTCACCGTCACGATCAAGGTGCCCCCCGGCTTCCGGATCTTCAAGACCAACCGCTTGCCCGAAGCGACTTACGATCAATGGTCGCAGCGCCTATTGCTGGATGCGCAATACGACTTCGGCAGATCCTCGAGCGCCGATATGCCCGGGTTTGATATCAAGGCGAGATTCGTGCGCCTGGCGGCGCCGCTTTCGCCGTCACCTCTGGATGCGGCGGCCTTGTATCGCGCACTGAGCGCCGCGTCGGGACAGCAGCGGCTCAGCGACGAGGGGAAGCCGACTCGGGAGCAAAGCGGAGCGAGAGAGTGGATGCGCGTCGACTCGCACGGCAGCGATGCGTTTTACACCATGGTCGACAGTACGACCGTATTCAGTGTCGTCGGCTATTATTCGGCGGATATCCAGAGCAATCCGCAGTGGCTCGAATCGAGACGCCAGCTCTTGAGAACCGTGGTGGACAACGTCGTCATCGCACAGACGACGCAGCCGTGAAACGACATCTCCTCAAATGATCTGGCAGGGAATCATCGCGTCTTCATCGAAGGTGTAAACGGCGCATAGCCGGTGATATCCGTCCGCTATGATCAGCTTGCCGTGCTCGGCGTCCCTGTACAGCAGGATCGGAGAGATCGGCCGCTTGTGGATGATGAGGATCCGATATCGATCCACGTGGATGTTGCCGCTGCCGAGCAGCGCCATACCCGAAGCCCTGAAAATGTCCTTCGCCGCAAACTCAGCGACCCTGGCACGCTCCAATCTCTGCACCAGCGCCTTCGCGACCCGCGGCGGGAAGAGCAGACTCAAATACGATTGCGCAGCGGGATAGTCGTGTTTCTGCGGTTTGCGCAGCCACTTGATTTTCGTCTTTTTCATGACCCCTTGCTCTTCGCGTCGACATTCTTGGCGGCGGCCTTGACTTCGTCCGCGCCCTTCTTCGCGGTATCGGCCACTTCGTGCGCCGCTTTTTTCGTCTCCGCGCCCACTTTCTTTGCGCCTTTCTTGATGTCGGCTGCCACGGCTTTGGCCTCCTGTTTGACGTCCGCCGCGGCCTCTTTCAAATGGCCCGACAGGTTGTCGCCGGCGCGCGCCGGCGACCCGGCCGCGCACGCCAAGGCCAACCCGACGACGATGATGCAGCCGCTTCTCACTCTGTCTTCGCCGCCTCCGTCTTCGCCGCCTCCGTCTTCGCTGCCTCAGGCCCGCGCGGCCGGCGGCCCCGCGTTTCGGTCTGGCTGGTGGATTCCTTGGGTGCGGGCAAATCGACTACCTTGCGCAAGTTCGGGTACGCCGCGGTCTTGTGAGGAATCGCCATCGCCTCGACGAAGTGATGCTGAAAGCGCGGCTCGATCGCCGTCTCCACCTTCTCGATGCGCCTCACCAGGGTTTCGATCACGCCGCGTGAAGTCGCATCGAGCAGCGCAATGCGCGCGCCGGTTCCGGCCGCATTGCCGGCCGAGCGCACCTGCTTCAGATCGCAGTCGGGAACCATGCCGAGAATGGTCGCGTACATGACGTCGATGTGGCTGCCGAAGGCGCCGGCGAGGCGGATGCGATCGACGTGATCGATGCCGAGCCGCTCCATCAGCAGCGCGACGCCGGCGTACAGGGCCGCCTTCGCAAGCTGAATCGCGCGCACGTCGTTTTGGGTGATCTTCATCTCGACCGCGCCCCGATGCAGCAAATACGCGAACGTCCTGCCGTTCGCGACGATGCGCGGGCTGCGCGCGGCGAGGCGGCCGTCGAGCACACCGTCCTGATTGATGATGCCGGCAAGGTACATCTCGGCGATCACCTCGATGATGCCGGATCCGCACACGCCGGTGATGCCGCAGCCCGCGGTGGCTTCCTCGAAGCCGGGCTCATTCGACCAGAGCTCGGAGCCGATGACCTTGAAGCGCGGCTCGAGCGTCTCGCGGTCGATGCGCACGCGCTCAATCGCGCCGGGTGCCGCGCGCTGACCGCAGCTGATCTGGGCACCCTCGAACGCGGGGCCGGTCGGGCTGGAGCAGGCGACGAGGCGCTTGCGGTTGCCGAGCACGATTTCGGCGTTCGTGCCGACATCCACGAGCAGGGTCATCTCGTCGCTGAGGTCCGGACGCTCGGAGAGCACCATGCCCGCGGCATCGGCGCCCACGTGGCCGGCGATGCACGGCAGCACGTAGATGCGCGCGTTGCGATGCAGCTTCAAGTCGATGACATTCGCCCGCAGCGTGAGCGAGTGATCGACGGCGAGCGCGAACGGGGCGCCGCCGAGTTCCACAGGATCGATACCGAGCAGCAGGTGATGCATGATCGGGTTGCCGACCAGAGTCGCTTCCAGGATATCCTCGTGCGATGCACCGACGCTGCGCGCCACGTCCGCCGCGAGACTGCAGAGCGCTTCGCGCACCGCTGCGGTCATGAGCGCGGCGCCGCCGGGATTCATCATCGAATAGGAGACGCGGCTCATCAGGTCCTCGCCGAACCGGATCTGCGGATTCATGACGCCCGCGGAGGCGACCACTTCGCCGCTCAGCAGGTCGCACAGATGCGCGGCGATCGTGGTGGAGCCCACGTCGACCGCGAGGCCGAACGCCCGCTCGTGCAGCCCCGGCCAGACGCCGATGATCTGCTTCTCGGCGTGCACCGCCACCGTGACCTGCCAGTCGGCCGCGCGCAGCGCCGACTGCAGTCCCTGCAGCACGGATAGATCGCAGGTGAGATCCTTCAAGCTCCATTCGGCTTCCAGCGCCTCGAACAGGCGGCGCAGGTCGCCCGACGGATCGTGCATGTCCGGCTGCTTCACCTGCACGTAGTGCAGACGCACCACCGGATGGAGCTCGATCGCGCGCGCATCCGCCTCCTTGCGCACCACCTGGCGATGCACCTGGCTGCTCGCGGGCACGTCGATCACCACGTCGGCTTCGACGCGCGCCGAGCACGACAGGCGCCTGCCCTCCGCGAGCGGCGCGCGGCGCGAGAAGCGCATCTCGGGCTCGCTGAACGGCGACAGGCTCGCGCTCGAGGATGTGACGCCGTGCTTGGCGAACTCGCCCTCCGCGACCACCACCTGGCAGCGCCCGCACAGGCCGCGGCCGCCGCATACGGAATCGATGTCCACGCCCAGGCTGCGCGCCGCCTGCAGCAGCGGCGTGCCCACGGCAAAGCGTCCCCGCTTGCCGGAAGGCATGAAAACGACGAGCGGATCGCGAGTCGTCATTGCATTCGACCTGCGCTCAGGCCGGCCGCCGGCGATGACCGCCTTCGCGGCGGCCGCGCGGCGCCTCTGCGGCGCCGGCCGTGCCGGGCGGCGGAGCCGGCGGCGACTCGCGAAAGCGCTTGATCCAGCGCGCGCAATCCGGATCGTGCCCGAGCATCACGTCGGCGCCCATGACCGCCTGCACCACCTCGACGTGCAGCGGATTGGTGATGGCGGAGGTGAGTCCCGCCCCCATCGCCATGGTCAGAAACGCGCTGTTGATGCCGTTGCGATTCGGCAGTCCGAAGCTCACGTTCGAGGCCCCGCAGGAGGTGTTCACCTTGAGCTCGGTGCGCAGCCGGTGCACCAGACGCAGCACCTGCACGCCCGCCTGATTGATGGCGCCGATCGGCATCACCAGGGGATCGACCACGACGTCGCACGGGGGAATGCCGTGATCCATCGCTCGCTCGACGATTTTCTTCGCCACCGCGTAGCGCACGTCCGGGTCCTCCGAGATGCCGGTCTCGTCGTTCGAGATCGCGATCACGGCCGCGCCGTATTTCTTCACCAGCGGCAGCACCGATTCGAGGCGCTCGTCCTCACCGGTCACGGAATTGACCAGCGCCTTGCCCTTGTAGACGGCGAGCCCGGCCTGCAGCGCGGCCACGATGGACGAATCGATCGACAGCGGCACATCGGTGATCGACTGCACCAGCTGCACCGCGCGCGCGAGAATCGCCGGCTCGTCCGCCAGCGGAATTCCGGCATTGACGTCCAGCATGTGCGCCCCGGCCTCGACCTGGGCGCGGGCATCCGACTCGACCCGGCTGAAGTCCCCGGCGGCCATTTCGGCGGCGAGGATCTTGCGCCCCGTCGGATTGATGCGCTCGCCGATGATGACGAACGGTCGATCGAAGCCGATGACGACTTCCTTGGTGGCGGAGCTGATAACGGTATCGGTCATTTTGCGATCCTTTGAGAAACTTGCGGCGCCTCGCTCGGCGCCTCGCTCGGCGCGTCGAACGTCGCGTCGAACGTCGCGTCGCGAGAGGTATCGCGCCCGGGATACCAGGGTGAGCGGCCTCGAAGCAGTCCGGAGCGATCGACGATCTCGGCCACCGACTCTTCCTGCCGGTAGGCCATGATGTGCACGCCGCTGATGCCGCGAATCTCGCGTATCTCCTGTATGAGATCGACGCAGAGGTTGCGGCCTTCCCGCGCCTGATCCTGCGCGCCGGCGAGGCGCTCGATGACGGCATCGGGGACGTGCATGCCGGGTACGTTCTTGCGCATCCATTCGGCCGTCTTCGCCGAGCGCAGCGGACCTACGCCGGCGAGGATGTAGACCTTGCCGGACAGCCCGAGCGCCCCGACCTGGTCCATGAAGGCGCGCAGCAGCGGCAGATCGTACACGTACTGCGTCTGGATGAATTGCGCCCCGGCGGCGACCTTCTTGGCCAGGCGCAGCGCGCGCCACTCGTGGGGCAGGGCCGAGGGATTCTCGGCGGCGCCCAAAAACACGCGCGGCGCCAAACTGATCTTGCGCCCGCTTTGAAAGCGGTGATCATCGCGCAGCGTGCACGCGATCTCGAGAAGCGACACGCAATCCAGATCGAACACCGGCTTCGCCTGCGGATGATCGCCCGCCTGCACGCCGTCGCCGGTCAGGCACAGCATGTTGCACACGCCCATCGCCGCGCCGCCGAGAATGTCGCCCTGAATGGCGATGCGGTTCTTGTCCCGGCAGGAGATCTGCATGATCGGGGCATAGCCGACGCGCGTCAGCAGCGCACACACGGCCACGCTCGACATGTGGCAGTTCGCGCCGCTGCCGTCGGTCGCGTTGATGGCGTCGACATAGCCGTCGAACACCCGTGCGCGCTTGTACACATCGTCCGGATCGGCCGAATCGGGGGGCGCAAGCTCGGTGGTGACCACGAAGCCGCCGGCGCGCAGCACCCGCTCGAAGCGACCCGGCGACGTGTGTCCGGGCAGGATCGGCAGCGGATAGCCAGGCACCGGTTCGTCTTCGAATCTCATGGCGCCGCCTTCGGGCTGCCGCCCTTCGCGGGCGCAGGCGCCGGCGCGGCCGGCGGCGAGGGTTCGGCGTGCCGCTCGCGCACCACCCTGAGCCACGAGGAGCGGCCCTGCAGGCGCTGGTCGACCGCGAGCTGCACCTGGCGCATCGCCTCGATGCCGCCCGGAATGCGCTGACTGCCCCGGTAGGCCTCGACCCACACGCAGCGCATCTCCGGCTTGACCTCGCAATTGCCGTCGGCGCGCACGCCGCCGCACGGGCCGTTGCGCAGGGTCTTGGGGCAGTTCATCGGGCACGACATGCCGGTGGATGAGAGCACGCATTGGCCGCACATGCGGCAGTCGAACAGCGCGCCCTTGACGGCCTTCTCGACGGCCGCCACAGGCCGCTCGATGCGCTCATAGCCGAGCGCGCGGAACAGCCCGTGCATGCGCATCAGCAGTGCTTCGAAGCCGCGATAGAATGCGTCCATGCCGCGCGCGTGGCGCACCGACCAGAGCCTGACCGAATACATCAGGAGATCTCGGCGGGCGGGGCGGAATCGGAAGCGCTGCGATTCTCATCCAGTCCCTTGGCGCGAATCAGCCGCTCGAGGTCCTCGTCCGAATACTGCGCTTCGAGGCGCGCGGCTTCCGCGGCCGCCTCGGCCGGAAGATCATCGCCGCAGGGGCGCGGGGCGCTGCGCTGCCAATCGGCGAGATAGGCATCCGAGCTGCCCTTGCCGGCGCGCATCGCCGCCCGGTCGACCGCTTCCTGAAAGCGCTGCGAGAGCTGCACCTTCGAGGCTTCGCGGCCGCGCTTGACGATGACCTGCGCCGGTATGTCGCGCCAGGAGATGACGATCAGCGACGCCACGACCCGGCCTCCGCGCCACGCTTCACGGCCGACTCGAGGCTGGTCGCGAGCGTGCCATAGCCCGTCTCGCGGTACTCGAACGTCGAGCCCCATGCGCTCGGCGATCGCACGCGCCTGCTCCAGCGAGCCGGGTTTCGGCGCCTGTGCCAGATACACGAGCTTGCGGTAATTGCCGAAGTAGGCGGAATGGAGCTCGGGATGCCGATCGAGCCCCAGCCCGCGCAGCACCAGGCGATCGAAATGCCGCAGCAGGAAATCCGTCAGATAAAACGTGCCCGGCTCGGCAGCGGCCAGCTCCGCGAATACCGGACCCGTGGCGAAGAATTCATAGCAGTGCGCCCCCGGGATGCGCTCGACGCCCTCCTCCTCGAGCACGGCGTCGAGCATTCCGCCCGTCCCGCAGTCCGCATAGGCGACGAAGATCGACCGGTAGTGGCAGCGCGAGGATTGCACCAGCGCACGCACCGCGGCGGGTATGCGCTCAGGCCGGTTGTGCAATTCGGCGGGCAGGCAGCGCACCTCCAGATGATCCCAGCCGTTCGCGCGCCTCAGCGCCGTGATCTCGTGCGCGAGCGCGCCGCACGCGATGACCAGCGTGCCCTCGCCGTCGGAGCGCGGCTGCGGCGAGCCCTTCGGGGATGCTGCTTGCTGCGCCACAAAACCCGCCGCTCTCAGTGCACCGCCGCGCCGGCGCGCTTGGCGGCCAACAAGCCCTTGGCGGTTTCGACCGCGACCGCGGCGTCGCGGCAATACGCGTCGGCGCCGACCGCCTTGCCGAACTCCTCGTTGAGCGGTGCGCCGCCGACCAGCACGATGTAGTCGTTGCGGATGCCGCGCTCCTTCAGCGTGTCGATGACCACCTTCATGTACGGCATGGTGGTGGTCAGCAGCGCCGACATGCCGAGAATGTCCGGCTTGTGCTTTTCCAGGGCGTCGAGATATTTGTCGACGGGGTTGTTGATGCCGAGGTCGATGACCTCGAAGCCCGCGCCCTCGAGCATCATCGACACCAGATTCTTGCCGATGTCGTGGATGTCGCCCTTGACCGTGCCGATGACGATCTTGCCGATCGGCTCGACGCCGGTTTCCGCGAGCAGCGGCCGCAGGATCTCCATGCCGCCCTTCATCGAATTGGCGGCGAGCAGCACCTCGGGCACGAACAGAATGCCGTCGCGGAAATCGATGCCGACGATGCGCATGCCTTCCACCAAGGCGTCGTTGAGCACCCGCTCGGCCGACCAGCCGCGCTTCAGAAAGATCCGTGTCGCCTCCTCGACCTCCGCCTTGAGACCGTTGTAAAGGTCATCGTGAACCTGCTCGACGAGCTCCTCATCATTGAGCGCGGCCAGATCGAATTCTTCAGTCGACTCCGACATCTAACTCTCCCGAGGGGTTATTTTTGCGAGCCGCCGCCGTGTCTTACGCAGTCCTCGCATCAAGGCATGGTAAGTCCGCACCGGCCCGGACACTTGTGATATCGCGACGGAGGCATGCCCAGATGCGACATTTCAGGTCACGGGCGGAGCACCGCCTTCGGCCTTGCGGCGCGCGACATAGGCATCGAGTGCCTCGACGACGGCGGGATCGCGCTTCGGCGCGACATAACCCTGCAATGCGCTTCGCCAGATGCCGCTCGCGCGCTGGCTCGCGGTTTTCGATCCGTCGTCCGCCCAGGCGCCGGAATTGCGCCAATCAGACACCAGGGGAGCGTAGAAGGCGCTGCGATAGCGCTCCATCGTGTGCGCGCAGCCGAAGAAGTGCCCGCCCGCGCCGACTTCGGCAACCGCCTCGAGCGCGAGATCGGCGGGCGCGGCGCCGACTGGCTGGAACACCTCGGCGAACATCTGCAGCATCTCGATGTCGAGAATGAACTTCTCGTACGAGGTGGTGAGCCCGCTCTCGAGCCAGCCGGCCGCATGCAGCACGAAGTTGCAGCCGCCGAGCAGCGCGCCCCACAGCGACATCTGAGATTCGTACACCGACTGCTCGTCGGGGACGTTCGAGGCGGTGGCGTTCGATGAGCGCCAGGGAAGCCCGAGAAACCGCGCCATCTGGCCGGCGCCGAATGCCGCCTTCACGTATTCCGGGGTGCCGAAGGCCGGCGATCCGGATTTCATGTCGACGTTGGAGGTAAAGCTGCCGTACACGATCGGTGCGCCGGGCCGCACGATCTGCGCGAGGGTGAGGCCCGCGAGCGCCTCGGCGTGCGCGAGGGTCAACGCGCCCGCGATCGTCACCGGGGCCATCGCCCCGGCCAGCGTGAACGGCGTGATGACGAGCACCTGTCCGGCGGCGGCGAAATCGATGATGCCGTCCGCCATCGGAACGTCGAGCTGCAGCGGCGAGTTGGTGTTGATGATGGTGTAGGTGTACGGACGCGAGCGGAACTCCTCGGGCGAGATGTCGTGCGCGAGGCGGATCAGCTCGAAGTTGTCGGCGACCTGCTTGTGGCCGCGCGAGAAGATGAACGGCACCTTGTCGCAGAGCATGAGCTGCGCGCGCGTCACCTCCAGATGGCGGATGTGCACCGGAACGTCCTGCGGCTCGGTCGCGCCGCCGAGCACGTGGATCACCTCGAAGCTCTGGCACAGCTTCATCAGATTGCAGAAGTCCTCGAATGTTCCGGCGCGCCTGCCGCGCGCCGTGTCCATGATGTTGGGCGGACCGGAGGTCGGCGCGAAGGCGACGCAGCCCTTCGACAGCGGCACGTTGCGCCCGGGGTCGACGGTGTGCAGTGTGATGTCGTGCGGCGCGGCGGCGAGCGATGCGCCGACGAGCCCGCGGTCGAGGCGCACGATCTGCGTCGCCTCGTCAACCGCTGCGCCGGCTTGGGCGTAGCGCACGCGCGCATCCGCCGAGAGCACCTTCATGCCCTGTGTCTCGAGGATCGTGAGCGCGGCCTCGTGGATGGCGGCCACTTGATCGTCCGAGAACACCTTCAGCGGCTCGAAGGGATTGCGCAAGTGGCGGTAGGGCCGCGTGCGGTCGAACACCGCATGGCTGACCTCGGCGGATCCGGGGCGGCGCCGGCTGCGGCGGCCGAGCGTCTCGTCGGGTTGTGTCATGCAGCCATTATAAGGACATCGCCCGCGCCCCGTGCCGGCGCCCGCAGCGATTTCGTATGCCTTAATCCGATAAGCCGGTATGCCTTTATCCGATGCCGCGCCCGATGCCGCGCCCGATGCCGCGCTCGGCGTCGTGCTCGGCGTCGCGCTCGGCGTCGCGCTCGATCACGATGTGGCCGGCGAACGGGCGGCCGGTGGCGGTGGAACGCGCCACCGCTTCGGCCAGGTACTCAGCGCCCGCACCGACGTGCGCGAGCTTTTCGCTCACGCTGGTCTCGACGTGCGGATCGGCCGCGCCGGCGCGGCGCGCCGCCGCGAGCGCGAGTTCGCGCGACACGCGCTGCGCATGCTCGAGCGCGGGCTTGGGATCCGGATAATCCTTGCTGCCCGCAGGATCGTGCACTCGGAAAACCTTGAAGGTCGGCTGGTTGACCAGGATCTCGACCGACTGCGAGACCACGCCCGCGACCGCACCGACGGCGTTGCACACCGCCGCGTGCTCCGGAATCGACAGCTGCGCGCCGAGCCTCCGCGCCACCTCTGGATAATAGGCCCCGACCGGTGCCCCGATGGCGACCAGCGGCCGCGCGAGTGCGAGCGTGGCATGCAGCAGAGTCGAGAACGGTTTGCCGGCCACGACCTCCTCGATGAGCCGGTCGCCGAGCACGCCCCAGTGGCCCAGCCGCGCCTCGAGTCCGGGATCGGCGCTCAACGCCGCGGCGAGCAGCACCCGCCCCGTCTCGCGCACCACGTGTTCATAGGTGCGTTCGCAGATCTCCCGCGCAGAGGCGGCCGCGGATGCCGCGCGCGCGTTGCGCTCCTCGGTGGCGAGAATCCGCGCACCGCACTCGGCCGCCTCGCGCGACCATCCCTGCTGCCGCTCGAGTACGTGCATGGCATCGCTCGGCGTAAAGGCCGCGAGAGCGGCGAGCCCGGCATCGGCGAGGCGCCGCAGCGCCTCGAGACCGGACGCGTTGCGCACCACCGCCGATACGTGCTTGGGCTCGAGATCCAGGGCGTCCCACACCCGGCGCTCGAGCGCCGACAGATGCTCGGGCGGTGCACGATCGGGATTGCGGAAGGCGAATTGCGCCGCATGGTCCGGCAGGCGCTCGAGCTCTGCGATCGAGCGCAGCTGCGCGAGCGCCGACGGGAAACGCTGCGCGAGCAGGCTCAGCGGCATGGCCTTGCGCGGACCGACCCGCAGGCGGTGCTGCCGGTCGAAATGCACCTCGCTGTCGCCGCCCAATCCGCTGGTGCGCACGTCGACCGCCTGGACCATGGTGCGCCAGGCGCCGACCAGCGCGCCCTCGGCGCGGATCAGCGGCCGGCCGCCGGCGACCACCGCGATATCGGTGGTGGTGCCGCCCATGTCGGAGACGACGAAGTCCTCGAGCCCGGTGAGAAAGGCCGCGCCCACGACGCTCGCCGCCGGACCCGACAGGATGGTCTCGACCGGATACTCGAGCGCCACCTCGGCCTTCATCAGCGAACCGTCGCCCTTGACGATCATCAGCGGCGCATCGATCGACTCCTCGACCAGCACTCGGCCGAGCGCCCCGATGAGATGGCTGATCTGGGGCGTGAGCCGCGCGTTCAACGTGGCGGTGAGCGCGCGGCGCGGCGCATCGAGCTTCGAGCTCAATTCGTGCGCGCAGGTCACCGGCTTCGGCGACAGTGCGCGGATGATGCGGCGCGCGCGCAGCTCATGGGACGGATTGCGCACCGAGAAATTGGCGGCGACCGCGAACGCTTCGACGCGGGCCCCGTACTCGCGCACCGCGCGCTCGACGGCGGCCTCGTCCAGCGCCTCGGATTCCTCGCCGGTCGCGGTGTGGCCGCCCGGGATGCGCGCCACCACGCCGTCGCGGTGGCGCTTGACACCCGAGCGCTCGACCATGGCCTCGTCGAAACCGATCACGAGCGTGCACACGGAGCTGAAGCGGTGTTCGACCACGGCATTGGTGGCGAGCGTGGTCGACACGGACACGAGGCTCACGTCTGCGCGGCTGGCGCCGTGCGCGCCGCCCGCCAGAATGCCGAGCACCGCGCGAATCGCCTGACTGATGCCGATCGCGAGATCCCAGGGGGTGGTCAGCGCCTTCGCGCTCGCGATGACGCGCCGCGCGTCCGAGAGCAGCACCGCGTCGGTATACGTGCCGCCGGTGTCCAGGCCGAGCCAGAGCCCGTTGGCGGGTGCGCTCACCGCTCGTAGGCCTGCCGCAGGCGAGCGATGTCAATCTTGTCCACGGCCAGCATCGCTTGCATCATCGGGTGGGCTCCTGGCGCAGCGAATGATTCAACACGAACGCAAGGCGCACGCCGGCTTTGCTGAGCTGCTCGGCAGTCACTGCGGTCGCATCGGCCACGTACGCGGCGGAAAGCTCGTAGCGATTCCACGAATCCGCCGGCGGCAGCAGGCCGTAGGCATGCGATTTTGCCACATCGTAGGTTTCCATGGCCCACTCGGCGGGCGTGCCGGAAGACCAGCGCGCACGCTCTGCGCCGGAGATGCGGGCGATCAGCTGCGCCGCGATGTCGGCTGCGTCCTTCCCCAGGCGCGCGACGAATTCGGTGTCCCAGTCATGGTGCAAATTGTCGGCGGCGATTCCGGGCGCGCTCGCGATCTTGCGGTTTCCGCCCTGGTCGTGATCGTCGCTCGCGTGCAGCGGCTGGTGCACATCGCCGACGAAATGCAGCAGAAACTGCAGCGCGAGACGGCGCTCCCGCTCGTCGGTGCCGGGATCCTCAAGCTCGGCGGTGAATTCGTCGATCTTGTCGATCACGCAGTCCTGCGCGGGGCCGGCGGACGCGTCGGTCCCGGGCGCCAGTGCCGGCCGGCCGAAGCAGGCGCGGCGGATGTCGGCTTCCGCCAGTTCGAGATCCACGAAATGCCAGCCGCGTGTCTGCGCGTAGCGGACCCTGGCGGAGTTGCGATCCGAGTCGCGGTACTTGTCCGCCCAGGTCGCCTCGTGCGCGATGTCCTTGGCCGTGAGCCCCGACTCGTCGCCCGCGAGCAGGGCCTGCACCCGCCGGCGAACCGCCGGCTCGAGGTAGTGGTCCGCGATCAGCCCGATCACCTCGTGGCCTTCATCGCCCCAGGCGAATGCCCGGGCGCAGGGCAGGCAAAGAGCCGCGGCGCAGATTGCGGCCGCGGCCGCGCAGAGCGCGCTCGAGCCCCTCACGCGCTCAAGCCGCGGCAGCCGTCCAGGAACAGACCGACCACCTTGTCGGCCCAGGCCTCGAGCTCGGGCGGAGTCATGGGCGTGCCGAATCCCATAGCGCGGCGCTGCGGCAGAGCGACCACCATGAATATGAACTGCTGCGCGGCGAAGGCGCGATCCTCGTCGCGCAGTTTTGAATTTGGCAGCTCGCGCGCGAGCAGACTGCTGATGAGCGTGATGCCCTCGCGGGTGCTGCCGTCGCTCGCGACCGCGCGCACGAGTTCGGGAAAACGGCCGGATTCCGCGTGCACCAGCCGGTGCAGCGCGATGGCCTGCGGGGACAGCGCCGCGCGCAGGATGAATCCGGCCAGGCGGCGCAGCACGTCCGGCAGCGTCGCGCCCGAGAGCAGGGGCACTTCCGGCGGCGGCCGGATGTGCTCGATGATGCGATGGACCACCGCGGCGAACAGCGCCGCCTTGTCGTCGAACCGATCGTAAAAGGTGCGCTTCGACACCTGCGCACGCCTCGCCACCGCCTCGATGGTGGTCGAGCCATAGCCTTCGGCGAGAAACAGTTCGGTGCCGGCCACGAGGATGCGCTCGCGCAGGCGCAATGCATCGGCGCGGGAAGGTCGGCCGCCGCGCGCGAGGGCTTTAGCCGCCTTGCGCGCCATCCCTACCTATCGACGGGGGTAGAAGCCGCCTCCGCGATACCCGCTGTGCGCGTAGCCGTAGCCGTAGCCGCCGGCATAGACCGGAGGCGGCGCATAGTACGCGCGCGGCGCCGGATAATAAGAAGCTCGCGGGTAATAGGCGGGTGCATAGTAGGCCGGCGGTGGGGCGTAGGCCACCGGCGGCGGCGCATAGTACACGGGCGGCGGGGCATATGTCACCGGCGGCGGCGCGTAGCCGTAGCCGTAGCCGCCTCCGCCGTACGCCGGCGCCGGCGCCGGCGCGGGTGCCGCCTGCACTGCCGCGGAAACCACGGCGGAAGCGACGACGAGGGGCAGCGTGGCTACCGCGGCGACCGCACCGAACAGGCCGTGCCCCAATCCCCACCACACATGCGGATGCCCGTAGTAACCATGCCCACCTGCCGCCGCGGGTGCGACCGGGCTCACGGCGATCACCGCCGTGGCGGCTGCTGCGAAAATTGCCTGTTTGAGTCGGGGCATGGCGTTTCGCTCCAGTTAATGTCAAACGACACCGTTGCATCGGAGCATAGCGCGGCCGCTATTGAAACGCAACGGTACCGTTTCATTAGCGACCTGCAATGCTCGAGCTATTGATGCGCGTAGGCTTCCCATGCCCGATCCACCAGGTAGGCGTGCAGATCCGCGGCATCCGGGCGCGACAGCACGTCGTCAAAGCTGCCCATGCCGCGCGGACGGTATGCCCCGCGCAGCACGATGTCGTAGAAAATCGCATGGGTGGCCGGCGTCAATCGCCGCAGGTCCGGCAGCTCGCCGCGTCCGAACACGTGGCAGCGCGCGCAGAAGCGGTTGTACAGCACTTCACCGTGCGCGACGGCTTGCGCGTTTTCCTCGCGCTGCGGCGGCTGCTCGAACGGCGCCTCGACCACGGGCGGCGGCAGCGGCGGCGCGCTCCCATCGAGGGTGAGCGCGATGATGCGGCCCGCGTTGCCGAAGCGGTAGGCGGCGCTCGCTTTCGGAAACGGATCATACAGGCCCGGGCCGCCCCCGTAGCCCGCCATCACCGCTATGAATTGCTTGCCGGCCGCCCGATATGTCATCGGCGCCGCCATCACGCTGGTTCCCAGATCGAGGGACTTGAGCAGCTGCCCCGACGCGGCATCGTAGACGTTGAGCAGTCCTTCGACGTCGCCTTGCACGACGATGCCCCCGGCGGTGGACAGCACGCCGCCGTTCCAAAATCCGCTCGAGGGCCTCTGCCACACCAGCCGCTGCTGCGACGGGTTCCACGCTTTGAGCACTCCGATCGAACGCACGGCGCCGCTCGGCGCGCCGCGCGACAGCTCCTTAAGGGACGGCAGAGTTCCGAACAGGGAGCGCAGCGACTGCGGATCGAAATCCTCGGGAAACAAGCCGGCGACGGTGAAGTTGCCTTCGATCAGCCCGGCCGGAAGATGGGACGTTTCGATGTACACCATCGGCGCCTCGAGCGCCGGGATATAGACGAGCCCCGTGGCCGGATCGAACGACATGGGCTGCCAGCTGTGGGCGCCGGCCATCGACGGAAAGATGAGCTTCGGCCCGCCGAGGTACTCCGCATTCGGATTCGGATCCGGCCTGCCGGTCTTCGGATCCAGCCCGCGCGTCCAATTGACGTAGACGAAGTTCTGCGCCGAAATGAATTCGCCGGTGGCGCGGTCGAGCACGTAGAAATATCCGTCCTTCGACGCCTGCATCAGCACCTTGCGCACCCTGCCGCCCACGGTCAGGTCCGCCAGAATCATCTTTTGCGTGCTGTCGTAGTCCCACTCGTCGCCCGGCACGATCTGGTAGTACCAGGCCAGGCGCCCCGTGTCGGCGTGGATCGCCACGATGCAGGCGCTGTACAGGTCGTCGCCGCCGCGCCGCCCGCTCTCCTTGATCGTGTACGGCGATGCGTTGCCCGTGCCCAGGTAGATGAGGTTCAAATCCGCATCGTACGAAAGCCCGTCCCACACCGTGCCGCCGCCCCCGTATTCCCAGCGATGTCTCGGATCCCAGGTTTTCACGGCTCGCACCAGATGCGGCTGGTCCTGAGGGCCCCGCTTCGGATCGCGCGGCACCGTGAAGAAGCGCCACTGCAGCGCGCCGCTTTTGAGGTCGTACGCGGAGACATAGCCCCGCACCCCCTTG
The DNA here is from genome assembly GCA_963837045.1 of uncultured Gammaproteobacteria bacterium. Taxonomy (GTDB): domain Bacteria; phylum Pseudomonadota; class Gammaproteobacteria; order Steroidobacterales; family Steroidobacteraceae; genus Bog-1198. The sequence continues at coordinate 172,437 of CAWIMA010000009.1, forward strand.
AAGTCGCCGCCCGAATTGCCGATGACCACGCGCTCACCGGCGATAAGCGGAGCGCCGGTGATCGTATAGGGAACGCGCCGTGCGCGACCGATGAGCGTATCGACTTTCCATTTGCGCCGGCCGTCGCGGGCGTCGATGGCGTGCAGATACCCGTCCAGCGCTCCGACGTACAGCGTGCCCTCGGACATCGCCAGTCCGCGATTCACGGCGTCGCAGCAGGCGTAGCGCCCCCACTGTCCGTCCACCCCGGGGTCGTAGCTCCAGCGTTCCCTGCCGGTGGCGGCATCCACGCTGTACACGCGGCCGAAATTGCCGACCGCATACATCACGCCGCCCACGACCAGCGGCGTCGCCTCCAGGCCGCGCGACGAACCCACCCGATAATCCCACGCAAATCCTAGGCGGCTCACGGAACTGCGATTGATGTCTGCGAGCGGCGAGTGGTAGGTGCCGTCGGCGTCGCGCCCGTTGCTGCGCCAATCGTCGTCGGCTTGCGTGCCGTCGGCGGCGCGCAAGCCGGCCGCGCCGAACCCGCCCGCGATCGCGGCAGCGATGATCATGCGGCAGGCGAAGCGGCTCGAACGCACTGCGGAATGTTAGGGTATGCGCCGGCTGCACGAAAGCCGCGATTGTGGCTATGATGACCGCCGGGGAGCATCATCCACAGAGTTCTAAAAGAGTACGGCCATGGGCACCGACGACCCCTTCCTCAAGAATACCTGGTATGTCGCGGGCTGGTCGCACGAGATCGGCGGCGATGCGCTGCTGGCGCGCACCGTCACCCGCGTGCCCTTGCTCCTGTGGCGCGACCAGGCGGGCCGCGTGATCGCGCTCGAAGATCGCTGCTGTCATCGCGCGGCACCCCTCTCCAAGGGGCGGCGCGAGGGCGACCGCATTCGCTGCATGTATCACGGCCTGCTGTTCGACGCCGCCGGGCGCTGCGTGGAGATCCCCTCACAGGACTTCATTCCTCCCGCGGCCCGGGTGCGCGCCTTCCCGGTGGTCGAGCGCTTCAAGTGGATCTGGGTGTGGATGGGAGATCCGAGCAGGGCCGACGAGTCCTTGATCCCCGACACGCATTACTTGCACGATCCGGCATGGCGCGGCGTGCCGGGCTATCTGCACTACGACGCCAACTATCTGCTGATCACCGACAACCTGCTCGATTTTTCGCACCTCTCGTACGTGCACGAGACCACGCTCGGCGGCTCGGCCAAGTACGCCTCCGCGCGCCCCAAGGTGACCCGCGGCGCGCGCAGCGTGCGGGTGGAGCGCTGGCTGATCGACGACGAGCCCGCGCCCTTCCTAAAGAAAATCAAGAGCTGGCCGGGAAACGTCGACCGCTGGAACATCTACGACGTGGTGCTGCCCGGCGTGCTGCTGATGGACTCCGGCAGCGCACCGACCGGTACCGGTGCACCGGAGGGCCGGCGCGTCGATGCGGCCCAGTTCTTCGGCTGTCAGGCGGTGACGCCGGAGACCGAGCGCACCTCGCATTATTTCTTCCAGCAATGCCACGGCTTCGCGCTCGACGATCCGAGCGTCACCGAGAACTTGACCGCCAGCGTGCGCGCCGGCTTTTTGGAGGACAAGGACATCATCCTGGCGCAGCAGCGCATCCTCGATCTCGATCCGGATGCGCCGATGCTCGCGCTGCGCATGGACACGGCGCTGGCGAGTTTTCGCGCGCTGCTGCACAAGGCCGTTGCCGAAGAGCGCGGTTCGGCGGCCGGCGATGCGAGTTTAGTTGCCGCATCGGCCACAGCACACTGATAACATAGCCCGAGGGGATCGAAAGCCTTTTCTTTTTGCAGGGAGAATGACGATGGGGATATCGAAGGGTTGCCTGGCCTGGTTGGGCGCCGCGGCGCTGATGGGACCGCTGCACGCGATCGCGGCCGATACGACCGCGACGGCGGCGCCGGCGGGCGAGCTGCAGGAGATCACGGTCACCGCCGAGAAGCGCGCCGAGAGCCAGCAGAACGTGCCGATGTCCATGACCACCTTCGGCACCGTGGCGCTGCAGGAAAAGGCGATCTATGACTTCTTCGACTACGCCACCAAGGTGCCGAATCTCGCCTTCGCGCCCACCGGCGACGGCGTCGGCACCGCGCGCACCATCTCGATCCGTGGCGTCTCCGGCAACAACGTCACGAGCTACTACATCGACGACACGCCGCTGCCGGACTCGATCGATCCGCGGATTCTCGACATCGACCACATCGAAGTGCTGCGCGGGCCGCAGGGCACCCTGTACGGCGCCCGCTCGATGGGCGGCCTGGTGCGCACCGTCACGAAGGAGCCCGATCTCAACGAGTTCAGCGCCACCCTCCACGGCGGCTACTCAGACACCGCCCGCACGAGCACCGGGAATTATACGGGCGATGGGGTCTTCAATATTCCGTTGATTCAAGACAAGCTGGCGCTGCGCTTGAGCGGCTTCGGCGACTATCAGGCCGGCTACTTCAAGCGCACCTACTGCACCAATCCCGCGGCGGCGATGAACCTCACCTGCTTGCCGCTCGCCGGCCCCGGCCTCACCACGGTCGACAACGTCGGCGCAGTCGACACCTCGGGCTTCGCCGCGAGCCTCACCTACAAGCCCACCGATTCGCTCACCATCACGCCGCGGTACATGATGCAGCGAACCGGCTACAACGGCTTTCTGATGTCGGACTACCTCACGGATACCGCCAACGGCATCGGCTATCCGGTGCCAACGCCCGCCACCGGGGCCCCCACACCTAACCGGATGATCCCCAACGACTTCACCCAGGCGCGCTGGTTCAACGTGCCGGAAGGCGGATGGGACGACTGGGGATTGTCCTCGTTGACGGTGCACTGGAAAACCCATCTCGGCGAACTGGTCTCTTCGAGCTCGTACTTCTCGCGCAAGGTGCTCGAGACGGAAGACGAGAGCGACTTCGTGTATGCGGGGATCACCTCGGGCGCCGGCGGCCAGCCGCAGCCCGGCGGCATCAGCGAAGAGAAGGATTACCAGAGTTTTGTGCAGGAAGTGCGCTTCGTCTCCGCCCTGCAGGGGCCGATCCAATTCGTCACCGGCGCCTTCTATTCGGACACCCACGGGCGTGTGCCGTTCTCCGCCTATTATCCGCCGGCGACGGTACCGGGACTCGATCTGACGCTGACAGGCGCGCCGGGGGTTGTGATCTCCCCGCCCTACCCGAACCTGATCTTCGCGTCGGACTTCAAGACCGATGTCAAGGAGCCGGCGGTATTCGGCGAGGTGTCGTACCAGCCGATCGACCCCTTGAAGCTGACGGCGGGCCTGCGCTGGTACCAGGTCAAGACCTCCTCGGAAGGCTATGAGGGGGGGCTGGCCACCGGCGGCGGCCCGTTCATCGTCAGCCCGTACACCACGCAGACTGAAAACGGCGTCAATCCGAAGTTCGAGGCCGATTACCACCTCACGCCGGACCAGATGGTGTACGTCAATGTAGCCAAGGGCTACCGGCCGGGCGGCCTGGTGCCCATCGTGCCGGCGGGCGAGCCAAATACGCCGACCGACTGCGCCGGGCAACTGAAGGCAATAGACCCCAATGTCACCGTCCAGCAGACGCGCAGTTTCAGTTCCGACTCGCTGTGGAACTACGAGCTCGGCACCAAGACGGCGTGGCTCGATCACCGCCTGACCGTCGATGCAGCCGGGTTCTACATCCGCTGGAAGGACATCCAGCAGGAAATCCTGCTCTCCTGCGGCTTCCAATTCGTTGCGAATGCCGGGGCCGCGGTAAGCAAGGGCGGCGAGCTCGAGGTGCGCGCGCGGCCGACGGATCCCCTCGAGATGTCGCTCGGCTTGGGCTACCAGAATGCCACGATCACCGAAATGAGTTCGTTATCGCCTCAGACGGTGGGCTCACCCGTTTACCAGGTGCCGGATTGGACCGGCAATGGGGCGGTGTCGTACACGACTCAGCTCTCGACCGACTGGAAGATGATCAGCGGCACCGATTATTCCTATATCGGCAGAAGCTACAGCGGCAACAATCTGCCCGCCGATCCGCGGCTGCGGCCATCCTACCGTCTGATCAATGCGCGCATGGCCTTCGACAGGGGCGCCTTCGAGATTGCGATCGTCGGCAAGAACCTCGGCAACGAGGTCGCAAATCTCGGCGACAGTCGCTCGATCGCTGCCGAGACGCCGGGTCGGCCGCGTCTGTTCGTGAACCAGCCGCGCACGCTCGGCGTGGAGTTCAGGCAGTCGTTCTGATGCGCGGTAATCGCGTCTAGCAGGGCCGACTGGGCAGGACGGAGCGCAGCATGGACAAGCGGATCATCGTTGCGCTTTGTCTCGCCGCGGGACTCTGCGGCTGCGGCAAGCCGCAACAGAATCCCACCGGGACCGTGCTCGTTTCGATGGCGGACAACAGCTTCTCGCCGGCCATCGTGCGGGTGCCCGTGGGCGGATCGATCGTGTTCATCAACACCGGGCGCAACGACCATAACGTAGCTGCCGTCGACAAGTCCTGGTCGAGCGAAAAGACCTTCGGCCACATCAAGATGAGTCCGGGGGACATGACCGAGATCGTGCTCGGCAAGCAAGGCGTGTATCCGTTCTATTGCAGTTTCCACGCGACGCCGGACGGCAAGGCGGGGATGGTCGGCGTCGCCGTGGTCGGGGACGTTCAATATACGCCGCCGTCGGGTGCACGCGGGATTCTCGCAACGGTCGAAGAGCCCACCGGCGTCACGAGACGGGTTCCCCAGGACTACCCGACGATTCAGAACGGTGTGGACGCGGCGAATCCCGGCGACCTGGTGCTGATCGACAAAGGCGAATACAACGAGGCGGTGTACGTCACGACGCCCAGCGTGACCCTGCGCGGCGTGGATCGCAACGCCGTCATCCTCGATGGCAAGTTCGAGCTCGGCACCGGCATCATGGTGGGCGGCAACGGCGTCGCCATCGAAAACATGACGGCACGAAACTACACCCTGAATGGATTCTTCTGGACCGCGGTACAGGGTTTTCGCGGCTCCTACCTCACCGCCTACAACAACGGCGACTACGGCATTTACGCATTCGGATCGACCGACGGCCTGTTCGAGCATTCATTGGCGAGCGGTTCGCCTGACTCGGCGTTCTATGTCGGTCAATGCGCCCCGTGCCGGGTGGTATTGAACGATGTCGTCGGCAGCTACAGCGGCCTCGGCTATTCCGGAACCAATTCGAGCGGCGACATGTATGTCCTGAATTCGCGCTTCGTCCACAACCGCAGCGGCATCGCCACGACGACGTTCGACATCGAGCTGGAGCCGCCCGGCCGCGATACGACAATCGTCGGCAATGTGGTGAGCGACAGCGGATTGGATAACGAGGCCGCCGGCTTTTATGCCACCGAGACCTTGGCGGGCACCGGCATCGCGATGGTCGGCACGCACAACAATCACGTCGAGCATAATCTCGTGATGCGCAGCCGGAACAACGGCATCCTGGTGCTTCCGATTCTGGACCGGCACTACTGGCCTTCGACGGGACATGTCGTCCGGCACAATACCGTGCTCGGGTCGGGGCGCGCCGATCTTGCCGCCGGCGGATTCGGGACCATCGGGAATTGCTTTTCAGACAATACCTATCGGACCTCGCTGCCGTGGGGACTGGAGGCGTTGAACGGCTGCCGCCGGTTGCGCGTGCCCATTGCATCGGACCTGTCGACCTCCATGACGTTCTTCGGAGCGATTGCCCAGGTACGCACCGGCCAGTTCACGGTGAACGATTACCGCACCCGCCCGGTGCCGGCGGCGCAGCCCAACCTCCCCGACGGTGCGGATGCCCCGGTACGGCCCGCGGTCCACGTCTTTTCAGGGATCCGCCTTGATCTTGACTCGATCAAAACACCCGCTGAGAGCACTGCGGCTCTCGACCAGGTCCCGATCGCCGCGCGCAAGGAGCCGTGACATGCCGTCGCTATTCTCGGTTTCCGCTCCCGCCAATCTTTTTCAGGTCTGGTTCATCGTTTATCTGTATCTGCTGCCGTTCCTGCTGTATGCGACCTGGGCGTCGCTCGCGCTGATGGACTTGAACGAGCGCGGCAGCGACCGCGCGCGCGCGGCATGGGGCGCGTTCATCATCCTGGTGCCCTTGCTGGGCGGCGGTTGGTATTTGCTCAGCGCCGCTCGAACGTTCAAGCCTTCCGCCCGGTTCGCCATCGTGTTGACGGGTCTCGTCGTTTGGCTGCTGCCGCTGGCCGCAGGAGTATGGCTTGCCGGAGGCCCTCTGGGACCCAAGGCGCTGAGCTGACATGCATTCGAAGGGAGAGGGACTATGAACGTGACCATGCCCAGCAACTTGCAGATGATTCTCGGGCTGTATGCCTATCTGCTCCCTCTGCTGCTCTACGTGCTATGGACCACGCTCGCCCTGTGGGACCTCGGGCGGCGATCCGGGACGACGGCGACGGCGACGTGGATCTGGTCGATTCTGATATTCGCTCTGCCCTTCCTTGGTGCCCTCGCCTATCTTTTCCTCAGCGGCGCACAGCTGGCCCCGCGGATCAAGATGATCGCGCTCGGCGGCGGCGCCGCCTATCTGGCGGTCCTGGCACTCGGAATGTCCATCGGCGGAGTCAGCTGACTCATGGCGATGCGCCGTCGCGACTTGTTCGGACTTGGCGGGCTGGGTGGCGCACTTGGTTTGCTTGGCGGACTCGCATGGCCTGGCGCGAAACGCATCGCCGCCAAGTACTCCGGTGCTGCGCCGGCGGCCCCGCGTGAGTCCGATTGCGGAAGCGATCCGTCCGGCGCAGCGATGGGCGCAGCCTATATGGCACCGTTCTCCCCCCCGTCCTACCTGGCCGCCGGAAGTCGTGACGGCTTGCACACTCCACCGCCGTGGGCGCCGCGAACCACCGAGGTGCGCGAGTTTGATCTGTCGGTAATCGAAACCACACTCGAAGTTGCCGATGGCCAAAACTTCACGGCATGGGCATACGGCGGCACGGTGCCCGGTCCGATCGTGCGCGCCACCGTGGGCGACCGCCTCAAAATCACCCTGCGCAATCGCGCCGCCCATGCTCCGCATAGCGTCCATTTTCACGGTGTACACGACGTCTCACAGGATGGACTCAGTCGTGTTGCCAAAGGCGAAAGCCAATCCTACGAATTCGAGGCCGGACCGGTGGGACTGCATCCCTATCATTGCCACATCCCGCCCTACGCGCGGCATGTGGGCAAAGGCATGTACGGGGCAATGATCGTCGATCCGCTGCAGCCGCGGCCGGCCGCGCATGAAATCCTCCTGTGTCTGTGCGGTTTCGACGTCGACGGCGACGGACGAAACGAGGTTTACGCTTGGAACGGCATGGCGGGATATTACGAGCGTTTTCCGCTCAAAGTTCCGGCGGGCGAGCTGGTTCGCATATACCTGATGAATATGGTCGAGCCCGACCCGATCGCGTCGTTTCACCTTCATGCTCAAACCTTCGATCTGTACCGCTCCGGTACCTCCGCCTCCCCTCACGAACACACCGACATCGTGAGCCTGGGACCCGCCGAACGGGCCATTCTCGAATTTCGGCTGCCGCGCCGCGGCCGCTATATGTTTCATCCGCATCAGAGCCGCATGGCCGAGAGGGGTGCGATGGGCTGGATCGTCGCCATATGATGTCGACGGCACGCGCGCTGGTGCTTGCGGCCGTTGTCGGCCTGAGCTTCGTCCAACCGGTGCGTGGGGCCGCGGAAACACACTTAATCGACCAATACGGGCGCCCTCTGGATGCGAGAGATCTCGCCGGTCACTGGCTTCTGGTGTACTTCGGGTACACGAGTTGCCCGGATGTGTGCCCTGCGGTGCTCACAAAAATGACCGCCGTGCTCGATCGCCTCGGACCGGCGGCCGATTCCATACTTCCGCTGTTCGTCAGCCTGGACCCTGATCATGATTCGACCGGCAGGTTGCGCGACTTTGCGGCACGCTTTTATCCGAGGCTGCTGGCGCTGACGGGCAGTCCCGCCGCCGTTGCGGATGCCGCTCAGAACTTCGGCGTGCCGTGGAAGCGGCGCTCGCCGTCTTCGAATCTCATCGATCACGGTATGCTGATTTACCTCGCGACTCCGGATGGTCGAGTGGTGCAGGCGTTGCATCCGCAGCAATCGGTTTCCGAACTGGTCGCGCAGATTCAAGCGCACCTTGCCCGGCGGAGCGCCGGATAGCGGCGGCTCACTGCCTATGTCAAACTCGCGCGAACACTCACTGGACGACTCATGCGACTGAGATCACTGCTGATCGGCGCGCTGCTCGCCGGCGCCGCGCAGGCGCAGCTGCCGCCGGACACCATACACGGCCTGCAGTCCGCGACTCTCGCCGTCCCGGCGCCGAAGCATTGGGTGTGGGTCAACGACTTCGTGTTTCCGCACATGGCCGACGGCATGGCGTATCTGATCGACGGCGACACCGGGCGCTACTTGGGCACGCTGAGCACCGGCTACGGTTTCGAGCGCCTGCTGCTCTCCCGCGACGGCAAGCTGATCTATTCCCCGGAAACCTATTTCTCGCGCGGAACGCGCGGCAAGCGCAGCGACGTCGTCACGCTGTACGACACTGCCACGCTTAGTCCCGTCGGCGAGATTGCGATACCGCCCAAGCGCGCCTCCAGCGTGCCGATGATGAGCAACGCCGTGCTGACGGACGATGATCGGTTTCTGTTGATCTACAACTTCAATCCGGCGCAGAGCGTCACGGTCGTCGACACCAGGACTCGCAAGTTCGTGCGCGAAGTCGAAACCCCGGGATGTGCGCTCGAGTATCCCACCGGGCCGCGCTCTTTCTTCACGGTGTGCGGCGACGGCTCTCTGCTGCTCGTGAGCCTCGACGACAACGGCGCCGCGCAGCAGAAGCGCACGGAGCCGCTGCTCAGCATGGGCGAGGATCCGGTGACCGAGAAGGCCGTGCGGATGGGCCGGACCTGGTATTTCGTGACCTTCGACGGGCGCATCTACCCGCTCGAGGCGGACGCCAGGGGCGCCAGCATCGGGCCGATCTGGTGGCTGACTTCCGAGGCGGAGCGCAAGGCCGGCTGGCGGCCCGGAGGCCTGCAGCAGCTCGCGCTGAATCCCAACGATTCAAGGCTGTACGCGATCATGCATCGCGGCGGCATCGAGACGCACAAGGATCCGGGCAAGGACGTGTGGGTGTACGATGTGCCGCGCCGGCAGCGCGTACAGCAGATCGCGCTCAAGAGCCTGGCGAGCTCGATTCAGCTCTCGAGCGATCAGCACCCGCTGCTCTACAGCATCTTCCTCAACAGCACGGATCTCGACGTCTATGACGCGGGGAGCGGCAAGCTGCTGCGCACGGTGGAGCACATCGGCACCACGCCCACCATCATGGTCACGCCCTAGATGTCGATCGATCCGGCATTCGGGTACCTGATCATCGGCGCCATCGCGCTGCTGTTCGCGGTCGCCGGGTGCCACAAGCTGCGCAGCTTCGAGTCATTCACCGAAATCTTCGCGGCATATCGTGTGCTGCCGGATGCCTGGGCGCGGCGCATGGCATGGCTCTTTCCAGGCCTCGAGCTCGCGATCGCGGCGACTCTGCCCTGGGCGGCCGCCCGCCGCGGTGCGCTGCCCGCAGCCGTGTGGCTGCTGATCGCCTACGCCTTAGGGGTGGCCCTCAACCTCGCCCGCGGTAGGCGCGATCTCGATTGCGGCTGCGGCGCGCTCGGCACGCGCCGCTCGATCGCCGGTTGGATGGTGTGGCGCAATCTGCTTCTCGTTCTCGCCCTTGCGTTCGCCGCGTTGCCGTGGACTTCGCGCCCCTTCGCCGGCTCGGACGTGCTGACGGTTGCCGGCGGAATCGGCGCGTTCGCCGCACTCTATGCGGCCGTCGATCAGCTGCTCGGCGAGGTGTCGCCCAAGGCCATGCGCCTCCGCGGGAGGACATCATGACGGCGCTCGCCATTTCCAATGCAGTGCTGTGGGTCATCGTCATCGGCCTGTGCATTGCGCTGCTGGCGGTCGTCCGTCAGCTCGGCGTGCTGCACGAGCGCATTGCGCCGGCGGGCGCCCTGATGCTGGCCAAGGGCCTGAAGGTCGGCGAGCCCGCGCCGCGCATCACGGTGCAGGATCTCGAGAGCCGCTCGCTGACCCTCGGGGCGGAGCGTTCGGACGCGCGCGCCACTTTGCTGGTCTTCGTGTCGCCGACCTGCCCGGTGTGCAAGGCCTTGCTGCCGGCGTTGAAATCGAGCCTCACAGCGGAGCGGGATTGGCTCGACATCGTTCTGGCAAGCGACGGTGAAAGCGCCGGGCAGCGGGAATTCGTCGCGGCTCACCGACTCGGCAGTTTTTCCTACGTCGTTTCCGCGCCGCTCGGCATTTCCTATCAGGTCAGCCGTCTGCCGTTTGCGGCGCTGATCGACGCACAGGGGGTGCTGCGGGCGCGCGGGATCGTCAATTCGCGCGAACATCTGGAAAGCCTGTTCGAAGCCAAGCGACTGGGATTAGCATCGATCCAGGATTATTTCGAAGCGGCAGCGCAACATCAGGCCGCGTGAGAGGAAGCGCCTTATGAAATGGTTGGATGCGATTGCGGAAAATTCGGCCCGTGCGCTCGCACGCCGCACGTCGCGGCGCAGTGTGCTGTCGGGCGTGGGAGCCTTTCTGCTGGGCGCCGCCGCGGTTCCGCTGCTCCCCGTGGCGCGCGGCGCGGATACCACGCCGGGCGGCGCGCCCGGCGCCGGACCGGGCGCCGATCCCGGCGACCCGTCATCGTGCGAGTACTGGCGTCACTGCGCCATCGACGGCTTCTTGTGCGGGTGCTGCGGCGGATCGCAGACCGCGTGTCCACCCGGCACGGATATGTCGCCGGTCACTTGGATTGGAACCTGCCACAACCCGGGCGACGGCAAGGACTACGTCATCTCCTACAACGACTGCTGCGGCAAGAGCTCCTGCGGCCGGTGCTTTTGCAATCGCAACGAACACGACTCATCGCTGTTTCAGCCGGGCCGCTCGAATGACTATAACTGGTGCTCGGGAAATTCCAAGGCCAATATCCCCTACCATTGCTCGACGGCGCGCATCGTGGGCGCGGCCAAGTAGCCGATCGTGCGGCACTGGCCGGCACTCGGCGCCGCGTTCCTGTCGTGGACGGCCGCCGGCGCGGCGTGGAGCTACCAGCCGGCGGTCAATTTCCAGTTGAACTGCATGGGGTGCCATCTTGCCGACGGCTCCGGCGAGGCGGGCCGGGTGCCCTCGCTGCGCCGCTCGCTGGTGGCGTTTTCGGCCACCCCCGAAGGCCGGCAATATGTGATCAGGGTGCCAGGAGTCGCGCAATCGCCGCTCTCCGATGCGCAAATCGCGGCACTGCTCAATTGGATGGCGAGAAATTTGAGCGACGTCGCCCTGCCGACGGGATTCGCCGACTACACGGAAGCGGAAGTAAAAAAGCTGCGCTCTCACCCGCTGGCACAGGTGAGCGCGATGCGGGCGCGGCTGCTCAAGGCGGCCGCCGCGAAGGGCGACTAGACTAGCCGCTAGCGCGAGGCGATCCCGACGGGCTGCTGCTGCGTGATGCAGTGAATTCCACCGCCGCCGCGAAACAGCGCGCTCAAGCGCACCGGCACCACCTGCCGATCCGGATAGGCGCGCTTCAGCGTCTCGAATACCTCGTGGTCCTGCGCAATCCCGTACGCGGGTGCAATCACCGCCCCGTTCGCGAGATAGAAGTTGACATAGGAGCGGCAGAAGCATCGCGCATCGGCGGGTGCCATCTCCGGCGGCACCTCTGCGATCGGCACGAGATCGAATCGCCGTCCCTTGGCGTCGGTTTCCAGCTCCAGCACTCTGCGATTCTCCGCCATGATCCCAAAGCGCGGATCCGCGGGATCGAGAACCTCTTCGAACAGCAGCGCGCCCGGCTTGATGTAGGCGAGGTAACCGTCGACGTGGCCGTCCGTCTCCGTATCCGTCACATCGCCCGGCACCCAAATGACCTTGCGCGCCCCGAGCATGGCGCGCAGTTCCGCCTCCGCCTCGGCTTTGGAGACCTCGGGATTGCGGTTCGCATTCAAGACACAGGTCTCCGCTGTGATCAGCGTCCCCTCGCCGTCGGAACAGAAACCACCGCCTTCGACCACGAGTCCCGACAGATAAGCCGCATCGCCCGTGCGCTCGGCAATGCGCGAGGCCACCAGCGCGTCCTGATCATAGGGATGGTATTTGCCTCCCCACGCATTGAAAGTGAAACAGGCCGCGGCACGCCGACCCTGGGCATCGACCACGAAGGTCGGACCGGAATCTCTCAGCCAGGAATCGTCGATCGGCAACACGACGATCGTGACGGCGGCTCCACAGCGTGCGCGGGCATCGGCCTCATTCGCGGAATCGACGACCATGCTGAGCGGCTCGAAGCGTGCGATGGCATTCGCCACGCGCGCGTAGTCATCGCGCGCCGCCTCGATATGGGGGCCCCAGGCCGCAGCGCGCTTGGGCCATGCCATCCAGCATCCGGCGTGGGGCGCACCCTCCGTCGGCATCTGGAAGCCGAGCTCGGCGGGCCTCACGAGTTTCTCGATTCTTGGTGCATGTGAATTCGACTATCCTGGTACAGGCCATTGGCTTCAGGGGATTATAGTGCCCAGACAGACCGTTCTCGATTCCATTCGATGGGGATTTGCGACAGCAATCCTCGCCTTCCCGGCCTCGGGCCAACCCGTCGGGTCGCCGCCGCAGGCGGAGCCCATTCTTGGATTTTCGCCGGCTCACGCCGGCGCCGAACGCGGGCTGGAAGCGCAGTTTCAATCGATTCCATCGGCAGAGCGGGCGCGCGAGTGGCACCGCATGTTCACCGCCGAGCCGCACCCGGCGGCATCGGCGGAGAACAACAAGCTCGCGGCCGCGATGGCGCGCGCATGGCGCGAGCAAGGGTGGGAGCAGGTGACGCTGCGGCGCTACGATGTGCTGCACTCCCGGCCGCGCAACGTCACGCTCGAGATGACGGCGCCGGCGCGCTTCACGGCGTCGCTTCGCGAGGACCCCTACGACCGCGACCCGGACACGCGGAATCCGGCGATTGACGGCGCCTATTTCGGCTACTCGACCTCGGGCGACGTGACGGCCGAGCTGGTCTATGCCCACAGCGGAAACCCCGAGGACTACGCCTTGCTGAGCAAGAACGGCATCAGCGTCAAAGGCAAGGTCGTCATCGTGCGCTATTCCAATCCCTACAGCTATCGGGGCTTCAAGGCTCTCGTTGCGGAGCGGGAGGGCGCCGCGGCGCTGCTGATCTACTCCGATCCTGCCGAGGACGGCTATGCGCGCGGCAAAGTATTTCCGGACGGTCCATGGGGCCCCGAGAGCCACATCCAGCACGGCGCGATCACCTACGACTACATCGTGCCCGGCGACCCGACGACCCCGGGCTGGGCGTCGGTTCCGGGCGCTAAGCACATCGATCCCAAGCAGGCGCGCTCGCTGCCGAAGATCCCGGCATTGCCGCTCTCGTGGCGCGACGCCAAACCCTTGCTCGAGCACATGAACGGTGCGGAAGTGCCCGCGGAGTGGCGCGGCGCGCTGCCCATCACCTACCGCTTCAACGGCGCCGTCACGGTGCACGTGCACGTGGATATGGACACGAGCATCCAGCCCTATACGGTGGTCGAGGCGCGCATCCGCGGCAGCGAACTGCCGGATCAATGGGTGCTGGTCGGCAATCATCGCGATGCCTGGGTATACGGCGGCGTGGACCCGGTCAGCGGCACGGCCTCGATGCTGGAGCTGACGCGCTCACTCGGAGAATTGAAGCGGCGCGGCATGCGCCCCCGCCGCACCATCGTGGTCTGCAGCTGGGACGGCGAGGAATACGCGCTCACGGGGTCCACCGAGTGGGGCGAACAGTTCTCGGCGGACCTCAAGAAAAAACTCGTCGCCTACCTCAACGTCGACGAAGCGGTCGCGGGTGCGGCGAGCACTGCCGGGCCGGAGGGGTTGAGCTTCGAGCCCTCCGCCGTTGCCTCGCTCGCACCGATGCTGCTCGAGGCGTCGAAGAGCGTGCGTGCGCCCTCCGGCAAGTCGCTGTATGAGGCATGGCGCGCGACCGCCATGCGCGACAAGAAATTGACGGCGCCTCCCGCGGATTCGGACCTGGTGGAGACCCGGATCGGCAGCGGCTCGGACCACACGGTGTTTCTCAATCATCTCGGGCGTCCGGTGATCAACCTGGGATTCACGGGAGATTACGGCGTCTATCACTCCGCTTATGACGATCACTTCTGGATGACCAGCATCGGCGATCCGAGTTTTGGCTACCACACCGCGCTGACGCGCATCTGGGGGCTGGTGGCGCTGCGGCTCGCCAACTCGGATATTCTGCCGTTCGACTTTGCGGCCAACGGCGCGGCGCTGCAGGGCTTTCTCGCCGATCTTGAGCGCACCAGCAAGATCGACCCGGCGCGGCTGCCGCTGCAGAGGCTGACCGATCGAATCGCCGCCTTCAAGACCGCGGGCGAGCAGCTGCGCGAGCTGACGCTGCGCGATCTCGCCGCCGGCAGCGCCAATGCGGAACAAATCCGACGCCTGAATGAGCGGCTGCTCCAGGTGGAGTCCAATTGGCTCGACCCGGAGGGCATTCCGGGACGGCCCTGGTTCCAGCACATGCTTTATGCGGCCCGCTACACGTACGCCCATCTGGAATTTCCCGGTCTCACCGAGGCGATCGAAGCCGAGGATTGGAGTCGGGCGGCGGCGCAGGCTCAGGTGCTCGACGCCGCCTTCCTCAAGAATACCGAGCTGCTGCAAAGCGCCGCCGCGGCGTGGCGCAGCGGCCGCTAGCGCGTGATCCTCGCGCTGCTCAGGAAAGCATGAGGGATCGTCAGATATTCATCAGCTCTTCATCCGGCATCAAAGCCCCCACCGGCTCATAGTCCCACGCAAGGCCGCCGGCGCGGCCTTCGGGTTCGAGCCCGACAGCAGCCATTTTTCAAGGGGGATCCATGTCCAGACAAATCGCCAACGCCCTGCGAGCCGTCGACGGTGGCGCGAACAGCGCCGCCGCGATCGTCATGCTGACCTGCGTGCTCATGGTGAGACCCGCGGCAGCCCAGGACGCATCCGATCCGCAATCCCTGGTCCCTGGCCTGCGTGTACGAATCGCGGCGCCCGACGTCGCCCCAGGCAAGGTGGTCGGCACCATCGACAAAGTCGACAAGGACTCCGTGACCATTGACGTGCCGGGGCGGCAACAGCCCATTGACGTGCCGCGCGACAAAATCATGAATGTGGACGTGAGCGAGGGACCTCGCTCGCGCTGGGTCGACGTCGGGATCGGCGCCGGCGCCGGAGCGGCCGCCGGCGCCGTGACCTGCGTCGTGGCCAATGACAAATCCAGGAGCGGATTCGTAAACATCAGCGACGGCGTTGCAGCGGGGGTCTGCGGACTTCTCGGCGCCGCACTTGGCGCAGTCATCGGCGCCGCGATCCCACCCGGCGAGCGTTGGCGCCCGATGGCGGCATCCGGCTACCGCATCAGCCTCGTTCCCAGGCTCGACCACGAGCTTGGCTTCGCCGTCTCGATGGCCTTCTGAAGGTGCGCTGCTAGCATGGATTGCCATCCTCCAGCACCGCTTCGGTACTGCTGCGTAGCGCGATCGTGCGGCGCATCAAGCGTTTCCGCCAACGGGGCCGGCCAAACGCTCGCCAACGGCCTTCCCGATGCATCGCCGGTCGGAACTTATTTTGTCAAGGAAATGAATAGCTGGGGCAACTTTTCCGGCAGCGACTCTACGCGGTCAATGATGCTGTATTGTTTGCCAAAAATATCCGCGACATATTCATCTGCACCGGGATCAAGATTGATGCAGTAGGAGTAAATGCCCTGCTGATCCAGCTCCTTCACTGCCTGATGGGCGTCCTCGATCAATAAGCGCCCATCCTTGCAGTCGATGTCGGCCGGTTCGCCGTCGGTAAGTATCAGCATCAACTTTTTGTCAGCCTGTTGTTTTTCGAGATAGTGTGCGGCGTGGCGCATCGCCGCACCCATGCGTGTCGAAAAACTGGCTTCCATCGCGGCCAACCGCGCCTTCACCTCGTCTCCCCAGTGTTCGCTATACCCTTTGATGTGCAGAAAACGCACGTCGTGGCGCGTATTGGAATGAAACCCGGCAATGGCGAACGGATCGCCCAGTTTTTCGATCGCCCACGCCAGCAACGAGACGGCTTCCTGGCTCAGCTCCAGAACGGTCTGGTCGCAGCCGGCCGCTTTCTCGTTGAGCGACTCGGATAGGTCCAACAGTATCATCACCGCGATGTTCCGCCCGTCAGTGCGATGGCTCATGTTGATGCGCGGGTCGGGAGTCGCCCCGCTCTTGTAGTCGATCAATGAGCGCAGCGCGATATCCAAATCCAGCTCGCTGCCCTCTTCCTGAAAGCGGATGCGCACTTTGTCTTGCGGCTTGAGCAAGTCGAGCATCTTCTTCAAACGCTTGGCCAGGGCGGCGTGCTTCGCCAAGAGCCTGTCGATGTCTGCCGCATTGCCGGCCGGATGCAGCGCCTCGTGCACGCTCACCCAGTCCGGACGGTAGCCGTGGGTGTGGTAATCCCATTCATGATAATGGCGCGGGGGCAGGCTGCTCAGCTCCTCGGTGGGCTCGGTCTTGCGCTGCTCCTCGAACGCGTCCTCCTCGTCGCCTTGCTCTATGAATTTCCATATCTGGCGATTGTCGTCGCGGTAATCTACCACGGTGTCCTTGAAGTGAGTCTTGGCGAGTTGATCGCTCTGTCGGCGCGTCTTGGCCACGAAAGAAACCGCGAGATCGGCCATCTCCCGGGTGCTCATGTTGCCTTCGCGCATCAGCGTGTGGAAGCGCTCGGCAAATTCGACGACGTGCGGATTGTGATAGGGATGCTTTTGGTCGAGCACGGCACGCGACAGCATCGTGAGGCGATGACGTACGCCGGATTCAAGCTCGGGATCACAGGCGTCTTCAGCCGGGATCGGGTGCAGCGCCATGAAGATCCGACGCAAACCGGGATACTCGCGCATAGCAAGATATTCGACGCGGCTGTCCTCCAAGAACTCCGTTGCCATGCGCTGGAAGGGACTGAGATTGTCCGCAAAAATCGCGGTGCTCCAGCGGCGATGCGCGGCGATGTGAGCCAATGCGGCACGGTAGCGGTCGATGCCGGTTATGCCGTGCGCATCACTGTATACGTCGGGCAGGCGTATGCCGAGCTTGTCATAGTAGGGAATAGGCTGGCGCAGTTCATCGAACGCGCCGGAATAGGGAATCAATTGATCCTCGTCTTGCCACAAACCGCGCAAATACATATCCAGCTTGCGCTCGTTATTCACCAACAGGGTGCCGTTGCGCTCGCGCTGCAGCACGGCTTGACTGTCCGCCGACTGCAGACTGAAAAAATCGACTTGCCGATCAGGATGGTCATGGTAATAACGCACCCCATAATCCACCCAGTTTTTCAATCCCTTCAGGGAAAGCTGCCCAAGCAGGGCCGGCGCTTGTTTGAAAAAAACAGGCAACCCGGGGCTCGGAAAGGTCTGATGGATTCCGTGTATTGACCCGGTGGTTCGCTCCATCAAGTCGAGCGTGATGGTAAGAAAGTCGCTCAGCTGTTCACTCGAAGTCAGCTTGCGCGATATGGCCGGCAACCATTGCAGGAACGGCGTGATCGCCCTGCCATTGGGAGACTTCCCCATCCTGTGCACGAGATCCATCACGGCAGGCAACGTGGATTCACCCAGGGTCTTGGCAACCACCGGCCATTCCTCGAGGAAGATCAGGATGGGCTCGGCACCGCGCCCCATCTTGCCGAGGAAGCGCGCACTCTCGATGTAGGCTGCCACTCCCTCCTTGGAAAGCGTCGCCAGGGCGTAGCTCAGACAATCGGCGAAAACCGGTTTGACGCGTTGGAAACGACAGTCAAGCAGCGCCCAATAGGTCTGAAGCTCAGCGGGTATTGCCACCGTTTCCATGATTTTTTCCCGGTCGCTTCAAGCAAATACGGCATCGATAGCGTGATCGAGCGTTTCGCGAATATCCGCATCATCGGTGATCGGGCGCACCAAAGCCATACGGCAAGCATCGCGAGCCGGCACCCCGCCTCTGATCAGGGTGGCCGCGTATACCAGGAGGCGCGTGGAAATACCTTCCTCCAGGCCATGCCCCTTCAGGTTGCGTGCTGCCGCGCCTATCTTCACCAGCTTGGCGGATATCGCCTGGTCCGTACCTGTCTCTTTGCTGAGAATCTCCGCCTCGACGCCGGCCTCGGGATAGTCGAAATCAAAGGCCGTGAAGCGCTGTTTGGTGGATTGTTTCAGTTCCTTCAGCAGACTCTGGTAGCCCGGATTATAGGAAATCACCAATTGAAAATCGGGATGTGCCTCGATCAACTCGCCCTTCTTGTCGAGCGGCAGGGTGCGCCTGTGGTCGGTCAACGGATGGATCACCACCGTGGTGTCCTGGCGAGCCTCGACAATTTCATCGAGGTAGCAAATCGCGCCGATACGCGCCGCCGTCGTCAGCGGGCCGTCCAGCCAGCGCGTTCCCTGAGCATCCAGCAGGTAGCGCCCGACCAGATCGCTGGCGGTCATGTCCTCGTTGCATGCCACGGTAATCAGCGGCTTGTTCAGCTTCCAGGCCATGTATTCGACAAAGCGCGATTTTCCGCAGCCGGTCGGGCCTTTTACCATCACCGGCAGGCGCGCGGCGTAAGCCGCCTCGTACAGCCAGACTTCGTTTCCCTGCGGTTGATAGTAGGGCTCTTTGCGTACTTTATATTGTTCTGTATTGGTCATCGCTCGCTCTGGACCGTGAGTAGGGTTAGAAGGATAAACCACCTAATCGCACAGGGCACGCGGCACATGGCGGGCAACAAAAGGCTGAGGCGCGGCTAAGGGCCTAACTGGCAGAGACCTAAAGGTGTGCATGACCCCCCCCGGGATCGTCTATTGAACCGGATCTTCAAGTGCGAGGAAGTGAGGGAGGCGGCAATATCCGCCGCGAAACCATCGTCAAAGAGGTAAAGTTATTGACTGAACACTGAAATTGGATCAAAAAATTGACGCAAATGCATTTTCCGTTGGGTATCTCAGCGATTCTTATCGATCTGGATGGAACGCTGGTGAATACGGCGCCGGAATTGGCGGAAGCCGCGAATCACATGTTGCGCGACATGGGCCGTCCTGCCGTGTCGCAGGACCTGCTGATGAGCTACATCGGAAACGGCATCTCGTGGCTGGTGAAGCGTGCGCTGACAGGCGACATGCATGCCGAGCCGGATACCGCCTTATACGACAAGGCGTTGCCCATCTTCGAAAAACACTACACCGAGCTTTTGCTGCGAAGCAAATTGTTCGAGGGTGTGGTGCAAGGCCTCGATGCGCTCAAGGCGACGGGCTTCAAGTTGGGTTGCATCACCAACAAGGTAGCGCGTTACACCGAGCCGCTGCTGAAGGGCATCGGCCTCGCACATTATTTCGAAACCGTGCTGTCCGGTGATTCGCTGCCGGAGAAAAAGCCGCATCCCATGCCCTTGTTGCATGCCGCCGAATTTTTTGGTGTGCCGGTAGAACAGATGCTATTGATCGGCGATTCGCTCAACGATGCACTTGCTGCACGATCTGCCGGTTGCCCGGTATTCTGCGTTCCTTATGGTTATAACCACGGCGAGCCTGTGGAGTGTTTGGATGTGGACGCGGTGATCCCAAATCTTTTCGCAGCCCTTGAACTGATTGAACGAGTCTAGTACGAGCCCACTCGAGGACCTATTTCTGCTTTAGATCTAGCAGGCGGCCCGTCGCGATCGCAGAACATGGCGAGCCTGAACTCGCGCATGACCCGGGTTCTCGAGGAGATTCGAGATCCCTTCCCAGCTCGGGAGTTCTATATTTTCGGGACTGATTGGGGCGGCCTGCTCGGGCGGAGCGCGCCAGCGGGCGTCAGTCCCCAGGGAGCGCCCATTCCGCCTGGAGGAACCGGCGGGGGTGGAGCTGCGCCAGGAGCTGCGGGAGGTTGTTGCGCAGGTTACCTCCTGGATTTGGCGCCGCAGGGGGCTGACCATCACCACCTGCTGCGTACCGTAGGTAGATAAGGGTTTGTCCTACCTATACGCAGTCTTCTGCGGCGCGGAAAATATGAGAAAGGTGGGCGATTGCTCCAAGAACGGTGAGTTGGCGGGCGACGCCGGCGAGCATGGTCTGGTCGACGTCGATCTGCTGCGTCGCTGGCACCATTTAGGATCGATTCCAGCTTCTGGTGGCTGCAATTAAGAAACCGTGAAAGCTATTTATAGACCCGGCCGCGTAGCATTCGCCTGCAATTCCGAATCTGCCTAGCCGATACCCTCAGCAAAAGAAAGTCAGGAGACCTATATGGACCAATCAAACCGCTACGCCAATCTCAACTTGAAGGAAGCCAACCTTATCGCCGGAGGGCGCCACATCCTCGTCGCGTACACGATGAAGCCCAAGGCCGGCGTTGGCTATCTGGAAGGCGCCGCGCACTTTGCCGCCGAGTCTTCCACCGGCACGAACGTCGAGGTCTCGACGACGGATGATTTCACGAAGGGCGTGGACGCGCTCGTGTACTACATCGATGAAGCCGCCGAAGATATGCGAATCGCGTATCCACTGGAACTTTTCGACCGAAACGTTACTGATGGCCGCTTCATGCTGGTGTCCTTTTTGACCCTGGCCATCGGAAATAATCAGGGCATGGGCGACATCGAGTATGCCAAGATGATCGACTTCTACGTGCCCGAACGCGTCGTGCAAATGTTCGATGGTCCGGCCAAGGACATCTCCGACCTGTGGCGAATTCTCGGTCGGCCCATCAAGGATGGCGGCTATATCGCAGGCACCATCATCAAACCCAAGCTTGGGCTGCGTCCCGAGCCGTTCGCCCATGCTGCCTACCAATTCTGGCTGGGCGGCGACTTCATCAAGAACGACGAACCGCAGGGGAATCAAACGTTCTGCCCGCTCAAGAAAGTGCTGCCGCTCGTATACGACTCGTTGAAGCGCGCGCAGGATGAAACAGGACAAGCCAAACTGTTCTCGATGAACATCACCGCCGATGACCATTTTGAAATGTGTGCGCGCGCGGATTATGCGCTCGAAGTGTTTGGCCCCGACGCCGACAAGCTGGCGTTCCTGGTCGACGGCTACGTCGGTGGCCCCGGCATGGTGACCACTGCCCGTCGCCAGTACCCCGATCAGTACCTGCACTATCATCGCGCCGGCCACGGCGCCGTCACATCGCCCAACTCCAAGCGCGGCTACACCGCGTTCGTGCTGGCCAAGATGTCCCGTCTGCAGGGCGCCTCGGGAATCCACGTGGGAACCATGGGCTATGGCAAGATGGAAGGCGAGGGTGACGATAAGATCATCGCCTACATGATCGAGCGCGACGAATGCCAAGGTCCTGTCTATTACCAGAAGTGGTACGGCATGAAACCGACGACGCCGATCATTTCGGGTGGGATGAATGCGCTGCGCCTACCCGGGTTCTTCGAGAATCTCGGCCATGGCAACGTCATCAACACCGCCGGCGGAGGCGCCTACGGTCACATTGACAGCCCTGCCTCCGGTGCCATCTCCCTGCGGCAGTCCTACGAGTGCTGGAAGGCCGGCGCCGATCCCATCCAGTTTGCCAAGGAGCACAAGGAGTTCGCCCGCGCCTTCGAGTCCTTCCCGAAGGACGCCGACAAGCTATATCCCGGCTGGCGCGAGAAGTTGGGCGTGCACAGATAGGTCCTGGCGCCTCCCCGGACTAAGCCCTGCCTGGCAGGGCTTTTCTAGTTCAGCTCGCGCGACAGGATGAGCTTGAGGACCAGGTGATCCGTGGCGTTGGTGAGGCCGACGCCCACGCCCGCCTCGACGGACCACGGTTTGCAGCCGTGGTCGAATACGGCGAACAGTTGGTGCTGCTGTTGGGAAGCGGGATAGATTCCGCGCAAGGGACCGAAGTCATCGTACTCCTCGGCCGCAATCGCCCAGGTCTTGCTGAAATGGTAGGCGACCCGTGAGGCGGGAGCAAACTCGAGCTGCCCAAACCCTTTGTAGGAATTGTCCAGGATCGGATTGAGGATGACGTCGAAAGATCCCAGATGCCATCCGATGATGAAGCGGATTTCCTGGGTATTGCGCGTTTGGTCCCAGTGCGCCGTATTCCAGCTGAATTCGAAGTTCACGCCGTAGAAGAAGCGACGGTCGGCCGCATCGGGCTTGACGAACAGCGTGCGAACCTTGAAGCCGTCGTAGGTCCACGCTCCCGTGCCGCTGATGCTGTAAAGAGGCAAATAGAGACCGGCCTCGAACCAATCGGTGACCCCATATGCCCACTCCGGAACGCCGTTGAGCGTGTGGTTCGGAACGATTCCGCCGGGGAAAGCCGCGCTGGTGCGCCCGTCGGGCGTGTAGTTGTCGTGCAAGGTGAGATTGAACACGCCCGGCGCGGCGATTTCGGCGTCGTAGACTTCGATCTCGTCGGTCTGCGCAGTCGCGGACGGCGTAGTGAGGACGCAGATCAGCATCGAGACTGCAGCAAAGCCGGCTACACGGATTTTATCGGCGCGCTGATGCATACGCGGCGCATGGCTTGCGGCGCCGCAGATCCGCGATAGCCGTAGGCGAAACGATAGTAATAATGGCGTATGAGCGCGGGGCCACGCATCAGCGTGCCCTCTTCGATCGGTCCAAGCCGCTCGACGCTCGACTGTATGCGATCCGAGGTCAGTTCTGCGCGGTCCCAGGCAACCAGCAGCAGCGTGCGCCCCTGCTCCGCCGCGGGCGGAAACCACCGTTCGTACATCAGCCCCACTTGACCGAACAGGTGCCCGCTGGTCGCCTCGCGGACCCCCTTGGGGCGGTCCGGCGCGTAGAACGCGAGCTCGCTCGCGATCGCATAGCGATCCATGCCCACGATCAGGGGCGCCTGCCCGCCCGCTGCGTCGGCCGTTTGCCGGCTGTGAGCGCCGATCTGAGCGCCGAGCTCGCGCCACCCGACGGGAATCAGCTCCGGGTGCTTGCCGTAGCTCAACCCGGGAATCCCGATCGCCAGTGCATACAGACCGGCGCCGTAGATCAGCAACAGCACGACGATGGTCGGTACCCAGGCACTGCGGATCCATGCACGCGTGCCGGTCGCGAGGCTCTGGCCCGAATGCACGATGCCGACGGACAGCGCCGGCATGGCGGCGACCCACGGCGCGCCGGTCCAGTCCAGCTTGACCTCGTGGCGCAGACTGAAGACGGCGAACACCGCGAGGGGCAGCAGGATCGCCGCCTGCATGAAGCGCCACGCGCGTCTCTCAACCGCCGATGCATCCTGCGCGCCCGGCGCCTGGCGCGGCAGCAGCAGCAGCGCCGCCGCGGCCGCGCCGGTCGGGGTCAGCAGCACGACGACCGATGCGATGAGCTTGTGCAGGGAGAAGCGCGGACTTTCCGCGAGCCGGCGCGAGGTCTGAAACACGAACGAAGCCCACTCATGCTGGGCGTTCCACACGACCACCGGCGAAAACACGGCTAGCGCGAGCAGCGCCGCGCCGTACGGTTCCCAGCGCCGCAGCCACGAGCGGGCGCGCGCATCGAGCAGCATGAACGCGAACGCCGACAGTCCGAGCAGGCTGATCGTGTATTTCGACAGCATTCCGAGACCCAGGCACACACCCGCCCGCCACCACCCGCCGGGGCGCTCGGCGATCAGGGCGCGCTCCAGAAAATACAGCGCGGCCGCCCAAGCCGCGGTGAGCGGCGCATCGGGGGTCATGAGCATTCCGGCCAGGAAGAAAAACGGCAGCGCCTGCACCAGCACGACCGCCACCAGCGCGCTCGCCTCGCCGTAGAGGTTGCGCGTCAGCCGGTAGGTGAAGAACGCGGTGATGACGCCGCAGCACAGCGCGCCGCTGCGCACGCCGAATTCCGTATCGCCGAACACGGCGGTCCCGGCGCTGATCAGCCACGCCACCATCGGCGGGTGATCGAGATAGCCGTAATCGAGATGACGCGCGTAATTCCAGTAATACGTCTCCTCCGGAAGGAGCTCGATCTGCCCGCTGTAGATCAACCGCAGCAAAAGAGCGAAGGCCGCCACGCCGATCGCCCCTGCCCGCCAGCCCGCGCCGCTGCCCAGCGTCCATGTCGCATGTGAAATGCAGTAGGCGTATCCCGGGCGCATCACGGCCGCGGTGGCGATCACCGCGACGACGATCGCCGCCTGCCCGGGCCAGCCGAGGCCGTTCGTCAGCAGTGCAAACACACCGCTGCGCAGGGAAAAAATCGACGCGGTCACTGCGATCAGGTGCAGGTAGAAGATCACGCTGCGCGCGCGCACGTGCGCCAAACAATGAAATGCGGCGGCTGCCGTGAATCCGAGGATCTGGCTCCGCCCGGGCGCTGCGCCTGCGCCGATCGAGGCAAAGCAGACGATCAGATCAATGAGGGATCCGACCAGCTGCACAAGCACGGTCTTGCGATGCATGCGCGCACTATAGACCAAAGTCCCAGCCCGAATTGCCGGCCCGATGCAGGACTTGAAGAGATTGCATCGATGCCCGAGACTACGCCGCGGCCTGCCGGGCCGGCGTGGTGCGAAGATCGATGAACAACGTCACTCGAAGCGATTCACGCTATGGCGCGGGCGCCATGGCGTTTCATTGGTCCATGTTCCTGCTCGTGATCGCGGTGGGCATTCTGGGTCTGCTGCACGATTCCTGGCCGAAGAAAACCCAATCCTTCTGGATCAACGTGCACGCCGTGTGCGGGCTCGCGTTATGGGTGCTGCTGCTCGCGCGCTTCTGGTGGCGCGCACGGCACGCGCCCCCTGCGCTGCCGCCGGAGGTGGGAGAGTTCTCCCGCCGTTTTTCGAGTCCCGCGCACCGGGTGCTCTATGCGTTGATGTTCGTCATCCCGATCATCGGCATCGTGACCTTCGTATGGCATGGACGCAGTTTGGACCTGGGGATATTCCAGGTGAATTTCGGAGTGCGAAAGAATCCCGCGATCTTTCATCCCACCGAGGACATCCACGGCTATTTGGCCTATGCGCTGTTCGCGCTGGCGGGCATCCACGCGCTGGCGGCACTTTGGCACCATTTCATCCTGCGCGACGGCGTGCTCATACGCATGTGGCCCGTCAGGGCGAGGTGACCGCCGTGCGCAGTGCAGACGGCGCCTCGACCTGCTGTCCGCCGATGATTCGCACGATCCGACCGCGGCCATCGGCGATCAGTGCGGCCGGAACCTCGCTGATGCCGAAGGCGCGAAACAGCGCGCCGGACTCGTCCAGCGACAGCGGTATGCGCACGCCGTACGTCGTTCGATACTCGCGCAAATCGGCCGGAGTGGCCCATAAACCGGAGGCGATCCCCAGCCAGCGGGTTCCGGACCCGCCGGCGAGTTCGCCCACCTGTTCACGCATCCGACGGCAGTTCGCCGACACGGCGGGGCGCGTGGTGGCGAGATAGGACTCGCACCAAGGCGAGAGGAACACCAACACGAGCCGGTCCGCGACGCGCTGCTGATCCGCAGGCTGATCCGCGCGCTCGTAGAACGCAAAGCGCCTGCCGTCGAGCGTCGGCGGTGAGAGCGCGGGCAGTTGATCGCCGATGCGATAGCGGCGAACCGCCGCTGCGTCCGGCGCCGGGGCTCCGGCATGGGCGCCGTCCGCCGAGCGCGCCGCTGCGAGCGCGGCCTCCAGTTGCGCGTCGGCCAGGTGCCCCACGTACAGGATTCGACCATCGCGGCCGATCACGATGTGCTGGGGAGTGACTCGCAAATGAAAGGCGGCGGCCGCCTGCCCGTCATCGATGGCAATGGGCATGGTAATACCGAGTTCGCGTCGGTAAGCCCGCACCTCCTCGACCGAATCGTTGAATCCGGCATTGATCGCGATGACCGCGAGGTCCGGCCCCGCGGTTTCATAGGTATGCTCGAAGTGCGGCATCTGCTGGCGGCAAGGCACGCACCAGGTCGCCCAGAACTTCAAATACACCGCCTGTTTGCCGTACAGACGACCGAGATCGATCGTCTCCCCGTCGATGGTCTTGAGCACCAGCCGGGGAGCCCGGGTGCCGATGAGCGCCCGCCCCGCCGCTTGCGCGCGCTGCTCTCCGCTCGATTCGGCGCCGAACGCCGCGCCGGCCAGCGAGAACGCAAGAATCGAGGCGAGTAGGAGACGCCGATCCGAACTCATGGGCTGCTCTTCGCCGGAACCGCGATCGACAGCGGGGTGCCCGCGTCGCGCACCATAAACACCAGAATCCGCGCAGGCTGGGTCCGGCTGGCATTGGCCGACACCGTGTGGATGTCCTCGGGTCCCTCGTAAAAGGTCTCGCCCGCACCGAGCGTGACCGGCGCACGGCCCTGCACCTGCATCGTGACGGCGCCCTCGAGCACGTAGACGAACACCTGCGCATTGTGCCGGTGCGGGAGCGAGGCGCCTCCGGGTAGGTATTGCACTGAGAGCATCCGGAGCTCTTTTCCGCTCACTCCCGCCAGATTTCGCGTCATGAGCTCCTTGACGGCGCCGGCGGGCGGCGCGGGCGGGTCGCCGGCGCAGGGTATCGGCGCCCAGCAGCAGGCCGCGGTCAGCATTGCGGCGAGCAGTCCTCGTGTCGGTCGACTTGTCATCGAGGACAAGATTGCTCTTGACTATGGACCAGGAAAAGAGCCACTTCTCTCGATATCTATGGGACCACTTTTTCAGATCGACATCGCCCTGCCGCGCCGCGGTTCGCGTTCCCTGCGGGCAACCCTGCACCATCAGCTTCGTAGCGCGATACTCGACGGCCGCCTCAAGCCCGGGCTGCGGCTGCCCTCGACGCGCGCCCTGGCCGGCCACTGCGCAGTGTCCCGCAACACGGTAGTGGCGGCCTACGACCTGTTGTTGAGCGAGGGGTACGTCGTGGCGCGCCGCGGCTCGGGCACCGCGGTGGCCCAATTGCTGCCCGGCGCGGGGAAACCGCGCGGATCCGATCACCGGGCCGGCGCGCAGCAGCGGCTCGGCCGGCATTGGCGAGGCCGGTCCGTGGCGGCTGCCGCCGCGCGCGCATCGCCCCGGTATGCCTTTCAAGTCGGCGTGCCGGATTACGCCGGATTTCCCTTCGACATCTGGCGCCGCCTATCCAATCGAGTCTTTCGCCGGTTCCGCGCAGCACCGCCATTGGCCGCCGATCCGCAGGGATCGATCGCGCTGCGCGCGGCCATTGCACAGCACGTCTCCTTCGCGCGCGCGGTCGCCTGTGATCCGCAGGACATCGTGGTGACCGCCGGCGCCCAGCAGGCCTTTGATCTGCTCGCACGGATCCTGAAGGTGCGGGACCGGTCAGCGGTCGCTCTGGAAAATCCGGGCTATCCGCCGTTGCGCGCAGCGTTCACGGCGCACGGATGGCGGATTGCAGCGGTGCCGGTCGACCACGACGGCCTGATCGTGGACCGCATACCCGCGAGTGCGCGCGTGGTCTGCGTCACGCCCTCGCACCAATTCCCGCTCGGGTCCGTGCTGTCCGCACATCGCCGCACGGCACTGCTCGAATCCAGCCGGCGGCGCGGCGCCGTCATCATCGAGGACGATTACGACGGCGAATTCAGGTACGTGGATCGCCCGCTCGATGCGCTGCAGACGCTCGACCGCACGCAATCCGTGTTCTACGTCGGCACGTTCTCGAAAAGCCTGCTGCCGGAGCTGCGTCTCGGGTACATCGTGGCGCCTCCGTGGGCGCTGGGCGCATTGGTCGCCGCCAAGCAGGCCGCCGACGGACAGTGCAGCGCCCTCACGCAGGCAACACTGGCGTTGCTGATCGGCGAAGGCCACCTGGCCCGGCATGTCCGCAGAATGCAGACCGTTTACCGCCGGCGCAGGGGCCTGCTTCTCGAGGGACTGCTTCTCGAGTTTCGGGGCCGCGTGGAAGCGCTCGACTCGGTCGCCGGCCTGCACGTGACGGCGCGACTCGCGCCGGCATGCAACGAGCCAGCGCTGATTGCGGGCGCCGCGAAGCGCGGCGTCGACGTAGGCGGCTTGCGCCGCTACTACGCCGGCACGCCGGCCATGCGCGGGCTGGTACTGGGTTACGGGAACATCGCGGAAGCAGCAATCGCCGAGGGACTGGCGCGGCTCCGGCAGGCGATGCCGCCACGCTAGCCGGCAAGCACGATGCCGGCGAGCGCACCCATGAGGACCACCGCCAGGGGTGGTACGCGCCAGAAGGTCAGCAGGGCGAATCCCACGAGCACGGCGGCGACATCGCCCGGTCTCGCCACCGAACTGGTCCACACCGGACTGTAGAGCGCAGCCCCCAGAATTCCCACGACCGCCGCATTGATGCCGCGCATCGAGGCTTGTGCGTCGGTGCGCGCACGAAGAATCTGCCAATACGGCAGCGCGGCGACGAGAATCAGCATGCCCGGGAGAAAAATACCGGCGAGACCGATCACGGCGCCCGCGAGCCCATGCGGCGGCAGATTGACCACGGCACCGAGATAGGCGGCGAACGTGAACAGCGGACCGGGGATCGCCTGCGCGGCGCCGTAGCCGGCGAGAAACGTCTCATCGCTCACCCAGCCCGGCATCACGAAGGCGTTGCGCAGCAGGGGCAGCACCACGTGGCCGCCGCCGAACACCAATGCACCGGAGCGGTAAAATGCGTCGAACAGGGCCACTCCGCGCGGCGGCCCGGCACCGGCCAGCGCCGGCAGCCCCACCAGCAGCGCACTGAAGATCGCGAGCGACGCCAGGCCGGCGCGGCGCGACACCGGCACCGCAAAGCTTCCCGTCGCCGCCGCTGCTGAGCTTCGGCAAAGCCAAAGCCCGGCCATGCCGCCCAGGACGATCGCCGCGACCTGGGCGCCCGCCGAGGCGCTCGACAGAACGATCAGCGCGGCGGCGGCGGCGATCAATGCGCGCCGTCGATCCGGGCACAGCGTACGCGCCATGCCGAAGACGGCTTGCGCGACCACAGCGACGGCCACGAGCTTGAGGCCATGCAATAAGCCGCCGCCGATCGGGCCGCGCACTGCGCTCACGCCGTCGGCAAAGAGGGTCAGTGCGACGGCCGACGGCAGCGTGAAGCCGATCCACGCCGCCAAAGCGCCCCGAAAGCCCGCTCGCATCAGCCCGATGGAGAATCCCACCTGGCTGCTGGCCGGGCCGGGCAGGAACTGACACAGCGCGACCAGATCCGAGAAGGCCCCCTCCTGAAGCCAGCGGCGCCGCACGACGAACTCCTCGCGGAAATAGCCGATATGCGCGACCGGTCCGCCAAAGGAGCTCAGGCCCAGCTTGAGAAACACCTGCAACACCTCGAGGGCGGAACCGGGCCGAAGCGCGCTTGGCATTTCCATTTCCAATTATTGCGCGGCCGCACCCCCACCCGCCACACACGGACTCCCTTGCCACACACGGACTCCCTTGGCACACGCGGACTCCCTTGAATTGCTATCGTGCGGCCCTAGATTCCTGGCAGGACGCGTCCGGCATCGGTCAGGGCGCGATGTTGAGACCTGCAACCACTAAAGGAGCATTGGCCATGAACGATGTAGTTAGACAAAATCCATGGAGCCTGATGCCGCGCCTTCAGGACGAGATCAACCGGCTGTTCGGCACCATGAGCGAGAACGACAGCAGTTCCGCCACCGCCGCGTGGGTGCCCCCCGTGGATATTCACGAGTACGGCGACCGCTTCGAAATCTATGTGGATCTGCCGGGCGTCGACCCGAGCAAGGTCGACCTGACGCTGGAAGACGGGGTGCTGACGCTCTCGGGACAGCGAACCAATGAGCTCGCAGAGAACCGCAGCAACGATATTCAATACCGCCGCACGGAGCGCAGTCACGGGCGCTTCTATCGGCGCTTTGTGCTGCCGGAT
Organism: uncultured Gammaproteobacteria bacterium; assembly: GCA_963837045.1. Taxonomy (GTDB): domain Bacteria; phylum Pseudomonadota; class Gammaproteobacteria; order Steroidobacterales; family Steroidobacteraceae; genus Bog-1198. The sequence goes on from CAWIMA010000009.1 coordinate 202,272, forward strand.
ACGGCGGACAGCCAGGGCGTCAACGCCTCCGGCAAAAACGGCGTGCTCACGGTCACCATTGCCAAGCACGCGAAGGCGATGCCGCGGCGGATTCAGATCTCCGGATGATGTGCCGGCGGGGGAGGATGCGGCCGGCGAGGTTCAGACCGCGCTCCGCATCTTTCCCGCGCTACAATCGCGCGCACAGGGCTGCCGGCGGCGAAAGGAAGGAACATGAAGGGAGGATTCCCTTCGGCGGACGCACCGATGCGCGCGGTGCGCCGGATTCTGCTCGCGCAGCTCGACCAAGCCATCGCGGGACTGAAGCGTCGTAATCGCACCGCGCGCACGGTTCATGAGGTGCGTGTGGAGCTCAAGCGCGCGCGCGCAACGCTGCGGCTGCTGCGCGAATGTATCGGCGTCATCGCCTACCGGCGGGAAAATACATCGATGCGGGATGCGGCCCGGCCTTTGACTGCCGTGCGCGATGCCAACGTGCTGCTGGAAACCCTCCGTCGACTCGAGCCGGCGGCCCTGGCCAAGCCGCGGCCGGCCAGGCAGGAGCAGGCCCGGCACACGCAGGCCGGGCAGAAGGCGGATTTCGTACAGCATCTTTATCGCGCCTTGCGCCGAGAGCGGCGCGACATTCAACAGCGCTTGCGGCCAGGGGATTTGGCCGCCTCGGCGGCAGCATTGGCTGCGGTCAGGCGCCGGCTGCAGAGCGTGCCGGGATCGCGGCTCGAGCAAGCGACGCTCGGCGCGGGCGTCAAGTGCGCATATATATCGGGCCGCAGAGCCTTTGCGCGGGTGCGGCGGCGGCCCACGGATGAGTCCCTGCATGAATGGCGCAAGCAGACCAAATATCTCGCCAATCAGCTGGAGATTCTGTTGCCGCTGAGCCCGAAACGTCTGGCCAAGAGCTGCAGCAGATCCAGCCGCCTGGCGGAGCGTCTGGGCGCGGATCACGACTTGGCGCTGCTCAGCTACAGAATTTCTCACTACGCCACAGGGCCGAATGCCGCGAGCCAGAATGACTCGGTGGCGGAGCTGATCCGCCGGCTCGCGCGCCAACGCAAGGTGCTGCAAAGCAAGGCGTACCGGCTGGGCCGCCGGCTGTACTGCGCCAAACCGGGCCGACTGGCGGCCACGGTCGACGCGGGCCTGCGTGCGGCGGGGGCGGACGCGCGCTCCCGCTAGGGCGACTCGCGATCCTCTACGCCCCCGCGCCCGCGTGCGATGCGCGGGCGGGCGGCGGCCGCGTACTCCTCGATCGCGCGGCGAACCGCACGGGCGATCGCCGCGCGCGATTCACCGCGCCGCAGATCATAGGTGATCTCGAGCTGGGCTCCCCTGCCGCGCGCTCCGCGGTTGCAGATGTTGAGCGGATGGCGGCCCGGGTATTTCTCGCTTGCGGCATCGACCGGGAAGCCGGCCTGCAGGAGGCCGCGGGCCAGGCGCTCCGTCAATTCCACATCGAGCCCTCCGAGATGGATCTGCGAGGCTCCGACGCAGCCGTGCACGCTGAGCACGATCTCGCTGCGCGCCGCCATGGCCAGGCACGCGGGATGATCGAATTGGTGGCTGGTGATGTGCAGATCGCGGTTTGTGCCGTAGGCCTTTGCGCCTTCGAAGCTGAACAGGCTGAACTCGCGGCCCGCCACGAAGTGCGCGATCTGGGAGGTGCCGACCTCGATCATGCCGCCGTGCGGCGCGACGACGAGCACCGGCGAGCCCGGCCGCGCGTGCGCGCGAATGCGGTAGTCCTTGCCCTCCACTTCGTGGCGCGCGAGCTCCGCATAGGAGCCGTACTTGTTGAAATGGCGTTTGCCGGTCAATTAGATGCCCATCGCGTCCAGCATCCGATAAGCCCACACCGAGGGCGCCAGGAACCACGGCGCGCCGAAATAATACGGCCGAGAGGGAAACGGCAGACCATCGAGGGCAGTACGCCCGTCCGCCAGCCCCGCCATTTGCCGGCCGATCTTCATTCCCAAGTAGGCCGCGAGCGGCACGCCTTGGCCGCAATATCCCATGCAGTAGTAGAGGCCGTCGCGTCGGCCCACATGCGGCATGGTGTCGAAGGTATAGGCGACCCAGCCGACCCAGGCATGGCTGATCCGAACCGGCCGCAACTGCGGAAATATTCTCGTCATCATCACGCGCAATCGCGGCACGCAGGCGAGCGGGTCCATCTCGCCGAGCGCAGCCCGGCCGCCGAAGATGATGCGCTCCCCGTCGGGGGACGGCCTGAAATACACGACGACGCGCCGCGAATCGACCATGTTGCGGCCCCGTGGCATGAGCGACAGCACACGCTCCTTCCCCAACGGCTCGGTGGCGATCTGATAGCTGCCGATCGGAATGACGCGCCGCCGGTGCCAGCGCGACAGAGGCCCGGTGTAGCCGTTCGTCGCCAGCAGCACTTTGTCCGCCTTGACGATTCCGCGCGAGGTCTGCACCTCGAATCCCCCGCGCGATGCGCGAATGGCCGTCGCGGCGCAGTAATCCTGCACGGCGGCGCCGCTGTCCTGGGCCCGACGCAGCAGCGCCAGCAGCAGCCTCATGGGGTCGACCGAGGCATCATCGTGGTACACGCAGCCGCCGTGATAGTAATCGCTCGCGATCTCCTGCCGCTGTTCGGCCGGCGGTACGACCGTAATGCGCTGCTCCAGGCCCGGATGCTGTGCGCGCGCCTCTCGCGCCATGGCCTTGAAGTGCCGCGGGGTATGCGCGCCATAAAAGCACCCGCGCTCGCGCCAATCGCAATCCACGCCTTCGCGCGTCGCAAGCGAACGCAGGTACGCGACCGCTTCGCGACCCTCCCGGCAGATCGCCAGGGCACGCTCCCCGCCGTAGCGCGAGCTCAGTTTCTCGAGCGACGGCTTGATGCTGTAGGCGACCTGGCCGCCGTTGCGGCCGGAGCAGCCGGCGCCCACGGCGGCGGCATCGAGCACCAGCGTGGTACGCCCTGCCGCCGCGGTCTCGCGAGCCGCCGACAGTCCTGTATAACCCGCACCCACGATGAGCACATCCACTGCGGCGGGCAGCGGATATTCCGCCAGCTGCGGCGCCGCGATCTGATCCTGCCACAGCGGCACCGAAAGAATGTCGGAGGTCCCAGGCATGATCAATAGTGCGGCGGACGTTCCTCGGCCGCGGCAGGCGTCTGCGTCCGCTCCGCGAGCAATTTCATCTGCGCCTCGAGAGTTTGCGCGAGCGCCTGAATCTCGCGCTGCTGACGAAATACCACCTCGCTCAGCTCGGCGTTCGCGCGCTCCAGATACGCAATCTTCGTTTCGATCCGCTCCAGGATGTCCTCGTTCATCATTTAGGTTCCGCAAAACGTCTGCAGCACCCGCTCTTCGGGCTGCGGCGGGGCTGCATAGGGCTCGAAGGCCGGTTGATCCTCATACGGCTGCGAAAGCACCAGCAGCATTTCCTCGAAGGGCGCGAAGTCCTCGCGCTCGACTGCCGCGGCGATGACCCGCTCGATGCGATGATTGCGAGGAATGAAGGCTGGATTGACCCGCCGCATCGCAGCGGCTCGCTCATCCGCCGACTGGGGCTCGCGCGCCAGGCGCGAACGCCATGCTGCCGCCCATTCATCGTATTCAACCGGGCGCGCAAACGAATTACGCAGCGCGGCTTCTGCGTCCGCATGCGCAGCGTCGCAAAGCCGCCGAAAGCTCAGCGTGTAGTCGCATTGATTGCGGTGCAGAAGTTCGAGCCAGCTGCGGACGAGCTCGAGGTCGCCGGATTTGTCCGTGAACAGCCCCAGCTTGGCGCGCATGCCAGCGAGCCAGTACCGGTCGAATTGCTGCGAAAACGCCGCGATCACTTCGGTGGCCACCTCGACCGCGCGGCCGCCGTCCGCATCGATCAACGGCAGCAGGGTCTCGGCGAATCGCGCCAGATTCCATTGCGCCGCCGGCGGCTGATTTGCATAGGCATAGCGGCCCATGCCGTCGATGGAGCTGAACACCGTGGCGGGATCGTAGGCATCCATGAAGGCGCAGGGTCCAAAATCGATGGTCTCCCCTGCAATCGTCATGTTGTCCGTGTTCATCACTCCGTGGATGAATCCGACGTGCATCCAGCTCGCGACGAGCTGGGCCTGGCGCGCGCTGACGGCCTGCAAAAGCTGCAGATAGCGATGCTCGAGCGACTCGAGCTCGGGGTAATGGCGCGCGATCACGTAATCGGCGAGGCGTTTGACCGCCTCGAGGTCTCCCCTCGCCGCGAAATACTGAAAGGTGCCCACTCTGATGTGGCTCGCGGCGACCCGCGTCAAGATCGCGCCCGGCAGCCGCTGCTCCCGGAAGACGACCTCGCCGGTTGCAACGGCCGCCAATGCCCGGGTGCCCGCAATTCCCATTGCGTGCATGGCTTCACTCACCAGATATTCGCGCAGCACCGGTCCTAAGGCCGCCCGGCCGTCGCCGCTGCGCGAGTAGGGGGTCCGTCCGGCGCCCTTGAGTTGGATATCGCGGCGAAGCCCGAAGCGGTCATTCACCTCGCCCAACAGAATCGCGCGCCCGTCGCCGAGCTGCGGAACGAACTGGCCGAATTGATGCCCGGCGTAGGCCATGGCGAGCGGCTCGGCGCCCCGCGGTATCAGGTTGCCGGAAAACACCGCCGCCAACGTATGCGCATCCAGACCCTCGGTGTCGAGACCGAGCTCTGAGGCCAGCGCCTGATTGAATTTGATCAGTCGAGGGTGTGCGACCGGCGCAGGATCGAGGCGCGCGAAGAAATGCGCCGGCAACGCGGCATAGCTGTTGGCGAACTCCCACCCCGGCAGCAGCACCCGGGGCGATTCGGAGGTCGGTGGCTCGCTGAGCGGCGTCTGCTGCATCCTTCCAATGTTATCAGTGATCGGTCGAGGTGCGCTGCGTCATCGCCGGGCGCGAGCGCAGCCGGTCAAGCGCGTCCCGAGGCGAACAGCGCCAACAGGTCTTCGTCTTCGCCGCGCCCCGGGGCATCGTTCGTCAGCAGCGCCAAGCACTGATCGGCCGGCATCGGTCGGGCGAATAGAAAGCCTTGGCCGACCGTACAGCCCAATTTTCGCAAAATCTCGACCTGCTGGTAGCCCTCGATGCCCTCGGCGATCACTTGGATCTGCAGATGCCGGGCGATGGCGATGATGGCGCTCACGATCGCCGAGTCGCTCGAATCCGTCACCAAGTCCCGGACGAAGCTGCGGTCGATTTTCAGCGCATCGACCCGCCAGTTTTTCAGATAACTCAGGCTCGAATAGCCGGTTCCAAAATCATCGATGGCGATCTTGATGCCGAGATCGCGCAGACGCGCCATCGTGTCCTGGCTATGCTCCCCTGCTTTTGCTTGACTGCTGTCGAATACGGCCCGCTCCGTCATTTCGAGCTGCAATAGTTCGGGACGCAGCGCATGCGACTTGAGCAGCGTGCAGATCGTCGACTGTAATTCGCCGCGCTGCAGCTGGGCGGGGGCCACGTTCAGAGAAATCGGCACCAGCGCCACGCCCGCCCTTTGCCAGGCGCTCATGGTCTGCAGCGTCCGGTGTAGGACGAAGTTGCCCATGGGCACGATCAGCCCGGTCTCTTCCGCAACTGGGATGAACTGATCGGCGGGAATCATGCCGTGCACGGGATGACGCCAGCGGATGAGGGCCTCGAGACCGATCACCTTGCGCGTGATCAGATTGACGAACGGCTGATAGTGCACGTCCAGCTGTTTCAGCCGCAACGCTTCACGCAGAGCGGCTTCCATGGCGACCCGGTGCTTGAGCTTGCGATTCATGATCTGGCTGAACATTTGCACGTTATTCCGGCCGCGGTCCTTCGCTTGATACATGGCCGTGTCGGAGTGCTTGAGCAGCTCGCCCATGTTGTCGCCGTCTCTGGGGAACAGGCTGACCCCGACGCTGCCGGTGGTTTGCAGCGGGTGCTGGTCAATGACGATCGGCTTGTTGAGGGTCTCGATGATGCGGTCTGCGCCTTGCGTCACCTCGTCGTACGACTTCACCTGGCGGAACACAACCACGAACTCATCCCCGCCCATTCGAATGACGACATCGGAGTCGCGCACGCATCCGCGAAGCCTGCGGGCCACTTCCTGCAGCAGCTTATCTCCCGTCTCATGTCCGCGCGTGTCGTTGATGTGCTTGAAGCGGTCGAGGTCGAGGAACACCACGCCGAGCATCGTACCGGCTGCCCGCGCCTCGGCGATTGCCTCCGGCAAAAAAGCCGTCAGGTAGTGCCTATTGGGCAGACCCGTCAATTGATCGTGGTGCGCCATTCGATCGAGCCGCTGCTGATTGTCGATGAGCTGCTGCTCCGCCTTGCGGCGGACCGATACATCGTGCGTGACGTAGGCCAAGCCGTCGCCTCCGTCCTCATCGAGCCGATTGCACCGCACCTCGACATCGAAGAGAGCGCCGCTCTTGCAGTGCAGCTGCAGGTTGAGCGGCAATTGCGCGTCCGCATCCTTCAGCCGCGCGAGCACGCCCGCCGGCGGCGCGTTCGCATCGACGAACACCTCGGACAGCGCGAGGCCTTGCGCCTCGGCGGTCGTATAGCCGATGCGCGCGAGGAAGGCGGGATTGCAGTACTGAATCCGCTGACTCGAGGAATCGACGATGACGATCCCGTCATGGGTCTGGTCGATGATGGCTTTGTAGCGTAAATCCACCGAACGTCGATGGCGGAAGTAGCGCTTCAGCGCAATGATCACCATGGCGGCAACCGCGGCGGCCAGCAGCGCCACGAAGCCGGCGAGCCCAAGCGTGACTTCGGAGTTGGATCGCCACCAATCATCCGCCGCCGCCGGATCCACCGCTCCTGCGGCTGCCGCAGTGCCGGGTGTCACGCGAAACACCCAGGCGGCGCGCCCGGACTCATCGTGCAGCACGGCGTAGCCTGCCCGATCGCCCGACACTCGGGTACTGATACTCGAGGCGTGAGCGGAGCGGGTGGCCATCCAGGTCCGCACATCGCTCGACGCGCCGGCGGGATCGAGCCGTCGAAAGGGTTGCCCCACCAGCGAACCGCCCACCGATCCGGCCAGCCGCGCCAACATGGCGGGCGAAACCGCTCGAGTGGCGACCACCCAGCCCAATGGCGAGGTTGAGCCGCGCGGGATGATGGGTCGAGCGATGACGAATTGGTCGTTGGAGAATCCCACGGAGGCGCCATTGGGGGTCTCCGTGACCGAGGACGTCTGCGCGGCGATGGCCGATTCGAGATACCGCATCATAGCGGGGTCGGGTGCCCGCTCGACCAGCTGATGATCGAGGACCGCGCCGCTGAATCGGATCGACGCCGTCGCGGTCGCGATGAGCAGGGAACTCAAGTCCGGCGGCGCCACGCCGCGGGTGTCAAAACGGGGGGGCGAGGAAGCCGTTCCATCCTGTACGAGATCGACGACGCCCTGCGACTCCGCCAATTCGCTCGCGGCCGTCGCCAGTCCGTCCGACTCCTGGTTGATGCCGAGAGCGAGCTGCCGCAATTGCAGCGTCAAATTTTCGCGCTGCAGCTCCGCCGCGCGCTTCTGCCAACCGCGATGACTGAGAACGTGAAGGATCAGCAATAGCGCGCACAGCAGTGCGCATACGCCGAGCACCACTGGAGGCCGACGCAGCAGCACTCGGATGCCGTCCAGCACGATTCCATGCGACATAATTCTTCAGTTCGTAAAGGTCAAATTAGAGTATGTTGCATGTTCCATGGGGGCCGCTGCTATGCGGCGCACAGTCCAATAGGACAAGCTCCGATGTACGCCGAAAAGGGCCTTTTTTGACGGCCAGGTTGCGACAATGCGACAGATGCAAAGATGAGCCGGATCGATGTCCGCCTGGACACCAGCCTCGAGCAATTGCTGGAGCGTGCACCGCCGGAGCCGATGGAGCGGGTGCTCGCCACCGTGGTCGCGACGGCCGGATCCACCTACCGCAAGCCCGGCGCGCGGATGCTGATCATGGCCGACGGCAGCTACCTCGGCCTGCTCAGCGGCGGCTGCCTGGAGGCGGATCTGAAGCTGCATGCGCAGCAGGTGATGGCGGGCGGAACGGCGCGCGCCATCGAATACGATATGCGCGGACCCGACGACATTTTGTTCGGCATCGGCGCCGGATGCGAAGGTGCAATGCGTGTCCTGCTCGAGCCGGCGAACGCCTCCGGACCGGCCGCCGCCGCGCTTGCCGCCGCGGGGCGCAGCGTGCGCAACGGTGTGCCCGCGGTGCTGGTCGCCGTACACGAATCGAGCGAGCTGCCGCTCGGCACCTATGCCGCCGGATCGCTGCCGGGCGACCTCGACGCAGTGGCCGAGCAGTCGCTGGCCGAAGCCTGCTCGCGCGAGTGGGTCCGCGACCGCGGCGGCAAGCGCATGCGCGCCTTCATACAGTACCTCGCCCCCCCGCCCCATCTGCTGATCTGCGGAGCCGGCCCGGATGCCCAGCCCGTGGTGAACGCGGCTCTCGCCTTGGGATGGCGCGTCTCCGTCGTCGATCACCGCCCCGCCTACGCGGATGTGCGCCGATTTCCGGGAGCGAATGTGATCCTCGCCGATGCGGGTTCGCTGCGCACGACGATCGATCTCGACGCATGCCATGCCGCCGTCGTGATGAGCCATCACCTGCCGTCCGATGTGGCGTATTTGCGCGAGCTGAGCGCCGCCGGCGCGCCGGCCTACGTGGGCCTGCTCGGTCCGGCGGCGCGCCGCCAACGGATTGCGCAGGAGCTGGGCGCCATGGCCGACGGCCTGCGAACTCGTTTGCACGGTCCGGTCGGTATCGACATCGGCGCGGTGACCCCGGAGGCGATCGCACTCGCCATCGTCAGCCAGGTTCACGCGTGGCTCGCGGATCGCCCGAGCGGCGCTACCGCAGTGGTTTCTACGTAATGCCCCCTCGGTATGCGAGGGGTAAACTCCGAACCTAACGGGCTGGGGCTCACGCGATAAGCACAACTGCATGAAGGCGCGGTTTCCCTTCGCGCTTTCATGATACGGAGATAGCATGCTCAATTTTCTCAAGTCGCTGGCGGTTACGTCGGCTGCGGCCCTATTGGTCGCCTGCGGCAGCTCCAATTCACAGAGTTCACAGACTGCCACGGTCAGCACTTCCACTGCTCCCGGCACGCTGTCGGTGAATCCTCCGCTGCGCATCGCCTCGTTGAATGCGGCGACCTTGCAAGCACAGATCGCCGCCACGGGAACAGCCGGCGAGCAGCTGCTGCAACTCACGGGCAATCCCACGTGCGGCGTGGATTTCTACTATCTCAAATTCTGGACCGTCGGCGGCGCCGGTGAGACCAGCGAGTCTTCGGGCGCGCTGATGGTGCCGACCGGTGCCGCGCCCGCCTGCTCGGGTCTGCGACCGGTCGTCGCGTATGCGCACGGCACCCAAACCAACAAGGCGTTCAACATTGCCGACATCACGAATCCATCGAACACCGAAGGCGCGCTGATTGCGGCGATGTTCGCCGCGCAGGGCTACATCGTCGTCGCGCCGAACTACGCCGGCTACGACATTTCCACTTTGGGGTACCACCCGTACATCGATGCGGTCCAGCAATCGGGCGAGATGATGAACATACTGACGGCTGCGCGCACCGCGCTGCCCAACCTCATGTCGGCCACCAGCGATAACGGACAGCTGTTCGTCACCGGATATGACGAGGGTGGCTATGTCGCCATGGCGACCTTGCGCGCGCTCGAAGCCGCCGGCGACAAAGTGACCGCCGCGGCGCCGATGTCGGGCCCGTATGCGCTGGAAGCCTTTGGCGATGCAGTCTTCTTTGGCAGCGTGAACTTGGGTTCGACGGTATTCGCACCGCTCCTGGCCAACAGCTACCAGCATTCCTACAGCAACATCGACAGCACCACGAATCCAATTTTCTCGACGTTCTACCCGAACGCTGAAACGCTGCTGCCGAGCGACACTCCCATTGATACGATTATTGCCGAGGGGCTGCTGCCGGAAACCGCGCTGTTCGACAAGACCACGCCGGTTGTCCCGGGCGAGCCGGCGTTGACCGCGCTCCTGGGGGTGCCTCCCACGCCCGCCCTACCGCTCAGTTCGCAGACACCGCTGTTCCAATTGGGCTTCGGCAACTCTTATCTCATCAACAATGACTATCGCGTGGGCTATGCCTTGGACGCGGCGACCAACCCGGATGGCGCTACAACGACGCCCCCGACGGCGGGTGTGCCGCTCGCCAAGGTCAAGCCGACGTTTGGATTGCGTCAGGACTTCTATGTGAATGACATGCGCAACGGCGCTTGGGCACCGACCGTGCCCACTCTGCTGTGCGGCGGCGATCTGGATCCCACCGTGTTCTTCAGCGTGAACACCGAGACCATGGCCGCATTCTGGAGCGCCTTGCCGCCCGGTGCGGTGACGGTGCTGGACGTCAATGCCACCCCCGCCCCTCCGTTCGCGGCCGTGCAAACCGGCTTTCAGACCAGTCAAGCAGAGCTGTTTGCGTACTACCAAACGCCGGCCGGCGGCGGGCTCTCCGCCGCAGCCGCACAGGCGCTGATCGTGCAGGGCTACCACACCGCCGTCGCGCCGTTCTGCACTGCGGCCGCCCGCGCATTCTTCAGCCAATTTTAGGGAGACGGGCCAATGATGCATCTAATGAAATTCAGCGCGCTGCGTATCGCCTTGGCTGGCGCGAGCATGATGCTCAGCTGCGCGTCGGCCCTGGCCGACGACGTGCCCAGCAACAACGTCAGACTCGGCTCGGAAACGGTGTTCTATCACACGAGCGCGGATGACCTCGCGGGGCCGTATGTGCCGCCCGGCGTCAACTTCAAGGCCGAGAACCTCGAGACCCTGTACATGGCCTACGTGCGCCGCCTGTCCTCGCGCTTCGACGTCGAGTTCGCCTTGGGCTACCCGCCGCTCGTCAAGATCAAAGGCTCGGGTCCGCAGGAGCTGGGCTCGGTGCCGTACAATGGACAGGTGGTCGCGACTTCCCGCTGGATCGCTCCCACCATGTTCGTCGAGTACAAGTTCATGAGCGAGAACTCGCGGCTGCGCCCCTACATCGGGGTGGGAGTCAATTACACCACTTTCTACGACCGCAACTCGACGGCGCAGGGTAATGCGATCAGCGGCGGTCCGACGAAGCTGGAGACGACCGCGTCGCTGGGAGTGGCGGGCACGGTAGGAGTCAGCTACCACGTTTCCGGACATTGGAGCGTTTATGGCTCGTATTCCGCGGCGCAGGTCAAGACCAGCCTCGCCGCCTATACCGGCGGCGTGGTGCGCACGACGAACTTAAGCTTCGGTCCGCAGGTGCTGGTGATCGCGGCCGGCTATTCGTTCTAGTCCGCCCGCCGGCGATGAGAAAATCGGCGCGGCGCGACTGGCGCACCGAAGGGGTCCGGGTCATCAAGAGCGGTCAGCTCGATAGCCGCACGGCCCAGACGCCCGGCATGCTGCGCGCCGCGGCGATCGATCACCGTCGGGTGGGCTCGAAGAAGCTCTGGGCCGGCACGGTGCTCATTCACCCGAACGCCAAGACCGGGGCACACCACCACGGTGCGCTGGAGAGCGTGATCTACGTGGTGCGCGGCGCGGCTCGCATGCGCTGGGGCGAGCGGCTCGAGTTCATGGCCGAGGCAGCCGCCGGCGATTTCATCTTCGTGCCCCCCTACGTGCCGCACCAGGAAATCAATGCGCTGCCCGACGCGCCGCTCGAATGCGTCCTGGTGCGCAGCGACAACGAGTCGGTGGTGGTCAATCTCACCATCGAAGCGGCCGAGCGGGTCGAGGAAGTCTATTGGATCGACCCCGTGCATCGGCAGCCCTAGGGTCTGCAGCGCGCGCCCCGGCGGCAGGCCCGTTCAGGAACCGCCCGCCAGGGTTTTGATCAGCACCGACCAGTAAGTCAGCGCGTCGTAGAATGCATCGACGCGGATGCGCTCGTTGAGCCCGTGCGAGAAATCCTCGCTGTCCTTGATGAACACGCCGCCCACACCGTAGGTCGGAATGCCGGCATTGCGGTAAACCGCGCCGTCGGTTGCATAAGAGGCCTGCGTGGGCACGATGCGCGCACCGGGATCCGCGGCGGCGATGGCACGGGCCACTGCGTTCATCACGTCCGCGCGCATCGGCGAGGCGTCCGACACCAGCGCCTCATAGCCCTGCTTCACTTCGACGTTGGGGCCGACGCGGTGCTGCAGGGTCCTTTGCACCTCCGCCGCAGAGGTGCCGGGGAAAATCCGGCAATTGATCGTGGCGGTCGCCGATTGGGGCAGCGCGTTCTCCGCATGGCCGCCGGTGAGCATGGTCGCCACGCAGGTGGTGCGGATGCGGCCGACGAACGCCGGATTTTTCGAGATCTCGGCCGCCGCGCCCGCATCGTGGGGATTGGCTGCAAAGCGCCTCATGGCCGCGCCGAGCGCTCCAGGCGTGACGGCTCCCGCAGCCTTGAAATCGCCGAGCGTCCAGTCGTTCCACATCACCGGGAATTCGGTGTGCTGCACCGACTTCAGCGCATCGGCAAGCTCATAGATCGCATTGTCGGCCCGCGGCGTCGAGCTGTGGCCGCCGGCATTGTGCGTAGTCAGCAGGAACTCCGCCGAACTCTTCTCCGCGCCCTGCACGTAGAACAGCTGCGGCTTGCCGGTATCCTCGCTGAGCACGCCGCCCCCGCCGTCGCCATTCAGCGCAAACTCCGCGTCGACCAGATCCCGGTGCGTGGTAACCAGATCCCTTGCGGTCGCCTGCGCGGTCTCCTCATCGCCGCTGAAAGCGATGATCAGATCGCGCGCCGGTACGTAGCCCTGCGCCTTCATGGTGAGAAAGGTGGTCGTGAGCAGCGCCACTTCCTGCTTTACGTCGGAAGTGCCGCGTCCGAAGAAAAAGCCGCTTTCCTCGGTCAGAATGTACGGATCGCGCTGCCAGTCCTCGCGCTTGGCCGTCACCACGTCCATGTGAGCAATGAGCGCGATCGGCCGGCCGCCGCTGCCGTTGCCGCGGTAGCGAACCACCAGCGATGCCGTTTCGCCCAGCGGAAGAACATGAATGTCGGCGGCGGGGAACCCACCCGCCGCGAAGCGCTTGGCCAGGTAGTCGGCGACGGCCGGCACCTGTCCCTTGCCCACGGAGCTCTCGATGCCGACGATGTGTGCGAATATCTCCCGCGCCTGCGCCCGAGCGGCGCTGGACGCTGCCGGCGCTTCCACCGCTGCGGGTGCGGGCGCAGCCGCAGATGCTTCGGCGGCCGCCGCCGCCACGGCGCCGGCAACACCCCAGATCAAGACCGCGGTCAAACACACACGCCTGTTCATCACTCCCCCTGTCATGGTCGGCCGACGCTATCAAATCACACTTGAGTTCGACTCGCGCGCCCATTTTCCGCCCTGCCGCGCGCGCGGCCCGTTGTGCTAACCTACTTGCGGATCTCGCGCCGGCCTAGGGGAATCGATGAGACCATTTTTGTTGGCCTGGATCGTGCTCGCTCTCGGGTGGGCGGGCCAAGCTCACGCCGACGCTCAAAAGCTGCGCATTATCTCGTGGGCCGATTACGTACCTGTCCACCTCGTCGCCGCGTTCAAGGCCGAGACCGGAATCGAGGTCGAAGTAACTCTCTCGAACAACGAGGAGATGATCTCGAAGCTGCGGGCGACGGGCGGTGCCGGCTACGATCTCGCCCAGCCGTCGCAGGATCGAATCATCTCGATGCAGCGTGAATTCGGCATCTACAAGCCCATCGATCTCAGCAAGGTGAGGATCGATGAGTTCCAGCCGGCACTGCTCGACATCGTGAAGCGCAACGCCACTCTGGACGGCAGGTTGTACGGTTTGCCGTATCTATGGGGCACCGACGGGCTGGTGGTGAACACCAAGCATACGACAGTGACCGATTATGGCGATCTGTGCAGGCCCGATCTGAAGGGCAAGACGTCGATTCGTCTCAGGCGCCCGACGCTGATGGCGTTTGCGTTCGCCGCGGGCAAGGACCCGTTCGCTCTGTACGGGGATCCCAAGGCTTACAGCGCGCTCATGGATCAGGTGGGCGCGACCCTCATCGCATGCAAGCCGAACTTCAAGTTCTTCTTCGACAACAAGGATCAGCTGCTGAACGGCTTCCGGTCCGGTGAAGTGTGGGCTGCCATGATGTGGGACACCGGCGGATGGACCCTCAATCGCGAGAGTCCGGACATCCAATACATCGTGCCGCGCTCCGGCGCGCTCGGCTGGCTCGACACCTTTGCGCTGCCCGCGCGCGGCCGCAACGAGGCCGCGGCGTACGCCTGGATCAATTTTGCAATGCGCCCCGAGAATGCCGCCCGCGTCATCAAATCGGTCGGCAATTTTTCCGCTGCGAAGGGCACCGCTCCATTCGTCGACCCGCGCCTGAAAGCGCAGTTCACGGCGACGTTTCCGGAAAGCGCTCTGAAGAACATACACTGGTATCCTGCGATTCCGCCCGGATTGGAAGAAATCGAAGGTCGGGTGATGGACCGCATCAAGGCCGCCAATTGATCGAGACAGACTTTTGAGCGTTGCGGACCTGATCGCGGATACGGTCGTCAAGCGCTTCGGCGAGCACATCGCGGTCGATTCGCTCTCGTTCAGCGTCGCGCACGGCAGTTTTTTCTCCATCCTCGGACCCTCCGGATGCGGCAAGACCACGCTGCTGCGAATGATCGCCGGGTTCATCGCCCCGGATGGCGGCGACATCGCCATCGGCGGCACAAGCATGCGGGGCGTCGCGCCCAATCGCCGCCCGGTGAACATGGTGTTTCAACAGCTCGCCTTGTTTCCCATGATGTCGGTCGGCGAGAACGTCGCCTACGGATTGGCGCGGCGCGGCGTAGACCGCGCGCGGCGCATGCAGCGAAGCGAGACCATGCTGGAACGGGTCGGATTGGGCGGGGCCGCCGCAAAGCGGGTCGACGAACTGTCCGGCGGCCAGCGCCAGCGCGTCGCCATTGCCCGCAGCCTGGTGCTCGAGCCCACGCTGCTGTTGCTCGATGAGCCTCTGGGCGCCCTCGATCTGAAGCTGCGCGAGCGCATGAAAATCGAGCTCAAGCAGCTGCAGGCCGCCTTCGGCACAACCTTCGTCTACATCACGCACGACCAGTCCGAGGCGCTGGTGCTGTCGGATCACGTGGGCGTCATGAGCCATGGACGCTTCGAGCAGCTCGGCACCCCGCAGGATCTGTACTACCGCCCACAGACGCCCTTTGTCGCGAGCTTCGTCGGAGCGAACAACCGCATCGTCGGCCGCGTCACGGGCGTGCATGGCGCGACGGTGGAATTGACGACCAAGGACGGGTGGGCGATTCGCGCGCTGAAGCAGGGCGCGCTCGCCGCCGGCGACGCGGTGGAGGGATTCGTGCGGCCGGAAGTGGCGAGCCTCGGGCGAGTCGCGGCGGAACTGCCCGCGGACCAGCCCCGGCACGAGGGCGAAGTGCAGAGTCTGCTGTTCGACGGCGCTAATTCTGCGGTGCTGCTCAAGGAGCAGCGTACTCGGCGCGAGTTCCGCATCGCCCTGCCGCAGACCGGTCAATTCTCCGACCTGAAGCCGCAGGAGAAGGTGCTGTTCAGTTTCGATCCCGAGCGCGCCGTCTGCTTTCCGGCGCGCGCCGGAGGGGCGGGCCAGGATGGCTAGCGCGGCTCTCGGACCCCGGTGGCAGGTGCGGCTGGGACTTTCCTTGCTGCTGGCGCCGGCCATGCTCTGGCTCGGAGCTCTGATCGTATTGCCGCACATCGACCTCGCGGTGCTCTCCTTCCGCGAGCGCGTTGGGCCGCGCCACTACGTCGCTAGCCTTGCCCAGTACAAGACCTTTTTCCTCGAGCCGCTGTACTGGCATGTGTTCCTGCGGACAGCGGTGATGTCGGTCATCGCCACCTTGCTCACGCTGCTGTTGGCTTTCCCCATCGCCTGGATCATCGCGAAGCTCGTTCAGCGGCGGACGAGCGGGCTGCTGTTCATCCTGTGCTTGACTCCATTTTGGGTGAGCGAGACAGTACGCACGCTCGGTTGGATGATTCTGCTGCGCGAGTCGGGGGTACTGCCGTCGCTCCTGGTGAAGCTGGGCATCACCGCGGTGCCGGTCGAACTTCTCTATCACGACGCGACCATCCTGGTGGGCTTGGTATACACCTCGATGCTGTTCATGGTGATTCCGCTCATCTCGAGTTTGGAGAGTTTGGACAATGCCCTGATCGAGGCGGCGTACGATCTTGGCGCCGGCGGCTTTGCCGTTTTGCGCACCATCGTGATACCGCACGCGGCGCCCGGGATCACGGCCGGCTGCATCGTCGTGTTCATGCTTACCCTCGGCAACTACCTCACGCCCACCCTGCTCGGCGGCAAGAACTCGCAGTGGTTCACCGAGCAGATCTACACCCAGTTCATCACCCGCTTCAACTGGGAACAGGGTGCCGCGTTCGGCTTTCTGCTGCTCGCGCTCTCGACCGCGATGGTCATGCTGGGACTCAAGATCGCCGGTCAGCGGTTCGGCGACGTGATGCGGCGGACATGATTCCCTCGCTGCCGCGCCCGAAATGGCTGCACGCCGCGACGGTGCTGTATGCGTGCGCATTCCTGGCGTTCCTGTTTCTGCCGCTGATAGTCGTCGCTGTATTCGCCTTCAACGATGCGCCCTACCCCGCCCCGCCGTGGCGCGGCTTCACCCTCGATTGGTTCCTCGGCAATCCGGCGCACGGGCGGGTCGGACTGTTCGGCGACGGCGAATTGCTGGGGAGCCTCTGGACCGGCTGCGTCGTCGCCGCGTGGGTCACGCTGCTGTCGGTCGGACTCGGTACCTGCAACGCCTTCCTCATCGAGCGAGGCCGTTTTGTGGGCAAACAGGCCCTCTCGATACTGATGCTCGCGCCATTGGTAATTCCCGGCGTCATTCTCGGCATTTCGATTCTTGCCTTCGCGAGCCGCGTCGCGGAATTCGCGGAAGATGCGTTCGGAGTCGAGTGGGACTTCCTGCGCCCCGGATTGCCGCTGGTCGTGCTCGGCCAGTTCTCGTTCATCGCGACCATCGCGACGCTGACCATCAGCGCGCGCCTGCGCCGCTTCGATCGCACGCTGGAGGAAGCGGCATTGAACTTGGGCGCATCCAAAGCAGCGGTGTTGCGCACCATCCTGCTGCCGTATCTGCGGCCGGCGCTGCTCGGTTCGGCGGCGATTTCCTTCCTGATGTCCTTCGCCGACTTCAACACCACGCTGATGCTGGTCGGCGCGGATGCTCCCTTGACCGTGATGATGTACGGCCGAATGCGCGAAGGCGCGAGCCCAGTGCTGAATGCGGTGAGCCTGTTCTTGATGATCGCCTCCGCCGCGCTCGCGCTCGCGCTGATGCGCGGCGGCGCTGCCTGGAGCAAGGCCGCGAGATCGGCCTAGGAGCCTGTCTGAGTAATCCCCGTGGCCGCGACCGTGGCAGATTTCGCTTCAGCCGAGGCGGAGCCGACGCAGTTGGGTCAACGCCCAATAAGGAGGCGACAACGACGGATGAAGAGAAATCTGCCCGGTCCCGAAGGGTTGGCCAGGAGACGTGCGTCTGCGGCGTTGCGCGTCTTGGCCGTGGTGCCCGCCACGGCCTGCGCCGCGCGCCTTGCATCCGCTCCGTCTCCCGGCCAACGCGGCTCACGCGGATTACTCAGACAGGCTCCTAGCGCAATGGATTCGTCAATTCTGTCGGGCTGGGACAATTTCTACGTGATCGCCGGTTCATCGGCCGCCGGCCTCACCGGCCTGACGTTCATAGTCATCACCCTGGCAGCCGAGGCCCGTCGCGTCAACCCGAACGGATTGCGCATCTACATCACCCCCACCATCGTGCACTTTGCGGCCGTGCTGGGCGCCGCCGCCTTTTTGAGCATGCCCCACCACACCGTGCTCAGCGTGAGCTTGGGATGTGGCCTCGCCGGCATCGCCGGCCTGATGTACATCGGCCTGATCACCGCGAGCATGCGCCGAGTGATCACCTACGTGCCCGTGCTCGAGGATTGGCTCTGGCACTCGGTTCTGCCGGGCATTGCCTACGGCTCCTTGCTGGCAGTCGCATTTTTCATCTGGCGCTGGCCGGCCCGCAGCATGTATGCCGTCGCCGCCGCCTTCGTGCTGCTGATGATCGCCGGCATCCACAACGCCTGGGACATCGCCGTCTGGAACAGCTTGCACCGCGAAAATGGCGCTCCCAGGGATGCCGGCGGGTAGCGCCGAGAGCGGCTTCGAGGCCGTATGAAGGCGCCGGCGGTCTGGCATGCGGTTTCCCATTGTGCTGAAATCGAGCCGGCGAGCTGTACTCTGTGGAGTGGAGCGGTCCCTGGGTCGACAGCCCTCGCCAGCGCCACCTATGTTCAGTTAGTCCCGGCTGCACGTGTCAGCTGAGCCCGCAAACACAATCGCCCGACTTGCGAACAGCCACTTATGAGCACCATTCTCCTTCTATGTTTGTCGAACATTTTCATGACCTTCGCATGGTATGGACATCTGAAGTACGGCCATGACTGGCCTCTCTGGAAAGCCATTCTGATCTCGTGGTGTATTGCATTGCTCGAGTATTGTTTGGCCGTGCCCGCCAATCGCCTTGGCTTTGTCCAGTTCTCAGGATTTCAACTCAAGATCATCCAGGAGATGATCACTATCTCGGTCTTTATCATGTTCGCGATTCTCTTTCTCAAAGAGAGGCTCGCGTGGAACTATCTCGTGGCCTTCGCGTTCCTCGGCGTCGCCGCATTCTTTGCCTTCGCGTTCAAGGCACCAGGACCCGTAACCTGAACGCGGGGGGGGGTCGCACCGGCGATCGAGACCCATCAGTAACGTCGTCCCTCGATACTTCGATGCGTCAGCGGCATTTGCGGGCAGGAGACCCGCTGTCGTCGTACTCGTAGCAAGCCGGTGCCGGCGCCAGACCGACGGCGGGGAACGGCCGCTTTGCGGAATCGCATTTTCTGCAGTCGGAGGCTCGGCCAGCGCGATTGCCGATTAGTCAGGCCACGTCGTATTGGAGCACCTTGGCAATCGCCACGATAGTATTCCAGTTGCGCGTGGTCACTGGGACACCGTAGAGCCGATCCAGCGCACCGAGGTAGCCGATGACCTTCATGTGGCGCCTGTACATCCCGAGGACGAATCGGTTCTGTCGCGCGAGGATTTTCAGCAGCCATTGGCCGTCGGAATGGAAGCTCAAGGGCGTTGGCGGCGCTGAACGAGGGCGCCCGGACAGCACACTCACGAAGCGGACAACATCTGGTTGCACCGGCTGATCCGCAAAATAATTCTTAGTCACTAACTTCGCAATTTCGTGGCCCCGGCAAACAACGATCTCGGCGTCAAACGGAAGTTTGCGTTCCACTTCGGCACGTACCTCCGCCTGGGTCACTGGGTTCCGAATCACGAGCGTGCCCGCCGCGCCAATGTTGACGGCGCCGACGTGCTTCAGTTGTTCGGCCAGTCTGGTCGGTCGGAAGGTCCTGTGGCCCCCGACGTTGACCCCTCTCAGAAAAACAACGAGTGCCACTCGCTTCGCCTTACCGATACCGCTTTAGACTCGATGCCTGTATGTTGGACTAAAGTCCTATGTGCGCAAGCGGTAATTGCATCGCGTGGAAGGTGGCGTAGGTTGTTAACCTCGCTACGTTGATGAAGAACTCAAACGGCCGGGGAATCTGAGGCTGTCATGCTCCCGCAATCGACTTAGCTTCTACTCCGCGGAATTCTAACGGCGCTACGGGGAGATAAATTCACCAACGCGTCGATCAGGACGTTCGCGGTAAATGGCTTAGTTAAATAGGCGACGCAGCCGATCTCCATGGCCCGCTTTTTGA
Organism: uncultured Gammaproteobacteria bacterium; assembly: GCA_963837045.1. GTDB lineage: Bacteria > Pseudomonadota > Gammaproteobacteria > Steroidobacterales > Steroidobacteraceae > Bog-1198. The sequence goes on from CAWIMA010000009.1 coordinate 222,037, forward strand.
CCGATTCATTATCATCCGCAGCCATGAATATGATGGGAGTTGTGAAGCCCGCGTTTGCAAGGTACTGCGCAAATCCTACGCCGCCAAGTTCAATATCGACAATGAGGCAGATCGCTTCAGTGTTCAACGCAGCGTCAAGGAACTCTTTAGCCGAAGCATAGAGTTCTGTGTCGTATCCGAATGCGGACAGCAAACGGCTCATGGCGCCGAGGATACTGAGGTTATCATCGATTACCGCAACTACTTTACGCTTCGTTGGCATGATAGGTGGCCTGGAGTGCGGGCGTAGGACTCTGACGCCCGGCGTATTGGCAAGCTCGAGGTACCGCCTCGAGCTAAGATATCTGGTGGGCGGCTTTATATGTGCGAATTGGCATGTATGTCTTGCTATCATGTGCCAAAGCGTTGTCGCCCCAGGCCAGCCGCAACCGCAGGCATTGAGCGGGAAGATCGTGAATGATGTCGACACCAATCGCCTCGGCGCGCTCCCGACTGCCGCAGGGTGGATTGCTCGGCTTGCCTACGCACACGCGCGGCGGGCTGGCATTGAGCTGAAACCGCTTTTGAAGAAAGCTGGGCTGACCGATCAACAGATCAAAGACCGCGCTGCTCGACTCCCTGTCCACCATCAGATCCAGTTCCTAAATCTTGTTGCGAGCGCCTTAGGGGACGAGTTTCTCGGTTTTCACCTCGCGCAGTTGCCTGATCTTCGAGAGTTGGGGGTGCTCTTTTATGTTGCGGCCTCCTCAGAAACGTTGGGCGACGCTCTGCAGCGAGCGGCGCGGTACAGCTCGATTGGAAATGAGGGATTGTCGCTGAAGTATCTCGAGGAAGAGGATATTCGGATCGCGTTCGATTATGTCGGTATTGCCCGTCACTCGGATCGACATCAGATCGAGTTCTTTATGACGGTGCTGATCCGCCTATGCCGGCAGTTGACGGGCCTGCGCCTGGTGCCGAGCCGGACGCGGCTAACGCATCGCCGCAGCAACCAGGGCCGCTCCGAACTCGCCGCATACGTTGGCGGCCACATAATTTTTGGAGCAAGAGCAGATGAGCTGACTTTCGCTGGGAGCATTAAGGACATCACGGTCAGCAGCGCTGACCCGTACCTTAACGAGCTTTTGGTGGCGAATTGCGAGCAAGCTCTTTCTCATCGACCGAGGAACCGAGGCGCGTTCCGGTCGGCGGTGGAGAACGCAATTGTTCCGCTGCTGCCGCACGGAAAGGTGCGCGCGTCTGAGATCGCCGCGAGACTGGGCTTGAGCCAGCGAACTTCAGCACGCCGGCTCGCATTGGAGGACGTGACGTTTTCGGAAGTTCTTGAAGGCCTGAGAAGCGATCTGGCGAGGCAATATTTATCGGACCCGGACCTATCGATATCGCGAATTGCGTGGCTGCTTGGCTATCAGGAAGTCAGCGCATTCACGCATGCGTTCAAGCGCTGGACGGGCAAGACGCCTCGGGAAGCGCACGCTCGCCAGACGCCGCGCTCCAATCCGGTTAATCTTGCGGCTTCAAATTGATGGGGAGGCCTCGGATAGACCGTTCACGCTCGACACCCAACGTGATCTAGAAGTGCGGCTCAAGACAGATAACCTAACAGGTAAACGATATCCTGTCCCTCGACCACCACTGTGGCCGGCCCGCCGATGGCGACCGGCGGAATCCTCAGGCGCAGGCGGACGCTGCCGCCCGCTGCCGTGGCGCCAGCATTATTGCCGCCAGGAAAAGTCGTATTGGAATACTTGGAAACTATGATTCGGTTACCGGCAGCACTGATCGGGCTGGCGTTGTGTGCGCTGCCGCCCGGGGCTGGCTGCATTGCCGACTCTGACGCTTCGGGGCAAAGCGCTGTCGATACCGATCATTCCGACCACTCGGATGAGATGGCAACGCCTGAAATGATGCCGATGATGATGCTTGGCATGTACGGTCCTTACCCCATGGCCCGCGAGGCCTCGGGCACCAGTTGGCAGCCGGACTCGACCCCGATGGAAGGGTTGCATCGCATGAGTGATCCTTGGATGACGATGTTGCATGGGCTCGCCAATTTCATTTACGACGATCAGGGCGGCCCTCGCGGCGATACGAAGACCTTTTCCAACAGCTTGCTGATGTTCATGGGGCGGCGCGAACTGCCGGATGGCGCCTTCGGTGTCCGCTTGATGCTCTCCGCCGATCCGTTGATGGGGAAAAGCGGCTACCCCGAGCTGTTTCAGACCGGCGAAACGGCGGACGGTGTGCACCCGCTGATCGATCGGCAGCATCCGCATAATCTGCTGATGGAAGCGGCAGTCGCGTATAGCGTGAATCTCTCCGCAGACAGTGCAGTATTTGGTTACGCAGGTATCGCGGGCGAACCTGCGCTCGGACCGCCGGCCTACATGCATCGCTTCTCGGCCATGGATAATCCCGAGGCTCCGCTTAGCCACCACTGGCTCGATTCCACCCACGTCACCTACGGAGTCCTCACGGCGGGGTATGTTTGGAATCAAGTCAAGCTCGACGCATCTGCATTCAACGGCCGTGAGCCGAACCAGAATCGATATGACGTCGAATTGGGCCCTTTGGATTCATATTCGGCCCGCTTATCCTACAACCCGCTGCCGGATCTGGCTCTGCAGGTGAGTTCCGCGCACCTCGTGAGTCCGGAGCAATTGCAGCCCAATGTTGCGGTACATCGCAGCACGGCATCGGCCAGCTACAATCACATGGTTTCTCGAATCCAATGGCAAACGACCTTTGCCTTTGGCCGCAACGATCCGGACCCTGGAATTGCCAGCGACGCCTGGCTTCTCGAGTCGGAACTCGTATTCGCCGACGTGCACACCTTTTTCGCACGTGCAGAGCGGGTCGCCAAAGATGAACTGTTTCTGCCGGGACAGCCGCTATACGGACGTACATTCACGATCAACAGTCTATCGCTGGGCTATATCTACGATTTCGCGCGTGTGGAACAAGCGCGAATTGGCGTCGGCGGCTTGGTCACAGCCTATCGTTATCCCTCGCAATTGGATGAGGCTTATTCGGATGGGCCGACTTCGTACATGCTGTTCGTCCGTGTGAAACTGTAGCCCGGTATTCTCCGTGGCTGTCAGCCGCGAGCCCGGGCGGTCATCAGCTCGTCGATCGCATCCCTTTCACCGTTCACTGGCGCGGTGGTATCGAGCCGGCACCTTGGGGAAGAAGCGGTATCACGGCATTGGCGAGATCCTGCTCGGTCAGACCATTCTTGGTGGGTAGGAGTCTCGCCCGAATGATGCCATCCGGACCAATGATATAGGTGATTGGTAACGCTCTCGGAGTACCGAAACCGTTGGTCTTGGCATCGACCAGCAGAGCCGCCGGGTAGCTGATGCCTTGCATTGCCCGGCTTACCGCCTTGCGTTCGTGGGGATCGTCGGCGCTCAAACCAATGACCGTCACACCTTCCGACTCGTGCTTTCGGTAGAACGCCTCGAGCATCGGCATCTCGGCACGGCACGGCGGGCACCAGGTCGCCCAAAAATTCAACACAATGACCTTGCCGCGCAGTGCGGCGAGGTCGAGCTCACGTCCATCCAGTTGCTTGACGATCACGGGCGGCGCCGGCTGGCCGACATCGTCGGATGCAGCGACCGACCGCTCCGCATACAACAATGGCGCGAGTACGCTGAAGGTCAACCACAGAGCGCGATAATTTTGAGTGATCACCGAGTGTGCTCCTCTGGCGCAGATAAAGGTCCAGGGCCGAGCATCAAAAGCTGTAGCCCACGATGAACTTCAACAGCACGGGTGCGACGAGCTGGCCCTGCGTGCCTTCCGTCGCCACCGACGGTGCGGCATTCGCATAGTGGTAGACGCGAAACTCAGCGTCTGCGTAGAACTTCCATTTGCCAACGTCCGCTTCGAGCCCGGGCGACACCAGCACTCGATGGTATCCACTGTTGGGAGGGTCCGCATTGACGCCGCTGTCGTGCAGACGATCGGAGCCGAGCAATTGCAGCAGGGCAGTCAACTTGCCGTTGTTTGCCAGCTGGAATCCATCGTACATGACTCCGGCCGCAGCGTCCGTCTCGTTGCCCGGCCGATATCCTTCGCGCGTGTTAAACGCCCGCTCGAACAGGGCTTCAACGAACCATTTCAGATGATGATCGGCGCTGATGTTGCCGAGATGGTAGCCACCCAACAAAAGGTCCGTGGTTCCCGTACCGATTGAGGTGTCGCGGTCGAAATAGGGGTACGTCCAATCACCCGTCGCCAGCTTCAGGCCGGCCGAGAGTCCCGTCGACATGTCGGGCGAGAAACCCGTGTAGTTGGCGAGGACGCGCACGTCGCCGATCGCATTGTGGCGGTAGGACTGGATATCCGGCGCTCCTGGAGACCCGATATCCGTACGAAAGGTCCGCAACCAGTACGGGATCTTCACCGACATGCCCCATTTGCGATTGAAATTGTAATCGAGGCCCACCGCGCCGAAATTGGTCTCGATCTCCTTGTCGGTGTTGTTGGAGTCCGGTGCGGCGTGCGAGCCGACCCAATTTTGATCCTGATCCTGGTAGTCATCCTCGACATAGAACATGCCGCCAGGGTGCGTCAGAATCATGGTTGCGGTGCCGACGTCGAAGACGCCGCAACCGCAGGCGCAGGCGAGAGCAAAGCCCGGCATCAGTGCGCCGAGCGCGGTGAAGGAAAGCAACCGCGTCCTGCCGCCAGCCGAGAAAGGAAGGAGCGGCATAGTCGAGCCGTGCGCCCCAGAGGATGGATCCATAATGCCCTCGAAAAGAATCCCGAATAATGAAGAGCAATGCGCGAGGCAAGCCCGCGGCTTGCATCACGCACTGCGCAGAGATTCAAAGGGTCAGGCTAGGGAAGGCGGTCCGCGGGGCGTTTGTTGGCGAGCGGGTCCGAACTTCAAGAGCGTTTGCGTAACCGCAGCCGGCGCCATCAACTGATCGATGTTTGCAGCACCCGCGAGCACCGGCAATGTCGGCAACGGGGCTGGCCCAGCGCTTTGCGCGTAGGGGCATGTCGGATCGCCGTGCGCGCCCTCGTGACGCGCGGCATGATCGTGACCGGGATGATGGTGATGGTGTTCACCCACCGACGTCTCTGCATCGCACAAGACGATCGCGAGACTTCCACCGGTTGGCGCCAGCATGAAGCCCGCCGGAATGAGCGCCCGAAGGAACAGCAGCCCGACGAAGAGCAGCGTTGCCCATCCGGGTTTGTCAATGTGACGCATTCCTTTCATCGCTGTGCTGATCTCAAAACGATTAGCGCAAACCTTTCAAGGCGTTGGCGGCATTTTGCCATTCTTCGGCACTCTGCGCACACTCGAATCGATCGGTCGTCTTCCACTCCGTGTGCGCCCGCACCGGCGGCCCACCCGTCCGGCTACCGGCGACGTCCAATCATGATCGCGGCCGCGAATCGGGCAAGACATGCTCCACTGCCGATCGCGGATACCAACACCGTCATAAGCAACACCGTCGCCGTGGCGAGATTATGCGGCACGACCAGATGTCTTATGCCCATCACGATCACAAGCGAGGCCGCCACACCCAGAACCATGAAGCCGACTGCCTTGGCAAGTTCGACTCCCGGCGAGAGGTCTGGCGCAATCGAACCGCTGCCAATTAAATGCGAGATCGAGATCCACCCGGAGTCGGCGAGGACCTTGAGCAAGATGAGAAGACTGATGATGATCCCCACAGCACCCACGTTCGGCAAGCCTTTCCAATACAAAAGGCAAATCAACGTCACCGCAACCGCAACGGCCAAAATCGCACGGGGCAAGGTCCAACGCGTCGTTCTTGAGAGCATCAGCCCTATGATAGTCCAGTCCGACTCAACTCAAACGCCGGCCTGACGGCGGAGGAAGTCCCGCACGGGCGGCGCTACCGCTTCGGGCGCCTCGAGGAGTATCGCGTGGCGCAGCACCGGCAGGATCACCAGCTCCGCGTTCGGCATCGCAGCGGCGATCTGCCGATTCAGGCGCGGATTGCAGCCGCCGTCGTTCTCGCCGGTCAGGACGAGGCTCGGCTGCCGAATTTCGCCGATCCAGGGCGCCATCTCCGTCTCGGCATAAATATCAAACACATTCAAAAATACGTCCTTGTCCGTATCAATGACCTGCTGCAGGCGCCGTTCGATGACCTGCGGGGAGCGCGCGGCGAATTCCGGCGTGAACCAGCGGTCCTTGAGCGTCGCGAGCACGGGCGCAATGCCCTTGGCGCGCATCGCAGCGACAACGCCCCGCACCTTTGCGCTGTCCTCCTCCGTTCGAAAGGCCGCCGTGCTATACAGACCGAGTGAGAGCACGCGGTCGGGATAGCGCCGGGCATAGGCCGGGCCGATCATTCCGCCGAGCGAGTGCCCTGCGAAATGGGCCTTCTCTATGTGCAGTTCCCCGCGCAGGGTCTCCAAATCCTCGACCAGATCATCGAGCGTGTACGGCGGCTTTGGCCGCGGCGAGCGGCCGTGTCCGCGCAGGTCGTAGCTCACGCAGCGGAAATCCGATTTCAGATGCCGGATGAAACCGTCCCAGCTATGGCGCGAGGCGCCGATCCCATGAATGAGCATCAGGGGAGGACCGGTACCTTCGACCGAATAAGCGGATTGAATCGGTAGGCTCATGCCTCAGTCCGGATATTTGTCGGCCATCAACGCCCCGCCGGCTCCCCAGTCCTCCTTGTCGACGTCCTGCAGAACGATCGTTACTGATTCGGGCTTGCCGCCGGCGACACCGACGCTCATGTGCCGGTCGCCTCCATGACTGGGACGCGTGACCGTGACCTGGAGAAAAAGGGCATTACGGCGCTTGCGAACCGCTCCAGCGCCTCCAGCGACTCCTCGCTGCTGAGCCCGATGTTGATGTTCACGATCAGCTCGTCGACACCGAGCTTCTCGTAGGTCTTCAGGCGATCTACCATCTCCGACGCCGTGCATATCAGCAAGCTCTCGCGCAGCTCCTCCTTCGTTTGCTTCAGCGGCAGCGGCTTGATCGCACCATGCTCGACGATGCCGGGACCCGTAAACACGTTTTGGAATCGGCCATAGTAGTCGTAGGCGAGGTCAAGCTTGCGGCGCGCATCCGCATCGTCTTTCGCGACACAGCACACGCGCATCAGGGCCAGGCGAAGATCGCGGCCGGTGTCGCCGTAGGCGGTTTTGCCGCGCTTGAACGCGTCCACTTGCTCGCGCATCTTGTCGAGGTTCGCATTCAGCGGCGTCGTCTGTATGTGAAAACCGCGGCGCGCCGAGGCCTCTATCGCCTCCGGGACCAGCGCCGCAATCATGACCGGCGGCGAACCAATCGCGCGCGGCCGCGGCATCACCGTGATCGGCGCGAACTTATAGTACTTGCCGTCCCAAGACACTTCCTCTCGCGTCAACAGCGCAAGCAGCACATTCAGGGATTCATCGAACCGCTCGCGCGACTCCTCGATCGGCTTATCCATGCGCGCGAGCTCGTAGGCAAATGCGCCCCGGCCAACGCCGAGCACGAGCCGCCCCTCGCACAGGATGTCCGCCTGTATCACCTGGCCGGCGAAGATGCGCATGTCGTGCAGCGGCAGCTGGCAGACCGACGTGACGATCTCCACATGCTCGGTGACCGATGCCACCTTGACCGCGAACTGGAGGGGGTCGGGTATCAACAAGATATTGATCAGATGATGCTCGGGAATCGTGACGCCGCGAAATCCAAGGCGGTCGACCAGCCGAGCCTGCGCCAGCATGTCGGCGTAGAGCCGGTCGCCACCGTAGCGTGTGTCCCGGTAGTACGCCCCAAGAAAGTTGTTGAACAGCATCCGAACTCCCCATCTGAGCAAGACCATCACGGTGCCAGAGTCCTCCAATGCTGAAAAGCGAAATCTTTTGATCATTTAATTCGGTATCATCGAATTATGGATCTCGAAGAACTCAATACATTCCTTGAGGTGATCAAGACCGGGAGTCTGGTGGCTGCGTCTCGCCATTTGCACGTCACCCCCTCGACGGTCACGGCTCGAATCAGCACACTCGAGACGAGGCTCGGTCGGCAGTTGCTGCACCGAAGCAAGTCAGGGGCCACGCTGACGGCGGCCGGCTTCAAGCTGCAGCGCTACGCCGAGCTGATTACCCAGGTCTGGCGTCAGGCGCACTATGACGTCGCGCTGCCGCCCGGGATCGAGGGTGTTTGCAATGCCGGGCTCGAGTTCGATCTGTGGCACAACATAGGCAGTCGCTTTCTCGACTATGTGCGAGCGCGCGCGCCGGGCATCGCGACGGCAATCTGGCCGGGCGAGCAACGCCAGCTGCAGCGCTGGCTGGACATTGGATTGATCGACATCGCATTCTGTTACGTCGCTCAGGCGGGCGAGGAATACACGAGCCGGTTGCTGCTCGAGGACGAACTGATCCTCGTATCGGCGCGTGCCGGCCAATCGGCCGCACTCGATGCGGCGTACATTTACGTCGATCACGGCGACGAATTCCGACGCCAGCACGCCGAGGCGTTTCCGGAAGCCCGGCCCTCACCCGTCACGATCGCCGCATCCGACTGGGCGCTGGAGTACATGATGCGAACCGGCTCAAAAGGCTACCTGCCCGCGCGCGTCGCTGGCCCGCTCGTCGCATCGGACCGCCTGTACCGGGTCGACGGAGCGCGCTCATTCGTCCGGCGCGTTTACCTCATCGAGAGCGCGCGCGCGGCACGGACTTGGGCTTGGTACGAAGCGGCCGTAGCTGCGATTGGTGACACACACGCCACGAATAAGCGAAACTGACGGCCATGCAGATACATCCGACTGCCCTCGTGCAAGAGGGTGCCCGACTCGGTGCCGGCTGCGTAATCCATGCTCATGCGCTGATAAGCGGGCGCTGCGAATTAGGCGAGGGGGTGGTCGTGCATCCGTTCGCCGTGATTGGCGGCGATCCGCAGGATTTGAGCTTCGATGTAAACACGCCAACCGGCGTGCGGGTGGGCGCGCGTACTGTCATTCGCGAACACGTGACGATCAGCCGTGCCACCAAGAATGGCGCGTCGACGGAAATCGGCTCGGACTGCTTCCTGATGGCCGCCTGCCATGTGGCCCATGATTGCCGCATCGGCGACCGGGTCGTGATCGCCAACGCCGTACTGCTGGCCGGGCACATTCAGATTGGGGACCGGGCCTTTCTCGGTGGGGGCGCGGTCATTCACCAGTATTGCCGCATCGGCGAGAGCGCCATGATTGGCGGAGGCGCGCGCATCTCGCGCGATGTTGCGCCATACACGCTGGCCACTGAGCGCAACGCCATGATCGGTTTGAATTTGGTGGGCCTGCGTCGGAGGGGTTTTCCGCGCGAGGTCGTCGACGAAATCAAACGCGCCTTCCGCAAGGTCGATACGCCGGTGGGCAACCTGCGGCAAATCGCCGCGGCGACCTTGCAACAGGGCGAGTTCGGCAGTGCAGAGGCGCGTAATTTCCTGCAGTTTTTCACCGGCGGCCGGCGCGGTTTCGTGCGCACACGACGCAGTGCTGCCGCCGATGCGCCCAACGACGGCGAATAGTCCTAGTGCGGGACGCGATCTGCCGGCCGTTCCGGGCGAAGGAGAAGATCTCATGGCCACGAGGAAACTCGTGACGATCTTGTCCCCGGAGCCCGACGACCGCAGGCAACTCAGGCGCGCGGTCATCGCGAGCACCGTCGGCACCACCATCGAGTGGTACGACTTCTTTCTGTACAGCACGGTGACCGGGTTGGTGCTTGCCCAGCTGTATTTCCCCAAATCCGATCCCGTGGTAGGGACGCTTCAGGCGTTCGGGATCTACGCCGTCGGTTTCGCGGCTCGACCGGTCGGCGCCGCCATCTTCGGGCATTACGGCGACCGGATTGGCCGCAAATCGACGCTGATCGCCACACTGCTGCTGATGGGCATAGCGACTTTCCTGGTTGCATTCGTGCCCACCTATGAACGGATAGGCATTTGGGGTGCGGTACTGCTCACGGTCTTGCGGTTCATACAGGGCGTCGGGGTTGGGGGCGAGTGGGGAGGCTCGGTCCTGATGTCGATGGAGTGGACCAAGACCAACGCTCATCGCGGTTTTGTCGCCTCCTGGCCGCAGTTCGGTGTTCCAGCCGGACTATTCCTTGCAAATCTGGCGGTGCTGGCGTTCAGCGAGATCTCCGGCCGCCAATTCCTCGTTTGGGGATGGCGAATCCCATTTTTTCTAAGCATCCTTTTGGTCGCCATCGGACTCTACATTCGACTCAATATCCTGGAGACGCCGGTTTTCTCGCGCCTGTTGTCCGAGAACAAAATCGAGCGCACCCCCATGCTCGAGGTGCTCAAGCGACAGCCGAAGGAGATCCTTTTGTCGGCGGTCGCGCGCATGGGGGAACAGGCTCCATTTTATATATATACGGCATTCGTATTCACCTACGGCACCAAGGTTCTGGGTGTTTCGCGAGACCTGCTGCTCACCGCGGTCATGACCGCCTCCGTGCTTGCCTTCTTCACGATTCCGTTCTCCGGGTATCTGTCGGACCGGATCGGCCGTAAGCGCATGTACATGATGGGCGCCGCTGTGACCGGCGTATTCGGTTTCATTTACTTTGCGCTCCTCAATACTGCGATTCCCGGGTGGATCTTCCTCGCCGTGATCCTGTCCCTGATTCCGCACAACATGATGTACGGGCCGCAGGCCGCGCTGATCGCAGAATCCTTCACCGGGCGGCTGCGCTACAGCGGGGCTTCTCTGGGCTATCAGCTGGCGTCCGTGATCGCGGGCGGTCCGGCCCCGCTGATTGCAGCATGGCTCTTCGCGCAATATGGGTCGGGCTACGCCGTCGCCGGCTACATTCTGCTCTGCGCAATTCTGAGTTTGGTCTCGACATCGATGCTCAAGGACTACACGAACCGGGACATCTCGCAGGAATGAACAGCACGCTGAGCCGGAAGTCGTGGCGCGCGGCAGCCGCGCTCACTCCGCCGCGCGCTGGTCGGCGTCGGATTGCATCATAAGGGTTTCCTCGGCGACCAACGTGGCGGCTTCAATCGCATCGGGCGTCGCCCGGTGTCCTGTCACCTTCTCGATGTAAATGCGGTAGAAGATCGGCGGACGCTGCTCCCGCTGCTCGGTGGCGACGCAAGCCGGCTGCCACCACAGCGCGCGCTTCTGCAGAACTTCGAGAGCGTGAGTGCGCGCATCGTCGTGTTCAGGCGCATCCGGCAACTCCTCGTACCGGCCAAACACGACAACACTCATCCATTGATAGTGGTTGATCCGTTCGTCGATCTCCAGACAGACGAGCGGGTTGGACCGCATCCACTCGATCTTCTGCCCCAGCGTGGTGACCCCGTACAGATGCTCTCCATCGTACGAGAAATAGACTGGAACAATGTAGGGCTGATCACCGCGCGCGCACGCCAATCTGCCGAAATCCGCCCGCTCGAGCGCCGTACCGCATTCGTCCTCGGTCATCTCGTGAATCAGCATCCCGAACTCTCCTGGTGGGAATGTGCTACTCGCGCTACCCGGCGTTCGAACCCCTTATATCACATCGTATGTCGGTCGCCGCCGACCCCGATTGCCGCTCCACAGCCGTTAGATTTGCAGTCCAGCATCAGATCGATGCGCGCAGAGATTCGAGCACCTGTGCGATTGCCGTCTCGTTCAGCGGAGCCATGATATGGCCGCCGCCGACGCCCGGTATCTCCGCATATTCCTTCAGCAGATCGATGCATATCGCCCGGCCCTCGGCTGGCGGGTCGCGCGCATTTTCCAGCCGCTCAATGATCCGGTCGGGAATGATCGACCCAAACAAATGGCTCCTGATCCAGCGGGCCGACTTGGCCGAGGCGAGCGGCGCGACCCCAATCAGCAGATGCAGCCGGCCGCCGAGTCCGAATTCGGCCAGGCGAGTCACGTAACGGCGCAGGATTTCGGCGTCCATGCAGAATTGAGTCTGGGCGAATTGCGCGCCAGACTCTACCTTCTTGATCAATCGAGTTGGCTCCCAACCCTCGGAGGGATCGACCGGCGCATCGGCTACTCCGATGTAGAAGTGCGCCGATCCACCAACTTGCCGCCCATGGGGTAGTCGACCGTGATCACGGATGGAGACGGCCGTTGCGGCAAGGTCGGCGGCGTCCAGGTCGAACACCGGCTTGGCCTCCGGCTGATCACCCGCCCTCGGATCGTCACCCCTGATTGCCAGGACGTTGGTTAGACCCAGCGCGGCAGCGCCCAGCAGCTGGCTCTGCAGCGCGATTCGATTGCGGTCTCGGCAGGTTAACTGCAGGATCGGCTCGATACCATTCTGTAGCAGCGCGCTCGCGGCTATCGTCGACTCCATGTGCGCACGCGCGCCGGCGCCGTCGGTGACGTTGACCGCGTCCGCCAGCCCCTTCAAGGGGGCCGCCTTCGCAAGCAAGTCGGTCAGGCTGCACGAGACTGGCGGAGTGATTTCCGCAGTCAGCGCGAATTGCCCTGAATCCAGAATCTGCTTCAACCGACTCTCGGCCGCCCCCACATTTTGACGGGGGGAAGCCTGTGCGCGAAACCTGCTCGAGTGGCTCATGCCTTACCATCCCAACCGCCCGGCACTGGGCGACAGGGACCACAATACCAGCACCATGAGCAATGGCCGCGACAGAATGCTCTGCATGAATCAATGCAGTGTTATCTGCGTCACAGGCTGTCGCGTCCGAAGAGACATCAACGGACTGCTCGCCGGTCGCTGAGCAAGACCTTCAGCGTCGGGGGATGGAGGCCTGGTAGCCGTGCTGCTCGCCGTGACTCGCGGCGCGCAGCGCCTTGGCCAGCGTCATGTGCAGCTGCTCGTCCTGCCCGGCCGACAGGTAGCGCTCGGCGGCCTGGCGCACTTGCTCCAGCATCGCGACCTTCGCGCGCAGAAAAAACAGCGCCCGGCAGACCGAGTCGGCATCCTGCAAGCTACCTGCCACGGTTTCGGCCGCCCGCAGCGCCTGCTCGAGCTGCGCCGCCGACAGCGCGATGAGATGCGGTTCAGCCGCTGCGAGTCCGGAAGGATCCCGCTCCGCGGCTCCGCGCGAGGGGCGAAGCGCAGCGTAAATGATGTCGGTTGTCGTGATGAGGCCGAGCAGTTGATCCTGAGGGTCGACGACGGGCAGCGCGTGCACCCCATGTTTGGCCATGATCTGCGCGGCGGATTCGATCGATTGATGCGGCTGAATGGCAAGCAGCGGCCGCCGCACCATCGCGCCCACCTTCATGCGCTGATTGAGGTACTCGATCGGAGAATTGCTGCCCTTGGGCAGGAACAGTTCCACCTTCATCAGATCGGCTGTACTCAGCATGCCCACGACCCTTTGCCGATCCAGCACCGGCAGGTGGTGAACCGGGTACTCGGAAAGCAAGCGCAGCACTTCGCCGGCCGGCTCATTGATGTCCACGGTCAGGACACTCGTGCTCATGAGGCGGTTCACCGGGTCCGTTGGGTGCATCTTAAGTTCCTCTCAATGTCCGCCTGCGGAGGCCGCCGGCAGCGCCTGCAGGAGTGTGAGCCCTTCGGCGTGATTGCGCTGAAAGCCTCTCCACACGCTGATGGGAGGCGTGCCGGGACTATACGCATCGTACGCCGCCGGCGCAGCAGGTGCCGGCCACACGCCATCCGCGGATTCGGCAACCGGCACATCCAGATACGCTGCGCGCATCTCGTCGCCCTTGACATAGAGATCAAGGAAGGCGGTGATGAAGTGCGCGTTGATCGCGTTGACGCGCTCCGCTCTCCACACGGGATCCTCGAACCAGTCTTCATCCCACAGCCGCTTGCGCATTGCATGGGGGGCCGGGCTCAAGCCGATCGAGTGCCCGGCGCCCTCGAAGGTCAACAGATATCGCGGGGCATTGACGGCCTGGTCGAAGAACGCGCGCGCACCCGAGGCGTAGCTGACCGTGTGATCGCGATCCCCGGCGATGAGCAGCAGCGGCACGCTGATCGAGTGCAGCCCCTCGCTTCCCCAGGCGGCGAGCGTGCCGCCGCCGGCCGGCGAAATCGCCACCACCGCGCGCAGCCCCTTGACCTTGACAGTGTCCTCGAGGGTACCGCCATGCACGAAGGGCAGCAGCAGCCCGCCCGGTATCATTTGCGTCGGCGGGCCCTTCGGGTCGAGGCTTGCACCGGCCGCCGTCAATACGCCGTAGCCCCCCATGGAGTAGCCGATCAATGCGGTTCGTTGCGGGTCGATGAGGCTCTGCGCAGCCAAACTGCGCTGCAGGTTCAGCGCCACGAATGCAATGTCGAGGGGGCGGCGCAGCAGCGGCTGCACGAATTTACTGCGGTCCGTGATGGGCGGATCATCGTGCCGGATCGCGGCGACCACGTAGCCCTTCGATGCGAGATTCTCGCTCAACCAGGTCATCGCCGCGGGGCCGTTGCTGTAGCCATGGGACACGACCACGAGCGGGAATTTTCCGCCCGCCGGCGCGGCATCGCGCACCGCGATCCCAGGGACGGTGAAGCTCGCCGGCGGCGCGGGCGGTTCGGAAGGCAAACTCGCCGCGTAGACCACCGCCGCGGCATGCGGCTTCGGTTTCGCCGGATACCACAGATCGACGCCGAGTTCGCGATCGCGCAGCGGCGCCGCACCGTGCCCCGGATCGAAAGCGAGCACGTCCGCCTGCGCCGCTTGATGCAGCTGCAGGGTCCTCACGCCCACCGCGTACGGCCCCAAGCGCGCCAGTTCCGGCGCATCGACGCCGTACCGGCTCGGCGGCTCGCCCGCGGATACTTGAATCGAGACGAGCCACATCGCGATGAGCGCGATCCGGCTCAAGGAGCATCCGACAGCAGCATGCGCGGAAGGTCCGCCAGGGATTCGATCAAGGCATCGCACGGCAGTGCGCGCGGATCCTGCCCCTCATTGTAGCCGTACGGCACACACACGATCGGTATCCCCGCACCGCGCGCTGCCTGAACATCGTTGATCGAGTCGCCCACCATCAGCGCTCTGGAGGCGGGTACGTGAAGGGAATCGCACGCGACCAGCAAAGGCTGCGGATCGGGCTTGCGCCGCTCGCAGCTGTCGCCGCCGATCACGAGGTCGATCCAGCCGCTCAGGCCCAGCCGCTCGAGCAGCCCGCTCGCGAAGCGATGATGTTTATTGGTGACCACCGCGGTGCGCAGGCCCGCGCCGTACAAGGTTCGCAGCGACTCGGCGACGCCGGGATAAGGCTGCGCATCGAATTCTTCGAGCTCTTGCAGCAATCCATAGTGATGAAAGAATCGATCCACCATGGCCGCTTGCATCGCCTCGTCCAATGCCCGGCCCTGGGCGGCCGCCGTGCGCTGCATCAGCATGGGCGAGCCGCGGCCGATCATGCGCCGCACCTCGTCCTGCGCCATCGGCGGCCATCCGTACTCGGCGAGGGCCCGATTGAGCGCCACCGCGATGTCGCCGGCCGTGTCCAGCAGCGTTCCGTCAAGATCGAACAGCAGCGCCTCGAGCGGCTGCCCCCGCCAAATCGGTCGATGTGTCATGGGCGCCTCGCGTGATCAAGCAAGCGTGATGCTCACCGGGCAATGATCGCTGCCCATGACATCCGGGTGAATGTCCGCGGCCGCGACCTGCTTGCGAAGCGCCGCGGACACCAAAAAATAGTCGATTCTCCACCCGATGTTGCGCGCTCGCGCATTGGCAAAATGACTCCACCACGAATAATAGCCATTGCCCTGTTTGAAGAGACGAAATGTATCGACGAATCCCGCGTCCACGAAATTTTGGAAGCCCTTGCGCTCCTCGTCCGTGAATCCCTTCTTGCCCCGATTCGGTTTGGGGTTTGCGAGGTCGAGTTCGGTGTGCGCGACATTCAGATCTCCGCACAGGATGACGGGCTTGGTGCGCTCGAGCTGCAGGCAATACGCCAGGAATGCCGGATCCCAATGTTTGAAGCGCAGCGCCAGGCGGCTGAGATCGTCCTTGGCGTTCGGCGTGTACACCGTCACGACGTAGAACCGGCCGAATTCGGCGGTGATCACCCGGCCCTCTTCGGCGCTGTCGCGCTGCAATTCGTCGGCAAAGCTGTAGCGTTTCGCGAATTCACGCGGATATCCGTTGACGACGCCAAGCGGCTCCTGTTTGGAGAAGATCGCCGTGCCGGAATAGCCCTTCTTGACCGCCGAGTTCCAGTATTCGTGGTAGTCGGGCAGATCGATTTCAACCTGGCCGCGTTCGGCCTTGGTTTCCTGCAGGCACAGGATGTCCGGTCGATGGGCCTGCAGAAACGACTGAAACACACCCTTTTTGTGCACTGCACGAATGCCGTTGACGTTCCACGAGTAAAGCTTCATGAGCGGCATAATACAAGCAAATGAATGACTTGCATGATGCAAACGGCAGCGCGCGTCAATTCCCGCCCGGTCGCACCCACCCGGATCTTATTGACAATCATTCGCATTCGCGTTCACAATGAACACATGATCGTTTGCGTGTGCAAAGCCGTCTCCGACCGTCAGATCCGGGCCGCCGTCAAGGCCGGGGCCACGCACTTGCGCGACCTCAGCCGGGGCCTCGGGGTGGGAACCTGCTGCGGTAAGTGCCTGCCCGAGGCCGAGAGCGTGCTGGCGCGCTCCTTGGACCAGCACAACGCCGCCTCGCCGGGCTACTTCCCCGGCGCCGACGCCGAATTTGCCCTCTGACCGCCCCCGGCGTTCAGGCATACAATCCCTGTCGATCCCACGATCCTTCATGAGGAGCTGCCGTGCAGGGTGATGCAAAGGTACTGGATTTCCTCAATCAGGCGCTGAAGAACGAGCTCACGTCGATCAATCAGTATTTCCTGCACGCGCGCATGCTGGACAACTGGGGGATGAAGCACCTCGGCAAGATCGAATACGACGAATCCGTCGATGAGATGCGCCACGCCGATGACCTGGTCAAGCGCATTCTGTTCCTGCAGGGGCTGCCGAATCTTCAGGACCTCGGCAAGTTGTTCATCGGCGAGGACGTGCGCGAGATATTGGAGTGCGATTTGAAGCGCGAAATGGCGGCGCATCCGCTGTATACCGCCGCGATCGCGCACTGCGAAGGCGTCAAGGACTACGTGACGCGCGAGCTGCTCGTGCGCATTCAAAAGAGCGAAGAAGAACACATCGACTTCATCGAAGAGCAGCTCGGTCTCATCGAGAAAATGGGCCTGCCCAACTACGTGCAGAGCGCCACCGGTGAGCTCGGCGAGAGCGCCGCCTCCTGAGCGGGGACGCTCACGCATAGACCCGCGTCGATCGATTTCATAGAATTAATCGTCTGGACCGGGGTGCCGGCGCGGCCGAGCGCGGTTGATCCTCGCCTCACGGGGCGCTTCCGCTCGCGCAGGCTGCTCGGACCGCCGCAGCGGCCGCCTCCGTGGAGCATGATTCGAGGCGGTCGAGCAGCTCCCAGGCCGCAGCCTCGGACACGACCTGGTAGGAGTCCTCAGGATTGCGCGCCCGGTTGTGGGCCGCGTAGCACACGCTCGCGGTCAGTCTGGCGAGAACCAACGGAAACACCGCCCGCTGTTCAGGCTCGGTCAGCGGGTGGCGCCGGTGGTACGCGCGGATGAGGGGCACGGCGGCCGCCCAAGGCTCCCTCACGTGGAACATCGCATAGGCAAGCGCAATGGCCAGATCGCACACGACGGCCGAGTGCACCATGTCGCCGAAATCGAGCAGACCCGTCATGCGCCCGCCCTCGATGAGCACATTGTAGTCATTCGCATCCCCGTGAATGACCCCGTGGCGCAGGGCAGCCCACTCGAGGCGTTCCCAATCGGCGAATATCTGCTCCACGCGGACGCGCCGTTCGCGCGGCAGAAGCTCCGCATGTTCGCGCGCCAGGCCCGCGTGGCGCAGATCCCATTGCAGTACGCGGTGCATGGCCGGATGCGCGAAGCCGCCGAGCGCCGCATCGATCTTCGCCATGCTGGCGCCGATGGACTCGAACAGGGCGCCGGTGCGCGACACGCATCTCGCGAGAACCTCACCCTCGATCCAGCTCATGACCCGCACGCAGTGCTGCACGCCCGCCGCAGCGTCGAGAATCATCGTCAGGTCCGCGCCCGTGCGCGAGGGCACGATTTCTTGGACGCGACAATCGTCGAGCGAACCTGCCACGCGGCGCATCGCCTGGTGCTGAAAGTCGAGCAGTTCCCGCGCATCGCTGCGATTAGCAATTTTCAGGACGAATTTTCGGCCGTGCTCGTCCGAGATCATGAAATTTTGATCCCGCTCGCTGGGCAGCGCCGAGACTCGTCCTGTGATGCCGTAGCGGGTATGGGCGTGGGCGAGCGCCTGGGCGGCCGTGAAGCGCGGAATGCTGTCGAGCGGAATCGTCATCGCGTCGCGAAGAGCTGCGTGCCGATATCCTGAAATGCCTTGAACTCGAGCGCATTACCGGTGGGATCCAGGAAGAACATCGTCGATTGCTCGCCGACCTGCCCCTTGAAGCGGGTATGCGGCTCGATGACGAACTTCACGCCTTGGCGCCGCAGGCGCTCGGCCAACTCGGTCCACTGCTGCTGCCGCAGCACCACGCCGCAGTGAGGCACGGGCACGCCGTGCCCGTCGACGGGATTTAAATGGCTGGTCAGCTTCCCCGCTTTGCCCAGGTTCGGATTCAGATGGCAGACGAACTGGTGGCCGAAGAGATTGAAATCCACCCACTGTGAATCGCTGCGGCCCTCGGCGCATCCGAGGACATCCTTGTAGAAGCGGCGCGCTTCATCGATGTCCCGCACCTGCACGGCGATGTGGAACGGTGTCAGCGGCTCATCGATACTCACGAGGCACCTCCGGCGGTCTCCAGTACAGAAACTTGGCGAATTATGCCGCTCTGCTGCAACATGGCCGAAATTCCGAGGAGCCGCCATGTTCCTGCTCCGTCATGGACAGAGCTATTTTAACCTGCATTTCACCGAGACTCGCGTCGATCCCGGGATCGAGGATCCGGAGTTGACGCCGCTCGGCGCAGAGCAAGCGGCGGCGGCGGCGCTGCAGCTCGCCAGCGCCGCGCTGACCCGGATCATCGTTTCGCCCTACACGCGCGCTCTGCAGACCGCAGAGCTGATTCGGGCCGTACACCCGGTGCCGGTCGACATCATGTCCGATGTTCGCGAACGGACCGCTTTCGTTTGCGACATCGGCAGTGCGCCCGATTTGCTGGCAAGCCGGTTCCCGCATCACGATTTTACGCATCTGCCGCCGCGCTGGTGGCACGAGGGCATTGAAAGCTCGCGTGAGACGATTGCGCGCGCGGATGCCTTCCGGGCGCTGATGGCGGCGCGCAGCGACAGCGCGACCACGCTGCTGGTCAGCCATTGGGCCTTCATTCTGGCTCTGACTGGGAGCTCCGTCGGCAATGGGGAAATTCTGGAATACGATCCGAGAACCGCAGCGCCGGACCGGATCGACTGGCGATGACTCTCGGCATGCACAAGGCGATCGGCACGTGCGGCGTGATGCTGCTGATGTCGGCGGTATACGCGGACGACTCCGCTGCAGGGCGCATGCCCAGTTGGCCGGGAAGCTTCGTCGCGCGCGTCGAGGCGTTCGCCCTGCTTCAGACACTCAATGCCGACTTGCTGGGCCATGACAGCGCCACCGCGACCCTCGAGCGTTGGTGCGCCGACCATCGACTGGCATCCCCGCCGCGCATCGTGGCCGCAAGAGTGGCCGGCGCCGACACGCCGCCGTCGCCCGAGCAGCGTCGAGATTTGGGCGTCACACCGACCGAGGCCGTCCGCCACCGGCGGGTGCGGTTGCTCTGCGGTGCAATGGTGCTCTCGGAAGCGGATAATTGGTATGTACCGGGCCGCTTGACGCCCGAGATGAACCGGCTGCTCGACAGCACCGACATGCCCTTCGGCAAGGTCGTGCAGGCGCTACACTTTCGACGCCACACTCTGTCCGCGCGGCTGCTATGGCTGCCGCTGCCGGAGGGCTGGGAAATGAATGCAACGGAGGCGAGCGAAAGCACGCCGGATGTCAGCATACCGCCGCACGTGCTGGAGCATCGGGCGGTGCTGGTGTTGCCCGATGGAACGCCGCTCAGCGAAGTCGTGGAGACCTACACCGGCAATGTTCTCGCCTTCCCCGCGCCGGAGCGCCTCCCATGCCGTTGAACCTCTTCGGGAGCCTCAGGCCGCTCAATCGAAACCGCGTCGTGCGCGATCTGCTCGCGGGCGTCAGCCTTGCCTCCATCAACATTCCGCAGGTGCTCGGCTACGCGCGCATCGCCCGCATGCCAGTCGTCAGCGGGCTGTACACCGTGCTGCTGCCGCTGGTCGCGTTCGCGGTGTTCGGTTCGTCCCGCCACCTGGTCGTGGCCGCGGACTCGGCCACGGCCGCCATCTTCTCAAGTTCGATCGCGCGCATGGCGGCGCCCGGCAGCGGCAAATACATCGCCATGGTCAGCATGGTCGCGCTGCTGACCGCAGGGCTTTTGCTGGCGGCGCGGATATTCAAGCTCGGCTTCCTCGCCGATTTCCTCTCGCGCACGGTGCTG
Source organism: uncultured Gammaproteobacteria bacterium (assembly GCA_963837045.1). Classification (GTDB taxonomy): domain Bacteria; phylum Pseudomonadota; class Gammaproteobacteria; order Steroidobacterales; family Steroidobacteraceae; genus Bog-1198. The sequence goes on from CAWIMA010000009.1 coordinate 242,510, forward strand.
GTCGGGTTTCTCACCGGCGTGGGATTTCAGGTCGGGATTACCATGCTGAGCGACATGTGCGGTGTGGCGGTGAGCTCACGCTACTCCCTGGTCCAGCTTTGGGAGATTGCCTCCGGCCTGGCGCACCCGCACCTGCCGACGCTGGCACTGTCCGCGCTCGTGGCGGGCGCCATCCTGCTCGGCAACCGATTCGCCCCGCGATTGCCCCTGTCGATGATGGCGGTGCTCGGCACCATCGGGGCGAGCGCAGCGTTTCATTTCGCCGAGATGGGCATCGCGCTCATCGGTCCCGTTTCCGGGGGGCTGCCGTCGTTCAGGCTGCCTGCCGTGACATGGGGCGAAATGCTCGGACTGCTGCCCATATCCGCCTCCTGCTTCGTGATGATCATCGCGCAAAGCGCGGCGACCGCGCGCGCCTTCGGGGCGAGCTATCACGAGCGCGTGGACGAAAATGCCGACATCCTCGGGCTGTCGGCGGCGAACGCGATGGCCGCGGCGAGCGGGACGTTCGTGGTCAACGGCAGCCCGACGCAGACGGCCATGGCCGATCGCGTCGGCGCGCGCAGCCAGTTCGCGCAATTGGCATTGGCGGGAGTCGTGCTGCTGGTGCTATTGCTGCTGACCGGGCCGCTCCAATACCTGCCGCGCTGCGTATTGGCGGCGATCGTATTCACCATCGCGGTCGGGATGGTCGACGTGGCACGGCTGCGCGACATTCGCCGCGAAAGCCCCGGGGAGTTTCATCTCGCCGTCCTCACCGCGGCGACCGTCGTGGTGCTCGGGGTCGAGCAGGGAATCCTGCTCGCCATCGCCTTGTCGCTGTTCCGGCACGTGCGCCATAGCTATCTGCCGCACACGATGATGCTGGAGCCGGATGCCGCCGGGGTCTTGGCTCCGGTGCCAGCGACACCGGGCACAGTGAGCGAACCGGGCCTCATCATCTATCGCTTCGGCGCCGATCTGTTCTATGCGAATCAGGATCGCTTTGCGGATGAAGTGCGCTCACTGGTGGAGCAAGCGCCGACGCCGGTTCGCTGGTTCATCGTCGATGCGGGCGCAATCACCGACATCGACTACTCCGCCGCGCAGACGGTCCGCGACCTGCTGGCGGACCTGACGCGGCAGAACGTCGCGGTGATCTTCGGCCGAGTCAGTCCGTATCTGCGGTCCGACATGGATCGCCACCGCATCACCGCTGCCGTGGGATCGAACCGCATTTTCGAGACGCTCCACGAAGCGGTTGCGTTGGCGCACGGCGGCGCGCCTGCGCCGGCTTAAGTGGTTGCTGCTTCGGCTGGCTGCGCCGCGCGCAGCCACTTGTCGATCACCGCCGCAAGCGTCGACTGATCGACCGGCTTGCTCAAGAAATCGTTCATGCCGCAAGCGAGGCTGCGCATACGATCCTCGGGAAACGCATTCGCAGTCATCGCAATGACCGGCACCTCATGGTCGAGCACCGTCGAGCTCGCATCGCGAATCATTCGGGTGGTTTGGAAGCCGTCCATTTCAGGCATCTGGCAATCCATGAGCACGAGGTCGTAGCGGGCGTCGCTGAGGCGGGCGATGGCTTCCCGGCCATCCATGGCGACGTCCACCTGGTAGCCGAGCTTGGCCAGCATGAACAGCGCGACCCGTTGGTTGACGAAATTGTCCTCGACCAGGAGCAAGCGAGCGCGTGCCGGGCCGCGGGTTTGCGGCGCCGGAGCGGACGCGGGAGCGGGCGCCGGGACGGACGCTGACGCCGGCGTGGGCGCCGCCGCCAGGGTGGGCGCCGCCGCCAGGGCGGGGGGCGCGGTGGCCTGCATCGGCACTACGAACCAGAAGGTCGAGCCCGACCCGGGGGTACTCACGGCGAAGATCTCACCGCCCATGAGTTCGACCAGCGTCTTGCTGATCGCAAGACCCAGGCCGGTGCCCCCATAGCGACGCGTCGTGGATGCGTCCGCCTGCGAATAGCGCTGGAACAGCGTCGCCATCTGCTCGGCCGTGATCCCGATGCCGGTATCGGTCACACTGATCTTGACGCGCCCCGTGTCGAGCAGCGTTGCGGCGATGAGCACCGAGCCGCGCTCGGTGAATTTCACCGCATTGCCGGCGAGATTGAGCAATATCTGGCGTATTCGCACAGGATCGCCCTTGATGTATCTCGGCAGGCGGGGGTCGTACTCGACGCGCAGATCAACGCCGCGCTCGAGCGCCGCCGATTGTAGAATCGCTCGCACGCCATCACAGACTGAGCGCAGATTCGTGTCGACCCGCTCGACCGTCATGCGGCCGGCCTCGAGCTTCGAAAAATCGAGAACGTCATTGATGACCGTCAACAGCGCATCGCCAGAGCGCTGCACGGTTTCGGCGAATTCACGCTGCTGCCGATTGAGCGGCGTATCGAGCAGCAGATTGGCGCATCCCAAAACGCCGCTCATAGGCGTGCGGATTTCATGGCTCATGACGGCGATGAGGTCGCTCTTCGCCCTTGATGCGGCCTGAGCGCTCTGCGCACGCTTCTCGGCGTGCTTCTTGGCTTCCGCGAGCCGCAGCTGCACGACGCGGTCGCGGCGCCGCGCGCGCTGCGCTGCGCGGCTGAGCCGCGCCACCCCGAAGCCGGTCAACACCGACAGCAGCGCCACCGCAGTGAAGGCGCCGACGCCGGCGCGGCGAATCGCCTCGATTCGCGCGTCGAAGTCGCGAAGCCACATGTCGACGCCGACCACGCCCACGAAAGCGCCGCTGCGGTCGAAAAACGGCGCATAGGCGCTCATGTAGCTACGCACCGGCTCCTTGACGGGCTCATCGTTGACCTCGACCTCGTGGCGCACGAGCGCGCGGCGCAATGTCGGATCGACGGTGTCGTGCGGTGTCATGATCTCATCGGGCGGCTCCGCATCGCCCACCACCCGGTACAGGTAATCGGTGCCCAGGACGTAGTAGATGCGGTCATGCGCGAGCACCGCGGTATAGACGTAGATGATGTCGGACGTGGCTTTGTGGAATTTCACGAGCGGCGCGAGTAGGGCGAGATGCGCGGGATTCCCGGCTTGCGCCTGAGACGTGATCGTGCGGTGCAGATCGCCGTCGATCAGCGTAGCCGCCGCCCGCGCCAGCTGCTTGAGTTCGGTGCGCACCGCATCGAGCTGCGCCTCGCGGGCGGCGTACCACAGGTAGAACAGGCCGAGCGAGGAGATCACCAATACCGCAGCGCCCGCCGATATGCCGTGGATGAGCGGGCGGTTGATGCGCCGATGGTGTGCGTTCAATATCTGCAAGTGCCGCCCGGGCAGTTTCATGGCTCACCGCACGAGCCGGCGGACTGAGCACCTACCGGGTATCGGCGCGGACCATGCATCCTTGACCGGCCGCCGCCCTGCGCGCGTCGAACCGCCGGGACGGATCCCTGGCATGTGACGCCGGTCGCAGGTCAATCACCGCCCGCACCCGCCGTCTGCCCTCGCCTGCCGCTGAAGCGTGCCGAACAGGTGCTTCGCCTCGTCCCGGATGCAGTCCGCGTCGAGTTTGAGCCTCAATCGGTTGCGCGGCTCGCGGATGTGACCTTCGCGATTTGCTCGGCGAAGGTGCGGGGGTCGATCGGTTTGGTGATGTAGGCGTCGCATCCGGCCGCCGCCGCCCTCTCAGCGTCGCCGTGCAGGGCGAAGCCGGTCAGGGCGATCACCGGCACGCGCTTGAGCCTTGCATCGGCCTTGAGCACGCGAGTCAAGGTCAGGCCGTCCATTCCCGGCAGCGCAATGTCCGTCAAGATGAGGTCGGGGAGCGTGCTGGACAGAATCGACCGCGCTTGCTCCGCGTCGGTCGCCACATCGACCTCATAGCCGCGCAGTTCGAGCAGCTCCGCTGCGAGCCTGAGATCGATCGGATTGTCGTCGATGATGAGAATACGTCCGGGCATTGCATTTTCAGTGTATACGCTTGACGGTCTACACGCTGCAGCGCGGCTGTCGGGGACAGGCGCCGCTTCTCGGACAGATGACACTGGCGTGCGAGTCGAGCGCATCGGCGATCCAGGCGATGTTCAGCACCTGCGAGGCGGCGCGGATGTAGGTGGCGGCCTCGCCCGGAATCGCACCGTCTCCGCCGCCGCGGCGACAGGATTCGGCGACCGCCGCCACCACGCTCTCGCCGTCGAACCCCTGGGCGTCGAGCGCCGGCAGCAGGTCGACGCCCACGGAGAGCACGTGCATCTCGTCGAGGGCATCGCGCGTCAGCAGTGAGTGACAGCAATACAAGCGCGCGCGCTTGCCGTCCTGCATGACGGAGATCTGCGACTTCGGCTTCAGCGGCGGCGCCGATGTTTGCTGCAGCAGCCGAAATACCGCCCAGCGCGGGCATGGATCGGACACCAGGCTCATATTGCCCCATGGCAGCGGAATGCCGTTGGCGCGATACACGGCACGCAGATAGCCGGGCGCGTAGGCATCGAAGAAATGCCAGTGCCGGTAGGGCGAGACGGCGGTCATGCGGCGCATCACCAGCGCCGGCGTCACGCCGAGCTTGTGGCAGGCCGAGACGCGGTGCGCCTCGCGGATCAGAAAGCGCCGAAAAGGCAGCCGCGGGCACAGCAATGCGCCGGCGAAAAAGCTGCATTCGAAGTCCCGCCATGCGTAAAGGACATCCTGCGCGCCCATGCCGGCCGCAGAGGCCGGGGTGTCCGCGTCGCCGGCCGGCACCGCGCTGTGCGGCGAAATAAGTCCGTCGCCGTTGTGCAGAATTTTGTGGCCGACGAAGAACGCGAGCTCGTACTTGAGCCGCTCTTCCTGGCTGCGCAGGCGCTTGTTGATGAGCACGGTGCCCGGCGCCTCGAATCGCGAGCGCACCAGCGCGCCGCTTGGTTTGCGGCCGTCGCCGTCGAACCAGCGGATATCCAAACCGTGGCTTTTGCAGATCTCGAGCAGGGCCTCGAGCGTGAGCGGCATCTGACGCTTCCCGCACTGCTCGGCGGCGCGCTCGATATCCGGAAAATTGTTATGGCGGGTCTCCTGCCAGACCCGGATCAACAGCTGCGCAAATTGGCGGCCCGTCGTGCCGGTCTGCGACAGCAGCTCCGGCAACGCGTTTTGCAGCAGCTCGTGCGAGAACAGGAATGCCGGCTCCAGAGGCATCGCCTCGAGTCCGCCGCGCGCGGCCTGGGGCGGCGCGACCTCGGCTTCCGTATTCTCATCGAGGAACCAGCGCGCGTCCTTGCTGAAGATGCCCGCCAGCATGTCCAGCATGGGGCCGGACGGCATGCGTTTGCCGGTCTCGACCATACTGAGATAGGACACCGACGGCGCGCCCGCAGCGTCGATCTGCACGCAGCGCGCCGACAGCTCGTCCAGCGTCAGTCCGTTGCGCCTGCGCAGGAAGCGCAGCTTGGCGCCGAGAAAATGCCCCTGCCGGATCAGACCCGCCATCCGCGCCTCGCTTTACAGAATCCCACCCAATCTAGTGAAATTGACATTGTTAAATTTCTATTGTGTAAATACTCACTCGGGCACTTTAATCTGGACGCATGCCGGGACGCAAGCGACGCAGGACGTGCGGCGCGCGTGCCCGAATGAACGACCAGGAGACTCGAGCATGAGCGACAAAACCCCGACCGATTCCCGCTGGCGCGGCATAGACAGGCCATACACCCCGGCAGATGTGTCCAGGTTGCGCGGTTCGGTACACATCGAACATTCCCTGGCGCGCCTCGGAGCCGAAAAATTCTGGCGTTTGCTGCAGAGCGAGCCGGTCGTCGCCGCACTCGGCTGCATGACCGGAAACCAGGCGGTTCAAGTGGTGCAGGCGGGCCATAAAGCGATCTACTGCTCCGGCTGGCAGGTGGCCGGCGACGCCAACACCGCGGGCGAGATGTACCCGGATCAAAGCCTGTATCCGGTCGACTCGGTACCGCGGATGGTCGAGCGCATCAACAACGCGCTGCTGCGCACCGACCAAATTCACCACTTGGAGGGCAAGTCCAGCGTCGATTGGCTGGTTCCGATCATCGCCGACGCCGAAGCCGGCTTTGGCGGCAACCTCAATGCATTCGAGCTGACGAAGGCGCTGATTCGCGCCGGCGCGGCCGCCGTGCATTTCGAGGATCAGCTCTCCTCCGCCAAGAAGTGCGGCCATCTGGGCGGCAAGGTATTGGTATCGACCGCCGAGGCGATCAACAAGCTGGTGGCCGCACGCCTCGCCGCCGATGTCCTCGACGTTCCCACCGTCATCATCGCGCGCACCGATGCGGACGCGGCAAATCTGCTGCTCACCGACCATGACGCGCGCGACCGGCCCTTCACCACCGGCGAGCGCTCGAGCGAGGGCTTTTTTCACGTCCGCTGCGGAATCGAGCAGGCCATCGCCCGCGGCCTGGCGTATGCCCCGTATGCGGACCTGCTGTGGTGTGAGACGTCGAAACCCGATCTGGCCGAAGCGCGCCAATTCGCAGCCGCGATCCACGAGCAATATCCGCACAAGCTCCTGGCGTACAACTGCTCGCCCTCCTTCAACTGGCAGAGCAAGTTGAATTCCTCGAGCATGAAGAGTTGGCGCGAGGAGCTGGCGGCCATGGGCTACCGCTTCCAATTCATCACGCTCGCCGGCTGGCATGCCTTGAATTTGTCCATGTTCGAGCTGGCGACCGCGTACCGCGACGACGGCATGCTGGGGTACTCGCAGATGCAGCAGCGCGAGTTCGCGCAGGAGCGCGCCGGATACCGCGCCGCCAAACACCAGGCGTTCGTCGGCACCGGCTACTTCGACGCGGTGCAGACCGTCATCACCGCCGGGACCCACTCGACGGGCGCCATGGCCGGCAGCACCGAGGCCGAGCAGTTCAGCGCGGCGGCGCGCGCTCCCGGGCCGCAACGTGTGGTCGCCTAGGGATTACGCGGCGGCGATCGCCGAGCATTTTCGAGCCTACAACGAGGAGTTCGGCCGCATCACCCGCCGCGCGGCGCTGAACTTCCTCGCCGAGGACTGGCATGCCGCGCAGCGCGATGCGATCGCGCGCATCGAGCTGTACGAGCAGCGCGTCGGCCGCTGCGTGCGCGAAGTCGGCGAGGACCTCAAGCCGCATCTGGCCGACCTCGACATGTGGGGCGACATCAAACGCGCCTACGAGTTGCTGGTGGCGCGGCGCCCGGACAGCGACTTTTATCGGACTTTCTTCAATTCCGTGACGCGCGATCTGTTCGGCACGGTCGGCGTGAATCCCGAGGTCGAATTCTGCGCGACCAACGTCGGCCGCGCCTCGGGCGCCGTGCCGATCCGCGTTTACCGCATCGGCGGGTCGCTGCCGGCCGCGGTGCACGAAGTTCTCGCAGACTTGCCGTTCGGCGCGGCGTTGAGCGATACGGACGGTGCGGTTCACCGCATCAGCGCCGAAATCGGCCGATATTTCGTGACCGGACGGCAAAGCGGGGCGCCCGAGTCCATTGAATTGATCGAGCCGGTGTTCTACCGCGGCTTGAACGCCTTCGTCGTCGGCCGGCTGATCGGCGACAGTTTCATCACGCCGCTGGTGATGGCCTTCTCCAACTCGCCGCAAGGCGTGCGAATCGATGCCGTGATGCTCTCGCGCGCCGAAGTCAGCTCGCTGTTCGGCTATACGCGCTCCTATTTTCACGTGGATTTGCCCGTGGTCAGCGCCGCCATCACGCTGCTGCGCTCCTTCATGCCGCGCAAGCCCATCGACGAGCTGTACACAGTGCTCGGCCGCGCCAAGCAGGGCAAGACGGAGCGGTATTTCGCCCTGCAGCGCCATCTGGACAAGTCGATCGACAGCTTCGTGCACGCGCCGGGGGACCGCGGCCTGGTGATGATCGTGTTCACCCTGCCCTCGCACGATCTGGTGTTCAAGGTGATTCGCGATCAATTCGGCGCACCGAAGACCAGCACACGCGCCGACGTCATCGAGCGCTACCAGTTCGTGTTCCGCCATGACCGGGCCGGCCGGCTCGTCGATGCTCAGGAATTCAAACGGCTGCGCCTGCCGCGGGCCCGCTTCATGCCGCTGCTCGCGGACGAGCTGCTGCACGATGCGAGCGAGAGCTGCCGCACCGAGGGTGAGGATTTGATCCTGGAGCATTGCTACATCGAGCGGCGCCTGCGGCCGCTCAATCTGTTTCTGCGCGAGGCGGAGCCGGCGGCCGCGGAGGCCGCGATCATCGACTACGGCAACGCACTGCGCGATCTGGCCGCGAGCAATGTGTTCCCGGGCGACCTCCTGCTCAAGAACTTCGGCGTGACCAGCCACGGCCGAGTGATCTTTTACGACTACGACGAGCTGTGCCTGCTGACCGACTGCGTATTTCGCGACCTGCCCCAGCCGCGCTTCGAAGAAGAGGAGACCAGCGCAGAGCCTTGGTTTCACTGCGGACCGCACGATGTGTTCCCCGAGCAGTGGCTGCAGTTTCTGTCGATTCCTCAGGCGCTGCGCGAGGTGTTCATCCGCCACCACGCGGAGCTGCTGACAGCGTCGTGGTGGCGTGCTCAGTCGGCGCAAGCGACGCGCGCGGCGGAGTCGGAGGCGGAGGCGGATACGGCGGGGTCGGCGACGGAGCTGCCGCAGCGCGCGCCCGAAAGCGCGCCGGCCGCTTGAAGAATCAGAAAGCGCAAGTCCCGCAAGTCGCCACTTCCTGGATAAGCGCAGGCCCATTCTCCGTCGGTAGAGTGCCTCGAATCTCGAGCGAATAGGCTCCTGTACGACCGCCATCCGCTGGAGGGGACATGAACCGTCGGAGATTCTGCATCTCGGGAGCAGCCGCCGCAGCATCCCTGGCCGCCGCCGGCACGGTCCGGTTTCGAGCTCGCATGGCAAATTGCGCCCTGAGCGTTGCCGATTACGCCATCGCGACCGCGCCTGTCGACACAGTCGTCTTCGATAGGCGGTTTTCCGCCAGCCGGGCGTTCGGCGCGGCCGCTGCGCAGAACGGCCGCAGGACGCTCGGCTATGTGGGCGACATCACGGCCCTCTGGTTTCATGATCTGGGTCCCGGTTGGGTCCGGGGCCGCGCGGCAGTTGCCGGCATGACGACCTCGCCGGCCCTGTTCTGTCTGGAGCAACTTGCGAAGGACCACCGGATGCGGGTGAAGGTGCGGGTCGAACGGCCGCACGCGGCGCCCGGAATCCTGCTGCCGCCGAACGAAGCGTTGGTTTCATGGATCATCGCGGCTTGAGTGTCGAACGGGTCGCGTCACGGAAGACAAGCATGAGAGCGCCACCGGGAGTCAATCAGGCCGATTTCGCCAGCGCCCTCGCGGAATTCGAGGGTGTCGTCGGCAAGCAGTGGGTGTTCACGAGCGACGAGGATGTCGACTTGTATCGCGACGCCTATTCGCCGTTTCTCAACGAGCCGGAGGAGCGCGTCGCCTCCGCGGCGGTGGCGCCATCGGCCACCGAGGAGGTGCAGCAAATCGTCCGGATCGCCAATCGTTACCGCGTTCCGCTCTACACCATCTCGACCGGGAAGAATCTGGGCTACGGCGGATCGGCGCCCGCTCAGTCGGGCTGCGTGGTGCTCGACTTGAAGCGCATGAACCGCATCATCGAGGTCAATGAGGCAAATGCCTTCGCCCTGCTAGAGCCGGGAGTGAGCTATTTCGATTTGTACCGCTACCTTCAGGAGCACAGGCTCAAGGTTTGGATCGACTGCCCGGATCCGGGTTGGGGCAGCGTCGTCGGCAATGCCATCGACCGCGGCGGCGGATACACGGCGGCGAATTATCGCAACCACTTCGATTCCCACTGCGGGATGGAGGTGGTGCTGCCGAACGGCGAGTTGCTGCGCACGGGAATGGGAGCCATCCCGAATGCACAGACTTGGCAGCAGTACAAATCCGGCTGCGGGCCGTGGATTGACGGCATCTTCTCGCAATCGAACTACGGCATCGTCACCAAGATGGGCTTCTGGCTGATGCCGCAACCGGAGGCGTACCTTCGCTGCACGGTGACGCTGCCGCGCTTCAGGGATCTCTCGCCGCTCGTCGAGACTCTGAACTACCTCGAAAATTCGCGCATCACCTCCGGTTTTCCCGACATCGCATCGCCGCTCATCGGCTATCCGCCGATCGGACAGGTGCAATTGTGGAACGAAAACGGACCGCCCGAGATGACCGATGAGCATCGCAGGCTGCTCGCCGGAGCCGCGCAGGGATATTCGCCCGACCTCGAGGCATATGGTCTGAAGGCCGGAATACCCTACTGGGAACTGTGGCTTTCCTTCTACGGACCGAAGGAAGTCGTGGATGCACAATGGAGAGCGTCGCAGCGCCACTTCGCTAAGATCGACGGCGCCAAGTTTCGCGTCGTCGATCAGCTGCAATTGCCCGTCGATCCGGCCAAGATCGAGGCATACCACGAACCGGAGCTCGGCGTGCCGTCGCTTCGCGCGTTCTCGATCGGCGCCCGTACGCCTTGGAATCCCACGCCCTCCAAGGGACACATGTGGTTCTCGCCGATCATTCCGCGTACCGGCGAGGCGATCATCGAGGCGAACCGCGTCTTCAGCGAGGCCGCGCGCGATCTCGGCATGCCGCTGTTTCGCTCGTTCACGCTGCCGGCCTGCTTTTGGGAGCGCTCGTTCATCTTCATCCTGGCAACGCCCGTGACCACGGATCCGGCCACCAACCAACGCTACCGCGAGGGATTCAAGAAGCTGATTGAGGTCGGCGGCCAGCACGGTTGGGGCGAGTACCGGACGGCGCCGGTGTTCCAAAAGACGGTCATGGACGTCTATTCGTTCAACGATCACTCGCTGCATCGTTTTCACGAAACACTGAAGGATGCGATAGACCCGAACGGCATCCTGTCGCCGGGACGGTATGCGATTTGGCCCAAGCACTTGCGCGAGAAGCAGTCATGAGCCGCCGCCGCGTGCCTCTTCAATGCACGGTCCTGTGTGCCTTCGGCATACTGGCGGCGCCCTCATTTGGCGAAGACATTCCGGCCGAGTATGCAGCCGGCCGTGCCGTCTACGTGAAATGGTGCGCTCCGTGCCACGATCCGGGCGTGTCGCATCCGGGCACGCACGCGCTCGCGGTGAAGTATCAGGAGGTCAAGTCGGGCGTGCTGCTCGATTGGAAGGATTTGCCGGCGCCCGCGGTCAAGGCGGTGGTCCGCCGCGGCATTTCGGTCATGCCGCAATTTCGCAAGACCGAGATCAGCGACGCCGAACTGGATGCGCTCGCCAGGTACTTGTCGCGCAATACGCCGCCGGGATGAGGCATGCGGCTCGGCTCATTATGGCCAGATCCAGTTGCGGATTTCCGGCATGTCTTGCCCGTATCGGCGGATGTACTGCTTGTGCTCCACCAGTTTGTCGAGCAGCTGCTGCTTCAGATAGGCACCCTCGCTGCCGGTCTGCGGCAGGCGGTTGACGGCGTCGATCACCAAATGGAAGCGGTCGAGGTCGTTTAGCACGGTCATGTCGAATGCCGTGGTGATCGTGCCCTCCTCCTTGTAGCCGCGCACGTGCAGGTTTGCGTGATTGTGCCGGCGATAGGTCAGCCGATGGATGAGCCACGGATAGGCGTGAAACGCGAAGATGATCGGCTTGTCCCGCGTGAACAGCGAATCGAAATCCGCGTCGCTCAGGCCGTGCGGATGCTCCGAGGCGGGCTGCAATTTCATCAGATCGACGACATTGACCACGCGGACCTTGAGCGCGGGCAGATGCCTGCGCAGGATCGACACCGCGGCCAGAGTCTCGAGCGTGGGCACATCGCCCGCGCAGGCCATGACCACGTCCGGCTCGCCTTGGCTGTCGTTGCTCGCCCACTGCCAGATGCCGGCGCCTTCTGTGCAATGCTTGACTGCGGCATCCATCGACAGCCACTGCGGCGCCGGGTGCTTGCCGGCCACCACGACGTTGACGTAATGCCGGCTGCGCAGGCAGTGATCCATCACCGACAGCAGGCAATTCGCGTCGGGCGGCAGGTACACCCGCACGATCTCGGCCTTTTTGTTGACGACATTATCCAGGAAGCCGGGATCTTGGTGCGTGAAGCCGTTGTGGTCCTGCCGCCACACGTGCGAGCTCAATAGATAATTGAGCGAGGCGATCTTGGCGCGCCACGGCAGCGCCGCGGTCACCTTCAGCCACTTCGCATGCTGATTGAACATCGAATCGACGATGTGGATGAATGCCTCGTAGCAATTGAACAGGCCGTGCCGGCCCGTGAGCAGGTACCCCTCGAGCCATCCCTCGCATTGGTGTTCGCTCAGCATTTCCATCACCTGGCCGGTGCGGGCGAGAAACTCGTCGTTTTCCGCGGTGGCCGCTTCCCATTGCCGATTCGTGACTTCGAACACCGCTTCCAAGCCGTTCGACAGCGTCTCGTCGGGACCGAATATTCTGAAGTTGCGCTGCCCGGCATTCATGCTCGCCACGTCGCGCAGAAATCGCCCCAGCACATGGGTGTCGCCGATCCCTTGAGTGCCGGGCTTGGCCACATCGACTGCATAATCCCTGAAATCCGGCAGCCGCAGATCGCGCAACAACCTGCCGCCATTGGCGTGCGGATTTGCGCCCATCCGCCGCTCGCCCTTGGGCGCCAGCGCCCTGAGCTCGTTCTTCAGCCGGCCGTGGCTGTCGAACAGCTCCTGCGGACGATAACTGCGCAGCCACTCCTCCAGCTGCTTCAAGTGCGCGGGATTCGTCGCCGGATCCGTCAGCGGCACCTGATGCGATCTGAATGTGCCCTCGTTGGGCCGGCCGTCGACGAACTTCGGGCCCGTCCAACCCTTCGGCGAGGCGAGCACGATCATCGGCCAGCGCGGGCGCTGCGTGCTGCCGCCGGCTCGCGCATCCCGTTGAATGGCTCCGATCTGCTCGACGACCAGATCGAGCGTCGCCGCCATCGCCGCGTGCATGGCCGCCGGCTCGTGACCCTCGACGAAATGCGGCGTCCAGCCGTAGCCGCGCAGCAGCTGCTCCAGCTCCTCGCGCGAGATGCGCGCGAGCACGGTGGGATTGGCGATCTTGTAGCCGTTGAGATGCAGAATCGGCAGAACCGCGCCGTCGGTGGCTGGGCTGAGAAATTTGTTCGAATGCCAAGCGGTGGCGAGCGGCCCCGTTTCGGCCTCGCCATCGCCGACCACGCACGCGACGATGAGCGTGGGATTGTCGAACACCGCCCCGAACGCATGGCTCAGCGAATAGCCGAGCTCGCCGCCTTCGTGAATCGAGCCGGGGCATTCCGCGGAGGCATGGCTGGGAATTCCCCCGGGAAACGAGAATTGCGTGAACAGCCGCTTGAGCCCGGCCTCGTCCTCGCCGACGCTCGAATAGATCTCGCTGTACGTGCCCTCGAGATATGTGCCGCTCACCACGGCGGGGCCGCCGTGTCCGGGCCCGGACATGTAGATCATGTCCAGATCGTACTTGCTGATGATCCGGTTCAAATGCGTATAGATGAAATTCTGGCCCGGCGTGGTGCCCCAATGGCCGAGCAGCATGCGCTTGATGTGCGCCGGGGCGAGCGGCTCCCGGAGCAGCGGGTTGTCGCAAAGGTAGATCTGTCCCACCGACAGATAATTTGCGGCCCGCCAGTAGGCGTCAAGCTGTTGAAGCTGCCCGGCCTCGATCGGCGCGGCAATTGCTTGCGTCATGATTCAATCCTCTGCAATTACGCTCCCAGCATTCCGATGGTCAGAGCTGCGATCACGGATTCCTCGTCCGTGCGAATAACCCGGACCGCGACCTCGCCTGCATCGCTCGACACCACCGGCGCCCCGTGCGCATTGCGCGACTCGTGCAATTCGATTCCGAGAAACTGCAGCCCTTCGCAGATCCGCGCACGAACAGGTGCGGCGTTCTCGCCGATGCCGCCCGCGAAAACCAGTGTGTCCAGGCCGCCGAGGGCCGCCGCGAACGCGCCGATCCACTTCTTGGCCTGGTAGCAGAAAAGCGCGACCGCTTCCGCGGCGCGCACGTCGGCGCTCTCTCGCGCCAGCAAATCGCGGATGTCGGAACTCGTCTCGGAAACCCCGAGCAGACCGGATTCATGGTTCACCATGTTCGCATAGGCAGGCGCATCCATCGCCTCGGTGAGCGCGAGAAAGCTCATGATTCCCGGATCTAGATCTCCCGCCCGAGTGCTCATCACCAATCCCGACGCGGGAGTGAAGCCCATGCTGGTGTCGATGCATTTGCCGTCGCGCACGGCAGCCAGACTGGCGCCGTTGCCGAGATGCGCCAGCACCACGCGGCCGCGGGTGGCGGCCGCATCCCCGATGCGGGCGAGCTCCTGCAGCAAGAAAGTATACGACAGGCCGTGAAAACCGTAGCGCTGGACCCCTTTGGCCTCGTAGCGGCGCGGGATCGGCAACAGCGTCGAGACGCGCGGCATGCCGCGGTGGAACGCCGTATCGAAGCACGCCGCCTGCGCCAGCCGCGGAAACCTGCGGGTCACCGTTTCGATGAGTTCGATTTCCCGCGGCAGATGCTCGGGGTCGTAGGGCATGATCGCCTTCAGTTCGCTCAACAGCTCGGGCGTCACGCGCTCCGGGCTTGCATGCTTCATGCCGTGCACCACGCGATGACCGACCGCCCGCACGTCCGCGAAAAGCGGGTGCGCTTCGATCCAGTCCATCAAAAAGACGACCGCCGATGAGTGATCCTGCGCATTCACCGCGATGCGGCGCGGCAGGACTGCCGCGGGCTCGCCTTGCCCGGGCGTCGGGTCGTTCACGATCAAGGTCGTGCCTTCGAGCCCGATGCGCTCTATTTTCCCGTCCAGCAGCTTGGGCGGCGGCGTTCCGGCGCCGTAAAATGCGAAGCGGATGCTCGATGAGCCAGCGTTGATGGTGAGCACCGACATTTGTTGAGTCTGCCACAGCGTTGATGACAATTTGCGGAATCATTGGGAAACACCTACCCTACCGCGCCATTCGTCAGAAGGTATCTTGCATGTCGCATTATCACGCCGTGGTGTGGATCGATCACCAGAAGGGCACCGTGTGGCAGTTCACGCCGACCGAACAGGACAGCACGGTGGTGCACGCGCACGGCCAGCAGCGGGTGCACAACCGCAAGAGCACGCACGGCGGCCACAAGTCGCCGGGCGACCGCAGATTATTCGACGAGATCGCGCATGCGCTCGCGGGCGCGCGTGAAATTCTGATCATGGGCCCCGCGCAGACCAAACAGGAGCTCGCGGATTACCTGCGCGATAAGCACGCCGCGATCGGCCGCGGCATCGTTGCGGTTGAGAGCGCCGATCATCCCACCGATGCGGAGGTGCTCGCGTACGCCCGCCGCCACTTCGCGGCGATCGACCGGATGTTCGCAGCCGAAGGGCAAAAGGGGCAAGGGGCCGCGTAATGCCCGGCCATGGAAGCCTTCCTCGTCTCAATCTGCACCATCGCCGTCGCTGAAGTCGGCGATCGGACCCAGCTGCTTTCTTTGGTTCTGACCGCGCGCTACAGGCGGCCGGTGCCCATCATCGCCGGCATTGCATGCGCCACGCTGGCCAACCACGCGGCCGCGGGTCTGATCGGGGTTTGGTTCGGCAACGTGCTGCAGCCCAGGACGCTCGAGATCGCCGTGGGAGCCGGCATGATCGCCATGGCGCTGTGGACCCTCAAACCCGACGATCTCGACGCCAACGCCATGACGGGCGGCGCTGCCGGCGCATTCGTCGCGACGCTCACGAGTTTTTTCCTGGCCGAGATCGGCGACAAGACGCAGATCGCGACGCTCGCGCTCGCAGCGGCGTATCCGCGCCTGCTCGCCGTGGTGTCCGGCACGACGCTCGGCATGCTGATCGCAAACGTGCCGGTCGTGATTCTCGGCAATGCGTTTGCCGACCGGCTGCCGATCAAGGCGATTCATTATGCGGCATCGGCTCTGTTCGTGCTGTTGGGCGCGCTGTTTCTCCTCCGGGCGCTGTCGAGCTAAGATTCGCCGATGGGCCACGTTGCAAATGAGAAGAGCAAGCTGCTGAACCGCCTCAAGCGCCTGCGCGGCCAGATCGATGCGCTCGAGCGGGCGGTGGAGGCCGATCACGAGTGCGCCGGCGTGCTGCAGCAGGCGACATCCTGTCGAGGCGCTCTCGATGGCTTCATCGCCGAGGTCATCGAGGATCACATTCGCGAGCACATGCTCGATCCGAGGGCGTCCAAGGACGACCCGCGCGCGGTGGCGGCCGAGGAACTGGTCGACATCGTTCACGCCTATCTCAAGAAGTAGCCGCGCCGGCGCAGGCGACCCCTGTCACCGTAATGTCACGGCGCGGCCGCAGGCTGCGCGATGATGATTCGATCGTCGGCCGCATTGAGGTATAGGGGGGTATACTATATAATAAAATGTACGATGAGCCGCGCAGCACCCATATCCGCCCCTGCCGCACTGTTGCTCGCGGCCGCTTTGGTTTGCACGCGGGCGCCGGTGCGCGCCGCTGACGCTCCGGCCGCTAACGCCCCGGCCGCTGACGCCCCCGCGCAAACCTTCGCCGTGCACGGGCAGTTCACCTACACGGAACAGTCGACCTCCGACTTCAACGCGCCCTATGCGGGTCCCAACAGCCTGAGCCCGGACAAGGGAGCGGAAACCGTCGACGCCACGCTTTTTCTGGGCCGGCGGCTGTGGCGCGATGCGGAGATCTGGATCGTCCCGGAGATCGATCAGGGATTCGGCCTCGACAACACGGTGGGTGTTGCGGGCTTCCCGAGCGCGGAGGCTTACAAGGTGGGCAAGAATCAGCCGTATCTGCGGCTGACGCGGCTGTTCGTGCGGCAGACCTTGAATCTCGAGGACCAGCGGGAGGCGGTGGAGCCCTCGCAGTTGCAGCTGGGAGGCAGTCAGAGCGCGGACCGCGTGGTGTTCAGCGTCGGCAAGTTCAGCGTCGGGGACATATTCGACAACAACCAATATGCGCACGACCCACGCAACGATTTCCTGAACTGGGCGGCGGTCGATGCCGGTTCCTACGATTACGCGGCGGATGCATGGGCCTACACGGTCGGCGCGGCCGCGGAGTGGTATCGCGGCGTCTGGGCTTTGCGACTCGGGCTCTTCGACCTGTCCGATGTGCCGAACAGTCCGGATCTGGAGCCCGCATTTCACGAGTTTCAATACGATTTCGAAGTGGAGCGCAGTCTCGAGATCGCGGGGCGGCCGGGCAAGCTGCGGCTTACGGCATTCGACAGCCGCGGGCGCATGGGACTACTCGATCAGGCCGTTGCGCTGGCCGAGAGTACCGGCACGCCGGTGGACATCGCCAAGGTGCGCCAATACCGCTCAAGACTCGGCGCCAGCCTCGATCTCGAACAGCAGCTCGCGCAGGATCTGGGATTGTTCGCCCGCACCGGCAAAGCCGCCGGGAATGTCGAAGTCTACGAATTCACGGACATCGACCGGACGGTGAGCAGCGGGCTGTCCCTGAAGGGCGCGCGCTGGGCTCGACCTGAGGACACCGTGGGTCTTGCCGGCATACTCAACGGCATTTCCGCGGACCGCGAGCGCTATTTGAATGCCGGCGGGCTCGGCCTTCTCGTGGGCGACGGCAAACTGCCGCATCCGGGTCCGGAAAAAATCCTCGAGACCTACTATTCGCTGGCCGTGCTGCACGCTGCGCATCTGACCTTCGACTATCAGTACATCGCCAACCCTGCCTACAATCGCGATCGCGGACCGGTCTCGGTGGTGGCCGTGCGGGTGCACGCGGAATTTTGACTTGTCCACGCCGTGCTCAGTACCATCGCACACACCCGGCGCGCATAACAGGAGAGACTCGTGGGACTAGCCTCTGAATTCAAAGAATTTGCCATGAAGGGCAACGTGGTCGACCTCGCGGTGGGCGTGATCATCGGCGCCGCGTTCGGCAAAATCGTCTCCTCGCTGGTGGGAGACTTGTTCATGCCGCTGCTCGGCAAGCTGATCGGCGGGGTGAACTTCTCGGATCTGGCCGTCGACTTGGGCAAGGACCCCACCGGCAAGGAAGTGCTGGTCAAATACGGCTCGTTTCTGCAGACGACATTCGATTTTCTCATCATCGCAGTGGTACTGTTCTTCACGATCAAGGCCATCAACCGCCTGAAGCGACCGCATCCTGCGGACGCGCCCCCGCCGCCGCCGCCGCCGCCCAGGTCCGAGATGCTGTTGGAAGAAATTCGCGATCTGCTCGCGAAGCGCGCTTGATCCATCACGGCGCCGTCGGATGGCGCAGCGCGCAGAGCCAGGCGACGGCTATCAACACAAGGGTCAGGGTTCCCGCTGCCGCCTGCGCTCCGCTCCCGCGGCTGCGCGGCAGGCGGGCGCGCGCATACACCCAGCCGAGCGCGATGCCGGCCGTGAATCCGAGTGCATGGCCGAGAACATCGACGTGCTCCGCCCCGGCGCCCAAGAACGCCAACAGGCACACTCCCGCGAACAACGGCGCCCAGCGATATCGGAACCGCTCGCGCAGCGTCAACCGCTGGCGCCACGAGAAGCCGGCGAGCAGCCCCAGGGCGGCGAACACCGCAGTGGAAGCGCCGACCGCGCGGTGCGCCTGGGGTGAGATGAGCATGTCCAGGTAGTTCGCCGCGGCACCCGCCGCGAGGATGCTGGCCCAGGCAACCCCGGGACCAAACACCCGGCCGGCGAGGATGCCGAAGCCGACACCGAACAGCAGATTGCTCAACAGGTGCGCTTGATCCAAATGCAGGGTCAGCGCCGTGATGGAGCGCCACCATTCGGACGCGCCGCCGGGACGCGCATCAAGCGCCCCCGATTCCAGCCAATCGACGCCGAGCCAGTGGATGCCCGCGCAATATGCCGTGAGCAGCAGCACGATGGCATAGCCCGCGGCGCCGATCGCGGCGCCGCCGAAGGGGGTCATGGCCGCCGGCGCCTCCCGGGCGGTCCCGCGCTCAGCCGCATAGCGAGTCAGTTCATCGCGCGCGAGACCGGCCGAGGCGGGCGGCACCAAGAGCGCCCAACTGTCGTCGATTTCGACCAGATCGTAGGCGACGCCCTGCGCTTCCAACACCAAGCCGTGCTCAAGACACGCCGCCCGCGTGCCTCGGTACACGGCTACGCGCAGCGCGTCGCGCTCATTGGGACCCTCGGGGCCGTCACCTGATATCACGATGGGCCAAGGAGCCTGTCTGAGTAATCCGCGTGAGCCGCGTTGGCTGGGAGACGGAGCGGATGCCAGGCGCGCGGCGCAGGCCGTGGCGGGCACCACGGCCAAGACGCGCAACGCCGCAGACGCACGTCTCCCGGCCAACCCGTCGGGACCGGGCAGATTTCGCTTCATCCGTCGTTGTCGCCTCCTCATTGGGCGTTGACCCAACCGCGTCGGCTCCGCCTCGGCTGAAGCGAAATCAGCCTTAGGTAAGGCCACGGGGATTACTCAGACAGGCTCCTAGTGTAAGGCACCAGCCCCGACGCGGCCTTCAGGTCGTGCGCGGCAGCTCGGTCAGCATCCGGTAGATCTTCATGACGCGCGGCACGTATGCCATGGTTTCGGTGAACGGCGGGATCTGGCCGCCGTTGCGGTCCACCGCCTCTTCGCCGGCGTTGTAGGCGGCGAGCGCCAGACGAATGTCTTGGCCGAACCGATCGATGAGAAATTTCAAGTAGCGCGCACCGCCATGCACGTTCTGCCTCGGATCAAACGGGTTCGAGACGCCGAAGCGGGTCGCCGTGGCAGGCATCAGCTGCATCAATCCCATGGCGCCGCGCTTCGAGACCGCGCGCGAATTGAACCCCGACTCCACCACGATGACGGCGCGCAGCAGATTCGGCTCCACAGCGGCCGATACGGCCGCCTTCTCGATGATCGCGTCGTACTGCGTGGCCCGGGCCAGCAGCGCCGGGTCATAATGTTGGCCGCTTTCGGTCAAATCGTGCGGCGACATCGCCAGCAGCTTGTAGCGGTTGTTGTCCGGCACATCGGTGTAATGCCTGACCCCGTCGGCGTCCAAATATGTATAAATCCTCGATTGCGCCGCCGCCGCGGGCTGGGCTGCAGCAAGCGCGGTTGCGGCGAGCGCCGCTGAGCATAAAATGAGGGGTTTGAACGGCATGGGTGGGCGGCTTCCTGGTGATTCAGCCTATCCCGAAGCGCCCGGCGCCCGGTGGGACCTGCATCAAGAAACGGGCCTAAAGCTTGCAGTCCAAAGGCCGATTTCACATTAACCTCAAAGGCCCCAGCCCCTTGCCCGAAACTCCCGATTGGAAGCAAAAGTACCGCGATGCTCTCCTCGAAATGGAGGCTGAGGAGCGCCGCTGGCGGCAGCTGGAGCAGGCGCTGCGCCGGTTGGTGGGCCGGCTCTGCGCGGCCGGCATGGGCGTGGCACCGCAACTCGACGACGAGTTGGCGGCGCTCGCCGCGGCCAACCGGCGCAACGCGCCGGTCGAGGAATTGGAGCAGCGCGCCGCCTCGCTGACCAGTGCCGTCGCCGCCGTCGATGCCGTGTCGCCGGTGACTGCGACGTCGGTGACTGCGACGCCGCCCCCGCCGCGCGCCGCGCGCTGGGACTCGACGTGCGCCGCTGTCGGCAGCGTGCTGCAGCAGCTCAAGAGCGCCGATTCTCTGGACGCGGGCGTGGAGCACCTGCTCGCAGAACTGCCGCTTGCCGGCAGCGATTCCGCTCTGGCGGCCATCGTCACGCAGGCCGCCGATATGATTCACGAACGCATCGAATCCCTCGCGCGCGAGCGGCTGAAGTGCGCTGCGGTGCTGTCGCAGGTCACCTGCCGTCTGGAGGAAATGGCCGGGTACCTCACGCAGAGCGGCCAGGCGGCGCGCAGCGGCTTCGACGACACCGCGAGCTTCAACGAGACCGTCATGTCGCAGGTGCGTGAGCTGTCCGCGGAGGCTGACAACGCGACCGATTTGAGCGCGCTGCAATCGCGGGTAAGCGCCCGGCTGGAATCCGTGACCCGCCAGGTGCTCGACTTTCGCGCGCGCGAAGAAGCGCGCCTGCAGGAGCAGGCGGGGCGCGCCGAGCGCATGCATGCGCATATCGCCGATCTGGAGCGCGAAGCACAGGAACTGCAGCGCCGGCTGGACCGCGAAAAGCACGGCGCGCGCCTGGATCCGCTCACGCGCCTGGCCAATCGAAAATCCTTCGACGAGCGCTTCGCCGAGGACATCCTGCGCAGTTCCCTGGGCGGTTCGCACGTCGCGATGCTGCTGTGGGACATCGATGACTTCAAGGGCATCAACGACAGCTACGGCCATCGCGCCGGCGATCGGGTGTTGCAGACGGTGGCGCAGTGTTTCGTTTCGCAGCTGCGCACCGAGGACTTCGTCGCGCGGATCGGCGGCGAAGAGTTCGTCGTGCTGATGACGGGCCGCGCGCCCGCGGGCGCGCTTGAAATCGCAAACGAATTGCGTGCGGCGGTGGAGGCGCTGCAATTTCATTTCCGCGGCACTCCGGTCCGCGTCACCGTCTCTTGCGGGCTCACGGAGCTGCGGCCCGGCGACGCCCCCGGCGCGGCCTTCGACCGCGCGGACGCGGCGCTTTATCGCGCAAAGCGCGAAGGCAAGAACCTGTGCATCGCCGCTTGAGGCGCCGGCGCGAATCTGCGGCCGTGGTGGGCGGCCGCCCGGCCGCGATTCCATTTAGCTAACAGAGATTTAACGTGCCTATTCCGAGCAGCGCACGGATTCTCCCCGTGTCCGGCGGCTAGAATGAATTTGGTCGAACACAGCCGCGAGCGGCCCGATGCAGACAACCGGCAGCGGGATTGTGGGCGCCAGCGTTGTAGTGCAGTGCAGCATCAAGGGCCATTCTGATTTCATGAGCGTTCCAGAGCAAGTCCTCGCAGAGCCCCTTACCGAACCGGCCATCGCAGTTCCGATTGGCTACGCCGACGTCCAAGCGGACCGGCGTGCGGCCGTCGCGGGCGTGCGCGGATGGCTGCTCGCCGCCATTCTGTTCATCGTGCCCGTGGTGGCCTATTGGCCGGCCACTTTCCACGACTACGGTTTGCGCGACGACTACTCGAACTTGCGCGAGGCGCACGAGGAACCGGGCAAGGTGGTGCAGTTTTGCGCATCACATGCGCGCCCGATCTACGGCTGGCTGCTGCAATCGACCTATGGCCAGACCGGCAGCGTGCAGGATCTGCAGTGGATGCGCTTCTTCGCCTCCCTGCTGCTCGGCGCGATCTCCTTGGTTGTGTTCCGCGGTCTGCGGTCGCTCGGCTGGTCCTACAATACGAGCCTCTGTGCCGCGCTGCTGTTGGGGCTGGTTCCGTCCGCGCAGGTCATCGCCGGGTGGGCGGTGGGTTGGCCTTACGCCGCGACGGTGTTGCTGGCGGTCGGCGGTTTTTTCACCGCGGAAGGCGCGTTGACCGCGGGCCTCAGTGCGGGGGCCGGGCGCGCTGCGGGCCAGTGGACGGTGGCATTCGGACTGATGGTGGTCAGCGCGCTCATTTACCAGCCGAGCGCGCTGTTCTATGTCGTGCCGTTGGCGGGCGCGCTGATTGCTCAGCGCCAACGCGGAATGTCGCAAACGGCTCGCTGGGTCGGCCTGCACATGGGATTCGTCGTCGCCTCGCTCGGAATCGCCTACTGCATCATGTCGGCGCTGTACTCCATGGGCTTGTTCGTCAAATCAGGACGCATCGCATTCGAGCATCACTGGGGCGAAAAGATCGCATGGTTCGTGCACGAGCCGCTGCCGAACGCGCTCAGCCTGTTCGTGTTGAACGACGACAACCACCGCGAGCATGCGCTGTACGTCGGCTGTGCGGCCCTGGTCGGAGCGATCTTGCTGGCGGGCGCCTATGTGGAATGGCGGCGCCACGGCCGCGCGCGCGGATTGATCTGGCTGGGCGGACTGCTCACGCTCCCGGCATTCGCATTCACCGTCAGCCTGATCGCCTCCGAGCGCTACGCCACGTACCGCACCATACTGGCGATGACCGCGGTGCTGGTGTGCTTCCTGGTGGCATCGGTGCGCGCGTTGACGGAGCAATGGAATGCAGGCAACCGCCGGCTGCTTGCGACGCTGCTGCTGGCGACCGCGTTCTTCACGGCGCAGCATCACGTGTATGCGCTCATCGCGGTCCCCCAGGGCAATGAATGGCAGCTGATCGTCGCCGGCGCGAAGCACGTCCGCTTGAGCCCGTCGACCCGGCCGCGCGTATTCGCCATCGCGTCCACCCCCGCCGACATCTCGACGGCGACCATTTATCACGACGAGTTCGGTTCGCTGTCGTCGAATTCGGAGTGGGTGCCGAGGGAGATGTTCAAGCGCGCCATGCACGATCTGCATCCCGAGATCGCGAATCTCGAGGCGCGCTACGATTTTGCGACCGGTCCGAGATTGCCGACGGGCCAGCGCTACGACGTGATCATCGACATGCGCCGCCTGCGGCAGTTCTATACCGACGATTGATTCGCGGCGGCGAGAAAATCGCTCACGCGGCCGCGCACGATCGCGGCTTTCACCGCAACCGGCCAGAGCGCATGCAGAGGAATGGTCTTCATGGCCGTCACCGGCATATCGAAGGCGGCGCCGGGGTGCGCGATGCGCCGTGCGAGCTGCGCACCCATCGCGGCGGACATCGCGACGCCGCGGCCGTTGTACCCCAAGCAGGCCAGCACGCCGCGCGCAGGCTCGTTGACATGGGGATAGTGGTCGCGGGTCATTGCCAACCGCCCGCCCCATGCGTGCGTCCATTCAACCGCCCCCAGCACCGGCCAAAGCTTGCGCGCATAGGCGAGCAGATGCGGTATCGAGGCAGCGCTGTGGATCTCCCGCAAAGGTCCCCGGCCGCCGATCAACAAGCGCTCATGGGCATCGACGCGAAAGTACACGGTGACCGCACCGCTCTCGTACAGCACCGAGCGACCCGGCATCACCGTGCGGGAAATCTCATCCGGCAGCTCGGCGCTCGCCGCGATAGCGCCGAACAGCGGGACGATCGTGTGCCGCAACTGCGGCCATAGGTCATCGGTGTAGCCGTTGGTCGCAAGCACCACGTGCGCGGCGGTGACCGTGCCGCGCCCGGTCTTGATCTGCCACGCCTCGCCCGCAGGGGTCAGGCCGACAGCGCGGGTGCCGCCATGCACCGCTGCGCCGGCGCCGATGGCCGCGCGCGCCAGACCCCGCGCGAAGCCCAGGGGGTTCAAGTCGCCGCCGCGCCGATCCAACATCGCGGCAAGATAGCGCTCGGTGCCGGTGGCTCGGGCCACCGCCGCGCGCTCCAGGAATTCGACCGGAGCGCCGCGGCGAATCAGTTGCTCGACGGATATGCGGATTGCCGCGGCGTGCTTCGCCCCGACGGCAGCGCGCAGGGTGCCGTTTTGCCGCGCTTCGCAGCGAATTGCGTGTCGCTTGATCAGGTCGAACACGAATGCCGGTGCGCCGCCTGCCAGCACGTTCATGCGGCGTCCCAGCTCGACGCCGAAGTCGCGCTCCACGGTATCCGGATCGTGCTTCAGCCCGGGATTGACCTGGCCGCCGTTGCGGCCGGAGGCCCCCCAGCCCGGTTCGTGCGCCTCCAAAAGGACGGCCTTTATGCCCCGTTCCGCCAGATGCAGCGCGGTGGACAGTCCGGTGATTCCCCCGCCCACGACGACCACGTCGGCTCGAGCGTCGCCGTCGAGCGGCGGCGTCGGCATGGCGGGCTCCGCCGTCTCAGGGTACACATTTGCCATGGAGGGACGATATGCTATCGATCCGTCGGCGAAAAGGAGGTGAAATGCAATATCGAGGTCTATGGGGACTGATCGTTTTGGCCGCGGACGTCTGGGCGATCGTCAATATCTTTCAGAGCAGCGCGGACACCGGCAACAAGGTGCTGTGGACCGTGATCGTCATCCTGCTGCCGATCGCCGGATTCATCCTCTGGTATTTCTTCGGCCCGCGAACCGGAAAGGCCTGAACGGACACTCGCCTCAAGCGCGGCGTTGGCGGGGACCGAGCAGCCTGGCGGCCTCGTAGCAGCTGTCCCGCAGAGCGGAGTCGATTGCGAGCAGCAGCCGTTCGCGCACGACCGTCGTCGTCGGTGCGCGCGCCACCGTTCCAAGATGGAATACCGTGGTGTCGAGCGCCTTTTGCAAGTTATCCACCCGTTCCGAGTGCCCGACACCGGCCTGCGGAGACAGAACGCTGCGGTCCAACAGGCGCAGATCGTTGGTCAACACGCTCAGCTGGCGCTTGCAGCGCTCGATGGCCGCCACGGCGGCGGGACTGCTCAATCGCGCCAGCGCCCGCACATCCTCGCGCGCGTCGCTGAGAACGCGGTCCAGTCGATCGAGCCACTCTACCCATGATAGCGAACTCTGCATGCGTTCTTCCTGCAATATCGTCTCGGTTGCGGTGGCTCAGTGGCGCGTCGGCGAGCGTTCTTGTTTTAATCACAGAGTACCCCGGTTGGCGGCGCCTCGCCACTTCGGCGTGGCCGAAAGGCGGTTCGCCGGCCATGCGCTGCGGCATAATGGCGCCCAGCGGCATTGGGACTGTATATCTACCCAGGAAACCGATCGATGCGCCGAGGTGACCGCGAACGCCACAAATTGGAAGGTCTCAGCTGGCTGCGCGCCGGCGTGCTCGGCGCCAACGACGGCATCGTTTCCACCTCGAGTCTGATTCTGGGCGTCGCTGCGGCGCATTCCAGCCATGCCAGCATCGTTCTCTCCGGGTCGGCGGGCATGGTTGCGGGGGCGCTGTCCATGGCCGTCGGCGAGTACGTGTCGGTGAGCTCGCAGGCCGACAGCGAGGCCGCGGCGCTGGCCCAGGAGCGCGACGAGCTCGAGGTCGATCCTGCCGGAGAACGGCGCGAATTGACCGAAATCTACGTGAATCGCGGGCTGGAGGCGGCTCTTGCGCGGCAGGTCGCCGAGCAGCTCATGGCGCACGACGCGCTTGCCGCGCACGCACGCGATGAGCTCGGATTCTCCGCCCGATCCCTTGCGCGGCCGCTGCAAGCCGCGGTGACTTCCGCCGGCAGTTTCATGGCAGGCGCCGTGATCCCGCTGCTGGCTGCGGCATCGACACGCCAGGAATATGTCATACCGTTCACTGTCGGCACCTCGCTCCTGTGCCTGCTGTTTCTCGGTGCTTTGTCCGCCGCTGCCGGCGGCGCCAAGCTGATGACCAGTGCGTTGCGGGTCGCGTTGTGGAGCGCCCTGGCGATGGGCGTGACCGCAGGCGTGGGCGCGCTGGTGGGATCAGTGGCGGGCTGACCATGACCAGGGCCACGGCCAAGACCGCGGTGCTGCGGGTTGCGCAGATGGACGAGGCGGACCGCTTGACGGTCGCCGCAGGCACGCCGGGCGTCGAGTTGATGTACAACGCCGGCTCCGCGGTGGCGCGCGAAGCCATGCGGCGCTGGACGATGCGCCCGGCCGCAATTTTGTGCGGTCCCGGCAACAACGGCGGCGACGGTTTCGTCGTGGCCAGCGCATTGGCCGCGGCCGGCTGGCCGGTGAAGGTCGGCTTGCTGGGGTCGCGCGGGCGCTTGCGCGGCGAGGCGCGTCATCACGCGGCACGTTGGACCGGTGGCGTCGAACCGCTGGATCCCCGCGTGATCGACGGAGCCGGGCTCGTCGTCGATGCGCTGTTCGGATCCGGATTAAGCCGGCCGCTCGACAATGACGTCGCGGCGGTCCTGGCGGCCGCGGCGCAGCGCCGGTTGCCCATCCTGGCCGTCGACGTGCCGAGCGGCCTCATGGGAGACACCGGCGAATCGCTCGGCGCCGTTCGAGCCGACTGCACCGTGACGTTCACGCGCAAGAAGCCGGCTCACCTGCTGCTGCCGGGTCGCGACCTGTGCGGTGCCACCGTGCTCGCGGATATCGGCACGCCGGCCGGAGTCCTCGAGCGCATCGCCATCGACACCTGGGAGAACGGCCCTGAGCTGTGGTGCGCGCAATTGCCGCGGCTGACGGCTTCGGCCAACAAATATACGCGCGGCCATGCGCTGCTGTGCGGCGGCTACCCGATGACCGGAGCGGCGCGCATGGCGGCGCGCGCCGCCGCGCGCGCCGGTGCCGGGCTCACCACCATCGCGGTTCCGGAGGCAGGGCTGCCGGTGTATGCAGCGGCGCTCACCAGCATCATGGTGCGGCCCCTCGCGCAGCCGGACGATCTCGCACGGCTGTTGGCGGATGCGCGCTTCAGCGCACTGCTGATCGGACCCGGCGCCGGGGTCACCGAGACGACCCGCGAACGCGCGCTCGCAATGCTCGCGTCCGGCCGTCCGGTGCTGCTCGATGCCGACGCCATCAGCGTGTTCGCGGACCGGCCGCGCGATCTGTTCGCAGCCATACGAACTGCCTGTGTGCTCACGCCGCATGAGGGCGAGTTCGCACGCTTGTTCGACGTCGTGGGCGACAAGCTGGCGCGCGCGCGCGCGGCCGCCCGGCTGAGCGGCGCAGTGATCGTATTGAAGGGAGCGGATACCGTGATCGCGGCACCCGACGGCCGCGCGATCGTCAATACCAACGCCCCTGCGACCCTGGCGACCGCGGGCTCCGGCGATGTGCTCGGGGGAATCGTTCTGGGTCTGCTGGCGCAGGACATGGACGCCTTTCTCGCGGCCGCGGCGGGGGTGTGGCTGCACGGAGCGGCCGCCGAGGACTTTGGCCCGGGCTTGCTGGCCGAGGATCTTGCGGATCTGCTGCCGGGCGTGCTGCGCCGGCTTGGTGCGGAATACCCGTCGTGAGCACTTGGTTTCCCCGCATCACCGTCCATTCGCTCGCCATCGTGCTGAGCCTGCTCACGTACGTGCTGACCACCCGCGCCGAGCACGAGCGCCGGCCGCCTTCGATCGCGATCGCCTGGGTCTTGGGCTTCATCGCGCTGCCCTATCTCGTGCTGCCCATGTATTTGCTGTTCGGCCGCAGAAAATTGCAGCGCAGGATTTCACCCTGGTCGGGGATCCGCTCGGGCGCCAAGCATTGGGCCGAGCACCTCATCGAGAGCTTCGGCTTGCCAGCCGCCGCGCCGTCGATCGTGCGCATGCATCAGAACGGCGCCGAGGCGCGCAGCGCGCTGTTCGACGTGATGAGTCGCGCCAATGAGCGGCTCGATATCTGCACCTTCATTCTCGGCAATGACCCGTTCGGCGAGGAGGTCGTCGCGCACATGATCGCCTGCGCCGAGCGAGGAGTCAGGGTGCGATTCCTCATCGACGGCGTTGACGCGCTGCAGATCCCGCGCCCGTGGTTCAGGCGACTGCACGCGGCAGGCGTGGAAACGGCCGTTTTCAGTCCGCTGCTGGCGCGCAGGACGCAAGGTCCGCGCAATCTGCGCAACCACCGCAAATGGGTGGCGGCGGACGACTCGCTGCTGTGGACCGGCGGCCGCAATCTTGCCGGCGAATATTTTTGCGGGCTCGACGGCGCGCCGCCGTGGCTCGACCTGTCGTTCGATCTGAAGGGCGCGGTCGCGGCGGCGGCGTCCAGCCAATTCGAGGCGGATTGGGCGGCTGCCGGCGGCAGATCCGCCGGGCGCATCTGTGCGCCGGCCCCCGAGCACACCGGCGGGCGCGCGCAGTTCCTGCCCAGCGGGCCGGACCAGACCGAAGACACCGTGCATGCCCTGCTCATCGATGCCTGCTTTCATGCGACGCAGCGCATGCTCGTCGTCACGCCCTACTTCGTTCCCGACGCGAGCCTCGAGACCGCCATGCGGCTCGCCGCCCGGCGCGGCGTGAAAATCGACTTGGTGATACCCGCCAAGTCGAATCATCGCCTGGCGGACTTCGCGCGCAGCCGCGCACTCCGGTCGCTCAGCACTGCGGGTGTGTCGATCCACCTGCTGCGCAGCATGAATCACGCAAAAGCCGTGGTATTCGACCAGAGCATCGCGCTGTGCGGATCGCCCAATATCGACTCGCGCAGCCTGCTGCTCAACTATGAGTCCGCCGTGGTGTTCTACGGGGTGCAAGAGATCGAGTGGCTGGCGCGCTGGATTCAGGGCCTGATGCCGGATGCAGCGGCTTTCGACAATCGTGCGCCGGGGCTGTGGCGCGATCTGTGCGAAGGGCTTTTGCTGACGATTGCGTATCAGTTGTGACGCCGTAGTATCCTTTCGCGCAAGTGCGGGCGCATTGCAGGTGACCGGTGGAGTTCAAGGACTATTACAAGGTGATGGGCGTGCCTCGCGACGCCACCGAAGCGCAGATCAAGCAGGCTTATCGAAAACTTGCAAGAAAATATCACCCGGACGTGAGCAAGGAAAAGGACGCCGAAGCCCGCTTCAAGGACGTCGGCGAAGCTTACGAAGTGTTGAAAAGTCCGGAAAAGCGCGCGGCGTACGACCAGCTGGGCTCAGGTCCTCGCCCAGGCGAGGAGTTCCGGCCGCCTCCCGACTGGGGAGCCGGCTTTGAGTTCAGCGGCGCCGGCCCCGGCGCATCGGGACGACACGCCGACTACAGCGATTTCTTCGAATCGCTGTTCGGCGGCGCAAGAGCGGGAACCGCGCGCCACCGGCGCGGCTTCGACACGGGACACGGCGAAGATCATCATGCGAAGGTGCTGCTGGATCTGGACGCGACGCTGCAGGGCGGCTCCCGCACCTTCACCCTGCGGGTTCCGGAGATCGACGCGGAGGGCCGGGTGACCGCCAGGGAGCGAGTGCTCAACGTGCAGGTGCCCAAGGGCATTCTTCCCGGCCAGACGATTCGGTTGGCCGGTCAGGGCGCGCCCCCGCACGGGGAGGGCACCGCCGGCGATCTGTACATTGAGGTCGAATTCCAGCCGCACCCGCTCTATCGGATCGAGGGCCGCGACCTGTATCTCGATTTGCCGGTGGCGCCGTGGGAAGCGGCGCTCGGCGCCACCGTGAAGACGCCGACGCCGACCGGCATCGTCGAATTGAAGATACCTGCGGGCGCGCGCGCGGGCAGCAAGCTCAGACTGAAGGCCCGCGGCATACCTTCTTCACCGCCCGGCGATTTTTATGTGGTGCTGCAGATCACGCTGCCGGCGGCCGCCAGCGAGCAGGCGAAGGCGGCCTATCGCGCCATGGCCGATGCCCTGCCCTTCAATCCTCGCGCCAGCCTGGGAGTGTAACGCCATGCCATTACCCGAAGGAGCGCCGCTGCCCGGCGAAATCGTCGAAGAATGCGTCGATTCTGAGCGTCGCGGACCTGAGTCGAATGTTCGCGGTCGAAGAGCATCGTATCGTGGAGCTGGTGGAGGAAGGCGTACTGAGCGTGGTCGAAGTTCGCGCCTCCCAGTGGCGCTTCAGCGGGTCGGCATTGCGCCGGATGCGCATCGCACTGAGCTTGGAGCGCGACCTGGGAATCAACCTGCCCGGTGTGGCGCTCGCGCTGGACTTGTTGGAGGAACTGGAGCAATTGCGCCGTGAACGGAGAGGTTGAACGCTCATGAGCTCACTCGAATCCGACGCTTTCGTATTCTTCGGCGCAACCGGAGATCTTGCCTTCAAGAAAATCTTCCCCGCGCTGTACGCCATGGTGCATCGGGGCGGCCTGCAGATTCCGATCATCGGCATGGCGCGCGCCGGCTGGGATCTCGAGAAGCTGCGCGAGCGGGCGCGCCAAAGCCTGGAGCAGGCCGGCGAGTTCGAGCCGGAATGCTTCGCGAAGCTGTCCGCGCAGCTTCGCTATGTCGACGGCGACTACGCGGATCCCGCGACCTATCACCGGCTGCGCAAGGAATTGGGACTGGCGACCCGGCCCATCCACTATCTCGCCATTCCCCCGAGCATGTTTGCGAGCGTGGTCCAGGGACTCGGGAAATCCGGCTGCGCGGACAACGCACGCGTGATCGTCGAGAAGCCGTTCGGGCGAGACTTGCCGACCGCGCAGGCGCTCGACGCCACGCTGCACGAGGTGTTCCCGGAGCAGTCGATCTTCCGCATCGATCATTATCTGGGCAAGGAGGCGGTGCAGAACCTGCTGTACTTTCGCTTCGCGAACACTTTCCTCGAGCCGATTTGGAATCGACAGTACGTCAAGGACGTGCAGATCACCATGGCGGAGTCGTTCGGCGTGCAGGGCCGCGGCAGCTTCTACGAGGAAGTCGGCGCAATTCGCGACGTGGTTCAAAATCATTTGCTGCAGGTGATTTCGCTGTTGGCCATGGATCCGCCGGCGGGCCACGAACGCGAGGCCCAGCAGGCGGAGAAACTGCGGCTGTTTCGCGCGATGCGGCCCCTCGACCCGAAGGAGGTCGTTCGCGGGCAGTTTCGCGGTTACCGCGCGGAAAAAGGCGTGGCGGGGGATTCCCAGGTGGAGACCTTCGCGGCGCTGCGTCTGCACATAGACACCTGGCGTTGGGCGGGCGTCCCGTTCTACATTCGCGCCGGCAAGTGTCTTTCCGTCACGGCCACGGAAGTCATGGTCACGCTCAAGGGGCCTCCGCTCGCGGTCTTCGATGCCAGCGACACCATGCCTACCAACTACTTTCGCCTGCGGCTCAGCCCCGAGGTCGTGATCAGCACCGGGGCGCTGGTCAAGCGCAACGGCGAGGAGATGCGAGGCGAGCCCGTCGAGTTGATTGCGCGCCATCAATCGCAAAGCGAGAAATCCCCGTACGAGCGCCTGTTGAGCGACGCGGTGCGCGGCGACACGTCGCTGTTCACGCAGGACAACTGCGTCGAGGCCGCATGGCGCGTCGTCGATCCGGTGTTGCACGATCCGCTGCCCGTTGTGCAATACGAGCCGGGCAGCTGGGGGCCCGCGGCCGCGCAGCGCGTCATGCGGGGCGATGAGATCTGGCACAACCCGAAAAACGAGACATTGCCGCCGTGTTGACCGGTGACGTCGTTTTTCTGCTGGATGTCGACAACACGCTGCTCGACAACGATCGCTTCGGCGCGGATCTGAGCGATCGTTTGGAGCAGGCGTTCGGCCGCGACGGTCGGGAGCGGTATTGGGCGATATTCACCGGTCTGCGCGAGCGATTGGGACTCGCCGATTATCTGGGCAGCCTGCAGTCGTTTCGCACCGGGCTCGACGATGATCCGCACCTGCTGCGCATGTCGGAATACCTCCTGGAGTATCCGTTCTCCGCCGTGGTCTACCCGCAGGCGCTGGCGGTCATCGACCATCTGCGGGGCTTCGGCCGCCCGGTCGTGCTGTCGGACGGCGATGTGGTCTTCCAGCCGCGCAAGATCCAGCGCGCCGGCATCTGGGACGCGGTCGGCGGCCAGGTGCTCATTTACCTGCACAAGGAGCAGGTTTTGAACCATGTGCTCAAGCGCTACCCGGCGTCGCACTATGTGATGGTCGACGACAAGCCGAATCTGTTGGCTGCGATGAAGAGCACGCTCGGCGAGAGGCTGACCACTGTATTCGTGCGCCAGGGGCACTACGCGCTGGCCGCGGAGTCAAAACGCGTGCAGCCGCCGCCCGATCGGGTGATCGAGCGCATCGGGGAGCTGCTGACTCTCAATCTATCCGACTTCGAGGTGCGACCACCATGAACATGACGCAACGCCTGCACGATTTGGGCCAGAGCCTGTGGCTGGACAACATCACCCGCGACATGCTGGACAACGGCACGCTGCGCCGGTACGTGACCGAATTGTCGGTGACCGGCCTGACGTCGAATCCGACCATCTTCGACGAGGCCATCGGCGGATCTCGAGTGTACGACCGCAGCATTCAAAAGAAGGCCCAAGCCGGACTGTCGGGCGAGGCCCTGTTCGTGGACCTGGCGCTCGAGGATCTGCGCCGCGCCGCGGATTTGTTTCGGCCGGTATTCGACCGTACGGGCGGCCTCGACGGCTGGGTCTCGATGGAAGTGTCGCCGCTGCTCGCCAATGACGCGAAAGCGACCGTCGAGGCGGCGCGCGGCATCCACCGGCTTGCCGATCGGCCCAATCTGTACGTCAAGATTCCGGGCACGCCGGCCGGCGCATCCGCGATCGAGGAGGCCATCTATGCAGGCGTACCGGTGAACGTCACGCTGCTGTTCTCGCGCGAGCAGTATCTGGCGGCGGCCGAAGCCTACATGCGCGGCCTCGAGCGGCGAATCGCAGCCGGCCGCGATCCGCGCGTGAATTCCGTCGCTTCGCTGTTCGTGAGCCGCTGGGACAAGGCGGTCGGCGGAAAGGTGCCGCCCGAGCTGCGCAACCGTCTGGGAATCGCCGTCGCGCTGCGGACCTACCGCGCACATTGCGAATTGGTGGCCGGCAAACGCTGGCGCGACCTGTCCGCCACCGGCGCGGTCAAGCAGCGCATGCTTTGGGCGAGCACTGGCGCCAAAGACCCACAAGCCTCGCCCACGCTGTATGTCGAGGCGCTGGCCGCGCCGGATACCGTCGACACCATGCCGGAGAAGACGCTGCTGGCGTTTGCCGCCGGCGGACAGGTCGCGTCCGTCATGCCGCCTGACGGCGGCGATGCCGAGAAAGTGCTGGCGCGCTTCGCCGGCGCGGGAATCGACGTCGACGCGCTTGCGCTGCGGCTGCAGGCCGAGGGCGCGCAGTCCTTCGTCAAGTCGTGGACCGATCTCATGCAGAGCATCGCCGACAAGAGCGCTGCGCTGGTGACGCCGTGAGCGCGCGCCTCGACCCGCTCGCCGGTCAACCCGCGCCGGCGGCCCGGTTGGTGGACGTGCCGCGGCTGATCACCGCGTATTACACGGAGCGGCCGGATCCGGCCGTCAGCGCACAGCGCGTGGCTTTCGGCACGTCCGGCCATCGGGGCACCTCGTTCGACATGAGCTTCAATGAAGCTCACGTGCTGGCGATAACTCAGGCGATCTGCAGCTACCGCAAGCAGCACGGCATCGACGGACCGCTGTTCATCGGCTTCGATACGCACGCTCTGTCGGCGCCGGCGTTCGCCACGGCGCTCGAAGTGCTTGCTGGAAACGGCGTAGAAGTCATGAGCGCCGCGGGCGACGAATACACGCCGACGCCCGCCATTTCGCACGCGATCCTCACCTACAACCGCGGGCGCACGTCGGGACTGGCGGACGGCATCGTCATCACGCCGTCGCACAATCCTCCGGACAGCGGCGGCTTCAAGTACAACCCGCCGAACGGCGGGCCGGCCGACACGCAGATAACCGCGTGGATGGAGGCGCAGGCGAACGGTCTTTTGCAATCCGATTTGAGCGGCGTCATCCGCGTCGGCCTCGCGCAGGCGCGCCGCGCCGCCACGACGCACTCGCACGACTATCTGACTGCGTATGTGGAGGATCTCGCCCGCGTCATCGACATGGACGTCATCCGCGGATCGCGCATCCGCATGGGGGTCGATCCATTGGGCGGCGCGGGCGTGCACTACTGGGCGCGCATCGCCGAGCGCTACAAGCTCGATTTGCGCGTGGTAAACGACGCGGTCGACCCCACCTTCCGATTCATGTCGCTCGACTGGGATGGAAAGATCCGCATGGATCCCTCCTCCCCGTACGCAATGCAGCGCCTCATCGGCATGAAGGACACGTACGACATCGCCTTCGCCTGCGACGCCGACCACGACCGCCACGGCATCGTGACCGCCAGCGGCGGCTTGCTGCCGCCGAATCACTATTTGTCCGTTGCCATCGATTACCTGTTCCGAAACCGCCCGTCGTGGAAGCCCGAGGCCGGCGTGGGCAAGACCATCGTGAGCAGCGCGTTGATCGACCGGGTGACTGCGCGGCTGAAGCGGCGGCTGTACGAGGTGCCGGTCGGGTTCAAATGGTTCGTCGAGGGGCTGCTGTCGGGCGATTTGGGCTTCGGCGGAGAGGAAAGCGCCGGCGCCTCGTTCAACCGGTTCGACGGCAGCGCGTGGAGCACCGACAAGGACGGCATCACGCCCTCGCTGCTTGCGGCAGAGATGACCGCGCGCTTCGGCCGCGATCCCGGGGAGGCATACCGCACGCTCGCTCGCGAACTGGGCGAGCCGTTCGCGGACCGCATCGAAGCCCGCGCGACTCCGGAGCAGAAGAAGAAGCTCGCCAAGCTGGACCGCTCGCAAATCCGCGGCACGGAGCTCGCCGGCGAACGAATCGAGCAGGTGCTCAATTCCGCACCGGGAAACAACGCACCCATCGGCGGCATCAAGGTCTGTGCGAAAAGCGGCTGGTTCGCCGCGCGGCCTTCCGGCACCGAGGACATATACAAGATCTACGGCGAGAGCTTTCGCGACGACGCGCATCTGCGCGCCATATTGAGCGAGGCTCAGATCATCGTGGACGCCTCGATCAGTTGATGCCCGCGCACACCTCCAAACGCCTGCTGCCCTGGCTGGTCGCGGTGGGGTTCTTCATGGAGGCGCTCGACACGACGATTTTGAACACCGCCGTGCCGGCGATCGCCCACGCGCTGAAGGTGCCTCCCCTCAGCATGAAAGCGGTGCTCGCGAGCTACACGCTGAGCCTGGCCGTGTTCATTCCGATCAGCGGTTGGATGGCCAACCGCTTCGGCACGCGCCGCGTGTTCGCATCCGCGATCGGCATCTTCACGCTCGGCTCCTTCCTGTGCGGCATCTCGACCAACATTCACCTATTGGTGGCCTGCCGAATTCTACAGGGCTGCGGCGGCGCGATGATGCTGCCGGTGGGGCGGCTCACCATGGTGCGCACGTTCGCCAAAGTCCGAGCTTATCCGCGCCATGAGCTTCGTCGCCATTCCCGGGCTCATCGGCCCGATGCTCGGCCCGCTGATGGGCGGCCTGATCATCGGCTACTTTCACTGGAGCATCATCTTTTTCGTCAACATTCCGATCGGACTCGCCGGCTTGTACATGGTGTACCGGCATCTGCCGAATTACCGCGCCGCGAAGAATTACCCGCTGGATTTCGTCGGTCTGGTGCTGTTCGGCTCGGCCGTCTCGCTGCTTTCCTACGTGCTCGAGGTCTTCGGCGAGCACACGCTGAGCGGGCGCGAGATCGCGGGGCTGCTGACGATATCGTTTGCTCTGCTCGCAGCCTACGGTCTGAACGCGGTGCGCACGGCGCACCCGCTGCTGCGGTTGAGTCTGATGCGGATCCGCAGCTTCCGTGTCGCGGTGAGCGGCAATTTGCTGACGCGGGTGGGGATCGGCGGCCTGCCGTTCCTGCTGCCTCTGCTTTATCAGGTTGGGCTGGGATTCACGCCGATCCAGTCCGGGCTGATGATCATGCCGCAGGCGCTCGCTGCGATCAGCTTCAAGTTCACGCTGCCCGTCATCTTGAAACGGTTCGGCTACCGGCAGGTGCTGATCGCCAACACCGTCATGCTGGGCGTGATGCTGATGTTGTTCTCGAC
Organism: uncultured Gammaproteobacteria bacterium; assembly: GCA_963837045.1. Lineage (GTDB taxonomy): Bacteria > Pseudomonadota > Gammaproteobacteria > Steroidobacterales > Steroidobacteraceae > Bog-1198. The sequence continues at coordinate 278,598 of CAWIMA010000009.1, forward strand.
GATCGACGTGGGCACGCCCGCCTGGCTGATCGCGGTGCAGGCCTTCGCCTACGGCTTTTTCACTTCGACGCAGTACACCAGCATGAACACGCTCGCGTATGCAGACGTGAATGAGGAGCAGGCGAGCGGCGCCAGCACCATTGCAAGCACGGTCCAGCAGCTCGCGGTGAGCTTCGGCGTGGCATCGGCCTCTCTCGCAGCCGCTCTGTTCATTCCGGACCACACGCACGCCGGCGCCGCGGAAATGATCCGCGGCATACACCTCGCGCTGCGGTTGCTCGGTGCGATGACGATCTTGTCCACGATCGTGTTCAGCGGATTGAAATCAAACGACGGCGCGGCGGTCAGCAGCCACAAAGCAGAGCGGCCGGCTATTCCTCTTTGATCGCATGCCCGCCGAACTGATTGCGCATGGCCGACAGCAGCTTGTCCGAAAAGGAGTCCACCTCTCGCGAGCGCAATCGCTCGAGCAGCGAGGCCGTGATGACCCACGCCGGGACGCCCAGTTCGATGGCATCGGCGACGGTCCAGCGTCCCTCCCCTGAATCGGCGACGTACGGCGCGATCCCGTGCAGCGTCGGATTCTTGCCGAGCGCGTCGGCGGTCAGATCGAGCAGCCACGAGCGCACCACGCTGCCATAGCGCCAGATCTCGGCAATCTGGTGCAGATCGAGCTTGAACTCGCTCTTGTGCTGCAGAATGGAAAAGCCTTCCGCGTAGGCCTGCATCAGGCCGTACTCGATGCCGTTGTGGATCATCTTGGTGTAGTGGCCGGCGCCGACGGCACCGACGCGGCCCCAGCCCTTGTCCGGGCCAGGCGCCAGGGTCTCGAAGATCGGCCGAAGCCGCTCGACCACCGCCTCGTCGCCGCCGATCATCAGGCTGTATCCCTCCGTAAGACCCCACACGCCGCCGCTGGTCCCCGAATCGACGTAGTGAATCTGGCGCTGCGCGAGCGCCTGGGCGCGCCGCTGCGTGTCCCGGTAGTTCGAATTGCCGCCGTCGATGAGCGTATCGCCTTTGGACAGCAGCGGCGCGAGCGCCGTGATCGTGCTGTCGGTGATGGCCCCGGCAGGCACCATCAGCCACAGGATTCTCGGCGGCTTCAACTGTGCCACCAGCGCTTCGAGCGATGCGGTGGATTGCGCCCCCTTCTCTTCGATCAGCTTGCGCGCCGCTTCGGCGGGGTCGAAGCCGACCACTCGGTGTCCGCCGCGCAGCAGCCGCTGCGCCATGTTGGCGCCCATTCGCCCGAGGCCAATCATCGCGAGTTCCATAATCGTCAGCTCGAGTCGCGCGAACGCATTGCGCGCAGTATAGATCCGCGGCGCGCCCGGGGTACAGCCGACTTACGTTGAGCGCGGCTTCAGCACGAGCATGACGGCCGGACTGCCCACCGGCTCGAAGCGGCCCGTGAACTGCAGCGCTCCGCCGGAGGCGCCGATGCGAAACGAAGTGATCGAGTCGCCCCTCAGATTGCAGGAAAAAATGAATTCGCCGCCTGGGTCGATCGTCGCGCTGCGCGGGTAGTCCGCATGCACCCAGGTCTCGGAGACCATGCGCAATTGCCCATCCGCGGCCACCGCGAACACCGCCAGCGCGTTGTGTATTCGATTGCTGACGTACAGGAAGCGCCCGTCCGGCGTGATCAGGATCTCGGCGGCGAGATTGCTGCCCGCGAACCGCGGCGGCAACGTCGACAGCGTCTGCTTCGGGCGCAAGCCGCCGTGCGTCGGGTCGTAGTCGTATACCGCGACTTTCGCATCGTGCTCGTACAAGTTGTAAAAGACTCTGCCGTTCGGATGAAAGACGAAATGCCGCGGCGCGGATCCGGACGGGGCGCTGATCACCGGCACGTCGGCGGGCAGAAGACGCCCGGCCTGCGCGTCGAAGCGCCAGACGAGCGTCAGATCCAGCCCTGCATCATTCGCGATCACGAACTGGCCGGACGGATCCGGCGCCACCATGTGCGGATGCGAACTGTCATGATCGCTGACCGCGAACTGTCCCGGAGGATCGTCGACCGCGCGCGCATGGTGCCTCGGCCCCACGCTCGGCCGTACATCCGACGCCTCGCCGAGCGCGCCATCGGCCCCGACCGGAAACACGGCCACGTTGCCCCCGCCGTAATTGGCGACGAAGACGAACTTGCCCGATGGGTGCACGCTGAGGTGTGCCGGTGCGGTGCCGCCCGAACTGACCGCGCCCAGGCGGGCGATCCTCAGGCTGTCGGCATCGATGGCATACGAAACCACGGCGCCGCTGCGGGCCCCCTGGTAATTATCGATTTCGCTGATCGCGTACAGCCTGGTCTGGGCGGGATTCACCGCGAGCCAGGACGGATTGCGGATGCCGTCCATCACCTGCAGTTGCGTGAGCGCGCCCGAGGCTCGGTCTACGCGAAACAGGTAAATGCCGCCCCCATTGGGCGTGTAGGTGCCGACATAAGCGTAGGCGACGCCGCCCGAAGCGCCCGCAGCACCCGCAGCACCCGCAGCGCCCGTCGCGAAAGCCGAAGACGCCGCGTGAGGGACGGTCAGCGCGGCCGCCGTCCGTTTGATGAAGTCGCGGCGTGTGGTTCCTGCTTTTGGCAACGGCTCTCAGTTGTTCAGAAATAGAGTGATGGTCGATGCGCTGAAGGTATACGTGTTCGTCGTGTACTGGCCCTGCGCCGTAATGCCGGTTGCCAGCGTCGTGCCGTTCAATTCGGTCTGCAGCTGGGTGATGAATGCGGTGTAGGTCACGAAATTCTCGAACGTGCCGCTCACCGAATGTCCGATGGTATACACGGCGTTCGTGTCCGTGCCATTCGGAACGATCACCGGGTTCGAGGCAATGCCGACGATGTTGACCGTTTGCGCGCCGATCTCGATCTCATGCCGCGCACCGATGCTGCCATTGAGCGAATCGAGCACGATCTGCGAGCTGTTATAGGAGGCGAATGGGGCCGGCGTACCGCCGCCCCAGTCCAGAACCAGTTGGGCGTTGATCGTCGTATAGTCCAGAAGAGTGGAGGCATTGAAGTCCGCAGTCGCCGGCGGAGCGGCCGCGCCGAACGGCGTGATGAGCCCTGACACTTCGACGGGCGAGCCCACCGTCGCGTTGGTCAGGTCCAACGCTCCGGTGTTCACCTGGTATGCGGCCGCGCTCGCATCGTTGCCCGGCGAGGTTCCGGTGCCGGTGAAATCGAAGCCAGCCAGCGAACGGCCGCTCAGCGTTCCCGAAACCAAGGTGAGCGTCAGGGACCCGGTGGCCGCCGCGCCCGTCGTGCCTTGTGCGGTCACGATCCCGGAGGCGGTGGCGGGCCCGAGCTGCACGCGGCCGGCGCTGGCATCGAGGGTCACACCGCCTGAGCTCGAGGTGCCGGCCGTGCCGAACGCATTGATCGAGGATCCGACGGAGATCAGCGGTGTCCCATTGACCTGAGGGCTGCCCGCGCCGAACTGCGTCACCGCCGTGTTGGGGCCGATCGTGATGGTGGCGCTGCCGGGAATGAAGGTATTCTCGCCGCCGCTGCTCAGCAGTGTCCCATCCTCGATGGTGAGCGTATCGCCGCTGCGGGCGGAGACAACTCCTGAGATGCGGTCGAATCCCGATCCTTCGACGCTGCTGCCGGCCAGAACCTGGGTCGCGGCAAACGAGACGCTGGTCGTACCCGTCGTGGAGGTCGCGGTGGCGGTGGAGGTCGTCGTGGGCGTGGAGCCGTCGCTGCAGATGCTGACGCCGTTGGTGGTCGTCAGCGCGGCGCCGTCGACACAGATGAGCGTGCCGCCGGTGCTGGACGTGCCGCCGGTGGTGCCGCCCGACGTGGACGTGGTCAACGTGCCGAAAGAGACGGTCATCGTGCCGGGGTTCAAGGCAGCCAATTGCGTCAGGCCGCCTGCGCCGATCGACGGCACCCCATTGATCTCGAACGTGGTGACGGTGCTCGGCGTGATTCCCAGCGATCCGGAGCCGGAGACGCCGAACTCGAAGGGAACGATGCCGGACGAGAAATTGCCGGTGGTATTGCTGCCGCTGGTCGTGGACTGCGTGACGCCGGACAGCGGGCCCTGGACACGCACCGTCTTGGTATCGATCTGGCTCGCGCTCGCGGCCATCAACGGCGTGACCGTCACGGTTTTTTGCGCCAGATTGACGATGTTGGATGCCGCCAGATTGAATTCCAAGCTGAGGCGCGCCGAACTCTTGCGGGCGATGGTCAGGCCATTGCTCGGATCGAGATACAGCGTGAGCGTGACCTGGCCCACCGCCTGCCCGCTCGCCCCCAACGGCGTGAGTACGACGCCGTCGATGCTGCCGTCGTCGTAGACGATTTGCGCCGAGCTGTAATCAAGGGTCACCACCGCCTCGGTGAAATTGCCCGCGGTGACCGTCGCCTCCCCCACCACCTCGCTCAAATTGACCAATTGCGCAAGATCCACGGTGGTATTCGCCGGCAGAATCTGCACCGCCTTTCTGCCGTTCGAATTCTGCACCTGAATCGACACCAGACCGACACGGTAGGTGAGGAACGTGTCCGTCGACGGAGCCGAGGTGAGAGTCACCACGGTGCTGCCGTTGCAGGCGGCGAGCGCGACCAGCACGAACGCGCCGAGCGGGGCGGCCAGCCAGCGGTGGCGTAACGTAGCGGGTTTCATGACGACGGTTGCCTTCTCCTGCTCGAGGTATTGTTGGGCTATTGTAGCCGCATGAGAAGCGCAGCTCAGGAAAAGATCTGTGAAGTCTCCCGAGAACGCAGCGCAGCGTCGCCGGCTTGCGACAGGCCGGGAGCCCCTAGAGCGACCGGGAAATCAGCTCCTTCATGATTTCGTTGGTGCCCCCGTAGATCCGCTGCACCCGCGAATCGGCGAACATGCGGCAGACCAGGTATTCGTTCATATAACCGTAGCCGCCGTGCAGCTGAACGCACTCGTCGATCACCTCCTGCTGCGTGTCGGTGATCCAATACTTCGCCATGGACGCGGTCACCGTGTCGAGGGTGCCGGCGACGATCCTGGCGATGCAATCGTCGACGAAAACGCGCGCGATCCGCGTCTTGGTGGCGAGTTCCGCCAATTTGAACTTGGTGTTTTGAAACTCGGCAATCGTCTTGCCGAAGGCCTTGCGCTCTTTGACATATTTCACGGTTTCGGCGAGCGCCCCTTCCATGGCCGCGACCGCTGCGACCGCGATCAACGCGCGCTCGTACGGCAAGTCGCCCATCAATTGGTAAAATCCCTTGCCCTCTTCGCCCCCCAGCAGATTGGCCGCGGGCACGCGTACGTTTTCGAAGAACAGCTCCGCGGTGTCCTGCGACTTCATGCCCATCTTGTCGAGGATGCGGCCCACCCGATATCCCTCGAGACCGGCCGTCTCCACCATGAGAATCGACGTGCCCTTGGCGCCCTCGCCCGGACGGGTCTTGACCACCAAGGCGACCAAGCCCGCCAGGTAGCCGTTGGTTATGAAGATTTTCGAGCCGTTGACGATGTAGTCGTCGCCCTCGCGAACCGCGCGCGTCCTCACCCCCTGCAGATCGGAGCCTGCCGACGGCTCGGTCATGCCGATCGCGCCGATCAGTTCGCCGCGCGCCATGCGCGGCAAGAATCGCCGCCTTTGCTCCTCGGTGCCGTGGTTCACCAAATAGTGCGCGCAGATGCTGTGCACCCCCTGGCCAAAGCCGCTCAATCCGCGCCGCCCCAGCTCCTCATACAGCACCGCTTCATGCCGGAAGTCCCCGCCGCCGCACCCGTAATCGGCGCTCACGTCGGTGCACAGCAGGCCCATCGCACCAGCCTTGCGCCATATGTCTCGACCGACATTTTGCTGCCTGCGCCACAGCTCCTCGTGCGGCACCATCTCGGTCTCGACGAACCGCGATACCGCATCGCGGAAAATCGCCAATTCCTCGTCCATCCAGGGCGAGCTGTACGCCGCCGCGCTCGGCGCGATCACCTCACACCGCCGGCTTTACCGGCACCGGCTCCGCAGGAGCCGCGGGCACACCCGCCCGGCGCTGCTGTTTCGCGTCCTGGCGCGCCTTTCGCGCGGCCTCTTTTTGCTTTTTTGCATGACGATAGTTCGGCTTGGCCAATTGGAACCTCCTGAAACGGCAGGGATCGATTTAATCTTACTCTGCCTGCACCGAAACGCGAACCGATAAGCTGTGCTGGCCGCCGCCGACGATCACTCCGCGCAGCGGCGACACGTCGCCGAAATCGCGTCCGTACGCGATGACGATGTGCCCGGGGCCCGCCCTGAGGTCATTGGTGGGGTCCAGATCGACCCAGCCGAACGGCGGACACAGCACCGACACCCAGGCGTGCGATGCGTCGGCTCCCAGGTAGGCAGCGTCCGCTCCCGGCCTCGGCTGCGTGCGCAGGTACCCGCTGACATAGCGCGCCGCCAGGCCGCGCGCGCGCAAGCAGCCGATCATGATGTGGGCGAAGTCCTGGCAAACCCCCCGCCGCGCCTCGAGCGCTTCGAGCGCGGAGGTCCGGATATTGGTGCTGCCGGGCGCATAGCTGAAGTCTCGATGGATCTTGTGCATCAGCGCCTCCGCGGCGACCAGGGCGGGGCACTGCGGCGGGAAGCAATCCGCACCATAATCGGTGAACGCGTGCTTGACCCGGATGTAGCTCGATTCCATGCGGAACCGGCACGCTTCCAACAGTTCGCCGGTCAGCGGGCGCCCCGAATAGCGCAGGGCAGAAGAGACCAGCTCCCACGGCTCGCTGTTGGCGGCGCCGTACTCGGGCGCCCCCCGCACCTCCACGTCGAGCTCGGCCAGCACGTCGAGCCGATCGTGCGGCAGGTCATATTCGAGCCGCGTCACCCGATTGCCGAAGGCGTCGATATCCTCCACGCGCGCACCGGGCTGGGGCTGCAGGGTGATGCTGTGCGCGCGGCAGACCTGCTGGGGCGTATTGCGCGGCGTCAAGTGCAGCAGCTGATGCGAATGAGCAACGTCGCCCCCGTATTGGTACACGGTTTCGTGCCGCACGCGGTAGCGCAGCCAGTCGCTCATGCGGCCACCGTGCGCGTCTCGATATCGATGTGCGAAAAATGCTTCAGCGACAATCGATCGGACAGCCTGGCGGCGGCGGCAACCAGAGCGCACAGCTGCTCGGCGAGCGCCTGGCGCGCGCGCATCGCGCGCGCGCTGTCGCCGTCGATGGCGCTCAACTCCATTTCCTCAACCGATGCGACCCACTCGTCGAGCGCGGTGTCCGGCGAGCCGCCTAGCGTGGCGGTAATCCTCACCAAAGAGTGCTGAATCGAGTGCCACTGAAACGCCAGCGCCCGCGGATTGCTCTGATCGAACACCAGCAGATCTATGGTCGAATCCAGGCGCGGCAGCGCCAGGTAACGGGTCCGGTAGGTGATGGTGCTGTCGCCGATGTCGAGCAGCCACTCGAGCTCGCTCTGCGTCGGCGCCGCCCCGGACTTCAATCGCTGCCAGAGCAGCTCGGCCAGGAACTGCAGACGCTCAAGGCGCCGGCCCAGCATCATGAGGAGCCAGCCCTCGTCCTGCGTCATGTCGTCCAGGGCGAAGCCGGCCAGAGCGGCCAGCGAGAGCAGCATCGCATCCAGAATCTCGCGGGCATCGCGCCCGTGCTCGCCGGCCTCCTGGAATTCGCGCTGCAGAACCCCGACGGCGCGCCAATTCTCGGCCGACAACCGGCTGCGGGCTTGCGCCGCACACCATCCCAGGCGCTGTACATCGGCGCCCAGGCCCAGGCCGTTGCCCTCGTCGAACAGGACCAGCGAGGCATCGCCGCGCTTCGGCACCCCGGTGAAGTGCCGGCAGGTGCCGATCGCCTCCGGCCATAACAGCGGGTTGGTGCGAACGTTCAGCGTGGCCCGCAGCAGCCGCGCCTTGTCTTCACAGCGCTCGCTGTAGCGGCCGAGCCAGAACAGGTCCTCGGCGAGGCGCGACGGCAAGTCGTCGTGGCGTGCGGCAGGACGGGCCGCCGCGCCGGACCCGCTGCCCTCATCGATCGAGCGGCGATCGGGTGCGAGCACCCAGACGTCCTTGCTGCCGCCGCCGCGCTGCATCGACACGATGTCGGCCGAATCCGCTGCGATGCGCGCGAGCCCTCCCGGCATGACTTGATACCCGCCGGGAGCGGCGATCGCATAGACGCGTATGCCGAGCGCCCGCGCCGCGAAGCCCGCCGCGCCGCCGCCGCGCCATACGGGCGCCTGCGAGAACGCCAGGCGCTCCTGCGCCACGTAGGCGTGGGGTCGGGCCATGAGGCGCTTGACCAGGGCGGCGCGCGCCGCCGCATCGAGATCCCGTCCGAACAGCGCGTCGAAATTTTGGTTCGGGTACGCCGGCTTCACCACCAAGCTCGCGATGTTCCCGACCACGTAGTCGAGTGCGAGCTGCTCACCGCACCACCACGTCGCCACCGAAGGCAATCGCAGCCTCTCGCCGAGGAGCCGCTCCGAGACCGCCGGCATGAATCCCATCCAGGCCGCCGACTCGAGCACACCGCTCCCCAGCGCATTGGCCAGCACCACCCGGCCGGCGCGCACCGCGGCGATCAGTCCGGGCACGCCAAGCGCGGAGTCGGCGCGCAGTTCCACCGGATCGCAAAAATCATCGTCGAGCCGGCGCAACACGGCGTGCACGCGCCGCAGGCCCCCCAGCGTCTTCAGAAACACCGTATCGCCGCGCACCGTGAGGTCGTGGCCCTCGACCAGCGGCAGGCCGAGCTGCCGTGCGAGATAGGCGTGCTCGAAGTAGGTTTCATTGAACGAGCCGGGCGTCAACACGACGGCCAGGGGCGTCTCACCCTCGGGCGCATGCCGCAGCAGATTCTCGCGCAAGGCGACGAAGAAGCCGCTCAGGGAGCGCACACCCAGATCGTTGAGCAGTTCCGGGTATACCCGCGACACGATCTGGCGATTTTCCAATGCGTAGCCCGGCCCTGACGGAGTCTGCGTACGGTCCGCGAGCGCCCACCACCGCCCGTCGGCCGAGCGCGATATGTCGACCGCGTACACGTGCAGCCAATGACTCCCGCCGGGTCTGATGCCATGACAGGGCCAGAGAAAATTGGGATGGCCGAACGGAATTTCGGCCGGGACCACGCCCTCGGTCAACAGATGCTGCGGTCCGTACAGGTCGGCAAGCAACGCGTCGAACAGTCGCGCACGCTGTGCCACGCCGAGTTCGATTTCGCGCCATTCCTCCGGGGTCAGCAAAATCGGCAACGGATCGAGCATCCACGGGCGATCGCGCCCTTGGCTGTCCGCATAGACGTTGTACGTCACGCCATTTTCGATGATCAGGCGGCGCGCGAGTTCGACGCCGCGGCGCGCCGCTTCGGCTCCGTCGCCCGCGAGCGCGTCGATCAGCGGCCGCCAGTGCGCCCGCACGACGCCCGCGCGGTCGAGCAATTCGTCGTAGCGATGCATATCGCTCGAGTAGGAGTCAAAAGGCGCTTCGAGCATCGCTTACTTGCGCAGATCGAGCGTGAACGGAAATTCCGCATCCGCCGCGGCCGGCGGCACGGTCATCCCCCCCGGCGTATGTCCCATGCGGAAAAAGCGCGCCAAACGGCGGCTTTCCGCTTCGAACGAATTCACCGGAAATTTCTCGTGGCTCAGTCCTCCTGGATGAGTGACATGGTATTGGCAGCCGCCCTGTGAGCGGTTCATCCACGAATCGTACAGGTCGAAAGTGAGCGGTGCGTGTACGCCGATGGTCGGATGCAAAGCGGCGGCCGGCTGCCAGGCGCGATAGCGCACACCGCCGACGAACTCCCCCACCCAGCCGGTTGGCCGCAGCGGCACGGCGCGGCCATTGCATGTCACTAGGTATCGATCGGGCGCCAACCCTGACACCTTGACCTGCAACCGCTCCACGGAGGAATCCACGTAGCGCACCGTGCCGCCGACGCTTCCCTCCTCGCCCATGACGTGCCAGGGCTCGAGCGCCTGACGCAGTTCGAGGTGCATGCCGCGCATCGCGAAGTCTCCATATTTCGGAAACCGAAACTCGAGATGCGGGGCGAACCAGTCGGCCTCGAGCGCGAAGCCCTCGCTCTGCATCTCCCGGATCACGTCCGCAAAATCCTGCTCGACGAAGTACGGCAGCAGAAAGCGGTCGTGCAATTCGGTGCCCCAGCGCACCAACGCGGCCGGCGCATAGGGCTTGCGCCAGAAGCGCGCCACCATGGCGCGCAGCAGCAGTTGTTGCGTGAGGCTCATGCGAGAGTGCGGCGGCATCTCGAAGGCCCGCATCTCCACCAGCCCGAGGCGCCCTGCCGGCCCCTCGGGTGAAAAGAGCTTGTCGATGCAAAATTCGGCTCGATGCGTGTTGCCGGTGACGTCGGTCAGCAGATTGCGCAGCAGTCGATCCACCAGCCAGGGCGCAACGCGCTCGCCCGCGTCGGGGAACTGCCGAAACGCGATCTCGAGCTCGTTTAGCGCGTCATTGCGCGCTTCGTCGATGCGAGGCGCCTGCGAGGTCGGCCCGATGAACAAACCGGAAAACAGGTACGAGAGCGACGGGTGGTTGTGCCAGTAGCACAGCAGGCTGCGCAGCAGATCCGGCCGGCGCAGAAACGGCGAATCCTGTGGAGTCGCGCCGCCCAGCACGATGTGATTGCCGCCGCCGGTGCCGGTGTGGCGGCCATCGAGCATGAATTTTTCGCTCGTCAAGCGGGATTCGCGGGCCGCCTCGTATAAATCCGTGGTGTGTTCGACCATCTCGTCCCAGCGGCCGGACGGCTGAACATTCACTTCGATCACGCCCGGGTCCGGCGTGATTCGGAAGTGGTTGAGACGCGGATCCCGCGGCGGATCGTAGCCTTCGATGATCACCGGCTGTTCGAGCGCTTCGGCTGCAGCCTCGACCGCGGCGATCAGCTCCAAGTAGTGCTCGAACTCGTGTGCCGGAGGCATGAATATGTACAGCACCCCGCTTCGCGGCTGCGCGCACATCGCGGTGCGCGCGATGGCGGCGGCCGATGTCTTCGCGGCGGGAACATGTTCGACGGGCACCCCGGCGGGCGGGGCATCGCGCTCGCGGACCTGGCGGAGAATGGCGGCGTGCGGCATCAGCGCGGGCATGGTGCGCGACGGATCCGGCGGGTGAATGAACGGATGATCGCCCGGCGCCACCCAAGGCTGCGAATCGAGCGGCAGGCGGTAGCCGATCGGCGAATCCCCCGGTATCAAGTAGCAGCGCTCGCTGCGCAGGAACCAGGGCCCGGTGCGCCAGCGGCCGCCGTCGGCGGTACGCGCGATCGGCAGCACGTGCCCGACGGCCCGGTCCAGACCTTGTCCGAAAATCTTGGCCAGGCGCTCGCGTTCGAGCGGATCCTCGAGCCGAGAGTCGAATGGATCGACGTTGACGGGCAGGCGGCGCTCTCGCCACAGGTAATAGAACGCATCTTCGTACGCCGCGAAGACGTGCTTCGGATCGAGCCCCAATTCGAGCGCGACGCGCGCGAGGAAGTGCTCCGCCGCCTCGTCGGTCACGCCATAGTCGATGTTTTCATCGGCAACCAGCCGCGGATCGGCCCACAGGGGCTCGCCGTCTTTGCGCCAGTAGCAGTTGAGCGACCAGCGCGGCAATTGTTCGCCGGGATACCATTTTCCCTGGCCGAAATGCGCCAATCCGAAGGGCGCGTATTTCTTCTTCAAGCGATGGTAAAGATCCGCGGCGAGTTTGCGCTTCTTCGGGCCGAGCGCCGCCGTGTTCCATTCCCCGCCGTCCGCATCGTCGATGGACACGAACGTCGGCTCGCCGCCCATGGTCAAGCGCACGTCGAGCGCCTCGAGATCCGCATCCACCGCGTGCCCCAAGCGCTCGATCGAGGTCCATTGCGCGTCGCTGTACGGTTTGGTGACGCGCGGCGCCTCCCACACCCGCCGCACGCTCATGTGGTGCTCGAACGTCGTTTCGCACTCGTCCACCGCGCCGCTGATCGGCGCGGCGGTGGACGGCTCGGGCGTGCACGCGAGGGGAATGTGGCCTTCGCCTGCGAGCAGACCGGACGTGGCATCCAGTCCGATCCAGCCCGCACCCGGCAGATACACTTCGCACCAGGCGTGCAAATCGGTGAAGTCCTGCGTGGCGCCCGAAGGCCCATCGAGCGATTTCACGTCAGGGACCAACTGGATGAGGTATCCGGACACGAACCGTGCCGCCAACCCCAGGTGCCGGAACAGCTGTACCATCAGCGCCGCGGAATCGCGGCAGGACCCTGAACGCATCGCCAGCGTCTGCTCCGGCGACTGCACGCCGGATTCCAGTCGAATCACGTACTTGATGTCGCTCGAGACGCGCCGGTTGACCTCGACGATGAAGTCATTGGTGCGGCGGGGGTTGCGGGAAATGGCGGCCAGATAATTCGACAGCGCCGGGGCCGCCGGCGCTCTGACCAAGTACGGGGCCAGTTCGCGCCGCTCGTTCGAATCGTATTTGAAGGGGAACTGCTCCGCGTGAGGAGCCAGGAAGAAGTCGAAGGGATTGAGCACGGACATTTCCGCGACCAGATCGACTTCGACCTTGAGTTCGCGCGTCGCGTCCGGAAACACCAGGCGCGCCAGGTAGTTGGCCTGCGGATCCTGCTGCCAGTTGATGAAATGGCCGGCGGGCTGCACCTTGAGCGAGTATGCGAGGATCCGCGTTCTGCAATGAGGCGCGGGGCGAAGCCGGATCACCTGCGGGCTCAGGCCCACCATCCGGTCATACCGGTAGTGTGTGGCGTGGTTCAGAGCAACGTGGATCGACACCGGACCTCTCAGGACGCGAACTACAAAGCAGACGGGCTTGACGCACACGAAGTGCGCCGCGCACCAAGGCGCGCCGCGCACTAAGGCGGTGCGCCAACGCACGCATCGCCGGCAGCGCCGCTGCGCGTCCGGCAAGTGTATAACGGCCACTGGAGGCGTAGGGCGCTTGAAGCGCTGTCGGCGCCAATTGAACCTATTCGCGAGTCTCGTTGCTAAGATGCCGGACACGTTATGGCGGGCGCATTTCAAAAACCCTGGTTCCGGTCCGCCTATCTTGCGCTGGCCATCCTCGCATTCATCAATCTTTTCAACTATCTGGATCGTTACGTCGTATCGGCGCTGGTCGAGAGCTTAAAGCACTCCGAGCTCAACCTATCAGATGCTGAACTCGGCTCGCTGATGTCTGGATTCGTGATCGTGTTCGCATTGGTCGCGCCGATTTTCGGCGCGCTGGGCGATCGCCGCTCGCGGACCCGCCTGATCGCCTTCGGCGTCGCCTGCTGGAGCGTGGCGACGGCGCTGTCCGGCTTCGCCGGGAGTTTCATGGCGCTGTTCGCGGCGCGAGCGTCGGTGGGCGTCGGCGAGGCGGCCTACGTCACGATCGCCCCCAGCCTCCTGTCGGACTATTTTCCGCGCGGCCAGCGCGCTCGCGTCATGGCGATCTTTTTCTGCGCCATTCCGGTGGGATCGGCTCTGGGCTTTGTGGTCGGTGGTTTGATCGACGTGCATTACGGTTGGCGCGCCGCATTCTTCGTCGCCGGCGTGCCGGGATTGATCCTGGCGGTGCTGTGCCTCGGGCTGCGCGATCCGCCGCGCGGCAGTCAGGACCCTGGACCGCCGCCGGACCATCAAAGCGCACCGCGCGCCGCCGCGCATTATCTCGATCTGCTGCGCAACAAGCCCTACGCGCTCACGATACTCGGATACGCCGCCTACACATTCGCGCTCGGCGGCCTCGCCTTCTGGATGCCCGCTTTTCTCGAACGCGTGCGCGGGATACCGCGCAGTGAGGCCACGGTGAGTTTTGGCGCGATCGTGGTAATCACCGGCTTCATTGGCACGTTCGCCGGCGGCTGGCTCGGAGACTACTGCGCCAGGTATTCCAAACAGGCATATCTGTGGATATCGGCGGCTGCAACGGCGATCGCGGCGCCCTGCGCATGGTTCGCGCTCACCACCTCGTCCACGACGCACTACCTCGTGTGCATGGTCATCGCGCAGTTGATGATGTTTTTATCGACGGGACCGATCAATGCCTCGATAGTCAATCTGGTGCGGCCCGAGCAGCGGGCTTCGGCCAATGCGCTGGGCGTGTTCACGATCCATCTGCTCGGGGACGTTCCCTCGCCCTGGTTGATCGGCAAGGTATCGGATGTCTTTTCGTTGGCTCAGGCGGTTAAGATTGTGCCGGTGGCCATCCTCGTGTCGGCCGGGATCTGGGCGTGGGGCGCGCGCACTCAAGCCCGTAACAGCTGACCCACGGCCGCCTTTTTGGAGAACCTCATGCTCACCCGAACCCGGTTTATCAGCAGGCTCCTGGGCGTTTACTGCATCATCGTCGCCGTCGCCATGCTCATGCACAGGGAGACGACTGTCGAGACCATCACGGCGCTCGTTCACGACCGGCCATTGATGTTCATCGTCGGCGTGATCACGGTGTTTGGCGGTCTCGCCATGGTTCTGGTCCACAATGTCTGGTCGGGCGGCGCCGCCACGGTCGTCGTGACGCTTTTGGGCTGGCTCACGCTGCTCAAGGGCATGCTCTTCCTGTGCTTGTCGCCGGGCGCGGCAGCCGATTTGTACCTGGGCACACTGCGCTACTCGCAGCTGTTTTACGTGTACGCGACATTTTCGCTGGCGCTCGGTGTTTACCTCGATTACGCCGGATTCAAGGCCGCCTCGCGCTGAGCAGCCTGCCGCCGGTAAAGCCGGGCGCATTCGAACATGCACGAAGTGGTGCGGGCCGTACCGCCCCGGGCGCACGAAGCGTAAGATGAGTTTCGCATGCGCCTAGACATCGCGGACCCATGGATCACTGCCGGCCGCCGGCTGATCGCGGGATTGCTGTTCGCTTCGGGTGCGCTGTTCGCTTCGGGCGTCGCGCACGCGGCGGGAGGTCCGACCGCCGCTGCGGGCGACAAATACGTGATCGAACGCCAATTCACATTAGGCGGCCCCGGCGGCTGGGATTACCTGACAGCCGACTCGGAAGCGCGGCGCCTGTTCATCTCGCGCGCTGATCGCGTGCTGGTGATGAGCATGCGCGACGGTTCCGTTCTGGCGACCATACCGGACACTCAGGGAGTGCATGGAATCGCGCTCGCAGCGGAGCTTGGCGTGGGATTTACCAGCAACGGCCGGGCCGACACGGTGACGGTGTTCGATCTGAAGACATTGAAGGCCGTGAAGACCATTCCAGCGCTCGGACACAACCCGGACGCCATCGTATACGACAAAGCGAGCCGGCACGTGTTCACGTTCAACGGCCGCAGCGGCGACATCAGCGTGATCGATCCGCTCAAAGGTGTGGTGGTCGCGACCCTGCCGGCAGGCGGAAAGCCCGAATTCGCCGCGTCGGACGGCAGCGGCCGCATTTTTTTCAACATCCAGGATACCGCGCAGATTGGCGAAATCGATTCATTGGAATCCAAGCGGCTTGCGACATGGCCGCTGCCGAATTGCGAGCAGCCCACGGGGCTCGCTCTTGATGCGACCCATCACAGGCTGTTCTCGGTCTGTGCGAACGGCGTGGGAGTGGTGACCGACGCACTTTCGGGAAGGCATGTCGCGGAGATTCCGATCGGTAAAGGCCCGGACGCTGCCGCCTACGATGCGGGGCGGGCCCTGCTCTTCAGCTCCAATGGCCAGGACGGAACCCTGACGGTCATCCGCCAGGAGGATCCCGATCATTACTCGGTGATCGCAAACGTGAGCACGCAAATGAGCGCGCGAACCATGGCACTCGATTCGAAAACCCACCGTGTGTATCTCGTGGCGGCGGAATTCGGCCCGGCCCCCGCGCCGAGCGCGGACCAACCGCATCCCCGCCCAGCGGTGATCGACGGCAGCTTCAAAGTGCTGGTCGTCGGCAACTAGGCGAGGCGGACTGCCCCCTCTTCTGTTTTTTTAAATTGTGTCGTTTTGACGTCATGACGCCTCCACGCTCTGACGTCAAAGCGGTGCGTTTCTAAAGCAGCATCCGCCTTGCGGCGGCACGATCCGCCTCCCAGCGCCTAACCGCGAGCCCGGACGATCTCCGCGAATTGAGCATCGATATCCGCACGATCGACGATATCCTCCAGATCCGCGGTCAACTTGCGCTGCCAGTTCGGATATTCAAGATCGGTGCCGGGGACGTTTACCGGGTCGACCATTCCCAATAAATCCTCGATCTGCAGTGAGGCCAACGCCGTATTGGAGCGCGCGAGGTACAGATGAAGCGCGTGCGCCAGCTGGGGCGTGAACGGTTCGCAGGGCGATGCAGGGCTGCCTGGCGCCAGCCCCTGCTCGTGCAGTGCGGCAAGCAGCGACACGCGGTCCAGATCGCGCTCGCGCTGCACGTCGGCCGCGATCTCCGCGCTCGGATACAGGTGCAGTTGACGCCGCAGCTCGATGTCGCGGCCTTCCCAGAAACTGCGCAAAGTGGGCATGTCGTGTGTGGTGACGGTGGCGAGAGCCCGCCGTACGAATTCGTCGGGACGCCTGAATCGGCCGTCCTGCTTTTCGAACAACGTCACCTTGTAGTGGTAGAGCCCGAATTGGTGCATGGCATGGCGCATTTCGTCCGGCACGGTTCCCAAATCCTCGCCGACCACCACACAAGCCGTGCGCACACTCTCCAGCGCCAGCGCCGTGAGGAGCTCGTTCAGCGGGTAATGGACGTAGGCCCCCTGTGAGGGCGAATACCCGGCCGCCACCCACCAAAGGCGGAACAGCGACATGACATGGTCCAGGCGAAGCGCGCCGTAGCAGCGCATGTTGGTGCGGATCAGGCGTATGAAGGCTTGCAGACGCTGTTCCTGCATGACCACGGGATCCGGCGGCGGGATTCCCCACCCCTGGCCCTTCAGCGCAAGCGCATCCGGCGGCGCACCGATTTCCGCCCCCATGCGATAGCCGGTCTGGTCCGCCCAGGTCTCGGATCCGGACGGGTGCGCGCCAACTGCGTAATCGCCGTACAGCCCGATGGGCATGCCGAGTTCACGGGCCAAGGCCTGAGCGCCGCTCAGCTGTTCGTGCGCCTGCCATTGCAGGTACAGGTAGAATTCGACTTGCGGCGAATGTTCGGCTGCGAAACGCAGCGCTGCGGCGCCATTCGGGTCGCGATATTCTTCGGGCCAACTCAGCCAGCCTGAGGCCGTGCGCAGCGTCGAGCGAAAATATCGGTCGAGCGCGTCGAACAGGGCATGTATCTGCAGCAACGGGCCGCCGGCGGCGACGAAGCGGCGAAAAGCCGCGGCGCGTTCGGTCCCCAGCGCCAAATGCCGGTCGCGAAACTCGCGAAACAGCAGCTCGAGAATTTCGAGCTTGATCTCGGCGACGCCCTGATAGTCGACGTGCGGCACAGAGCGCAGCTCCGCCAGCCGGTCCACGAAATCAGGATCGGCGGTACGCGAGCAGGCCGCTGCGCACTCGAGGAACTCGGGCACTGCCGGGACCGAGATATACAGCAGATTGAGAAAATGCCGGTTCGATGCGCTGTACGGACTCGCCCGCTGCGGATCCGCCGGCGCGAGCGCATGCAGGGGGTTCAAGCCGACGAAACCCGCTCCGCGCGACGCCAGCCAGCGAATCAAGGCCTTCAGATCGCTGAAATCCCCAATACCCCAATTGTCATGGGAGCGGACGGTGTAGAGCTGCACCGCGACGCCCCACAGGCGGCGTCCCTCGATAATCACGGGCGGTTCGTAGCATTCGGCCGGCGAGAGAATCAAAGAGCAGCGGCTGCTCGAACCGCCGCCGATCCTCACTTGCAGCTCGTGATATCCCGGCGGCAGTTCGAGCGGCAGCTCAAATCGGCGTCGGGTGATCCACGATCCTGCGACCTCGCCGCGCCACACTTCCGGACAATCCGCGGTCGAGGTCACCCCGTCGCGCCGCGCGCCGTTCTCCAGATCCACGGTCCAGACCAGACTCGCGCCGAAATCCCGTGCCGGGATGTTCAAGTCGACGCCGATGCGGCTGCCGTTTGCCGCGGCGACCGGCGGCAGCAACGTGCGCCACCGCTCGATCTCCAATTCGCTGAGCTCGATCGCAAGTGCGGCGGGATCGTCCACCGCGCAGCCCATGGCGCGCAAAATGGCGGCCTTTGTCTCCAGACTGAAGTGCCGCAGCTCGCCGCGGTAATCATGATAGGCATCGCCGATGCCGCGCAGCCGCGCCAGTCTTTCGATTAAGGTCGTATTCAAGTCTTCAACACTCCAATAATGCGGCGCTGCTCGCGGCGAGCGTGTACGTCGACCCGATGCCCGCGCACCGCGCCCCGGGATTCTCGTGTGCCGTATCGAACCGGCAGCTCCACAGGCCGTCGGCCGGCGGCGCAGGCAGCACGAACGACTGTACCGATGCATCGGCGTTGAGCAGCAGCAGCCTGCCTAGGGAGTAGCTGCGTTTACCGAACCAGACGCCCAAGCTGCGTAAATTCTCGTCCTGCCAGTCGGTGTGCGTCATTTCCGAGCCGCGCGCGTGCAGCCAGCACACGTCTTTGACCCCGCGCGACGCGGTACCCTTCAGAAAAGTCTCGCGCCTGAATTCGACATGCGCGCGCCGCACCAGCGCGAGCAGTCGCACGAAATCGACCAAGCCACGGTTCGCGCCGCACAGGCTCCAATCCACCCAGCATATCTCGTTGTCCTGGCAATATGCATTATTGTTGCCCTGCTGCGTCCGCGCGAATTCATCGCCGGCCTGCAGCATCGGCACGCCCTGCGACAGAAACAGCGTCGCCAACAGATTGCGCATCTGCCGCATACGCAGGGCCGCTACGGCCGCATCGTCCGTCGGCCCTTCGATGCCGCAATTCCAGCTCAACGTGTTGTGATGACCATCGGCGTTGTTCTCGCCGTTGGCCTCGTTGTGCCGTTCGTTATAGGACACCAGGTCGTGCAAGGTGTAGCCGTCATGTGCGGTCAGAAAGTTGACACCCGCGGTGGGCTTGCGGCCGTTGTGGCGGAAAATGTCGCTCGAGCCGGCAAACCGTTCGGCGAGTTCGCCGACCCTGCCGCCGTCGCGCCGCCAGAATGCACGCACCGCGTCGCGATAGCGATCGTTCCATTCGGCCCACCCGGCGGGGAACCGGCCGAGCTGGTAGCCGCCGAAGCCGACATCCCACGGCTCCGCGATCAACTTGATGTAAGCGAGCGACGCCTCGGCACGCAGCGCCTTGAAGAAGGCCGAATCTTCGTTGAAGCCGCCGTGCTCGCGCGCCAGCACGGTGGCAAGATCGAAGCGGAACCCGTCGACGTGCATCTCCTCGACCCAATACTTGAGGCAGTCGATGATCAACGCCTGGACCTGCGGATGCTCGCAATTGACCGTATTGCCGCAGCCCGTGAGGTTCTCGTAATAGCGCTTGTCCTGCATCAGCCGGTAGTACACCGCATTGTCGATTCCCTTGAGGCAGAGCAGCGGTCCGGCTTCGTTGCCCTCGGCGGTATGATTGAAGACCACGTCGAGAATGACCTCTATGCCCGCATCGTGCAGCGACTTCACCATGGTCTTGAATTCGAACGCGGCATCGCGGACCGCGTATTCGTTCGCCGGCGAGAACCAAGCCACCGGGTTGTAGCCCCAATAGTTCTTCAGCCCCCGCTCGAGCAGGAACGGCTCGCTCAAGAACGACTGGCACGGCAACAATTCGACCGCAGTCACGCCGATCGAATTCAGATGCTCGATGACGGGCGGCGCGGTGAGTCCGAGGTATTTCCCGCGCCGCTCCTCGGGAACGTCGGGGTGCAGGCGGGTAAAGCCCTTGACGTGCAATTCGTAGATCACCGTATCGCGCCATGGCGTCGCCGGCGGCCGGTCGCCGTGCCAGTCGAACGCCCGGTCGATCACGCGCGACCGCAGCGGCAGGGTGGCGGAGAGCGCCCGCGAGTATGGATCAAGCAAGGCCGCCTTCGGATCGAAGCGATGGCCGTTCTCCGGTTCGTTCGGCCCGTACACGCAAAATGCGTATTGGGTGCCAATGGCCGCGCGGCGCGGCGGCAGCGCGCCGTGCCAGATGTCACCGGTCCGTCCCGGCAATTCGTAGCGCGCCGACTCCGCGCCGTCCGCGGCATCGAAAATGCACACCTCGATCCGCGTCGCATGGCTGGAGAACACCGCAAAATTCACGCCATGCCCGGTCCACGTCGCTCCCAGAGGCTGGGGCGAGCCCGCCTGCATTGACTTCGCAGTACTCAAGACAGGGTGAAGAACACCGCCCCGAGCGGCGGCAGGTTGATCCTCAGCGTGTGATCATAACCATGCGTGGCCTCGGCCGCCGCGCCCACCCGTGACTGCGTGTTGTACCCGGAACCGCCGAATCGCACGTCGTCCGAGTCGAATAATTTGCGGTATTCGCCCGCCTCGACGCCGATGGGATAATGATCCCGCGGTACGGGGGTCGCGTTGAATGCGCAAATGATCGGCGACCCTGCATCCTGCCCGACGGACCGGCGCTGGAATGCCCAGACGCTCGCTCCGGCATTGTGCAAATCCAGCCAGCGAAATCCCTCGTGATCGCAATCGCTCCCATGGAATTGCGGAGTGGTGCGGTAAAGATGGTTGAGTTCGCGAGCGCAATCGCGCAGGCCCAGATGCGCCAGATCTTGCAGCTGCAGCCAGTCGAGCTGGTCGTACTCGCGCCACTCCTGCCGCTGCCCGAACTCCGTCCCCATGAACAGCAGCTTCTTGCCGGGATGTGCGCACATGTAGGCGATCATCAGGCGAAAGTTCGCCCGCTTCTGCCAGTCGTCGCCCGGCATCTTGCCGAGCAGCGAGAGCTTGCCGTGCACCACCTCATCGTGGGATATCGGCAGAATGAAGTTTTCCGACCATGCGTAAACGAAGGAGAAGGTGATGAGCTGGTGATTGTATTGCCGGTGCACCGGGTCGAGCGCCATGTAACGCAAGGTGTCGTTCATCCATCCCATGTTCCATTTGAAATTGAAGCCGAGGCCGCCATGCTCGGGGGGCCGCGTCACACCGGCAAAGGAAGTCGACTCCTCGGCGATGGTCAGAATGCCGGGGAACGCGCGGTGCACGGCATCGTTCATTTGACGCAGAAAATCGATTGCCTCGAGATTCTCCCGGCCGCCGTAGCGGTTCGGCAGCCATTCGCCGGCGTTGCGGCTGTAGTCCAGATAGAGCATCGACGCGACCGCATCGACCCGCAGCCCGTCGATGTGGTACCGGTCCCCCCAGAACAGCGCGTTGGCCACCAGGAAATTACGCACCTCGTGGCGGCCGTAATTGAATATCTTCGTGCCCCACTCCCGGTGCTCGCCGAGGCGCGAATCCGAGTGCTCGTAAAGCGCCGTTCCATCGAAATACGCGAGTCCGTGGGAATCGCGCGGAAAATGCGCCGGCACCCAATCGAGAATCACTCCGATGCCGGTCCGATGGCAGCAATCGACGAAGTGCATGAAATCCCGCGCCGAGCCGTAGCGGGAGGTGGCCGCGTAGTAGCCGACCACCTGATAGCCCCACGATGCATCGAGCGGGTGCTCGGCGACGCCCATCAGCTCCAGGTGGGTATAGCCCATGTCCTTCACATAGGGGATCAGCTGATCGACCGCCTCCAGCCAGCTCATGAACGGCGGATGCCGCGCATGCCATGGGCGCCGCCACGAACCCAGATGGACTTCATAGGCGTTGAGCGGCAGATGCCGCGGATCGGTACGCCCGCGCGCCGCCATCCATTCGGCATCTTGCCACACGTAATCATCCAGCGAAGCGACCAGCGAGCTGCTTTCGGGCCGCAGCTGCATTTCAAAACCGTAAGGGTCCGCCTTATGAAACAGGTGCCGATCGCGGCTGCGAATCTCATACTTGTACTCGGTCCCGACACCCAAGCCCGCGATGAACAGTTCCCACACGCCCGACGAGGCGCGCGGCTGCATCACGTGAACGTCGCCGTTCCACTGATTGAACGGCCCGATGACGCTGACGCGCTCGGCATTGGGCGCCCACACGGCGAAGCGCGTGCCGGCACCGTGCTCGTTCGTTTCCGGATGGGCGCCCAGCTTGTCGTATATGCGCTCGTGCTTGCCCTCGCCGAACAAATAAAGGTCGAAGTCGGTGATCTGCATGTCGCTCCTCAAATCACAGGTCTGACGTTCCAGATGCGATCCGCGTATTCGCGAATGCTGCGGTCGCTCGAGAAGTAGCCCATACCCAAGCAGTTGATCGCCGCCTTGCGGCTCCATTGGTCTTCATCCACATAAAGTGCATCGACTTGATCCTGCGCCCTGGCATACGCCGCAAAATCCGCCAGCACCATGAACGGCTCGCCTTCGCTGAGCAGCCGGCGCACCACAGGCCCCGCATCGTCGCGCCGGGAAGGCGAAAAGAAGCCGGATTCGATGAGCTCGAGAGTCTCCTTGAGCTCAGAGTTGCCCTCCAGCTCGCGCCACGGCTGATAACCGGCCGCGCGCCGTTCGGCCACCTCATCCGCGGTGAGACCGAATATGAACACGTTCTCGGCGCCCACGTGATCGCGAATCTCGATATTGGCCCCATCCAGCGTGCCTATCGTGAGCGCGCCGCTGAGCGCGAGCTTCATGTTGCCGGTGCCCGAGGCTTCCATGCCTGCGGTCGAGATCTGCTGCGACAAATCGGCCGCAGGCATGATCTTCTGCGCGAGCGACACGTCGTAATCCGGAAGGAACACGACGCGCAGCCTATCGCGCACCGATGCGTCCGCATTGATGGTGTGCGCCACATTGTTGATGAGCTTGACGATGGCCTTCGCCATGGCATAGCCCGGCGCAGCCTTGCCGGCGAAGATCACGGTGCGCGGGACGAAGCTTGCATTCGGGCTTTCGCGCAGGCGCCGGTAGCGCGTCACGACGTACAGCAGGTTCAGCAATTGGCGTTTGTACTCATGGATTCGCTTCACCTGCACGTCGAACAGCGAGTCGAGGCTGATCGCGATGCCGGTGCGGTGCATCACCTCATCCGCCAATCTCTGCTTGTTGGTGCGCTTGACGCCGCGTAAATGCCGCCGGAACTCCGGCTCGTCGGCTGCGCCGGCGATGCGGCCGACTTCCTCGAGGTCGTTTTCCCACGCATGGCCCAGCCGCTGCGTCAGCAGCGCCGACAGCCCGGGATTCGACTGCTTCAGCCAGCGCCGCACCGCGATGCCGTTGGTCACGTTGGTGAACCGCTCGGGATACATGTGCGCGAATCCCGCAAACACATTCCTGCGCATGAGCTCGGAATGCAGCTGCGCCACGCCATTGACGTGGTGGCTGCCGATGACCGCCAAATGCGCCATGCGCACTCGCCGCTCGCCGTCCTCGGTGATGATCGACATGCGCCTCTGCCGCTCCGCATCTGCGGGGAAGCGCGCTCTCACGGCTTCCAGAAAGTCCCTGTTGATCAGGTAAATGATCTCCAGATGGCGGGGCAGCAGGCGTTCGAACAGTCCCACCGGCCAGGTTTCGAGCGCCTCCGGCAACAAGGTGTGATTCGTGTACGAAAATACGCTGGTGGTGATGCGCCAGGCTTCCGCCCAGCTCAGGCCGTACTCGTCGATCAGCAGGCGCATCAGCTCCGGGATCGCCAGAGCCGGGTGGGTGTCGTTCAATTGAATGGCGACCGCCTCGGGCAAGGACTGCAGCGTGCGGCCCTCGCTCAAATGCGTCGCGAGCATGTCCTGCAGGCTGGCGCTGACGAAAAAGTACTGTTGCTTGAGCCGCAGCTCCCTGCCCTGCGGCGTGGAATCGTCCGGGTACAGCACTCGCGACAGATTCTTTGCATCGACTTGTTCGCGCACGGCGCCGGTGTAGTCGCCCGCGTTGAAGGCCTCGATGTGAAACGGCGTGATGGCGCGGCCGGACCAGAGTCTGAGCTGATTGACCGTAGGGCCTCGATTGCCCGGAATCAACTGGTCGAAGCCGATGGCGTAGATATCCTCCGTATTGACCCAGCGGTGCGGTTCGCCCACGTGCGCCGACGGCGGCGCCTCGCTGCAGCCGCCGAAACGCACGGTGTAGCGCACGTTCCCCCGCGGCGTTTCCCACACGTTGCGCAGCCGCAGCCAGCTGCTCGCGATCTCGCGCTGGCTTCCGTCGCCGGCCATCACCTGGGTGAAAATCCCGTAGTCGTACCGAATGCCGTAGCCTATGGCCGGATATTGGAGCGTGGCGAGGGAATCCAGGAAGCACGCGGCCAGCCGGCCCAGACCCCCGTTGCCCAGACCGGGATCGACCTCTTGAGCGGCGATGTCGTCGAGCTCATAGCCCATGCTGCGCAAAGTGACGCGCGCTTCCTGCACGAAATCCCCGTCCAAGCTGTACAAGGCGTTCAGCAATGAGCGTCCGGGAAGATACTCGACTGACAGGTAGCAGACGCGCTTCACGCGGGCATGCGCCACGCGGCGCTGAGTGGCGAGCCAGCGCAGGGTCAACTCCTCGCGCACGGCAAGCGACAGCGCATCATAAATGTCCCGGGGCGTTGCCGCGTCGAGGCTCTTGCCCATGGCGCGCGTGAGCCGGTCGATCAGCGCCGCCTGCAGCATTCCAGGTTGAAGCGCAACGCTTCGGCGCGTCTCAAACTGGGTGTCAATTGATGCCATGCTGCGGGTTATTATATGTTGTTGAACGGCTGCGGGGCGCTCAAACTTTCATTGCGGAGCATAACTTGACATCTTCCAGTCTAGCCATCGGTGTCGATGTGGGCGGTTCCTCCATCAAGTGCGCGCTCGTCGATCTTGGTACGGGCGAATTTGCCAGTGAGCGCTACAGCACGCCGACCCCCGCCCAGGACTCTATCGAAACGCTCCTGGCGGCGCTCGCCACCGTGGTGGCGAATGTACCCGGCAACCATGCGGTGGGCCTGGCCTTTCCGAGCGTGATCCGCGAGGGCATCGTGCGCACGGCTGCAAACCTGAACAAGGACTGGATTGGCCGGCCGCTGGCGAAGCTCGCGGGCGACCGCCTGCGCCGCCCCGTGATCGCGATCAATGACGCGGACGCAGCGGGTGTCGCCGAGCTGCGCTACGGCGCGGCGCGCGGCGTATCCGGCACCGTGCTGGTGTTGACCCTGGGAACCGGCATCGGCAGCGCGCTGTTCGTCAATGGCCAGCTGGTAAGGAACACCGAACTCGGGCATCTCGAGGTGCGCGGCAGGGAAGCGGAACACCGGGCGGCGGGCCGCGTCAAGGTCGAGGAGCACCTGAGCTGGGATCAGTGGACCGGCGAGCTCAACCTCGTTCTCAACGAGATGCATGCGCTGCTGTGGCCCGATCTCATCGTTCTGTGCGGCGGCATCACCCAGGAGCCTGAAAAATTCATGGGCAAGCTGCATTGCGAAGCGCGGCTGTGCGTGGGCACGCTGCGCTCCGACGCAGGCATTGTCGGCGCCGCACTGGCGACGGCGCTGCTGCCGGCCGCGGCCCACATGCGCTGAGCCGCGCCGTTGCCGCGAGCCTTGCTTGCCGTGGGTGTGGCGCTGAATCTCGCCGGCTGTGCAACGCTGCCGGAGTCGACGCAGAATTCGCCGGAGTCGGCGCAGAAGTCGCCGGCCGCCGCGCCGGCGCCGCTGGGCCCGAAGACGGTCATGGTCCTCACCGCGACCAACATGCTCGGCCAGCCCTACCGATTCGGGGGTGCGGCGCCCGGCGGTTTCGACTGCAGCGGTCTGGTGGTGTATGCCGCGAGCGCCGCAGGTATCCGCATGCCGAGGACCACGCAGGAACAGCTGCAGACCGGCGTGTTCGTGCGCCGCCAGCAGCTGCAGCCGGGCGATCTCGTATTCATGAGGCTCGCGCACAAGGAGCTGCACGTAGGCATCGCGATCGATGGCGAACGATTCATTCATGCGCCGTCCACCGGCGGCCATGTGCGGATCGATTCGCTCGATGCAGCGCCGTATTTCAACCGCTACCTGGGCGCACGGCGCATCACCGGCGACGCCGGCGATCCGTCAGTGCGCTAGCGACTTGGCTATACTCCGCGACTGGCCGCTACACGTGGAAAGGAATTGCCCATGAAACTCTATTATTCCCCAGGGGCTTGCTCGCTCTCGCCGCACATCGTATTGCTCGAGGCCGGCTTGCCGTTCAGCGCCGAAAAGGTCGATTTGAAATCGAAGAAAACCACCGCGGGCGTCGACTTCCTCACCGTCAATCCCAAAGGGTCCGTGCCCGCGCTGCGGCTCGATGACGGCCAGGTGCTCACCGAGGGTCCGGCCATCGTCCAATATCTGGCCGATCAGAAGCCCGATTCGGGCCTGGCGCCGCGCGCCGGAACCTTCGAGCGCTATCGGCTGATGGAAATCCTGAATTACATCTCCTCCGAAGTGCACAAGAGCTTCGGCCCGGTGTTCAATCCGGCCGCCACGGCGGATGCGAAGAAGGCGGCACTGGAGATCCTCGCCAAGCGATTCGACTGGCTGTCCGGCCATCTCGGTACCAGGAATTTCCTGGTGGGCGATCAGTTCACGGTGGCGGACGCGTATTTGTTCACGCTGCTCGGCTGGTCCGGCCACGCGGGGCTCGATCTCGGCAAATGGCCCGTGCTCGCCGCCTATCACGCGCGAATCCGTCATCGCCCAAAAGTGCAGGAAGCGCTCAAGGCCGAGGGTCTGATTAAGTAAAGCTCCACGGCTAGCGCGCCGCGACGTCCACCGCTTCGCTCGACGCCGCCGAGAACTGCAGAGATGCGAGCCGCGCGTACAGCGGACATTGCTGCAGCAGCTCGGCATGCGTTCCCACCGCGATCTTGTGCCCGTGATCCATCACGACGATGCGGTCCGCCTTGAGCACGGTGGCGAGCCTATGGGCGATGATGATGGTGGTGCGCCCCTGCATGAGCCTTTCGAGCGCTTGCTGCACGAGCCGCTCGGATTCGGCGTCCAGCGAACTCGTGGCTTCGTCCAACAAGAGGATCGGCGGGTCCTTCAGAATGGCTCTGGCCAGCGCGATGCGCTGCCGCTGACCGCCCGACAGCCGAGTGCCGCGCTCGCCCAGGAACGTGTCATAGCCCTGCGGCAGCTTGCGGAGGAATTCATCCGCCGCCGCCGCGACGGCGGCGGCCTCGATTTCCGCATCGCTCGCACTGGGCCGCCCGTAGCGAATGTTCTCGCGCGCGCTGGCGCCGAACAACACCGTGTCCTGCGGCACCAGACCGATCTGCGCGCGGATGTCCTCCGGACGCAGGTCCGCGAGGCGCAGGTCATCGATCAAGACCCGGCCTGAATCCGGATCGTAGAACCGCAGCAGCAACTGAAACGTCGTGCTCTTGCCGGCGCCGGATGGACCCACGAAGGCGATGGTCTCCCCGGGCGCCACATCCAGGCTGAACTTGTCGAGCGCAGCGGTCCCCGGCCGCGACGGGTAATGGAAGGTCACATGGTCGAAGTGGATGGCGCCGCGAACGCGCGCCGGAAGCTCCGACGGTCGCGGCGGCGCACTGATGGCCGGGCGGGCCTGCAGCAATTCGGCAAGCCGCTCCATCGCCCCGGCCGCACGCTGCACCTCGCCCCACATCTCGGTCAGCGCGGCGGCCGAGCTGCCGACAAGGGCCGCGTACAGCAGAAACTGCGCGAGCTGGCCTCCGGTCATCGTTCCGGCCAGCACCTGGTGGGCACCCAGCCACAGCACATAGGTGATGCCGGCGAATACCAGCGCGATGCCGACGGCGGTGAGCGCCGCCCGCACCCGCGTGCGGCGCATGGCGGTGGCAAAACTGTCCTCGACCGCCTTGCGATAGCGCTCGCTTTGCAGCTCTTCCAGAGTGAATGCCTGAACCGTCTGAATCGCGTTCAGGGTCTCGTCCGCGAGCCCGCTGGTGTCCGCGATTCGGTCCTGCGAGAGGCGGGACAACCCGCGCACGCGGCGGCCGATGGCGATGAGAGGCACGACCACCACGGGAATCAGCACGAGGATGACCCCCATGAGCTTCGCACTGGTGAGTCCGAGCAGCACCAGCGAACCGATTAGATTCAAGGTCGAACGCAGGATGATGGACAGATTGACGCCGGATATCGATTGCACCAGCGTGGTATCGGTGGTCAGACGCGACAGCACTTCGCCGACCCGCGTGGTTTCGTAGAACATCGGATCCATGCGCACGACTCGCCGGTAAACGGCGGTGCGCAAATCGGCGACCACTCGTTCGCCGACCCATGTCACCAGATAGAAGCGCAGCGCGGCGAACACCGCGAACACCACCGCCGCCGCCAGAAACCCCAGGAAGATTCGATTGGTGGTGCCCGCGTCCTTCGCGGCCAGCACATCGATGACCCGCCGCAGCGCCATCGGCAACGCCAACATGGCGACGGCCGCCACCAGCAACGCGCCCAGCGCTGCCGCCATCATGGCCCGATAAGGCCGCAGAAAGGGCAACAGTGAGCGCAGCGGAGCGAGCGAGCGGGCGCGCGGACGGTCAGCGGTGGCATTCATCGCACGCATGATCCCATAACGGCCAAGCGGCCGTGCACTTCAAGTTCTGTCGTTGCCTGCCCGCAACGCCGACCAGGCGTGAATTCGGGGAAAATTGCCTTTCCGTTGCGGGGCCGCTATCTTGCGGGAGGACGTGGTCGAGCGCGCGCCGCGCGCGCGGCTGTACTTCACGAAAATAAGGGGATGACTCATGCTGGAATCTCGGCAGGTTCGCGCTTTGCAACAATGTGACTCAATCTCGTGGACCCGCGCCTTGTGGACTGCCATTGCGATTGCCGCCGCCGCCGCCGCATCCCCGGTCGCGCTGGCCGATCCCGCGGAGGACGCCCCTGCCGCCGCTGCCACGCCGGCTCCTCCCGCTGCCGCGCCAGCCGCGCCAGCCGCGCCCGCCGCCGCCGCAACTCCCGCCGAGACCGCAGCGCCCGCCGAGGCCAGCGGACCCCTGCAGGAAATCGTCGTGACCGCAACGCGCCACGAAGAAAGCCTGAGCAAGGTGCCGATCAGCGTCACCGCGCTGACGCAGGAGGCGATGGATGTGCGCGGCATCAAGGACATCCTGGACGTGGCGCGTTTCACGCCCGGCATCAACATCGACAACTCGGGCACCAACAACATCGCTATTCGCGGCATCGCCTCCACCGGCGGCGCCGGCACCACCGGCATCTACCTCGACGACACGCCGATCCAAATGCGCGCCCTCGCCTTCAATCCCGACGAGGCGCTGCCGCAGTCCTTTGACCTCAACCGCGTCGAGGTGCTGCGCGGTCCGCAGGGAACGCTGTTCGGCGCCGGCTCCGAGGGCGGAACGGTGCGCTACATCACGACCCAGCCGAGCTTGACTCACTCCAGCATCTACAGCCGCAGCGAAATCTCCAACACCGAAGGCGGCGTGCCGAGCTACGAGGCGGGTATTGCCGGTGGCACCCCGATCATTGACGGGACCTTGGGCGTGCGCATGACCGCCTGGTACCGCTACGACGGCGGCTATATCAACCGGATCGATCCGGTGTCGCTCGACACGCTGCAAAAAAATGCCAATTACGTACAGAACAAGATGGTGCGCATTGCGGCCGTCTGGGCACCGGCGGACAACTGGAAGGTGACGCCGAGCTATTCGTACCAGGATCGGTATGCGAACAACACGCAGGACTACTGGCCTCTTTACTCCAATCCCAGCAGCAACCGGTTCGTGAATGCCGACCCGACGCAGCGCACCGTACCGGACACCTTCTACCTTCCGTCGCTGAAGATCGAAGGCGACCTGGGCGCGGTCAATCTGATCTCGAACACCGCCTACTATCACCGCAAGGAGGAGACCGGCTACGACGGTACGCTGTACAACCTCGGGTTCTACCAGGCGCAGCCGAGTGCGGCCGCAGCGGCGCAAGGCGCACTCCCGGTTTTCCCGCTGCCCTTCCTCGTGCCATTCCCCCTGCTTGACGGAAATGGATTGCATTTGCCGCCGGGCGCCACCAACTACCGGGCGCCGGCGTCGGTCGACAACCTGCAGCAGAACATCGTCCAGGAAGTCCGCCTGCAATCGGCGGATCTCACTGCGCCGCTGATCTGGACGACGGGCGTGTTCTTTGCCGAGAACCGCCAGAATTACCTCGAGCAAATTCACGATCCGCTGCTGACCAATCTGACCCAGGCGGTGCTTGGTTTGCCGTATCAGCAGGTCTTCACGGACGCCAACGGCAATCCGGTTCTCTACGATCCGCGCTTCCCCAACGATTCGTACTTCCTGCAGACCTACGCCACGGACAAACAATACGCGCTGTTCGGCGAGGGAACGTATTCGTTCACCGATCAATTCAAGACGACCGTCGGGGTGCGTTACTCGAAAACCGAGTTCTCCTTCAACACGCTGACCGGCGGGCCGCAGTTGTTCCTGGCGCCGCAAACGAACAGCGGCGACAAAAAGGAGAATTCCTTCACCCCGAAGGTGAGCCTGCAGTTCCAGCAGGATCCGCGCGATCTGTACTACTTCACGTACGCCAAGGGATTCCGGCCGGGCGGCGCCAATAATCCGGTCCCGCAAGCGGCCTGCGGCACCGACTTCGTGAATTTCGGCATATCGCAATCGCCGGCCACGTTCAATTCCGACACTGTCGACAGCTTCGAGATCGGCGCCAAGAATAATTTCGACAATCGGGTGAAGATCGCCAGCAGCGTGTACTACATCCGCTGGAACAACATCCAGCAAACGGTGGTGCCGCCCATCTGCCAGATCTCGTTCATCACGAACCTCGGGCAAGCGGTCGCCAAGGGTGCCGACATCCAGGGCGACATCGCCATCACCGACAACTTCACCGCCGAGGTATCTGCGGGCTACACGGACGCGCGCTACACCGAAGCGTCTCGGTTATCGCCCACGGAGACCACTCCGATCGTCGCGAGCGGCGATGCCATCGTCGGCCAGAGCGGCCAGCCGGGACCGCCCGTCACCGCCTCGATCGGGCTCGAATACAAATTCACCCTGTTCGAACGAGAATCTTTCGTGCGGATCGACGATGAATATCAGGGTCGCCCCAAATGGATCGGGGCCATCCAGGATCCGGGCACCCTGCAGTACGATCCGGCGAACTACACACTGTCCTCGACGAACTTCGCGTCGGCGCGCGGCGGGATGAGTTTCGGCGATTGGCAGATCGAGGCCTTTTGCGACAACCTCACCGACTCGCGCACCATCACCAATTACAATTGGTCGATCGATTCAGGGGAAAATACCAGTCGCCTGCAGCGCGATTTCACGTTTCGCCCGCGCACGTATGGCTTGACCTTCCTCTACCGCACCAAATGAACGTCGCGTCGAGCGTCGCATGGATGCGACGCAACATCGCGGGCCGCTGACGAAACGGCCGGCGGCGCGCGTGCTCGCGCCATGGTTCGAGCCATCTGTTAAACACACATACAAATCCGCCGCCGGACGGTTGCGCGCGTTTTACCGTGATGCTACTGTCGGGCGGAACGAGTTATCTGGCCATATAAAAAAATCGAGGGGACGATGATGCCAGCAACCCTTTCGAAGGCGATTCCTGGGCCTGTTTGCCGGCAGTTGTTGTTTTTCAGCACTCTATGTGCGGCCGCCGCGCTGACCGCCGGCGCCGCGCAGGCGACCGAGGCAAATACCGCCGACACCATCACTGCGCCGGCTGCCGCTGCACCGGCCGCCACCGGCGCGCTCGAGGAAATCGTCGTGACTGCGACGCGGCGCGAAGAAAGCATCAGCAAGGTGCCGATCAGCATCACGGCGTTCAACCAGGAGTCTCTCGACCAGAGGGGGATCCGCGACCTGACCGAACTGGTGCGCTTTACGCCGGGCGTCTCGATCGACACCACCGGCACCAATCAGATCTCGATCCGCGGCATTTCATCCTCCGCAGGCGCGGGCACCACCGGCATCTACATCGACGATACGCCGATCCAGATGCGCGAGCTCGGCTTCAATCCCGACGAGACGCTGCCGAAGACCTTCGATCTCGATCGCGTCGAGGTGCTGAGGGGTCCCCAAGGAACCTTGTTCGGATCCGGCTCCGAGGGCGGCACCATCCGCTACATCATGACGCAGCCGAGCGTGAGCCAGGAATCGACGTACCTACGCAGCGAGGCGTCGTATACGCAGTACGGTCAGCCCAGCGGCGAGGCTGGCATCGCGCACGGCGGCCCGATCATCGACGGCGTGCTCGGCTATCGCGTGAGCGTGTGGGGCCGCTACGACGGCGGCTGGATCAACCGCGTCGACAACGCGGGCAATATCACCGAGAGCAATGCGAACTATGCCAGCACCGTGGCAATGCGCTTCGCGATGCTCTGGGAGCCGAGCGAGAACGTCAAGCTGACCCCGAGCCTCATGTTCCAGAACAAGCAGCAGAACGATCTGTCGACCTACTGGCCGGCCTATTCGAATCCTGGCAACGGACAATTCAACAACGCGACGCCGGAGCGCATTCCGATTCCTGATGAGTACTACCTGCCGGCGATCAAGCTTCAGGTCGATTTCGCGCACGTGACCTTCATCTCGAACAGCGCGTACTACCACCGCAACGAGACCGACTCCTATCAGGGAACGGCCTTCGACCTCGCCTACTATCAGGCGCTCGGCTGGCCGAATTCGCTCTATCCCGGAGCACCCCCCCTCGGATGCGGCTCCGCATCCACGACCCCGACGGAGCCGTGCTCTTGGTATCCGCTGCTCGACGGGAAGGGCATTCACATGCCGCCCGGATTCGCGAACTATTCGACGCCGAACACCATGACCAACAATCAGCGGTCCTGGACGCAGGAATTTCGTCTGCAGTCGAGCGACCCCGATGCCCGCGTGAAGTGGACGGCGGGCGTGTTCTGGCAGCTCGCGCAGGAGCTCTCCGTCGAGCAGCTCAACGATCCGCGCATCAACTCGCTGTTCCAGGCGCTGTATGGCGTGAACGCGGATTACGTCTACACCTCCGCCCAGTACCCGATCCTGTATTACTGCCCCTCCGCCGGGTACAACACGCCCGTGACCCCGAATGTGCCGGCGTGCGACGTCTACTACAACTACAACAAGAGCTATGACCGGCAGATCGCGGGCTTCGGCGAGGCCACGATCCGGCTCGTCGACGATCTCTCGCTGGTCTTGGGCGCACGCTACTCGAAACTCGGTTTCTCGTTGAACCACATTTCAAACGGCTACGAGAACTACCAGCCCTATCCGGCCGCCGGCAACGAGTCGAATACGGCCTTCACGCCGCGGGTCGGCCTCGACTGGCAGGCGAATCCCGACAATCTGTACTACTTCACCTTCGCGAAGGGATTCCGCCCCGGCGGCTTCAACGCACCGCTGATTCCCGCATGCGGACCGGGCCTGATCGCCGACGGGTTCACCAACGGCCAGGCGCCGCTCACCTACGGACCTGACAATACGCAAAGCTACGAGGTCGGCTCGAAGAACAACTTCAACAACGTGTTCAAGATCGCGACAAGCGTGTACTACGTCAAGTGGAACGACATCCAGCAGAACGTCTACATCTCGGGCAACTGCGGCCTGCAGTTCACCTCCAACCTCGGCACCGCTGTCGCGAAGGGTTTCGACCTGCAGGCCGAGGCGAGTTTGGGGGGCGGGTTGACCTTCGAGCTCTCGGCCGGCTACACCGACGCCCGCTTTACCAAGGACTCGATCAGCGGGCTCGCCCTCAAGGGCGAGGCGATCTCGGGCAACGCGGCGATCAACTATGCCCCGGGCACGAGCCCGCCCTGGTCGATCGCCGCCGGCCCGCAGTACGTCTTCAAGGCCTTCGAGCACGAAGCGTTCGTGCGCGTCGACTGGGAGTACACGAGCCGCAATCCGTGGCTCGCGCCCGTGCAGGATCCGGCCAACTCGAGCCAGTACGAATATGGCTTCTCCTACACGCTGCCCGCCACCAGCTTCACCTCGGCGCGCGCCGGAATGAAGTTCGGCGGCTGGGACGTCTCGGCGTTCTGCGACAACCTGTTCAACTCGCACACGGTGGTGAACTACGCGCAGGCACAGGCCGACGGGTTCAACCCGGCTGGGCCGCCGACGCCGCAGGAAAACGATTTCACCTTCCGCCCGCGCACCTTCGGCATCACGGCAAGTTTCCGCATGTGACCGTGCTCCGCACGGCCGCCGTGCGGAGCGGTGGGCTCGTGGATTGAGCGGCTACGCGCTTGTCAAGCGACCGCGCGTGCGGACTCGACGCCGCACGCATCCTTGAGCGCGGCGGCGAGGAGATTCAATCCCTCCTCGAGCACCGCATCCGGAATGGTGAGCGGCGACAGCAGCCGAACCACGTTCGCCTCCGTGCCGCAGGACAGCAGGATCAAGCCGCGCTTCTCCGCATGCGCCAGGATCGACGCGGTCAGCGCCGCATCGGGCTCCTTGGTTTTCGGATCCTTGACCAGCTCGAACGCCACCATCGCACCGAGACCGCGCACATCGCCGATGCACTGGAATTCCTTCTGCAGGGCTTGAAGCCTTGCCTGCATCTTCTGTCCGACGCGCGTCGCGCGCGCGCACAGGTCTTCGGCTTCGATCACATCGAGCACGGCGTGAGCGGCGGCGATGCTGATCGGATTGCCCCCGTACGTGCCTCCCAATCCCCCGGCATGCGCGGCATCCATGATGCTGGCCCGGCCGGTCACGCCCGAGAGCGGAAAGCCGCCTCCCAGACCCTTGGCCACCGTGATCAGATCGGGCACCACCCCGGAATGCTCGATCGAGAACATCTTCCCGGTGCGCGCAATGCCGCCCTGCACTTCGTCGGCGATCAGCACGATGCCGTGCTCGTCGCACACCCGGCGCAGCGCGCGCAGGAACTCAAACGGCGCCACATTGAATCCGCCCTCTCCCTGCACCGGCTCGACCACGATCGCCGCGACGGACTTCGCGTCGACGTCGCCGTGAAACAGCCGCTCCAGATCGGACAACGCCTGCTCGACCGAGATCCCCCGATAGGGCTGCGGAAATTCGGCGTGATAGACCTCCGCAGGAAATGGCCCGAAGCCGCGCTTGTAGGGCATCACCTTGCCGGTGAGCGCCATGGTCATGAGCGTGCGTCCGTGAAAGCCGCCGGAGAAAGCGATGACCGCCGAGCGCTTGGTGTAATAGCGCGCGATCTTGATCGCGTTCTCGACCGCCTCCGCACCGGCGGACAGGAACAGGGACTTCTTCGGGAAATCACCGGGCGCGAGTGCATTCAGCCGCTCCGCCAGCCGCACGTAGGACTCATACGGCGCGACGTGGAAGCAGGTGTGCGCAAAGGCTTCAGCCTGCTGCGCGACCGCCGCCATGACCCGGGGGTGGCGGTGCCCGGTATTGAGCACGGCAATCCCCGCGGCGAAATCGATGTAGCGCCGGCCATCCACATCCCACAGCTCCGAATTCTCGGCCTTGACCACGTAGATGCCCTTGGTGGCCACGCCCGAGGCCACGGCCGCCGCCTTCCGGGACTTGAGTTCTGCAGATTTCGACATCGCCTTTCTCCCTAAACAACGCAGCCTGGGCCGAGAACGGTATCATTGGCCGCGGTTTTGAGCAAAACTTGGATCCCATGAGCACGGCGGATTCCGGTACGGCCGATTTACACGGCGGCACGCTGAAAGTTCGGGTAGTGCGCGCTGCGCCCGAGGCGCGCGTGGAACGCGACGATCGGGTGGCGGTGGAGGCGCCGCTCGAGTTTCAACTGCATCACCCTGCGTTCGGACCGGAACCGGTTTCATTTGGAACCACCATGCGGACTCCGGGCGATGACGAATGGCTCGCGGCGGGCCTGCTGTACGGCGAAGGAATCATCAATCAGGCATCGGATATCGATGCGATCGAATCGAGCACCCGTCGCCCCAATGTGGTCAACGTGCGCCTGCGCCCGAGCGTGGCGCTCGAGCCGCAGACGCCGGCGCGGCGCTTCTCGGCCGGGTCGAGCTGCGGGGTCTGCGGCACCACCGGACTCGATGCCGCCATCGCACGAGCCGCCGCCACCCGCATCGTTGCCGCCGGCGGTGTGAAGCTCTCGGTGCTGCTGGACCTTCCCAACCGCATGCGCAAGTCGCAGTCCAAATTCGGCGACACCGGCGGCATTCATGCCGCAGCGCTGTTCGATTTTGAGGGAACGCTGCTCAGCGTCGCCGAAGATGTCGGCCGGCACAACGCCTTCGACAAGCTCGTGGGCGAAAATCTCCTCGCCGGCCGGTTGCCGCTGTCGCGCCACGTCGTGCTGCTGAGCGGTCGGGCGAGCTTCGAACTGGTTCAAAAGGCGCTGCGTGCGGGTGTCGCGGTGCTCGCGGCCATCGGCGCGCCCTCGAGTCTCGCCGTCAATCTGGCCGTGGCGTCCGGTCTTACGCTGGTCGGGTTTCTACGCGACACCCAGTGCAACGTGTATTCGAATGCGCAGCGGATTACGGCCGGCTAACGAACGGTGTACCCGCGGCCCTGCAGGCACGCTCCGATCGCCCGGCGATAGGCGTCGGCCTGCGCACGCCCCGCGGACTGGGCTTCGTTGATCTGCTGCTGCGTCTGCTTCGCCTGGGCCTGCGCATTCGAGTCCACTGCGGCGCCGACGATGGCACCCGTGGCTGCGCCCAGCACGAAGCCGGTGCCCGAATGCCACGGACCGGCGATAATGGAGCCCAGGATCCCGCCGGTGACGGCGCCGGCGGCGACGTTCGCGCCCGGCGGAGTGGCCGGCTGCACCACCACGCGGGCATAGGGATTTCCATTCGGGACGCTGGGATCCACCCCCGTCTGCTGAACGGCCCACACATGACACTCATAGCGGTCCCGGTCCGTCTGCTCCGGACTTTGGCCATTGCTGGGGTAGACATAGATCTTCTGAGGCGGCGGCGGCGGCGCAGCCATCACGACTGTGCGCGGCGGAGGCGTCACGCACGCGGCCAGGGCAAAGCCTGCCGCGAGGACCGCTCCAGAGCGCCATGCTCCACGCGTCGGTCGTGAAAAACGTAGTAATCTCATGTCCTTAGGAACCTCCAACCATTGACCTTAAAACGCCGCACCCGGCTACCGGTTGACAGCGGAAGGCTGGCTAAGTTCGTGCGGCCCACCGGTTCGATCACCCGGCGGCTCATTCCGCCGAGCGGCCGCCCGACGAGGGCTTCCGCGTCAGGGCGAGGGCTTGCCGGGCTTGCGAAATTTCAGGATGAATTGGTCGGTCCGGCCGCGAATCGAGGGGTCGAAGATCTTGAGCGTATGCGTATCGGCCGTCTGACGCAGCAAATTGCTGCTGCCCACGAATGCAAAGCCTGCGGCCAGCACCTCCTTCTTCACAGTTTCCGGGTCGATCCTATGTAAAGTCGACGTTTCGCTGGCTCCCGCGCCCTCGGCGGTCGCGTGATCCAAGATGAGATAGATTCCGCCGGGCTTCAGCGCGTCGAACACCATTTGATTGAACACCACCAGGTCGAGGCCCGGGAAGTTGTGCAGATCGTGGTAGTTCTGCGAAGTCCATACCAAATCGACCGGCACCGGGGTCTTCAGTTGACTGAACGGCTCGACCACCACGCTGACATTCGAATAATTCGGATCGGCCGCCAGCGCCTTCACCCGCGCCGCAAAATCCGGGGTGCTCGCCGGTGCATCCGCCCGCGGCGCCGGCACCAGGGCGTATACGTGGCCGGCATCGCCGACGACCTTGCTGAAGATCCGGGTGAAGTAGCCGCCGCCGGGCAGCAGCTCCGCTATTTGATCCCCGGGTTTGATGCCGGCGAATTCCACCGTTTCCGCCGGCTTGCGGCCCGCGTCCCGCTCTCTGTCGGCTGCCGGTCGGTTCGGGTCGGCTATCGCCGCCGCGATGAACTCAGGTACCGTGCTCGCCGGCGGCTGCATGGCGGCGATGGCCAAGGTGCTCACGAACGATGCGGCCAGGAATATGGGGTAGCGAATCATTGAAAACTCCCTGAAATAATGGCGAAGCGCACGGCACGGGGCCTTGAGGATTCTACCACCTGTGACCCGGCGCGGCCGCGTATGATCGGCGCATTCAATTCGATGAAGGTCGCTGCATGAGTCTCAGTGTCTTCGATATTTTCAAAATCGGCATCGGCCCGTCGAGTTCGCACACCATGGGACCGATGAATGCGGCGCGCAGCTTCGCAGAGCTGCTGGCCGAGCGCGGCGTTCTTGAGCGCACCGCTCAGGTGTCGGCTCAAATGTACGGTTCTCTGGCGCTCACCGGTCGAGGACATTGCACCGACCGGGCGATACTGCTGGGTCTGGAGGGCCTCGAGCCCGACACCATCGATCCGGCCGTGGTCGAACCGACCTTGAAGCGGATCCGCGCGGATGGCCGCATTCGCTTGCTGGGCCGGCGCGAGATCGCCTTCGACGAGCCGCTCAATCTGCTGTTCCACGCCGATCAGGTGCTGCCGGGCCACTCCAACGGCATGCGCTTCACCGCGCACGATGCCGCGCTCGAGGTGTTGGCGCGCGAGGAGTACTACAGCATCGGCGGCGGCTTCATCGTACGTGCCGGGGCCGAGGCCAACGTCGGAGCGGCGCGCGCCAAGCCGCCCTACGAATTCGATTCCGGCGCGCGTCTGCTCGAGCTCGGACGCCAGGAGGGCTTGGAAATCCACGAGTTGATGCTGGCTCGCGAGCGCTCGTGGTACGACGAGGCCGAAATCCGTGCGCGGCTCAGGCGCATATGGCAGGTGATGCAGGACTGCGTGCGGCGCGGCTTCGAGGCGCAGGGACTGCTGCCCGGCGTGCTCGGCGTGCGGCGGCGCGCCCCCAAGCTGTACCGGCAATTGATGAGCGGGGACGCTTTGGGTCCGATGCATGCCCTCGATTGGGTGAATGCGTTCGCGCTCGCGGTCAACGAGGAAAACGCGGCGGGCGGACAAGTGGTCACGGCACCGACCAACGGTGCTGCCGGAATCGTGCCGGCCGTGCTGCACTACTACCGGCGTTTCGAAGCGGGCGCCGACGACGGCGGCGTCATGCGCTTCCTGCTCAGCGCGGCCGCCATTGCCATGCTTTACAAGCAGAATGCCTCGATCTCGGGAGCGGAAATGGGCTGCCAGGGCGAGGTCGGCGTCGCCTGTTCCATGGCGGCCGCCGGACTGGTATCGGCGCTGAACGGCACCAACGAACAAATTGAAAACGCCGCCGAGATCGGCATGGAGCACAACCTGGGCCTGACCTGCGACCCGGTGGCGGGGCTGGTGCAGATACCCTGCATCGAGCGCAACGCCATGGGCTCGGTCAAGGCCATCAACGCCGCGCGCCTCGCGCTGCGCGGCGACGGCTCGCACAAGGTATCGCTCGATCAGGTGATCGCGACCATGCGCCAAACCGGCCTCGACATGTCTACCATCTACAAGGAGACCTCGCAGGGCGGCCTCGCGGTGAACGTACCGGAATGTTGAACTCGGCCTAGCCGCGAGAGTTCAGCAGTACGGTCGTGTCGAAGCTTTCGAAACTCGTCAGCACGCGGCGATAGGCCTGTTGCATGATGCGCTCGGCGCTCTTGTCCGCCCGGGTTCCCAGCAGCATTCGAATCATCACGTCGTCCGCCGGACGCGCAAGGTCCTCGCCCAGGAGCTGGTAGGCGAACCGCGCCAATCGCTGGTTGATCTCATTGGCGAAGCGCAAGCGGCTCAAGTCCTGCCCGTCGCCCGACCCCACCTTGGCCTCCTCCGACACTTCGCTGATCAGGCGGACGATGAATCGAGCCTTGTCGACCATCCCCAGATCGCTGAAGAATTCGATTTCGGATTGAATGTTCATCCGGCGGGGAAGAAATCGATCGGCTTGGTGGCCGTCAATGTCGCGACGTCCTTGGCGTCGAACTTGAACAGGCGGATGCGCGCCAGCAATTTGCTTTCGAACTCCGGATCATTGAGTTCGCTCGACACGATCCGCGCCGAGGTAATGTCCCCGGACGGGGCGATCGTCAATTCGATGACGACTTTTCCCTGCAAGGCGGGATTATCGCGCAACGCGCGCGCGTACATGGCATCGATGGCCCCCTTGTTCTTGGTGAACACCAGGGCGATTTCATCCGCGCTGCGCGAGGCCTTGCCGCTCCCGCCGGCGCGTGTCGCACCCTGATTGCCCGAGGCCAGCGTCGGATCCTTCACCTGCGTGGTGCGGATGCCGTTCAACGACCCAGACCCCGCCGCGAGTCCACTGCTGGTGGGCGCGCTGATGCCGCCGCTGGTTCCGCCGGCCTTCGAGGTGATGAGCGAGCGCGTCACCGCGCTGACATCGCCGGGATCGTTGGTCTTCGCCTGGTTTTTAGAGAATTTGTCGAGATCGACCTGATCCCGCAGCGCGGCCAAATCGTCAATGCTCGCGAGCAGGCCGCTCTTGGACGCCTTGACGCGCGGATCCACGGGCGGCGGCACCGGCTTGGGGGCGACCGGCGCCTTCTCGATCGGCTTTTCCGGCTTGGGCGGGGGCGGCGGCGGCGGCGGCGGGGGCGGCTCCATCACCAGCTGCACCACCCTTTCGGGCAGCGAATCGGTGTTCACCACCAGCTTGTGCCGCGGCAGAAACGGCATGAGCACCGCGATGATCGCGAATACGATGCAGAGGTTGCGCAGGATGACGCGAAAGCGCCGCTCCATTTCCTCGGATGGCGACCACGGCAAGTCATAGCGCCGGTAGTACGGGGCTAGGCCCGTGGCGGCCGCCGGCGCGCGCTGTGTGGGATTTGCAGTCGCCATATCAGCCCGCCGCCCGCTCGCGCTCGACCACGGCGAAGGACACCTTGCCGTACTCGGCCTCGCTGCAGGTCAACATGATTCTCTTGAGCACGCTGTAGGGGGTGCTCTTGTCGCCTATGATCGTGACTTCGCGCTTGGCGATGTCGGTCTGTCCTGCGCCGCCGAGCATGAGCGCGTTCTGCGCCATCAAGGCGGTCTTCAACGGCAAGAACACGGGACCCGCGTTAGCAACCACGTCCGCGACCGATCCGACCAGTTGGCCGTCCACGTACACCGAATCCTTGGTCACCATCACCACGACCGTGGCGCCCGGCTTGCGGTCGGAGAGCGACTGAGGAATCGAGATGTTCTTGGTATTCGGCAGAATGTCGACCTCCGCGGTGTGCGCTAGCAGAAAAACCACCAGGATCGTCATCATGTCGATGAAGGGGATCAGCGCGAAGTGATTCGCGCCATGCCGGCGCTGCCGGTGTCGCTTGATCCGGTACGGAGTCATGTCGGCGCGTCCGCAATCGATATGTCGGGAAACAGCTCCGCCTTGGAGAACGGCGCCACCGGCAATTGGTAGACGCGCACCACGTCCATGACCTGCACCAGCGTGTCGTAGGAGACGGCCGGACTCGGCAGGATCGTGGCATCGGTCATCTGCGGAAATTGCGATTTGACCCTGCGCATGAATTCCGACAGGTTCTCCAGGTCATAGCCGTTCGCGGTATTTTCCAGCACTTTGAGCGGACCCGAATTGCGGTCGTTGATCACGAGATCATTGGGTCGAATGATCACTTCGAGCTTGAGCCCCTTGGGCAGATCGAGCGGAGCGGCATTGCTGTTGGCCGGCAGATTCAGCTGCAAAATGTTCGTCTTGGAGAACACGGCGGTGAAAATCAAGAAAAACACCAGGATCACCATCATGTCGATCATCGGCACGATGTTCAAATCATCACGCCCCTGGTGATAGCGTGCGTGATTGCGTCGGACGAGGCTCGCGGACTTTGATTTCATGGGTTCAACGATTCCTACACGGTGCCGCGCGCCGCCGCGGGCGCCCGTGCCGGCGCTGCCGGCGCTTGCGCCGCCGGTTCGTGCGCCTGGCGCTCCGTGATCGAATTCAAGAATTTCACCGAGGCGATCTCCAGGCTGTCGATCAACGAGGTGGTCTTCGATTCGAGAAACATGTGCGTCGTCAGCAGCGTGATGGCGACGCCCAATCCGGATGCGGTATTGTTCATGGCGACCGAGATGGCGGCGGCGAGCAAGCTCGCCTTCTCCGCCGGATTCGCCGTCGCCACCGCGCTGAAAGCGCCGATGAGGCCGGTGATGGTGCCGAGCAGGCCGATGAGCAGTCCGACGTTGGCGAGCGAGGAGAGGTAATGCGTGCGCTTTTCGATGCGCGGTATGACCTCGAGAAGGCTCTCGT
Source organism: uncultured Gammaproteobacteria bacterium (assembly GCA_963837045.1). Classification (GTDB taxonomy): domain Bacteria; phylum Pseudomonadota; class Gammaproteobacteria; order Steroidobacterales; family Steroidobacteraceae; genus Bog-1198. The sequence goes on from CAWIMA010000009.1 coordinate 320,546, forward strand.
CCATCGCCTTCTCGATGTCGTCGCGGCGGCGCGCGCTCGCGACCCGGGCCACCCCGTAATTCAATATGGTGGCGATCGACGCTTTGGAATTTTGCGTCAGTGCCACCACCTGCTTGAAGTTGCCCGAACTCAACGCGGGGACGAGCTTGTCCCACAGCGTGCGATTACGAATGGTTTCGCGGGTCAAGTACACGTATCGCTCGATGGCGATCGATACGCCCACGACGAAAATCAAGGCCAGCGGGTAGAGGAACAATCCGCCATCCTTGAAGAAATTGATGATCGAACTCGTGAAATTCATCTGCGCGCTCCTAAAAATGCCGACCCGCTCAAAAACATAGATTCAACCAGATTCGGTAAAATCGGCTATGACTTACTTCTCACCCTGCTTCGCCGGTTGCCTCGATGCACCATTTTGAGACGCATCCGCTTTTACAGCTTGGTAATAGACGACTTCCCGCTTGAACTCGTCCCGATCGATGGGCGCCAGCGCCTCGTCCAACAGGCTGTTCATGGGCTTGCCGGACAGATCCCCGATGTCCGATTTCTTCCACGGCACGATGTACATCACCTTCGGCTGCTCCCGGTCGCCGGTCACGGTGGCGGCGCCCAATTCGAGCCGATCGATGGCAGGGGCTTTTTGCCCGGTTGCGCTCGCGCGGACCGCGGCAGAGGCATGCTGAGGGGGCGAATCGGCCGGTTTCGCCGCAGCTGGCGCAGTCGCGGCCGGTTTCGCCGCAGCTGGCGCAGCCGCCGCAGCTGGCGCACTCGCCGCAGCTGGCGCAGCCGGCGTTGGGGTAGCGGAGGTATCCGCGCGCGGTTCTCCCGCCTCCGCCTGCGCGCTCGAATGTGACGATTGCGTAACAGCGCCGCCGGCGGGCGGCGGCGCGGGTGCTGGTCCCTGTGCCACGGACTGGCGCGGCGCGGCATACCCGGCCAAGGCTGCGCAGAGCAATGTCCACTTCAAGGCCTTGAATTCGGTGTTCATGCAGGCTCCTTCTTGGCGGCCGGGGCCGGGGCGCCGACGCGTTTGCGCAGTTCAATCACCCAGCCGGCAACTTGCTTGTTTTCGCCGGTGAGTGCGAGGTAATGCTCGAACTGTTCGAGCGCCTTTTGCGGCTCGGACAGATACAAGTCATACAACACGCCCAGATTCAGGTAGGCAGGGGCGTAAGTCGGATCAAGCGCTATCGTACGCTGATACGCCGCTTCGGCTTCGGTGAATTTGCCCAGTTTGCGTTCCGCGATGCCGAGTCCGTTGCTGGCGACGGGGTCATTCGGGTTGCGTTCGAGCGCCGCCTTGAACGCCGCCTCCGCATCCGCGTCGTGGGACTCTTTCAAATACAGCAATCCCAGATTCACCTCGGGGCCGGCGAATTCAGGATATGCCAGCGCGAGCTCCTTGAACTCCAGCTCCGCGTCGGCGCTGCGGCCGGTCCTCATCAAATTCAATGCCTGCGAGTATTGCTGCGCCGCACGTTCCGGCACGGGCACGGCATTCGCCGCCGCAGGTTTGGCCGCCGCCGTTGCAGCCGTCGCCGCCGCCGCAGCCGCCGTCGTTGCGGCGCCGGTGGCTGCAACGCCCGGTGCCGGGGAGGCCGTCGCTGCGGGGACCGGGGCGGCGGCGCGAGCCGGCGCCTGTACTGGCTGCGGCGGCCGCGCCGCAGGTTGGTGCGGCGTGCTGTGGCAGCCTGCGATCAGCGCAAACGCGATGCCGCTAACGAATCGATTCGACCAGCTGCTCACTGATTTCCACCTTGGCGTAGCGGCCCGGGTTGAGTTGCGCAAGCGCGGCGAAGCTCTTCTGCACCCACTCATCGTAGGTGCCGTCCTTGGTGCGCGCCGTATTGACTTCATGCAACTTGATCGCCTTCTCCTCGAACGGGAAGGCCTGCTCCTCGAGCAACACGTCGTATTGCTCCATTTCGTCCTTGGATAGATTCTTCGGCCGCTCGGAACTCATGAGATCCTTGCCGAGCTGGCGGTACAGTTCCGCGCTTTCGAAGGTCGCTGCGGTCGTCACCTCCGCCACTTCGTAATCGGCCGCCTGGGTGTACGCCTTCAATGCCGCCTCCATGGCCTTGCGCTTTTCCGCCAAGGATTTCTTGAGCGGCGCCACCAATTTGATGCGCATGAACTCCTCGCGCGCCGGAGCCGCCAGTATGAGCGTCGCCTTGGCAGCCAGCACCCTGCTGCGATCGGTGCGCGACGCGCCCGCCGCGCGATCCGCTGCGATGATTTCCCTGAGCCAAAGGTCGCGGGCGTTAAGATCGCCCAACTTTGCGGCGATGACGCTCAATTTGTTGCGCGCTTCCATGGCCGGGTTCAACGGCTGAGGAAAGCGCTTCACGAACGCCTCGAGCATGCTGCGCGATTTCGAGGTATTGCCGGCCTTGTCGTACAGATCGGCCGCCTGCAGGATCGCCTCGCGCTGCACTTCGGGCGTCTCGGTCGGAGACTGCGCGATTTGCTCGAATTCGACGGCGGCCTGACCGGGTCGGTTGGATTCCGCGTAGGCCACCGCGAGCTTGCGCGTGACATCAGCCTGCATCGGACTTTGCGGAAAGTTATGCCGGAAACCCTCGAGCACGACGATGGCCCGGTCCCACTGTTTCGAGGTGATCAGCAGCGCCGCCGCATCGAAGTCCGCGTTTGCGCGCACCTTCGAGGTGGGGGCCATCTGCGAAACGCGCAGGAAGTCCTCCACCGCGGCGGCGCTGTCGCCGGCCTTGTTCTTCTGCTCGCCCTGCTTGTAGATCGAGGCGGCGAGTCGCTCGACGATCACGGCACGTTCGGGATCGTTGGGCGGCATCAATGCCTGCGCGCTGGTATAGCCCGCTTCGGCCTTGTCGAAATTACCCTGCTCGAAGTTCGAATTTGCGATCACGGTCCAGGCGACGCGCTGCTTGGTCGCATCCACCGGCGGCTGGCGGGCCAACAACGACTGCGCGGCCATGATCGCGCGCGCATAGTCCTTTTCCTCGTACAACTCGGTCGCAGCGCGCGTCAGCACCTGAGCACTCTCCGGATGCAATGGAAACGCCTGCGCGAACTTCAACGAGCTGTCGACCGCGCGGCGGTGCACCTTGGCCTTGGTATCGCCCGACAATATTTCCTCTTCTTTGCCGTAGGCCACGATGGCGGCGTAGCCCGCCGCTGCGGCCTTTTCGTGGCTGCCGTAGCTGTAGGCCGTCGTCTCGTACTCCTGCGCCGCATCGAGATACTGCTTGCTCTCGAACAGCGTGTCGGCCAGCAGGTAGTTCGTGACCGCAGAATCCGGGTCGTCGGGGAACGAGGTCAGGTAGCTTCGGTACCATTTCGCGGCCTCTTCATAGTCCGTCACGTCCTTGGTGCGCTGCGCCTGCGCATGGTAGAACTGAGCCACGTCCTTCAAATTGATCTTCAGTTCGGCCACCACCTTGGGCTCACCCTGCGGCGTGCGGCCCTTCCAATAAGGGGTGCCGTAACTGTAGTTCTCGACGAACTCCTTCTTGCCCTGCAGCACCAGCTGCGGAAAGCCCCCCTTGGCGTACGCCTCGATCGCCTGCATCTCCAGCAGCGGCGCCTTTTCGTTGTTGCGGTCCTGCGAGACGAAGGCGCGATAGGTGTCGGCCGCATCCGTGTAGCGCTCCTTTTCTATGTACAGATCGCCCAGGCGGGCGTACAGCAGGTAATAATACGGGCGCGGCTTGCGGTGTTTGACGAAATCGCCGATCGTCTTCGGGCCGTCCGAATAAGAAAACGTGATCGACATCACGCGAAACGTGTCTTCGACCAATTCCCGATTGGGGCGGCTCAAGGTGTCGATTTCGATCAGTTGATTCGAGTCCTTTTTGGACACCAGCTCCGAATCCAGTACGCCGGCGAAGGACTCCAGGCTGCGATCGTTCTCGCCCTGCTTGAACAAGGACCAGCCGTGCTTGTAGAGACTCTGGTTATAGAAGGCGGACGCGGATCCCATCTTGATGACCGCTTCGTAGGCAGCCTGGGCTCCGGCATAGGCCTTCATCGAGAACAACAGCTCGCCGCGGCGAAATTGCGCCTCGTCGATGTAGCGGCTGTTCGGGTAGCTCGCCACCAGACGGTCGAGGGAGGCCAGCGCCTTGTCCTGCTGCGCATTGAGCTCATAGGCGCGCGCGAGTTGATACAGCACCGAGTCGTTGCGCTCGTACTTGGGGTAGGTCTTCAGCAAGCGCGGAGTACAGGTGAATGGCCTCGGTGGCACGCAACCCCTCGTTGGTAGCCAATTCGCGCGCGATGCGCTCGGACTCTGAACTCTCCAGATTCAGGTCGGCCAATCGCCGCATCGCCTCCTCGCGCAGCGCCGCATCGCCTGCGTTCAAGTCGAGGAAGCGCTTGTAGCTTTCCATGGTCTTGTTGGTGTCCACGCCCTGCGGCGGGTCGGTGTTCACATCGACCTGCTGGCTCTCCAAATCCTTGATGGTCGCCGGCGGCTTGTTCGACGCGGCCGGCGCCGGCGCCCAACAGCCCAGGGCGGTCAGGCCGGCTGCGAAGAGTGCAATACCCGCGCTGGAGCGGCTCATGGGTGCGCCGCCTTCGGCTTTTCGCTCGTTGCCTTGTCGTAGATCGCGGCCAGTTCAAAGCGCGCCTGGATCTGATACGTCTCGATGCGCTGCTTCTGGCGCCCCAGCTCTTCGATGGCGAGATCCTGCAGATATCGGTTCTGCTTTTCGGCCAGCGCGGCCAGGCGCTGCTGGAGCTGGTCCATGCGGTCGTGGACCCCCGCGACGCGCGTCGCAAAGGCCCCGGTATCGCTCGGCACTCCGGCGCGCGCCTGCTTGACCAGCAGCGCGCGCCTTTGCGTTTCGATGAGCGATGCCTCGAGTTCCTTGACCGAGCGCCGCTCGTTCCAGAGCCGCGCTTTGAAGCTCTCCGACAATCGCCAATACATGACTCCCTTCATGAGGCGGAGCTTGTCGCGCATTTCAGTCAAGTCCGGATCGCCGGGATGCAGCGCCAGGTAGTCCTCGATGCGCTTCAGCCGCGCCCAGGTCTTTTGCTCCTCCGGCGTACCGAGCGCCGCCACATCATTTGATTTTTCGATTTCGTTGATCCGCGACTCGAAGTCGACGCGCTTCTGCGTCAGGGCGTCGAGGTCGGTCGCCGCCATCACGGCGTCGGCCTTCGGCACCCGCTCGTTGTAGGCCTGCTGGCGGGTGTCGAGCATGTCGTTGTAGGCGGCCAGGTCTTGGCGCCAATCGTCCAGGTTGTGGCTCATGAAATTGAGCTCGCGGTAAGTTCTTCAGCCCTTCCTGGAATTCATTGGTGGCGAGCAGCTGGTACAGGTAGCGCGACTCGGGCGCGTCGGGCAGCGATTTGAGCTGCCAGTACCAGGTGAGCGTATCCTTCTTGTCGTCGTTCAACAGCCGGTCGAGCAGGTTGCCGCTGCGTATCTGCTCGATCGAATCGTTGATCCGCTTCAATTCGGCATCGTAGGACTCGATCGCCGAGTTGTAATATTCGGCGGCCTGGCCGCTGGCGCCGAGCTGATTGTAGGCGTACGGGACCGTGAGATAGGATTCTTGAACGGCGGAGTCGAGGAGATTGCGCTTGCGCAGCGCGAGCCACGGCACCAGCGCGCGCTTGAATTCGCCGACCGAGGAGTCGGCCCAGCCGACACCGAGCAGCGCCATGCTCGAGTACGGACCCTCCAGACGCACTCGCTCCAGGATCGGCTTCGCTTCAGTGGGGCGCTTCGCCTGCAGCAGCGCGAAGCCCAATGCGAGATTCGCCTTGTCCCGCAGCGACAGCAATTCCTCGTCTGCAGTCTCCATCCGCCCCACGCGGTTGAGATACGCAACCGCTTCGGGCACCCGCCCCTTGCGCACCAGCGCGACGCCCAGATTGAACTGCGCGTAGGCCGTCCAGTCCGGCGCGCCGCGCCAACTGCTCAACGCCTTGATCGCATCGTCGTAGCGGCCCTGCCGCAGCATCAGCTGCGCGAGCAGCATGTAGCGCTCCGCGTTGATGCGCGGCTGGATCTTGTCGGAGACCTGCCGCAGCGCGCGCTCGGACTCTTCAAGATAGCCGCGCTGGTACCAGACCTTGCCGAGGTAGAACCATGCCTTGTTGCGCACCGCTTCGGATGTCTTGCCGGCGAGCAGCGCCTCGAATATCTTCCCCGCCTCGACGTGTTCGCCCAGCGACAGGTACAGCCCGCCGAGCAGTAGCTGCGCCTCGCCTTCCGTGTGCGGCAAACGGTCGAGCTGCTGCGCTGCGAGCAGCCGCGTGATCGAGTCGAAATAATCGTCCTGATAGAAATAGAACAGGACGTCGCCGTAGTGCAGGTCCTTGATTTCGTGCGGCGGCAAGCCATTGGGGTCCGGCTTGACGTTCCTCGCGGCGGCGGGCGCCAGGGGCAGCGCCAGCAGCAACCCGCCGAGGAGAATCGGCCGAAGCATGTACCTCATGGGCAGCACCGTTACACGCCCCATCATTCCCAGTTCTTGATCGTGAACTCTGGCTGATGCTTCGGAACCTTGTCGGTGATCTTCAGTTCGAGATATTTGGCGCCGACGCCCTTGTCGAAGTTGATCGTGGCGCCGCGCCGGTAGTCGCGCTCCATCGGCCCCTTGCCCGTGAAGAATGCCACCATCTCATGCTTGCCGACTTTCAAATTGCCGAGATAGATCTGCTGTACGCCGCCCTTCAGCAAGGCGTCGGCCTCGCGCGCCGTGTACAAATAGTTCTTCACTTCCTTGTTGTCGATTTTGACCGTGACCGAGTCCAGGGCGAAAAACGTTCCCACATCCATCGACACATAAACCGCGACCTGCGTATTGGCGGGGAACAGCAGCTCTTCCTCGAGGACGAACAGATCCTTGTTCAGGTCGATGACGTCCTTCTTGACGCCCTGCACTTCCTGGTCCAGCGTCTTGAAATCGGACTGCGGCGCGTCGGCAGCGCGGCGCGGCGGCGTCGGCCGGCGGCCGGCGCGCGGTGCCGGCGCCGCTGCCGCGGCGGTTGCGGCGGGCGACTCCGCGCCGGCCGTCCAAGCACAGGCCAGCAGCATTCCTCCCACCACGATCGACACGACTCGAGACTTGAAATTCATAGCTGACCTATCGGTTACTCGCGCAGTAATTCGCGTATTTGATCCAGGTAGATGCGCTCGTCGCCGTGCTTGTAGCCCACATGCGAAAAGCGCACCACACCCGAACGATCGACCAAAATCGTCATCGGCATTTTCTGCAGAAGATAATCGCGACCAAGATCCGTGCCGGTGTCGAACATGATCGGATAGGACACTTTCATCGCGCCGGCGAATTCGCGCGCGCGCCGCAAATCATCATCGACCGATATGCCCAGCACCACGAGACCGGCGCGCTGGTACGTCGTATTGATCCTGCTGAGCGCCGGCATCTCCTGGCGCGAATCTCCGGCCCAGCGCGCCCAAAAATTCACCAGCACCACCTGCCCGCGAAACTCGGACAGCCGCAAATTGGCGCCATCGAGCGTCTTCAACACGAAGTCGGGCGCATCCCGGCCCACCAGCGTTGGCGCGGCCGCCGGCGCGGAGGCCGCCCAGGCGGCGCCCAAAGCCAAGCTGCCGGCAAGCAATATGCTACGCATGCGGCAACGGCCTCAACGCGGCATTCTTGAGCTGGTTAAAATTGAGCCGGCGCCGACGCACGGCAACACATCAATCACGCTGGTAACCCCGCTGTCCGAGGAGCCTGTCTGAGTATTCCGCGTGAGCCGCGTGGAATGCTCAGACAGGCTCCTTACACCCCGTAGACTGCAAGCTTTGCGCCCTCGTCTTTCGCCGAGTTTGCCCTGATCAGACCTTATGCAAAATCGCATACTGCAAGCCGCAGTGTCAACGCGCGGCGCCTCTGCTTTGCGAGAATTGTGTATGACTTGGCGCACATTCATTAAAAGTGAACGAGGCAAGTACGGCTTGCCTGCGGCGGCCGAAGCGCGACCTTGCATTCGACAATGAGCCCCACCAGTGTGAGCGACCATCGGCAAAGTACAAATCTGTCTCTCGAATGAGACAGAGTACACACTCGCGCGAGCAGGTCCGACCTTGCGATCGGAATGAATGCGATCAGCCCGGCACTTTTCCGCCCACCAGGCTCGCGAGCGCCTGGTAGGAAATCAAGGGCTCCAATGCCGATCCGGTCCCCAAGCCGTTGTTCAGGTTCGGCGCCGGCCACAGTGTCGGCCAGCTGGCCGCAGCCGCGGCGCTGCCGTAGTGCAGCGACAGGTAATTGAGCACCACCATCTGCACCAGATTGGGCACGTTGTTGCCCGCCGGACTGCTGGTTGTGTTCTGCGAACCGTCTGCGTTGAAGTACCCCAACTGAAGGCTCATTTCCGGATTCGCTTGCGCCGGCGTCGGCTTGGCTTTCGGGTCATAAACCAAGAAATAAGTCGCCGCGACGTTCTGGTTGTCCGCGGTCCACACGCCCTTGCCTCTGCCGCCGACGGAACTGTCGATCGTGCCGTCGCTGGCGAGCGAACCGTCGCTGAATACATAGATCATCACGGGTTTGCCCACGCGCGCGGCGTATTCCAAGCAGGCCCCGATGCAGTTGCCGAGATTCAAGTCGCGGGCCTCACCGGTGGAGCGATCGCCCGTATGGTAGTCGAACCCACCCAGTTCGATGGTGCCGGCGGCGGCGTCGCCGTCGATCACGAGCTTCATGATGGCCGCGGTTTTCTGAAAGTCAGAATTGCTCTGATACTCGGCGGTGGTAAATATCGAGTTGCTTGCGCCGACGATGTTCGGATCGAGATCGGGATCGATCGCGGACGGGCTCGGATACCTGTTGAGCAGATACGCCGCCTTGGTGTAGGCGCACTGTTGAATTTTGACCGCGTTTGCCTGGGCAACGGGGTCGACATACGCCTGAATAATACCGAGCTTTGCATCGCTGATGCGTTTCATCGACTCGAGCACGTTGGTGACATCGGTCGTCGTTGTCTGCGGATTGGGCGGATTGGGCAGCAGCGTGCTCAATTGACCTGTATTGACCAGTCCCTGCGAATCGGCGGAGCTCGATATCTTGGTCGGCTGAGCGGCGACATTGATCATGGTCGGCGGCGGCATGGAATTGCCGCCGGACACCGAACTGTCGGAGCCGATCAGGTCGAGCAGCGCGCCGCGCGCGCCGGCCTGCCAGATGCCGTACATGGGATTGTGCGGATTCGTGTTCGTATCGTTCTGCGACAGGGCGGGAATGATCGTGCCGGTGGTATTGGTCAGAGCTGAGGCCGTCTTTACTCGGGTCAGCATCCCGCGCAGATGGGCGCTATCCGAATGATAACGCAGCCCGAAACTGCTGTTGATAAAATTACCGGCAGCGCTGGAATTGGGAACCATGGTGCCCGGCAACCCCAGTTTGCTGTAGCCCGCCACGCTCAGGAAATCGAGCTGACCGGCCTGCTGACCGACCAGGACGTTGGAGCCGGCGATATTGCCGCCTCCCGCCAGGTCGAAGCAGATGAAGGGGATCATGCCGGCGCCCGCCGTGATGTTGCAGGCGGTAACGGCGGCCTGGATATCGCCGACCAGCGGCGGGGTGGCCTGCGCCACTCGCGGATTGGCGAGCAGACTGAAGATCGACGGCATGAGCACCGTGGCGCCGCCGGTCATGAAGCTCTGCGCAATGAATTGTCGGCGCGTCTTCGGTCGCGGATGATCCTGATGGCGGAGCGGTTCGTGCAAACCCAGAGCTTTCGATTTCTTGCGCATGGTAGAGAGCCTCTTCGATTCGTCTGCTGCTTAATTGATCAACACTTCGGCATTGCCTAACGCCGCGGCGCAGGCCGCGCTGGCCACCGCCAACTCGCGGGCCGCGTTGCCGTGGCACGGGGTGGTGCCAGTGCACAGGATGCCGATAAGATTATTGAGCTCGTTGCTGACAGCAGAGGCCGCCGGCTGGCTCGTCGTCAACTTGCCGTTGCCCACCGCCGCCGCCGCAAGCGGTCCGGTGACCGCACTGATGCCCGCAGGCGTCGAGAACTGCGAACCGTTGAAGGATACGCCGGGGCCGAACATCTTCGACTGCAAGGCCGGCGAATTCATCATGGTGCTGCAATATTGAATCGCCAACTGCGCGACACCAACCTGGTTGGCCGAGGAGAACGCCTCGAGGGTCGGGATCGGAGGCAACTGCTGCTGCACGCTCTGATAGGTCGTATTGACCACGGCATTCGTGGTCGCTACGCCCGTCAGTCTCGACAGCGTCGAGTTGACCTGGGCGAAGGTACGCACGCCCACATCGGCGAGCACCGGGCCCAGCGGGGTAGGCGTCGGAGTCGGAGCCGCCTCGACGATGACGTTGGTCGCCGTGCCGAGCTGGTCGAATTGCAGGAAGAACTGATCCGTCAGCGGACCGTTCTCCAAGCCGATGACCGTGCCGATATTCGACAGCACCTGGCCCGTTGACTTGTAGTTCGCCGCGGTCACGGTGGTATTGAGCGGAATATACGCCTGGCCGACCAGCGGCAGCGCGCCGTTGATGCCGATGCGAATGCCCTTGACCGGGATGCTGCTCGGCTTCGCCGTCGGATCGAGGGAGATGAACGTCGGCTGGTAGAACAGATAGCTGTAGCTGTCGTACTGACTCACTGTGAACATCACGTACGCCTGGGCTACGTTGACTCCCGGCACGTTGGACACGTTGAACAGCATGTAGTAGCGCTCGCCGACACCCGCATTGTAGTTCTGCATGACCTGCGCGGCGCTCATCGCGCGACTGTGGATCGCCACGAATTTGATGAGCCCCTGCCAAGAACGGTCGCTCGACACTTCATTGCCGAGCACCAGGGCGAACGTGCTGTCCCAGTTCGAGATCGTGCCCCCCTTCAGCGTGTCGGGGGTGTTGGTGTTGACGCCATTGACGTAGATCTGGCGTCCGTTGACCGGGTCATAGGTCAGTACCACATGCTGCAGCGATGCCTGCAGGACCATTGCCGCATCCGCGGTTTGCAGCTGCGGCATGGCGTTCAGGTCCGAGTTGGAGCTGCGCAGCATGAAGTCGTAATCCTGGTTGGTCTGACCGAGCGTGAAGTTGCGCGTGGTGTCGCCGCCCGAATAGCTGACCATGTATGACTTGTCGGCTGCAACCAGGGCCGGCGCGACCCACGCCTCGACCGAGAATTCCCCGGTCGCCTGGATCAAAGTGAAGAGCTTCGAGCTCGCCGCGGTGGTGGCCTGCGCTTTGCCGCCGGCTCCCACGTTGATGCCCCAGCCGCCGGCCCATGTGATGTTGCCGGTAATGGTGAGATCCGCGGAGGGATCAATACCGCTCGTATCATAGGCGACCGTTCCCGTACCCGTTTGGAATTCATATTTGGCGATGGTATCCGCATCGTATCGGCTGGCGCCGCTCGCAACGGTACCCTGCGTGAGCGTGATCGCCTTGCTGATGACCAACGAGGGATCGATGTTGGTGGGGCTGAGCAGCTTAGCGAACGACTGAATCTCGCCCAGCATGGCCGCCGCGTCGGTGGCGCAGTCGCTCCAGCAGTTGTGGTTATCCGTCAACAACCGCTGATAGAAGCGCGAGTTGACGCCGCAGGTCGTCGCGAAGGTCGGCGAATTGAACGGCAGGCATCCGGTGAAATCGATTTTCGGAATCGCGGCCGGATAAGCGGTTGTGATCTGCGGGTCTGCGAAGAACGGTGATTGCTGCGTGGCCGCCGTCGAGGAATGACAGCGCACGCAATACTGGCTGGTGAGCGTGTACACCGTATTCTGGTAGTCGGTCCCGGAGGCCGGAAAGTTCAAGCTCTGGCCGACCGATTGAACCGGCGGCGCGGTCAGCTGCACCTGCGTAGCGGATGCCGCCCCGGTGGCATTGGCCCAATTGCTGATCCAGGTCGTCAAGATCGTGCCGCAGGCGCTGTTGTCCGCGAGCCAGCAGTTGTGGCCTCCGCTCACCTTCGTGACCATCATCGAGGTCGACGGGTTCGCCAGATTGACCACTATGTTGGCCTGAGCATAGGCGAGATTCACGTTGTCGCTGCGCGCAAAGTTCGGCATCTGCGCCGGCGTGGTCGCGTTGTGGCATTGCCCGCAGCGGTTCTGTCCGCGGATGTTGTTCCACAGATTGACTTCGAACGCCTGCACGTCCGCCGTCGCCGGCGCAGGTCCCGTGTAGGCATTTGCCGAACTGGTCGGGGCCGACGCCGGGGTGGCCGTGGTGGCGGCGCCGCCGCCGCCGCAGGCGGTCAGCGCGAACGAGGCCGCGACAGTGAGCAGGCCGATGATGCGTGTAACTTTCATGCTCAATTCCCCATGCAGTAAGCGGCGCCTTCAGCGAAGGCCTGCCGCAACGAATAGCCGTTCTGGAAAGAGGTGATCATCGAATTGATTTGGTTCACGTCGTTCTGGCTGCTGGGCGCGCGGAAGCACACGGTTTTGAACACGCGCGTGACTTGACAGCTGGCAAACGCAAGGCTGTTCTCGAGCTCGACACCGAGGGACTGCGCGCCGTTGCCGCTGCCGGTAAGAGACTTGCTCCAACCCAGGACCTGGTTGGGTCCGGTGCGCCAGCGGTTCTCCCAGCTGTCGTCCGGCGTATTGAACCCTTGCGGGAAATTGGTGTTGTTAATGTGATACTTGGGCTGCGTCTGCCCGGCGGTGTACACCAGCTGTCCGATGGGCCACGCAGTTGCGCCGACCTCGCTCGCCGGGTACGAGAAGTTGTAGTAGGCGAAGGCCTGAGCCATCGGGTCCATGCCGCTGTGGCAGCCGATGCAGTTGGTCAGAAACAAAGTACTGACGCCGCCCGGGCTGCGCGTCACGTCCTGGCGTATGCGATCGGGCGGGCGGGTCGTATCCATGATGCTCGGCAGGTCGTTGCACAGATGATTCATCATCGTGAAGCGGAACATCGCCCGGTTCGTGCCGTTGACGAAGAAGGCGCTGGCTGCTCCGCGCGTGGTAATCACGCCGGCCGGGGGAACTCCCGGATTGAGGGAGGATTGCGTGGTCTTTATCAAGTTCGCCGTGGAACTAAGATCGACGCCGGCCGCATCCATCGCTATATACATATCGTTGTTCGCCGGAGAGTAAGCCGGGACACTGTATGTCGTTTGCGCGCTCGCGCTCGCAACGTAGACGAGGTCTGCGCTGAGCAGGGTGTTGAACGGGACGTTGTCGCGCACCATGCCGACGACAGTCGCCGTGTAGTCGTTGAGCGGCACGAACACCGATTGATCGCGGTTGGTCCACGGTGCCGCCATGTTGCGGATGGTGTCGTTGTAGAACGCGGGATCGTTGGTGGCGATGAGCGCCGCGGTCACGGGGTCCGAAGCTGCCGTCATCGCGGCGAGCTGCGCCGCCGTGGGCGGCACGCCGGCGATGCGGTTGTAAATTCGCGTCGCCTGGTCGGCGGTGAGCCCCGCGGCGGACGCATTCGCGCTCAAGAGTGCAAGTGCGCCGGCGCAGGCGGCAGCGCGCAGTGCAAGCGTGACGAGTCGCGGCAGCGCCGCGCGGCCTACAATTTGGCTCATTGGTTTATCCATCCCGTACTTCATGTGCACATCCACTCTCGTGAGTTGTGGTTTCGACGTGGGGCCAATATACCCAACGCAAAAGCCTGCCAGTAATGTCTCATCCGGACGACGTCGGCGTTTCGCGACAGTACCGACCGCCAACTACGCACCTATATCCTGCAGTCCAATTTGCAAGACTCTGCTCTCAAGTGCACAGAGAAACGGATGTACGCGAGTTCTTCTGTGAGTGCGTTAACAGATTGCGCGTACGTATCGAACGAAGATGTTGTTATGGGACCAATTAAGTTCAATGACCTTCCGCACGCGCGCAAACTGGTCATGGAACGTGAAGCAGGTAACCGATTATGAACACCAAGCGTCCCCGTGAATCCCGTCACGGTTTGCTCAAACTCGCGGCGATCGCGCTGCCCATGCTGGCGCAGCTCGGCTGCCAATCGGCGTCTAGCGGACACGCCCCGGGGCTCGCGGGCGGTCAGACCTTGACGCCCGGCATCACCAACTACCCGCTTGCCTATATCAAGCAGCCGGTACTCGCGACGCCTGCGAAGGGCAATACCGCGGCAACGCCCGCCGATATCGACGCGCGCGACCTGATCACTTCCATCACCGGCAGCGATCTGTACGTCCGCAGCACCGCCAACGCCGCCAGCACCGAGATCAACGTCACCGGTGCCATCACCGGGGGCACCGGCGCCGTGCGCGACCTCGACGTGTCGGCGGACGGCTCGAAAGTGGTGTTCTCGCTGCGCATGCCTCTCGACCCGAACCTGAAGAATGCCGATCCCAAGCAGCCCCATTGGCACATCTACCAGTACGACGCCACCGCCAAGACGGTCACGCAGCTCACCAACGACGACATCACAGCCGGCCACGATGTGGGTGCGCGTTACCTGCCGGATGGCAGGATCCTGTTCGCCTCGACGCGCCAGCTCGCGACCCAGTCGATACTGCTCGATGAGGGCCGGCCGCAATACTCGGCCGTGACCGACAACCGCCAGCAGTTCATCTTTTTGCTGCACGTCATGAACTCGGACGGCACCGGCATGCATCAGATCAGCTTCAACACCAACCATGATTTCGCCCCGTCGGTGTTGAGCAACGGCCAGATCGTATTTTCGCGCTGGGAGGCGACCAACGGCGACCAGATCAGCTTGTATCGAGCCAACCCCGACGGCACGGGCCTCGAACTGCTGTACGGTGCCAACAGCCATCCGACTGGCGCCAACATTGCGGGCACCAACGACAACGTGATCCAGTTCCTCGGCGCTCGTCAGCGCGCCGACGGCAAGCTGATCGCCATTGCGCGGCCCTTTCTCGGCACGCAGCTAGGCGGCGATCTGGTGCTGATCGATAGCGCGAACTTCGTCGAGATCCACCAGCCGAGCGCGCCCAGCGGCGTGGCGGGTACGGGACAAACCGAAGCGACGACGCTCGGGGTGACCACGGATGCGAACAAGCCTTCCATGGGCGGACGATTCGCCTCCTTCTATCCGTTGTACGACGGAACCAACCGGATGCTGGTGAGCTGGTCGCCGTGTCTGGTGCTGCTTACGGGCGGCACCACGGCAGTGTGCAATACCAGCAATACCAGCGGCGCCACTGTAACCCTCGCGCCTCCGCAATACACGCTGTGGGTCTACGACTTCGACGCCGGCACCTTGAGCCCGATGTTGAGCGCCGATGCGGGCACCGAGATCGTCGAGCCGTTGATTCTGCAGGCCCGAACGCCCGTTCCGACCTTCATTCCGGATCTTATGCCGACCACAACGGCGCAGCAGGATCTGGTCACCGCTTCGGTGGGTGTGCTCGACATCAGCAGCGTCTACGATTTCGACGGCAAAGACACGGCCAAACCGAACATCGCCGCTCAGGCCGATCCGGCCCAATCGGCCTTTTACACTCGGCCGGCGCGCTTCATCAGAATCGAAAAAGCGGTTGAGATTCCAGACAAGACGGTGCGCAAGATCAATGGATCGGCATTCGGGCCCGCCGGCATGGGCATGCGCGAGATCCTGGGCTACGCACCGATTCAGCCCGACGGTTCAGTGCAGATCCAGGTGCCGGCGAACGTTCCGTTCACGATCGACATCCTCGATGAGAACGCGCGGCGCATCACGGCGCAGCACACGAGCTGGCTGCAGCTGCTGCCGGGGGAGACCAAATCCTGCAACGGCTGCCACACGGTCAACGCCACCACCCCTACCTCGCATGGGCGCTCGGGTCTGACGCTGCCGGTGAACCCGGGCGCAACCACGACGGGGCTCACCATTTCCGAATACGGATCCCGCCATGTTCGCGAATGCCGGCGAGACCATGGCGCAAACCCTGGCGCGCATCAGCTGCGTGAAGGGCAGCCTCGTTCCATGCTCGCAGATATTGTCGAGCGATGTGATCTACACCGGCGTCTGGACCACCAGCCTGCCCACCGCAAGCAAAGACAAGGCCTTCTCGTACACCTACGGCGGTCCCACCGGCGTCCCAGGCTCGCCGCCGACCAACGCGAATTGCGAGCCGTGGAGCGCGCAGTGCCGAATCACGATCCATTACGCGAATGCGGCGACTCCGAACCTGCTTTATCTGCAGAACCTGTGGAGTCTTGCGTCGCGAACCGCGATGGTGAAGGGCGTCATGACTAATGTGACCTGCACCCTGTGCCACAACACCGTCAACGTGAAGAGCCAGATACAAGTGCCCGCGGGTCAGCTCGACTTGACCGGCGGCACTTCGAGCGTCGACACGACGGTTGTCACATCTTACGAAAATGTACTGTTCCCTCATGACGAGCAGACGCTTAATATGGGCGTGTTGGAGAATTTGACGGTGACACAGCCTGGCCCGCCGCCGGTCCAGGTGCCGGTGCAGCTGGCGGCGCCGATGGCGGCCGGAAGCGCCGGCGCATCGACGGCGTTCCTGCGGATGTTCGATGGAAGTTTTCATGATCCGGTACTCGATCACACCGGCTTTTTGACGGTCGGGGAGTTGCGTTTGATTTCCGAATGGTTGGACATCGGCGGCCAGTTCTACAACGATCCGTTTGTCGCGCCCGTAGCGAACTGACCTGATGAGACGTCTGCTCGCGCTGGTGCTGCTGCTGCAGGCGTTACATGTAGGTTCAGCGAACGCTGCGAACCGTCAGCTTCTGGAGCTGGTCGTTTCCGACCCGTTCATCGAAATGCATTCGGGGCCGGGTCGCGGCTATCCGGTGGTGTACGTGGTGGGGCGCGACGAAGTGCTGACGGTGCTCTACAGCCGCACCGATTGGTACAAGGTGCGCGCCGCGCGCGGCGAGGAGGGTTGGGTGCGGCGCGCGGATCTGGCGCGCACGAAGCTTGCCACCGGCGCGCCGGCGCCGATACCGCCGTATCCGGAATTCGCGACGCACCGCTGGGAGTTGGGCGCGGGCTACGGAGTCTACAACCACCAGAACCTGGTTACGGTGTGGACCGATTTCGCGCTCACCGACAGCATCGACGTCGAGGGGGTGCTGGAGCAGGCGCTCGGCAACCTCGACAACCGCTACATCGGATCGATCGGTCTGCGTCACACATTCGTGCCCGAATGGAAGTGGTTTTCGCCCACCGTCGGGCTCGGGGGCGCCTACCAGCACATTTCTGACAAAGTGCCGCCCGCACCGCTGGAGAGCGACAATCAGATGATCTACGCCTCGGTCGGGGCCCGCGGATTCATCACCAGGCGCTTCATGTGGCGCGCCGATTGGCGTCACTATGTCGTCTTGAATAACCTGAACGTCAACGAGGAACTGGAAGAATGGAAAGTCGGCTTGGCAGTGTTCTTTTAGCTGCAGCGCTGCTGTCCGGCTGCAGCTGGTTCCATCGCGGCGACAAAAGGCCGGCGCCGGTGGCCGTGGAGGAGCCGCAGGCGGAGCCTTCGATCGTCGAGCCGCAGGTGACGCGCCGCGAAGTGACGACGCCGAAGATCAAGTCCAAGGACTTCGAGGCCGGCGCATACTTCGGCGCGTTGAGCATTCAGGATTTCGGCGTCAATCCCGTCTACGGCGTGCGCGCGGCCTTCCACGTGACCGAGGATTTCTTCCTCGAAGCCTATGCGGCCCAATCGAAGGCGGGACAGAGCAGTCTCGAGAACGTTTTTCCCAACATCACGGTCCTCAGCAACTCTGGGAGACAGTTCACGTACTACGACTTGGACGTGGGCTACAACGTACTGCCCGGCGAGGTCTTCCTCGGCCGGGGACGCGCCTTCAATTCAGCGCTCTACGTGACGGTCGGCATGGGCGACGTGAATTTTGCCAAACAGGACCAGTTCGCGCTGAACTTCGGGGTGGGTTATCGCGTGCTGATCACTGACTGGCTTGCCATGCATGTGGACGTCAGAGACCACGTGTTCGAATCCAGCTTGTTTGGCGTCGACAAGAACGTCGACAACGTGGAAGCCACGCTCAGTTTGACTACTTATTTCTAGGTTTTTGCCGAGTAAATCAGGAGAGGACAATGCACATCTCAACTGCGAAATTCTTCAGGCGCTGCGCG
The DNA here is from genome assembly GCA_963837045.1 of uncultured Gammaproteobacteria bacterium. Lineage (GTDB taxonomy): Bacteria > Pseudomonadota > Gammaproteobacteria > Steroidobacterales > Steroidobacteraceae > Bog-1198. The sequence continues at coordinate 338,548 of CAWIMA010000009.1, forward strand.
ATGGCGGCAATCGTCGTCGCATCCACCGCATTCGCCGCCGATGCCGGCGGCCCCGCACCCGCGTTCACGCTCGAAGCGCTGTCCGGCGGTCAGGCCGCCTTGAGCCAGTACAAGGGCCAGGTGGTGATGGTCAATTTTTGGGCGACTTGGTGCGGACCCTGCCAGCAGGAGATGCCGCTGCTCGATCAGATGTACAAGAAGTACAAGCCCGCCGGCTTCACCTTGATCGGCGTCAACGTCGACAAGGAGGCTCCCGCCGTCAAAGAGCTGCTCGCGCGCAAGCCCGTGAGCTTTCCGGTACTGCTCGACCCGGCGAACCAGGTGAGCAAGGCGTATCACGTGGACGAGATGCCGAGCTCCGTGATCATCGATCGCAAGGGCGAAATCCGCTACATTCATCGCGGCTACAAGCCCGGCGACGAGAACGATTATCAGGACCGCATCCGCCAGCTCATCCGGGAGTAGTCCATGCGTAGCCTCCGCCCCGCGCTGTTGGCCGGCGCCGTGCTGCTCACGGCGGCCTGCAGCAACATTCAACCCTGGGTAAAGCCGTACGAGCGCGACCGCTTGGCGGATCCCATCATGGCCTGGGAACGGGACGCAATCTCGACAGCGTACTTGGATCACATTCGTGAGGCTCGTGAGGGATCGCGCGGCGCTACCGGCAGCGCGGGCGGCGGCTGCGGCTGCAACTGATGGAGATGGCGCGCGCGCATCGGATTCCGGGCCGCCTGGCGGTGCTCACGGCGGCGCTGCTGCTGGTGCGCGCCACCAGCGCCGACGTGCTGCCCGACGACCGCGCGGACCTCTTCTACAGCAAGTACAGCGGCGGCGGGATGAACATCACGGGCGAATCCGTCCTGGCACGCAAGAAGATCACCGAAGATTTTGCGCTGGAAGCGAGCTATTTCGTCGACAAGGTCAGCGGCGCCTCGATCGACGTGCTGAGCCAGGCGAGCCAAATCAAGGACGAGCGTAAACAAAAGACGGGCACCCTCGAATACGTCCACGACAAGACCACCTACTCGCTGTCCTACATCAACAGCGTGGAGCGCGATTACAAATCCAATACCACGAGCTTTTCGCTCAAGCAGGACATGTTCGGCGATCTGACCACTCTGACGCTCGGCTACGCCCATACCGACGATGGAGTCGGCGAGAACGACGGCACCGCGTTCGTACCGGTCATCGTATGGTTGGGGCACGCGCAAAGCGACAGCTACAATGTCGGGGTTTCGCAGATCCTCACCAAGAATTTCATCGCCGGCTTGGACGTGAACGTCATCTACGACAACGGGTATCTGGCGAACCCCTACCGATCGTATCGCTATCTCGATCCCAGCAACGCCAAGGGCTATTCGCTGGCCAGTCAGATCTATCCCGATACACGCACCAGCACGGCGGTTCAGGGCGAGGCGAAGTATTACCTGCCCTATCGAGCCGCCGTCACCGGGTCGTACCGGTACTTCACGGATACTTGGGGCTTGGTCGGCAACACCTACGAGCTCGACTACACGCATCCCATCGGCAATATCTGGATCCTCGAGGGACGGCTGCGCTACTACAAGCAGAACAGCGCGAATTTCTACAGCGACCTGTACCAATTCGCAGGCCAGTACAACTTCATGGCGCGCGACCAGGATCTGGCGGCGGGGGAAAACACCACGATCGGCGCGAAAGTGACGTATGCGTTCCTGCCCGAGGGTTGGAAAATGTTCAAGCGCGCCACCGCCACTTTCGACGTCAGCCGCATCGAGTTTCATTACCTCGATTTTCGCAACATCAAGTATTACGGCGTTTCCAGCACACCCTCATACCCGCCGGGCACAGAGCCGTTGTACGGCTTCAACGCCACCGTGTATCAGATTTATATTTCGATGTTCTTCTGATCCGAGCCGGCCAGTCCGCGCCACCATACCAGGAGCATGGGGGCGAGGGCCGCGGCGATGGCGGTGGTGTCGGCCACCCAATCCCAGAAATCCCGGTCCCGATGCACGATGTCGAGCCCCTGCACCAGTTCGATCAGGGCGCCGAAAGCCGACAGCCATACGGCAATGACGAGGAGGTTGCGCCTCGGGAACGCCGCCCCGGCCAAGCCGGTCAAGGCATAAAATGCGATGAAGTGTTCGGCCTTGTCCCACGGCACGAGATGCCAGGCGCGCGACGGAGGGATGACGGCGCTGTAAAAGGTGAAAATCAGCGCCGCAAAAAATGCGGCCTGCGCCAAGCGAACGAGCAGCGATACTATGCGCACGCGGTGTCCAGAAATAATCAGCATAGCAAATAAGCTGCCGAGCCAGCGACGGCGGGACGATTCCCGGGTGCCGCAGGGGTGACTCCGGCGCGTTTTTTCTGCATATTAGAACGGTGTCACAGCCCCGCTCATCACGCCGATCATTGGTGAAGGCGCTGGCGCTCGCCGCCGCTGCGGCCGCCCTGCCCTGTGGTCGATCGCGGGGCGCGGATGCGAAGCTCGATGTGAACGATCCTGCGGCGCGCACGCTCGGCTACGTGGAAGACGCGGGCCGCGTCGACGCCAAGAAATACCCCGCCTTCGTGCAGGGCTCCAGTTGCGGCAATTGTCTCCAATTGCAGGGCATGCCGGGTAATCATTATAGGCCGTGCGCCGTGTTTCCCGGCAAATTGGTCGCCGTGGGCGGCTGGTGTTCGCGGTGGACCGCGGAAATATAGCTTGGCCGGGACGGCCGGTTGCGGCAGTTCAGTCTTCTGATCGCCCGGCTGCCGCGGCATTCCTGGCGCTTACGCCGATCGCGGGATAATCAGTGAATAGCCCGTCGATGCCCCGCGCCAGATAGCGCGCGATTTCCGCGGACAGGTCGCCGTGCGCCGCAGGTGCCGCGCCGGACTTGAGATCGGAGGGCAGAAACTCGTTTTCGGCGCGAAACGTCCAGACGTGAACGGCAAGCCCGAGCTTGTGCGCTCGAGCCACCGCATCGGCGCTTGCCAGCGACTTTTCGATGCCGATTGCATCTGCGTATTCCGCTATCCGCCCGAGGTCGCCTATCTCATGCTCCAGCAGCTGCACCAGCGGCAGGCGCGTCATCTCGCGCAGCTGCCGCAGGTTATGCGGGTCAAAGCTTTGGATGAAGACCGGCGAGCCCTCGCGGGCACACCCGAAGGCCTGCAGGGTCTGCAGGACCGCCGCTTCCTGGGCGAGGCCGAGCGCGGCGAAGTGCGCGGGATGCTTCGTCTCAGGATACACTCCGATCCCGGGCTGGCTGCTGCGCAGGCGGTTCACGTCGCGTACCAGCTGCATGATTTCCTCGAAGGTCGGAATCGAAAATCGACCGTCGAATGCCCGGTTCGACGGACGCAATTCCGGCAGCCGCTCGCGGGCGCGCAGCATCTTGATTTCCGCCAGCGTGAAATCCTCGGTGAACCAGCCCGTCATGGGCTTGCCGTCGACCACCTGGCTGCGCCTGCGCGCCGCAAATTCCGGGTGGTCAGCCACATCCGTGGTGCCGCTGATCTCATTCTCGTGCCGTGCCACCAGCACACCGTCCTGGGTCATCACCAGATCGGGCTCGATGTAGTCCGCACCCTGATCGATCGCGAGTTGGTAACTCCCTATGGTGTGTTCCGGCCGCTCACCGCTTGCCCCACGGTGCGCAATCACGATCACCCGTGGCAAGCGGTTGTACATGCGCAGTAGTCTAATGCATGCGCTAAACCGTGAGAGTCAATCAAGGTCAGCCGAGCCGATCGAGGCTCCCCGCAGGGAGCCTCGATCACTCGGCAGCCGCAGCGACCGGCCGCAATCCCTAATGCGGCGGCGCCAGCGGAAATGCGCTCGATTCGTAGGCCGCAATCACTCCGTTGGTGCCCGGCGCCCACGGGGTGCGCTGCTGCACTGGCTCGCTACGGCGGTCCGCTCGCACCGAAGTAGGCTGCGCCGCAAACGCCACCCCGATGGCAAACAGCGCCACAGCCATCACCATCACCTTTCCACGGTACATGGCGGTTCCCGTCACTGCGCACGCGGCGGATTGACCCCCGGATCGTCCGATACGGCGAAGCGCGGCGGGTTGACCCCCGGATCATCCGATACGACGAAGCGCGGCGGATTGACCCCCGGATCGTCCGACACGGCGAAGCGCGGCGGATTGACCCCCGGATCGTCCGACACGGCGAAGCGCGGCGGATTGACCCCCGGATCATCCATCCGTGCGAATGCGGAACTGTAGACTGCGCAGCATGCGAATAAAGCGATTAAACTTGCTTTCATATGGTTACTCTCGTTGTGTGCGATTGATAAGGGCTCACGTGCAGGCCGTGAAATTATGGCGGCCCCGTCCGTAACAGCGACACTGGAACATAAATTCCATCACGCTGCACCGCGGCAATTTGCGCGGGACGCGGCCCGAGCGCCCGGCGGCGAGCGACCAAGCGGTTATGACTGAAAATCCGGCGATGCCAGGCCCCGCAAACTTCACGCAGCTGCTCACCGAGTGGCGTTCGGGGCATCCCCAGGCTCTGGAACGATTGACCCCCCTCGTGTATGAGGAACTGCGCCGCCTGGCCCGCAACTTCATGCGCGCCGAGCGAGGCAGCCACACCCTGCAGGCGACGGCGGTCGTCCACGAAGCGTTTCTGCGCCTCGTTCACGCAAACGTCGCATTGCAGGATCGCGCACATTTCTTCGCTCTGGCCTCGCGGCTCATGCGGCGGGTCTTGGTCGACCATGCCAAGACGCGATCCCGGGCCAAGCGCAACGCCGGCGTGCGCGACGAGCACCCTGAGGAGGAGCACCTGCCGAGCGGCGCAAGTTTCGATGTCATCGCCCTCGATGAGGCTCTGGAGAGCCTGACGCAACTTGAGCCTCGCCTGGCGCAAGTGATCGAGCTGCACTATTTCGGCGGCTTGACCTACGATCAGATCGCCGCTGCAGCGGGCGCGTCGACCGCGACCGTGCATCGTGATCTTCGACTGGCGCGCGCCTGGCTGCTCAACGAGATTGTCGGCAGCTGTTCCAGATGATCTCGCGCGCGCGCTGGCAGCAGATTCAATCGCTGTTCGAGCAGGTGATCGACAGCGGCCCAGCCGAATGTGCGGCTCGCTTGGCCAGTTCGTGCGGCGACGACGCGGATCTGCGCCGATCGGTCGAATCGCTCCTAGCTTCGGACCGCAGGACCGAAGATCCGCTGCTGAATGCGATTGGCGAAGCGGCCGAATCACTTTTGGTGGAACACCAGGACCGATTGGTCGGCGCGCATATCGGCCACTATCGCATCGTGTCCATCCTCGGGCACGGCGGCATGAGCACGGTGTATCGCGCCGAGCGCGACGATGCGCAATACCGGCAAACCGTCGCCATCAAGGTGCTGCACCATGCGACATTGCACCCGCGACTGCGCAGCCGCCTGCACAGCGAACGCCATATTCTCGCCACGCTCGACCATCCGTCGATCGCGCGGTTGATCGACAGCGGCGATCTCGACGACGGCACACCCTATCTGGTGATGGAGCACGTCGACGGCGAATCCATCGACGCCTACTGCGATAGCCGGACGCTGTTCATCCGCGAGCGACTCGAGCTGTTCATCCAGGTCTGTGCGGCGGTGCAGTTCGCGCATCGCAACTTGGTCGTACACCGGGACATCAAGGCGGCGAACATCCTGGTGACCGGCGATGGCACGCCGAAGCTGCTTGATTTCGGCATCGCAAAATTGCTGGCTCCGGAAAGCCTGTCGCACACGCTGCCGGTGACCCGCCTGCAAGAGCGCATCCTGACCCCCGAGAACGCGGCTCCTGAACAAGTACTGGGACGGCCGATTACGACCGCCACCGATATTTACGGACTTGGCGTACTTCTGTACCAGCTGCTGACCGGCCGGTCACCCTACCGCCTCCTGAGCTACAGCCAGCTGCAGCTCGAACGGGCGATCTGCATGGACGACCCCCTGCGGCCGAGCCAAATGGTGGTCGCCAGACTCGGCGGCGAGACCGACCGCGACCGCAGCCGCATCTCCGATCGCCGCGGCCTGTCGCCGCAGCGGCTGCGCGCGCGGCTCAGCGGGGACTTGGATTCGATCGTGGCGATGGCGATGCGCAAAGAGCCCGACCGGCGTTATCCGTCCGTCGAGGCGCTGGCGGATGATCTGAACCGCCATCTGCTGGGCAAACCCGTGCTGGCGCGCCACGGCGACTGGCGCTACCACACGGCGAAGTTCATGCGCCGCCACCTGCTGGCGGTGATCGGCGTCACGGCGGCGTTTTTGGGCCTGGCGGTCATCGCGGGAGTCACGCTGTGGCAGAACCACCGCATCGAATCGGCGCGCGAGGCGACCGTGGTGGAGCGCGATCGCGCTCAGCAGGTGTCGGCATTTCTCGTGGACGTGTTCTCACAGGCCGATCCGTTCAACGCGCAGGGACACGAGCCCACTGCCAAGGACCTCCTCGATCGTGGCGCGGCGAAGATCACGGGCAATCTGACCCTGCAGCCCGAAGTCAGGGCACAGCTGCTCGAAAGCATCGGCCTCGCGTACCGGCGGCAAGGCTTGAGCGAACGCGCCATTCCGATGTTCGAACAGGCGGTGGCCATACGCCGCGAGGAGCGCCCGGTCGACAATCACCGGGTGGCCGCAGCACTCGCGAACCTGGCTCGTGCGCTGACCGACGGCGGTCATTTGGTCTCCGCGGAGGCCTATCTGCAGCAAGCGCTCGACCTGTCGCGCGGTGCCGATAAGCAAGCCTCCGTGGAAACCGCCGACATCCTGGTGCAGTTCGCGCAGTTCGAGCTGAACGCGAAGAGCGAGCCCGAGCGGGCCCGTAAGCTCTTCGGCGAGGCGCTTGACATCTATCGCAGCGCGTTGGGCAGCCAGCACTTGTCGGTGGCCGTCGCATTGAGCGGACTCGCGTCGGCCGCGCTGTGGACGGACGATTTCGCGTCGGCCGAACAGTACCAGCGGCGGGCGATTGAAATCTTTCAAGCGACGGTCAGCCGCAACTACCCGGATCACGCCGTTGCACTGGCAAACCTGGGATACATTCTGACGCAGCGCGGTGAATTCGCGGAAGCCGAGCAGTTGTTGACCGAGGCGCTGCAAATCGAGCGCAACGTATTCGGCGAAGACAACGAGCGCTTGGCTCAGACCGAATCGCATCTGGAGCTGCTCTACGATCGGCGCGGCGATTCGGCCCGCGCCATCGAGGCTGCGCAGAGCGCGGTGAGAATCGCGAGCAAGCGGCTCGGACTCAAGCACTATCTGACCGGATACTACCTGGACGCTCTCGCGGACCTCTATTTGAAAGCCAATGACCTTCCTGCCGCCGAAGCCAGCGCCAGACAAGCCTTGGCGGTGTTCGCGCAATCGCTACCCGCACAGCACTTATACATCGCATCCGTGCAACAGACCCTCGGCGAAGTGTTGTTGCGCCGCGGGTCGCTGGCTGCGGCGGAAGCGGAGCTGCGCTCGGCGCTCGATATGAACACGACGCTCGCCGGCGCCGACAGCTGGCGCACGGCGCGCAGCGCCGCGAGCCTGGGCTGGACGTTGATCAAGCGCGACAAACCTCAGGAAGGCGAACCCATGCTCGTCGCGGCGCGCACCAGGCTGCTCGTGACCGTCGGTGCGCACCATCCCGCAACTCGGGAAGCCACCGAACGGCTCATCGAATATTATCGCTCCCGCCACCGCGACGCCGACGCTGCGCAGGTTCTCGCCGGCACCGACAAGCGTTAAGCTTGCGAAACCGAGCTGTCGATGCGGGGTGCGCCTCGCTACGACGGATGTTCTGCACCAAATGGGGAGTCGTAATGCCAATTGGAACAAAACGCGCTTCGGCGCTGGTGTTGACCGCGATCGCCGCCGTTGCCCCGGTTTTTGTAAATGATGCAAACGCAGGGTCGGCGCGGCAGGAAGGGCTCCTGCTGACGGCGACCGAGGTGCTGGACGACGTGCAGGGCATGCCCGACCAGCGCGTGCCGGACGCGCTGCTGGCGCGCGCCTACGGTATCGCCGTCATTCCCGACGTGACGAAGATTGCCTTCATATTCGGCGGCCGCCACGGCAACGGGGTGCTGGTGGTGCGCGACAAGCTCACGTCCCCCTGGAGCAACCCGGTATTCGTCTCGCTCACAGGAGGCAGTTGGGGGTTTCAAATAGGCGCGCAATCATCGGACATCATCCTGGTCTTCACAACCAAGACAGGCATCGAAGGCCTTGCCGGCGGCAAGCTGACCCTGGGCGCGGACGCCTCGGTAGCGGCAGGGCCCGTCGGACGCCAAGGATCGGCCGCTACCGACGTCTCGCTTGCCGAGATTTATTCCTACGCGCGAACGCGCGGCTTGTTCGGCGGGATTGCGTTGGATGGCAGCGTTCTCGGCATCGATCGCTCGGCCAACGCCGCCCTGTACCAGAAGAGCGGTGTCACCGCGAGCGAGATCTTCTCCGGTCAGGCCCCCGCTCCGCCTGAGACCGCGCAGCGTTTCCTCAATCGATTGGCACAGATGACGCATACCGCCGTCAGAGGCGCGCCGGCGCCGCAAGCAGACGTGCCGGCCGCCGCCGCCTCGAGCCCGGCGGCAGCCCCGGCGCCGCCTACCGCCGAGGCTCCGCGCACCTATCCTCTGGAAAGTCAGAAATAGCCGGCGAAAAAGGAGGTCCACCGTGAACGATCAGCTCCCGATGTCGCGCCGTGAGTTCACCGCGCTGTCCTTAGCCGCGGGAATTACCGCCGCCGCCGGTGCGCGCGCCGCGGACAGTCGCGAGGTGAGCGACACTGATGTGCAGGTGAAGACCAAGAGCGGGGTGTGCGATGCCGCACTCGTGCATCCGTCAGATCAGGTCCGGTACCCTGCCGTGATCATGTTTCCGGACGCATTCGGGTTGCGGCCCACGATGCGGGACATGGCGAAACGCCTGGCGGAGGATGGCTACACGGTACTCGTGCCGAATCCGTACTATCGCTTGGCCAAGGCGCCCGGGCTGCCCCCGGGATTCGACTTCAACAATCCGGCGGATCGACAGAAGCTCGCCGCCCTGCGCGCTCCTCTGACCAGCGATGCGGTGATGCAGGACGCGACCGCGTATGTAGCGTTTCTCGATTCCCAACCTTCCGTCAAGCGAGCGGCCAAGGTCGGGGTCGTCGGCTACTGCATGGGGGGACCGATGACCCTGCAGGCGGCAGCGGCCGTGCCGAGCCGAGTCGGCGCCGGCGCGTCCTTTCATGGCGGCGGCCTGGTGACCGACAAACCGGATAGCCCTCACCTGCTCGCGCCCAAAATCAAGGCGCAATATTACTTCGGCATCGCGGCTAACGACGACGCCCGTGAGCCCAATGCCAAAACCAGGCTGCGCGAGGCGTTCAGCAACGCGGCGTTGGTCGCCAAGATCGAAGTGTATGAAGGGTGCCTGCACGGCTGGTGCGTCAAGGACATGCCGTTGGCGGACGGAAAGCCCATTTACAATGAGGCGCAGGCAGAGCGCGCCTGGAATGAACTCCTGGCGCTGTTCAAGCGCGCCGCGGTGTGACCTTGCGTGCCGCGCTGCTCGTCTTGGCGCTATGGTGCTGCGGCCAGGCGCAAGCGCGCGCACCGCTGGTGCTGCTCACTGACTTCGGTACACAGGACGGTGCGGTATCGGCGATGAAGGGCGTCGCCTACAGCGTGTCGCAGGATCTGGTGGTCTCGGATCTGAGCCACGAAAATCCGAGCATCTTCGTCGGCGCTTATCGGCTCTACCAAGCGGAGCAATTCTGGCCCAAGGACACCGTGTTCGTCGCTGTCGTCGATCCCGGCGTGGGCACGGCGCGCCTGTCGGTGGCGCTCAAAACACGCACCGGGCATTATTTCGTCGGCCCCAATAACGGCCTGTTTTCGCTGGTCGCCGAACGCGACGGTATCGAGGAGTTGCGCCAGATCGATGAGAACGTGAATCGCCGCAGCGGTTCGGCCGAATCGCACACCTTTCACGGCCGGGATGTATTCGCCTATACGGGCGCTCGCCTGGCCGCCGGCGTCATAGGGTTCGAACAGGTGGGGCCCGCGCTCGCGCCGCAAGTGCTCATCAGCATTCCGTACCGCAGAGCCGAGCGCGCCGGCGGAACGGTCAAGGGCATCATTCCGGTTCTCGACGTGCAGTTCGGGAATGTATGGACCAATATCCCGAAAGCACTGTTCGACGAACTGCATCCGGATCTGGGAACTCTCGTGCGCGTGCGCATCTACCACCAGGACCGCCTCGTCGATGAGGCGGTTGCACCCTACCGGCGCACGTTCGGTGAAGTGCCGGCCGGCGCACCGCTGGTGTATGTGAATAGCTTGATGGACCTCGCCGTGGCGCTCAACCAGGCCAGCTATGCGGCTGCCCACCACGTCGAATCCGGCCCGGATTGGTTCATCGAGCTGAGCCTGCAATCCGGCGCGTCGGCGCCTCAGGTACGGCATGACTGAACCGATCGCCGATCAGCCTCGGGCGGAAACCGGCGCGGAAGAGACCAGGGATTGGCTGGCTGCGCTCGCTGGCGGAGCCTGCGACGAGGACGCCTTTTTGCGCGCCGTGCAGCCGCTCACCCAGAAATCTTCCGATGCCGGCTGGGAACTGTTGTCGCTTCTCGACCAGTATTATCGCCGCGGCAAAATCAAGCCCGAGGTGTTCCGAGCGATCAAATCGCATATCGAAGGCCAGCTGCTGGGAACTTCGATCGACACCGAAGTCGGCGCTCCGCTGCCGCAAAAGCGCGAGCCGCTTCCGGCGGCCTCGCTCAGCATGGCGGTTGCCGCGGTCACTGCGCCGGCCGCAGCCGGCGGCGCAAGCGCGATTGCCGCGACTCGCGGCATACGCCGTGAAATCGCCGTGGGCGAGGTGCTGCGCGGCCGCTATCGCATCAAGGGCGTTCTCGGCCGCGGGGACATGGGCAGCGTATTCGAGGCCGTCGATGAGTATCGCCTCAATTTGCCCGTTGTCGGCCAACGGCTGGCGGTCAAGGTCCCACATGGCGCCGTCGTGGCGCGCCCGGAATTGCTGGACGAGATGCGGCGTGAGTTCCAGCATATGCAGTCGCTGTCGCATCCGAACATCGTCCGGGTGCATGAATTTGATCGCGACGGCGACGTCGCGTTCTTTACGATGGAATGCTTGAGCGGGCTGTCGCTGAGCCGCGTGTTATCGGCGCGCCATCAGGGTGCCCTGCAACGCTCCCACGCCGTGACAGTCGTTCGCGCCGTCGGCGCCGCGCTCGCGCACGCTCATGCCCACGGCGTCGTGCACGGTGATCTCAATCCGGAACATATCTTCATCACCGACGACGGCGAAGTGCGTGTGATGGGCTTCGGCGCCGCGCACGCGATGCGTCGCATCGCCGCGATCGCGGATGCCGCATCGGCGGAGCATAAGCCGGGCGCGACCACGCGCTATGCGAGCTGCCAGCTGCTCGAAGGCGCAGCGGCCGGGACGAGCGACGATCTGTATGCGCTTGCATGCGTGGTCTACGTGCTCCTGGCCGGCAGACACCCCTTCCGGGAACAGACCTCGCTCCAAGCGCGCATGCTGGGATTGAGGCCAACTCGTCCCGCCGGACTCTCCGGCGCGCAGTGGCGGGCGCTGCGCATGGCCCTAAGTCTCGACCGCGAGCGCCGGCCGGCGGATGTCGAGAGGTGGATGATACCGTTCAACGCACACAGCGCCGGGGAGCGCTTGCCGGCGCTGCTGGCGCTGTTGCAAGTCTCAACGCCGAAGCGCGGCAGCTGGCTGCGGCCCGCGCTCGCCGCGAGCGTGGCGGCGCTGCTGGCCATCGGGTGGGCGGTGAGCACGAATATCGATTCAATCACACGCGCCGCGGCCCGGCTGAGCCAGATGCGGTATCGTGCCGATGACGCCGCATCCTCCGCGGATCAGTCCGCCGTACAGTTGCCGCCGGCTGCGGCGCCGGCTGAGGCGCCGGCCATCGGCGATACGGCCGGCGGCCATCCCGCGCCGCTCATTGCGCGAGTGCCCGCAACACCGCTCGCGGCGACCCCAGTTCACCCCGCACCGCCGCCGGCCCCCGCCCCCGTCCCTCCCCCGGCCACCCCGGCCACCCCGACCACCCCGGCCGCCCCGGCCGCCCCGGCCGCCCCGGCGCCCCTCGCCGCCGCGACGCCCATCCCGCCGCCGCGCGCCCCCGCCACCGCGCCCACACCGGCTCGTGTTCAGCACTCGCGCATCGAATTATCCGCGGCCGCCGTCGAGGTGCCGCCCGCCGACCCGACTGCGCAGGTCGTGGTTCGACGCAGCGGCAGCGTGCAGGGCAATGCAAGCTTCTATTGGTGGACCGAATCCGGTACGGCAAAACCGGGCCAGGACTTCGTGCCGGTTGCGCCCCATGAGCAATCCATGGGGGCGGGCAAAGGCGCCGTCAATCTGGCCATTCCATTGATCTCCAATACCACGCGGCGGGAGCCGAGGAGTTTCTACGTGGTCATCGGCGACCCGAGCGACGGCGCATCCCTCGGCGCCCGCACCGTGGCCATCGTGACCATACCGCCCGCGCAGTGACGCACCCGCTCCTCAACCGGCGCGGTGACCTGTCAGTTAACGCGTCGCGGGCGGTTCGTGTTCGCGGTGGTACCGGTGAATGGTCCAAAGGTAGCTTTCCATCAAGGAATTTTTGCCGAGCGCCACCAGTACATCGTTGCGCCGCCTCGGGGAACTGATTCTTGCGAGCTGCCGGCGAGCCTTGGCAAAATGATTGAGCTGATTTCGGTACTGCCATAGCAGCTCTCGGGTAGCCATCTTGCCCTGATGCAGCTCCCATACGCCGAGCAGTACCGCCAGGAAACCCATAAGGAACGTGAGCATGTTCTTCAGCGGTACGCCGACGCCAAGGCGGTCATTGTGTATGGCTTGGCCGAAAACGAACAGAGTCACGATGACGAACAGCATGACCACGAACAGCGCGTTTCGCAGGCGCTGAACCCGCCGGGCACTCTTCTCGAGTCTGGAGACCCTGGCCGCGAAGTAGCGGTACTGATGCTCAATCCACGTGTGTTCTACGCATCGCGATCGGCGGTCGGCGTCTTCAGGCGACACGGCCGCATGGATGTCGGGCGCCTCGACGCCTTTGAGCACATAGCTGATCCAGCCGAAGCCCCGAAACCGGTCGATGCCGGACAGGCCGAGCACCTCGGCCGCGTCCACGCGGTGATCGACTCCCGCCAAGCGCAGATAGAATTTGGCGCGCATGGTCTCCGCGATGGCCCGGTAGGTGAGATGCTTGGCGAACCAGTGTCGGCCTCGCAGAACGTAATACACCCCCAGGCTGGTAGTCAGTATGAGCATATAGGCAATCAGCAGCAGCCGCGCTTCGGTGATTTGCTCATAGATCAGAAATGCAAGCCCCATCGTAAAAGTCATCAATCCGAACAGCATGAAGAGACGGTCCGAGCGAAGTTGGTAGTGCACGGCCAGGGCGTCGGCTTTGCCGTACTGCGCGTCGATGTTGCCGAGCATCATGTTTTCGGTCACCGGCAAGTTCGCCGGCAATGAAGCCACCAAGGAATCCGCCGCTCCGACGGCTCCCGCATCCACCAGTTCCTGATATTCGCGGTTGTAGTGATTCAGGGCCTCTAGCTGCTGGGCCAGCTTCACGGGCATGTCGCGCTGCACTTCCAGCACGTTGTCGCCCACTCCCACGAGAAAGCACGGCATGGCGGCCTGCGCAGCGATGGCGTTGCCGCCGCGCGCGGCCGGAGCCCAGTAGACCACGCGCTCCGTCGCGTCCGGCTCGGCGCCCGCTTCCACGAAGGTTATCTTGATGTCTTCACGGCCGGCATCGGTGCGTACGCCGAGATAGCGCAGCACGGTATCCGCGGTTCCGCCCGGAAGCAGCGAGGGATACCCATCCCAGAGCGCCAGCAAAAGACTGCTGCGGCGAATCAGCGTATCGGTGAGATTTTCATACAGGGCGTCGCGCTGCAAGCTGCCGGCGACATCTTGCTCATCACGCAGGTGTCCGGGCGGCGAAAGTTCGATGCAGCGCACATCGGGCCTCGCCAACAGGCTCTTGAGCAGCACCAGGCTTTTCGCCTCGAAATCATCCGAATAGTGTTCGAGAGCCGCCGGGAGCACGGCCTGGACGTGCACTCCCAAATCCAGCGCGGTCTGTGCCACCAGCAGATCCGCACCCTCGGCCATGCCGACGATGATCTCGAGCTCGGTGTCGGGCAGGCGGCGCTTCAATAGATTTACAAAGTCCGCCACCGCGTCGCGAAGGCGCGGCACATCCGCGGGGTTCAGATCGCGATGACCCGAAACACCGACGACGAACGGAGAATTGGCGGTCGCTTTTATGATGGTCAAGTCGGCAAAGCAGTTGGCTGAGGCATATTGCCGCCGCATCATGTCGGCCCGGGCAGCGCAAGGCAACTAATACATGGCCAGTCGCCGCATCGCTCGAGCGGTTGCCGCAACCGGCGGCTGTTCATCGCCGCCTGCGCCGCCACCTCCGGCATGGTGCTGACCAGCGGACTTGCCACATTTACGCTGATCCAGCGCGCGGCAACACCGTCACGGCGCGCGAGATGCTCGACAAGGGCGCGGCAAGCATCGATACCGAATTGGCCAAGCAGCCGGACATCCAGGCGTGCGCCGGCCCTAGCACGACGGCTTGGGAGCATTAGCCGCGAAGCGCTCGGCCCAACCGGCGGCCGAACAGCGCCACGAGCACACCTCCGGCGGCGCCGATGGCGGCGTGTAGCGCCCAGAACTCGGCGGGGCGCATCTTCTCGTAGAAGACGCCGATCCAGCCGATCAGATTGTTCGAAATGAACAGGCTCATGAAGGTGATCCCCATCAACGTGGCGTTGGCCTTGGCGGGTGCGGCGCGAGAAACCAGGGCGAGAAGCGTGGGCCAGTAGTAGAGGAAAGCGATCGCCAAACCCACCGAATACAGGACTGGCCAGATCGGATGAACCGGCGCCCCGCCCGAGCCGATGATCGCGCCCACCAGGACCAGGTTGCTCGCCGCGGCGATCCAGGCCCCGGTGCCGATTTTTCCGAAATCGTCGGGCTCGCGGCCGCGCAGTGCCTGGCGGCGCCAGATCCAAAACAGCAGCGGGACTCCCACGATGCTGAAGAATGGATCCACCGATTGATACCAGGGTACCGGAATCCGAAAGCCCCCGACCTCGAGCGCGACGTGCTGTTGAATCCAGATCGGCAGTACATTTTGAGACTGTAGATAAGCGATTGACTGGAAGATCGTGATTATCATCACCGCGATCAGCGCATAGATGGTGCGCCACTCAGCGCCGGTGAGACGGCCGCCCTTGTAACTACTCCGCTCGACTCTGGAGGGCAGCTGGCGGTAGCCGCGCAGATAGGTCGCAAGACCGATCAGCATGCAGAGCGCGGCCGCGCCGAAACCGACATGCCAGCCGTAGATTTGCGCGAGCAAGCCGCAAAGCAATGGCCCGCATACCGCTCCGATGTTGATGCCCGTGCTGAAGATGAGGAAGCCGCGCGTCCGCCGCGCCTCGTCCTCGCGCGGATAAAGTGTCCCCACCTGGGCGGAGATATTGCCCTTGAGCAAGCCCGAGCCCACGACGAGCAGCAGCAGCGCCGCCAGAAATGTGGCATCGAAGGCCATGGCGATATGGCCGGCACTCATCGCCAGCGCACCCATCACCACCGCATTTCGCTGTCCAATCCAGCGGTCGGCAATCATGCCTCCAAGCACCGGAGTGAAATATACGAACCCCGAATACAGCCCGAAAATCCGCGATGCGAGCGCCTGCGTCGACAGCGGGCCGCCGAGCGACTCCAGAGCCGCGCGGAACTCCGCAAACCCAGCGATGTGCTCGGCATGCCCAGGCAGCAGCAGCTGATCAACCATGTAGAGCACGACCAGCGCGGTCATTCCGTAGTAGGAGAATCGCTCCCACGCCTCGGTGAAGGCCAGATAGAAAAGCCCTTTGGGATGACCGATGAAGGTCGCGTCACCGGACTTGGCGAAAGTGGCTTCGACTGCGCTCATCGTGCTTGCTCCCTGATCAGGCGGCACGCTACAGGCAAAGGCGCGCGGCCGCCAGCGACGCCTGCGCGACCTCCCCGCGACCCGCTTTCAAGCGCGGACAGTTCACTCGTATACTGCGGGGCTTGGACGCAGACCCCCCCTCTCGATACAAATCAACCGGAATTAACGGCATGCTGATATCGATTTTCGCGATTGCGCTCGGCGCATCGCTGGGCGCGCTGCTGCGGTGGTACCTTGCGGACCGGCTCAATGCGTCGTTTCCACAGCTCCCACCCGGCACCCTGGCGGCAAACGTTCTGGGCGCTTACTTGATTGGCATCGCCATCGCGGTGTTTCTGGCTTTTCCCGCCATAGCGCCCCAATGGCGGCTGCTGACGGTGACCGGGTTTTTGGGCGGGCTCACGACGTTCTCGACGTTTTCCGCAGAGGTTGTCACGGCAATGCTGGAAGGCCGCAGCATCTGGGCTGTTCTCACGATCGCGGCGCATGTTTTCGGCAGCATTGTGATGACGCTGTTGGGCGTCGTCACGGTGCGTGCCGTTCGCGGCCTACTCTAGGAGTAGTTGGGCATCTGCGGGGCCACGGTATTCTCGGGAGTCGAGAGCTCCTAACCGATCCCCGGCGAGTGCGCGGGGACCGCTCAACCAAGCAGCGAGGGCAGACGCCTGGTCGGCCAGTTGGTAGCCGTATCATATCCGTGAGCCAATTGCAGACAAGCCAGCTCCGCATGATTCGGCCCCACGATTTGAATACCCATCGGCAATCCTTGCCCGCCAAATCCGGCAGGCACGGCAATGGCGGGGCAGCCGGCCATGGTGATGGGAACCACGCACTTCATCCATTCGTGGTAGGTCTGCATCTTCTTGCCTGCTATCTCCTTCGGCCAATGGGCATTTACGTCGAACGGAAACAGCTGAGCGGTCGGAACAATGAGGTAGTCGTATTCCTCGAAGAACCGCCCGACCGCCCGATACCATTCCGTGCGGACCACGGACGCCGCGGAAATCTCGAAGGCCGTCAGCTTGAGTCCGCGCTCAACCTCGTAGATCGCCTCCGGCTTCATGAGCGCACGCTTTTCCGGATCGAGGTAGTAGGCGAGCAGACTTCCGCCGGCTTGCCACGCGCGCAGCTGCAGCCATGCCCGCCAGACCGCGTCAATCGAATAGTCTGGTTGTGCTTCCCGCACGACGCAGCCCATTGACTCGAAGATCTTCAGGGAACCTTTGCAAAGGTCCAGCACGCCGGATTCAAACGGCAAATAGCCCCGGAAATCGCCCGCCCAGGCGATCCGCTTCCCTTTGAAATCGGCTTCCAATCGCCCTCGGAACTCTTTTCCGTCGCCGATCGTGGACAACGGTACGCGGGCGTCATAACCCGCCTGCACGGACAGCAGCATCGCCAGATCCGGCACATTGCGCGCCATCGGGCCCACGACGCCCATGGACGGCAACCACCCGTCGGGCGCGCTGGTCGGCACCAGGCCATAGCTGGTGCGGAATCCGAATACGTTGTTCCATCCGGCCGGATTGCGCAGGCTTCCGCCGTAGTCGCTGCCGTCCGCGACAGGCAGCATGCGAAGAGCCAGGGAAACAGCGGCGCCGCCACTGCTGCCGCCGGCCGAACGCGATTGGTCGTAGGCGTTGCGGGTGGGACCGTAGACCGGGTTGTAGGTGTGCGACCCCAGCCCGAACTCGGGCGTATTCGTTTTCCCGATGAAAATAGCGCCCGCTGCCCGCAACCTCTCAACCATGATGTCGTCCTCATTCGGGACGAAGTCCTTGAGGAACGGCGAGCCCATGGTGGTGCGGACGCCTCTGACCGGCATCAAGTCCTTTACCGCCATGGGAAAGCCATGCAATGGCCCCATCAGCTCGCCACGAGCGAGCTGCCTGTCCCGCTCTTTGGATTGCGCGAGCAGCAGTTCCCGGTCTTGCAGGGCGACAATGGCGTTGACTCGCGGATTGAGCTTTTCGATGTGATCGAGATACGCCGTCATGACCTCGATGCAGGAAACCTCGCGAGCTTCAATCGCACGGGCAAGTCTCGCCGCGTCCAGCATCACGATGCTCGACGGTCGGATCGCCGCGGAATAGTCGCGCGTCACAGGCGGTACGAAATTTCAGTTGCGTTGCGGGCCGTCGGAACCGTTTTCGCCATGACCTTACTTTACCCTATAAGCAAGGTCCCCATGGCGGCGGGCGCCTGGTGCGATGTCCGCAGCGGGAACATCGCGATTGCAAATATCCCTCGTGTCACGTTGCGCAATCTAAAACCGCATCGACGATGGCGACCCCTTCGGACGGCAATAGGTGGCGCACGTCGCGTAGGGCTTGGATCGCGCGCTGGTAGGCGTCCGCCACCCCGCCCAACCCGCCAACCAGGACTGCGATTTCCCTTGCAGTATCGTTGCCGTCCACGCAGGTTCTATAGCTCACACGTTTTGACATGAACGTTTGGAACATTCGCTCCGGATCGAAATGAATCTGTCCGCCATCGAACATGCGCTGCGGCTCTGTTCCGGAAGTGCGATTTGTCTCGTTGGACATGTTGGGATCCCCTTAAGTGAATTAATAGCGATTCACGTGCGCCGCCCGTTAAAACCGCCCGGATTTGGCGGCGGATCTGCGCGGGCAGGCATCCGTCATTTCGAACGGCCAGGAGCTAAAAAAAATGGAAGCTTAAAACATACCACTCCCATATGAATTATTGGAATAATTGGAAGCGAGCCTCCCCCTCAAGCGGCAGCACCGGCAGGTGTCGAGCGAAGAGCGGCCGCGGGATATACCTTCCAGTGCCTGAAGCGCAGACCCACCTTTTGACTCGGGGTGAAGCGTTCGGCCTCGTAACGCTCGCGACTGATTTCCGCTTCCAGCGGTTCGTTGCCCGGCTGGCCCTCGGCACATAGCTGCAATCGCACGATCGGCCCGATCACGCGTACTGCAATCACGGTTGCCGGCCAACCGGCCTCCTCAGGGCCAATTTCAATCTCGTGGGGTCGGATTAGCGCGATGATCTTCCCGCCATCCGATATTGCGGCGGCGTCCGCAGAGATATCGAGCGGCCCCACATAGGCGAAGCCCTGGCGTACCTGCACCGGCAGCTCATTGACCTGCCCGAGGAATCGATGCACGAAGGCCGAGTTCGGCAGATCATAAATCTCGCCGGGAATCCCACACTGTTCGATTCTCCCTCGATTGAGCACTACGATGGTATCGGCCACTTCGATCGCTTCCTGCTGGTCATGGGTGACGAATACGCTTGTGAAATGCAATTCGTCGTGCAGACGACTCAGCCAGCGGCGCAGTTCATGGCGGACTTGGCTGTCGAGGGCGCCAAAAGGCTCATCCAACAGCAGCACGTCCGGGTCGATGGCCAGCGCTCGTGCGAGTGCAACGCGCTGCCTCTGGCCGCCAGAAAGCTGCGCCGGATAGCGATCTCCAGCCCAGCCGAGCTGCACCAACTCCAGCAGCGAATGCACCTTCTTGCTTATCGCCGCGGCAGCCGGCCGTTCTCGGCGCGGCTTGACTTTGAGGCCGAAGGCGACGTTTTCAGATACCGTCATGTGACGGAACAAGGCGTAGTGTTGAAACACGAATCCGACTTTGCGATCGCGAATCGGCCACAGGGTTGCGTCACGGCCGTCGAACAACACCTGACCCTCATCCGGCGTCTCGAGACCGGCAATGATGCGCAGTAGGGTGGTCTTGCCGCAGCCCGACGGACCGAGCAGCGCAATCAACGTGCCTGTCGGCACGTCGAGATTGATGTTCTCGACCGCGGCAAATTCCCCGAATTGCTTCGCTACCCCGCGTAATGCGATGCTCATGTGTGTTCTCTCCTCGTTCGGTCACGCAGCTGGCGGGCCGCCTGGCGCAGCTCCGGTTGCCGCCATTCAAGAAGGCTCTTGCCCGCCAAGGTCAGCAGTGCCAACAAGGCGAGCAGCGAGGCTACCGCGAATGCCCCCACATAGTTGTATTCGTTGTATAGAATCTCGACGTGCAACGGCATGGTGTTGGTCAGCCCGCGAACGTGTCCTGACACCACCGATACCGCGCCGAACTCGCCCATCGCCCTCGCGTTGCAAAGCAAAACGCCGTACAGCAGCCCCCAGCGAATATTGGGCAACGTGACGCGCCAAAAGGTCTGCCAACCGGTCGCGCCGAGCGACAGTGCGGTCTCCTCATCGTCCTTGCCCTGCGCTTGCATCACGGGGATGAGCTCCCGGGCGATAAATGGGAATGTGACGAAGACAGTGGCCAGTACGATGCCCGGTACTGCGAATATCACTCGGATGTGGTGAGCTCGAAGATATCCGCCGAACCACCCGTGCGTACCGAAGATCAAGATGAAGATCAGTCCGGCGACGACCGGCGATACGGCGAACGGCAGGTCGATGAGCGTGATCAAGGCACTCTTGCCCCGAAACTCGAATTTGGCGATCGCCCAGGCGGCGGCCACGCCGAACACGAGATTGAGAGGAACCGCTGTGGCCGCAATCCGCAGCGTGAGCTTGACCGCGGCCCACGCCATGGGATCGGAGATGGCGGTGACATAGGCGCCGACGCCCATGGCCAATGCCTGGACGAATACCGCGAGCAGCGGCAGCGCGAGGAATACGCCGAGGAACAGCAGCGCCACGGCGATCAACAAGAGCCGGCCCAATTGCGGCCGACGGCGAGAGCGAGAGCTGTGCGCCTGACTGACCCGCGCAGCGGACACGCTATAGCTCGCGGCAATGACGCGTGACTGCATCATCGTCCCCCAAGGCGATGCAAGGTCCAGTTTTGCAACGCGTTGATGCCGAGCATGAGCGCGAAGGACAGGACCAGCATCACACCCGCGATGGCGGTGGCGCCCGCGTAATCATATTGCTCCAGTTTGGCGACGATCAGCAGCGGCGCAATCTCCGATTTCATCGGCATGTTGCCCGCGATGAAAATTACCGATCCGTATTCGCCAACCGCGCGCGCGAAGGCGAGCGCGAATCCGGTGAGCATGGCCGGCCACAGCGCCGGCAGTATGACGCGTGAAAAGGCTTGAGTCGCCGAGGCGCCGAGGGTCGCCGCGGCCTGTTCGACTTCCCTGTCGAGATCCTCCAGAACCGGCTGCAAGGTTCGAACCACGAACGGCAGGCCGATGAAGGTCAGCGCCACCACGACACCCAGGGACGTGTAGGCCACCTTGATTCCGAGCGGCTTCAGCGCGGCGCCAAGCCAGCCATTCGGCGCATACAGGACGGTCAACGCGATGCCGGCCACCGCGGTGGGCAGCGCAAAGGGCAGGTCCACGATGGCGTCGATCAGCCGCCTGAACGGGAACGTGTAACGCACCAATACCCAGGCGACCAGAAGACCAAATAGTGCGTTAATCGACGCGGCGATCAACGAAGCGCCGAAGCTCAGGCGCAGCGAGGCAATTACTCGGGGCGCCGTCACGATCTCCCAGAAATGACCCCATCCCAGACCCAGGCTGCGAATGAACACCGCCGACAGAGGTATCAGCACCAGCAGGGACAGATACGTCATCGTGTATCCGAGCGTCATCCCGAAGCCCGGCAGTACCCGCCTGGGCTTGTGAGACTCGAGCTCGACTGCGACGACGCGTGTTTGCATTACTGACCGTAGATCCTGTCGAAGGTGCCGTGGTCCGCGAAATGAGTAGCCTGCGCTTTGGTCCAGCCGCCGAATACCGCATCGATGGTGACCAGCTGCGGAATGGCCGGGAATTGTTTTGCGTAGCGCGCCGCTACATCGGGATCCCGGGGGCGATAGAAGTGCTTTGCGGCAATTTCCTGGCCCTCCTTGGAATATAAATATTTCAAGTATTCCTCGGCCACCTTGCGCGTGCCGTGTTGATCGACGTTTTGGTCCACCACACTCACCGGCGGTTCAGCCACGATGCTGAGCGAAGGCGCGACGATCTCAAGGCTGGCGGAACGCGACTCCTTCACGGCGAGAAAGGCTTCGTTTTCCCAGGCGAGTAACACGTCCCCGATGCCTCGTTCCACGAACGTCACCGTCGAACCGCGAGCGCCGGAATCGAGGACGGGCACATTGTGGTACAGTTTTTTCACGAAGGCCTCCGCGGTGGCGTCGTTGCCCCCAGGCCGCTTCAGCGCCCAAGCCCACGCGGCCAGATAATTCCAGCGCGCCCCACCGGAGGTCTTCGGGCTTGGGGTAATGACCGCGACGCCCGGTCGGACCAAATCGCTCCAATCATGGATATTCTTGGGATTGCCTTTGCGCACCAGGAAGACGACGGTCGAGGTATAAGGCGTGCTGTTGTTCGGCAAGCGTCTCTGCCAATTGGCCGGGATCAGGCCACCCTGCGTTGCGAGCGCATCGATGTCATACGCCAACGCCAGGGTCACCACATCGGCCTCGAGCCCTTCGATCACGGCCCGCGCCTGCTTGCCCGACCCGCCATGGCTTTGGTTGACGATGACGGGATCGCCGGTCTTGGCCTTCCAGTAGGCGGCAAACGCCCTGTTGTAGTCCTCGTACAATTCGCGAGTGGGATCGTAGGACACATTCAGCATCGTGACCGTGGCGGCAGCCAGCGGTGCCGCGGATCCGAGCCCCACAGCGAGTACGGCACCCGCCAGAATCGATCGCAGGCTGCTCGCCCACGATTTCATGTCGTGGCCGTTGCGGGTGCGGCGCTTGGATTGAGATCCGCTGCGCCCGATTCTCCCCGGCCCGACAACCTTCCCGCCGTTTGCGCAATCAGCCTGCCCAGCTGCCGGGCGCCTTCCAAGTCGAGTGCGCTGGGATGCCGCTGACCGGTCGCGTCGGCAATGGTCGTCGCGCTATAGGGAGGTCCGACCACGATCATGCCGAAATGCAATAAATTGGTGATGATCGACAGCGAGGCGGCCTCTTGGCCGCCGCTTCGGCTGGTGGGCGATACGAATGCCCCGCCGACCTTGCCGCTCAGGACGCCCCGGCTCGCCAGCTCGCTCGCCTGCTCGAGGAATCCGGCCACCGGCGAGGACAGGCGGCCGAAGCGAGTGGGGCTGCCCACAATGATCGCATCGTAATTCGCGAGATCCTCGATCACGGCGACCGGAACGTCTTGCACCGGTTTGAAATACGCGCCTTGGGCGACGGGTGCGGTTTCCGGCACCCGTTTGATGTCGACTACGGCGTTGGCCGAGCGGGCACCATCGGCGATCGCGTGCGCCACGATCGCTACGTAGCCAAATGCTGAGTAATAGAGCACGAGAACCTTTGACATGTGAATCTCCAGGCTTGGCCAATCGAGGCGCCGGTAAGCATTCGGTCCCGGATCGTTCGCGAGATCGCCTGGCGGGCCGAGCTGCGCCTCAGCCAAGCGCGGCGCCGCGAGAAAAACCCTCGCGCCGGTTGACGCGAGGGGGGCACATCAGAACTTGTAACGCACGCCCACCGTGGGGTTGATGTTGGTCGTATAGATGTAGCCACTCGCCACTCCATCGTGCACCCCGCTGTACATGGCGCCCAGGTACGCGTCGAAGTGCTTGTTTAGCCGGTAGTCGGCGTCGAAGGAAAAGGCCTCGAAGCTGCCGCTGCAGACACTGTGCGCGGACGTCGAGCAGTCCGCCTGCTTGCCGGTGCCGTAGGCGTCCTGGTGATAGCCGTAATAAGCCGCGGTCAAGTCGAGGTTGGGAATGACGGTGTAACGAACGCCGGTCCAATACACCTGCACGGTCTTCGAATTGATGTAGGCGTCGTTGTTGACGAAGGCCAGTACGTAGTCGCCGATGTCGTTGAATCCAGCGCTCAACGGGTTCGCTGGATTGGCATACTTGATGTGCATGTAGCCGGCAAAGAATTTCAATGGATCGAAGTTGTACGACGCCATGAGCGAATACGTCGTATTGTCCGAGATGGTCGCTGCCAGAGAATTCGACGGCGAATACCCCAACGCCGGCAGCTCGGCGACTTGAGCGGCGGTCAAGGATGACGCCGTGATAGCGCTATTGACTTTCGAATAATACGCATCGACCGACGCTCCTGCGTATTCACCGCCTAAATCCGCCTGGATGGCGGTGTTGGCCGCGCCGTTGGATCCGTTGAACTTGTACAGGGCGGCGAGGTGCACCAGCTCGTTGAAGCTCACATAGTACTTCGCCGCCGAGTCGATCCGGTTATCTTCGCTGCTGCCGCCGCCGGCATACGTATTTGACGCGCCGAGCAGGCCGAATGCGGTAGCAAGGTAATTCGGGTCGTACTTGATGGCGCCTTCCGAGAGCAACGTGACCTGACGACCGAAGGTGAGGGTGCCGAACCGCACCGACTTCAGCCCGACATAGGCGGTCTGGAAGGCCTGACCGGCCGAACTGCCATCGACACCGACGCTTTGGGCGGCCAGGGCTCGACCATTGTTCACGGCCAACGATTTGAGAGAATCGGCAATCTCGCCGGATTGAGGGTTGAAAAAGGTCTCTACTTGGAAAACCGCCGACCAATCGCCGCCGATGGGCTCAATGCCCTGCAAACCGACTCTCGACTGGCCCATGTTGCTCGGCGTGAGTCCGGTCACCGACTGGCTGCTGTTCTGCCGCACGATGTTCCCGCTGGCGGCCGGACGATAGGGAGTGAACGGCGCCATATGCGTATCGAATTGAAGACCGATATCGATGACGCCGTACAGCGTAATGCCATGCCATGTCAGGCTGTCGTCGCCGGTGATCCCCGGTCCGGTCTTCTGCTGTGCGAGCGCGGGGAGCGAAGCCGTCAGGGCGCTCAATAAAGCCAATCCGCACCACCCCAGCCTCAAAGCGCCCGAGCCCGTCAAAGAAGGGTTGAACAACCCGAGCGCCAGGCAAATACGTGCATATAGACGCATGCCACTTTTCTTATTCATTTGCTTTCCCTCATCCCTTACACGCTTATAAGTTGTTATTCATACTAATACGATGGGAATTATATGAATTAACACCACCCTGTCAAGTGTTGAAGTAACATAAGGAAGCTGACGAAAAAGGACTGCTCCCCGTGCTCTCTCAAAAAACCCGTTACGCGCTCAAGGCCTTGCTGGAACTTGCCGCACTTCCCGCCGGCGCCACGTTATCGGCGGCGGCGATCTCCTCGCGGCGCAGCATTCCGGTCAAGTTCCTGGAGGCCATTCTTGTCGAGTTGAAACGCGATGGCTTGGTTCGCGGTCAGCGTGGGCGCAGTGGTGGGTACCAACTCGCGCAAAGCGCCGGAGACATTTCCTTTGGTGATGTGGTACGGCTGATGGAGGGGCCGCTGGCTTTGCTTTCCTGCGTCAGTGTGACGCAATACCGTCGCTGCGCGGACTGCGCTGACGACCGGACCTGCGAGTTGAAGAAGGTTTTTCGCGCCGTGCGCAACAGTACGGCAGCGATTCTCGACGGATGGACACTGGCTGATGCGCGGGGCGAGAGCAGCCCGCTGGAAACTCTCGTCGGCGAGTCGACGGCGAAGAAAGCTGGCCGGCGTTCATCAGCGAAGGAGTCGTCACCCAGGAAAGGTCCGAAAGCCTGAGGAAGACGAATGATGATCATCGACGCCTGGAGCCAGCACCCGACGTTACGCCACATGAGAGACCCGATTTTCGACTCGCTCCGGCGCTGGACCAAGTCGCCCGTTCCGACCGCGGAGTTGCCGGTCGCTGCGACCGTCGGCGCCATGGACAAGGGCAACGTTGGAAAGGCGCTGATCTGCGCCTGGGTGGCGCCGCGCAATGTGATGATCTCCAACGATGAGGTGGCCCATTTCGTGCGCCAAGCGCCCGATCGGCTCGTTGGCGTAGGATCGGTGGACATCAGCAAGCCGATGGCCGCGGTCCGTGAAATCCAGCGTTGCGTGCGGACCCTGGGCTTCAAGGCCATTCGCGTGCTGCCCTGGTTGTGGGAGCTGCCGCCGACCGACAGGCGCTTTTATCCTGTGTATACCGCCTGTTGCGAGCTGGGTGTGCCGTTTTGTACTCAGATCGGTCACACCGGCCCGCTGATGCCCAGCGAGGTAGGCCGTCCAATTTATCTTGATCAGGTTGCGCTCGATTTCCCCGAGTTGCCCATCGTCGGCGGCCATATCGGGTATCCCTGGACCGAGGAAGCAATCGCAGTGGCCACGAAGCACGAGAATGTCTACATCGACACCTCGGCCTACGTCACGAAGCGCTACCCGGCCCCACTGATCGAGTTCATGCGCCACCATGGCCGTCGCAAGGTGCTGTTCGGCAGCAATTACCCGATGATCATGCCAGACACGGCGCTGGAGGGCATCGATACGCTTGGACTGGACGACGAGGCGAAGGGATTGTTTCTTGCGGGCAACGCGCAGCGGGTGTTCAAGCTGGCGTGAACTGATATTCCACTACTTCACGGGCGGTGCAGATCCTCGATCGCCAGGCCGATGCGGCATGCATGATGCTCAGGTACTTCCGGGCCTCCGGCGTCTTGCGCCAGCGAATTACCATCTAGATCCATCGGCATTATCGGCACTATCGGCACTATCGGCACTATCGGCAGCGCGGAGCTTCTGAATTCGATCATCAAGCTCACCTATTGTCGCCGCAAGCGAATTCGCGTTGTCGCGAATCTCGGCGCGGAACGTATCGTGCATCTGAGTCATTCGATCCGCCAGATGAGCCAATTCATCGTGCATCACGGTACGTAATTCCGTAAAGCGCGAGGCTTCTGCCTGGTCAGCAAGCGTTCGTTGTGCGGTCAATTCCTTCGCTTGCCGGCGAAACTCCAGCAGTATCGCGCTCCAGGAAACAGCACTATAGATGCCCAGCGTCAATGCGATCAGCGTGAAGATTCCCAGCATCACCAGTCCTATTGGCACCTCGATGCTGGTAAATATTAGACTGACTTTCGCGGGCGCAGTAAATATTGACCTGTTAACGACCACGAAGGCGGCAATCAACAACATGACCAGAACGATGAGCAGTGTCCGTGTCCGCATCGCTGACCTCTACGTTGACCCATGATTGAGGAGAGACGGAACGCCTCTTGTTGCCATCACAAGATCCTGGAGTCTGATCTGCATTTTAGCCATATCGAAACGATAGCGGGCGACAGCGGCCACGCGCGCGTTCAAGCCGACTCTTTGGCGGCGTTTTGTCCAGCGATGCGACCGAAGGCCAGAATCTCCGCGATGTTGCCTCCGCCGGGATAGTATTGGCCGTAGATAGAGCCCAGGTCGCCCGCCGGACGGACGACTTCAGTCCATCGATGTGATGTGTTCCGGCGTGACCTTGAAGATCACCCGCACTTCACCGGGCTGTCGAAACGGATATTTATCCTGATCCAAATATTTCTTCGCCATTTTGTCAATGTGCGCGTCCGCGCCGCTCGTCGTACGTTCGCTCACACGACCACGGACTTCGAGGTAACGATACGGATTGTCGGGATCGGCGATCGACATGGACACACGACCATCACGTTGTAGGTTCTTGTCCTTCTGCCGCCCTGCCGCGGTGTTGAAGAGCACGCGACCGCCATCGTAGTCGATCCACACTGGCGTCACTTGCGGTTCTCCGCCTGGCATCAGCGTCGCCAGATGCGCGAATGCCTTCTTTTTGAACAGATCGAGAAACTTGTCCGGAATGACGGGTTTACTCATGCTGGTCTCCGTTGTATCCAGTTGCCGGAAGCTTAGCGGAGATCCGCCCTTTTCGGTATACCCGGTGAAAGTCGAGAACCATGCTGGGCCGTGGCGAAAAAAGCGGCGTACAAACCGCCGGCAACAGCATCGGCCGCGGTAACGCCGCTCCTCGTGACGGTGTCGAGCGGGTCCGTCGGCCGGCAGGGTGCGCTCCTGGACCGCTCTGCCGGCGGCCCTGCTGGCGGCTGCGTGGGGGCTGGTATCGTCGCAACCGCCTGCGGGAGCATCCGTCCGTGACGGCCCGTCGGCTGAAATGGGGGGCGCAAACGGCCGGCTGCCATCGATAGTCGACGAGATGGCTACTGCGTAGGAATACGGATTGACTTGAGCCACCCATCGACGATGCTAATGTGCGGCATCGGAGGTTTAAATGAATGCTCATGTCCGACATAGGTTCCTGGCGATCGTCAGTGCGATGATCCCGCTCGTCCTGGTATCCGTCCCGGCACGTGCTCAGGATCTTTCCAGTTACACGGGTGCTCAGCTATACAAGCGCTTCTGCTCCAGCTGCCATGGCGATAACGCTCGCGGCGATGGCGCCGTGGCGAAGAGTCTCAAGGTAGAGGTACCCGACCTCACACGCATCGCTCACCGTCATGGTGGCGTTTTTCCGGCGGAGCAGATCCGTAAGATCATCGACGGCCGCACGACTCTGCCACCCCATGGTTCGCGGGATATGCCGGTATGGGGTTTCGATTTCTATCTGGAAAATCAGAATGCCGGGTATCCGGACCCGCAGCGGCGCACCGATGATCTCATTGCGCGCCTGACCGAATATCTGCGGACCATTCAAATCGAATAAGCTGTGCCGGAGACGCCGGGTCTCGCCCCCTCCAACAGCATCAGGAGCAGTTATGCAGAAGCGAACACTGGGAAACAGCGTACTTGAAGTGTCCGCGCTCGGCCTCGGCTGTATGAGCATGAGCTTTGGCTACGGTCCCCCGGGCGACAAGCAGAAGATGATCGAGGTGATCCGCACGGCGGTCGCGCGCGGCGTTACGTTTTTCGACACCGCGGAGATCTACGGCCCGTTCACCAACGAAGATCTCGTGGGCGAGGCACTTGCGCCGTTCCGTGGGCAGGTCGTGATCGCCACCAAGTTCGGCTTCAGGCTTGTCGATGGTAAGCAGGCCGGTCTGGACAGCCGGCCCGAGCACATCAAGCAGGTCGCGGAGGCCTCACTGAAGCGCCTCAAGGTCGATGCGATCGACCTGTTTTACCAGCACCGTGTCGATCCCGACGTGCCGATCGAGGATGTCGCGGGCGCGGTGAAGGAGCTGATCCAGGCGGGCAAGGTCAAGCATTTCGGCCTTTCAGAAGCGGGAGCGCAGACGATTCGTCGCGCTCACGCGGTTCAGCCTGTAACCGCACTTCAGAGCGAATATTCGCTGTGGTGGAGAGAACCCGAAGCCGGCGTGCTGCCGACACTCGAGGAACTCGGTATCGGCTTCGTTCCCTTCAGTCCGCTCGGCAAAGGCTTCCTCACCGGGAAGATCGACGAGAACACCACGTTCGACAGCACGGACTTCCGAAATCTCGTCCCGCGTTTCACGCCCGAGGCCCGGAAGGCGAACAAGGCTCTGGTTGATCTGCTCGCCGTGATCGCAACACGCAAGAGGGCAACGCCCGCCCAGCTCGCGCTCGCATGGCTGCTCGCCCAGAAACCGTGGATCGTTCCGATCCCCGGCACCACGAAGCTGCAGCGCCTGGAGGAGAACATCGGCGCCGCAGCGATTCACCTGACGCCGGACGACCTGCGCGAAATCGACGGCGCCGCGTCGAAGATCACCGTGCAGGGGGCTCGCTATCCCGAGCACCTCGACCGCATGGTTGGCCGATGAGGAGAGGAGAAAATCATGCCCGACAAACCTGCAGCCACAGCCAACTTATACTCAGACATCGCTCCGGCACTGGCTGACTACACCGATCGCGTTTTGTTCGGAGACGTATGGGAGCGACCGGGTCTCTCGCCCAGAGACCGGAGCCTTGTCACGGTAGCAGCCCTTGTTGCGCTGTATCGGACGAACGAGTTGCCGTTCCACCTGAAGAAGGCTCTCGACAACGGTATCACCCGCGATGAGTTGATCGAGCTGATAACGCATCTTGCGTTCTACTCGGGCTGGCCGACGGCGAACACGGCGGTGACGATCGCAAGGCGCGTCTTCGCGGAAAGCGGAGCTTGATCGAGAAACTCAGCTCACAGCGCGAAAATATTCGGCGTCTCAGGTATCCGCACTGGCTGGGCGACCGCACCCCGGGCGGCAGCGATCCGTCAGGATTCTTCTTCATCCCTGGAAGCATCGGCGAATTGATCAAGTAGCGGTTGCGGTCATGTCGTAAAGGTCCACCAAAGTCCAAACGAGACGCGCGTCACATTTGGCCGCACGCGCGGAACGCAGATGCGTTGTGTTGAACTACGATTTGCTCTAGAGGGTCAGTATTATGACGAAAATCGCAATCACCGTGCTCGCCGCATTCACGCTCGCCGGATCGACGGTGTCCGTTGCGATCGGTGAACCGATCTACTCTGGGTCCAAGCCGAGCTCTTTCGCCCCGCAGCCTCATTCGAACGACCACATATATGGTGCGCCGATTGAGACGCCTATCGTGGGCCAATCGAAGGCTTCTCGTCACAACCACGTGCAGAAGAAACGGTCTACGAGCGCAAAGACCCGCGATGCCCAGAAAGCGCACGTGCGCCATCACAAGGCGAAGGCTTTTTCGTAGACACTTGGCTTGCAACCGGTCGGCGCTGGTCGCCACGGTCTCCTATACATCGCCCCCGACCTGATTCTCCGCCCACGGGCGCCCAATGCATCCGGCTTTGACGCCAATACGTGCGCAGGCAGCTTCGCTTCTGGCCCTCCTGAACTCGCGAATTGCGGAGAATAAGGCGTACTTTGAGCGGTACTGAAATGCCGGTGGCGTTCGGGCGGCAACCGGCCCGACTGCTGCCATGCACGACCCTCCAACGGCGCCAGTCACTTTTCCGTCGACCTCCGACCTCCGCGCCTGCGGCTTTCGAGGCCCGCAAACCAGCGGTTTGTCTCTGTCGCTCCGAACAGGCGTCGATCGCTGTCGCGGCGGTCGGAATTCTTGCGGAACTTGCACGAACAATTCGTCGGCATCGTACAGGCCTCCAACGGCAGCCGCGGTGCTTCGTGCAGTAGATAGGGCCTTCCCGTAGCGTGCATCGCCGCCGCACAGCACATGACGCTCGGCGCGATCGAGACGGCGCGGTAATCGCCGCCGGTGTTCGACCGCTTTGGTCTCGCGATTGGCATGGGCTTCTTCGCGGGGTGCTCGCGCGAAATCTTTCCAAGCAGCTCTTTCAGTACGTTGATCATGACGGCGTTCCGGTGATCGACTTAGCAACTATGCATAGGATTCGACGTTAATACGCGCGCATCTGTCCTTCAATCTACTTCTTTCTTCCCACGCGTATTCTGCGCCTACCATCGACAGGAACAGTGCCACAGGTAGACAGACATCGCAGACAGGCATTTGTGAGCATTGCGATGGGTGCCTCACACCACGCCGCAGTAAGTTAAATGGGGTGGCCGCGTCGCGATGGCAGCTTCAGCATCTGTGCGGCCCTTCATTGAACAGGGGCCTGCGCGATATGGTGCGTCGACGCCCGTTTCTTCAATAGCCGCACTGTCCACGATCTTCGATACCGCTCCGTGCGAGCCTGACGATCCACCATCTTCCATGAAAAAATCATTACCATTGGCTATTTCCGCGCATATACGTCCGCCGTAACATTATTCTGAAGCCTTACATGACTATCCTCCACTGTCTTGCAAATGAAATATATCTGGAACTTCTAGGATGAGAACATGAAAAAGTCGGGCGCGAGCCAAGGCCAGTCGGCATCGGAGCTCATCTCGAAAAGAATCGCCGAACTCGGGGACTGGCGCGGGGAGAGCCTCAGCAGAATGCGCATGCTCATCAGGGAAGCAGTCCCGGGCGTCGTCGAGGAGTGGAAGTGGAGGGGCACTCCAACTTGGTCGCATCACGGCATCATCTGCACTGGCGAATCCTACAAGAATGTCGTGAAGCTTACCTTCTCCAAGGGCGCGTCTCTGAAGGATCCGGCCCGTCTCTTCAACTCGAGTCTCGGCGGAAACGCACGCCGCGCGATCGACATCCACGAAGGAGAGGAAGTTGACGAGTCCGCCTTCAAGGCGCTCGTTCGCCAAGCGGTCGGCCTCAACAGTTCTGGCAAGTCGAAACCTTCGAAGAAGGCGAAGTCCTAAGGGATTCCGCCCCTGAACAGATCCGCTGCGTAAGCCGTAGTCCGAGAGAAGGAGAACTACCGCAATCAACTGAAGACTCTATGCCAACCCTATTCACCACTTCTGCGCCGTCTACGTTGATGCCGATGAGGGTGGGGGCGGCCATCCCATTGCAGTTGGGCCGTCTGCTGCCGGTGGCAGCCCGACCGGCCCTACAACCGCGGTCGCGGCATCAATTCGAACTCCCGACAGTCGGACAGGCACAAGGCAGCTCTTTAGAAAGCGAAGCTAAGCGTGAGGAGGTTCTGACCACGGTTTCCCGCTCTGATCCATGCGTCAGACCAGTGGCGAACGCCCAGCTCGACCGGGCGGAGTTGCTTACCAAGATCGAAGCGCACCGCGACTAGGTAGGCAAAATTCCAGTTGGTGGCCTCGAGGTAGTCAATCTCCGTCCGGTAGTTGGCGCCGAATCCCAGATAGAGCTTGCCCAGCCGTCGGTCTAGCACCTGCCAGCGTCGCATGGCGGTGAATCCCCAGTAGGGATTAGCCGCATGGTAGTCGGCAGGCACGCCACTGATCGGAATGCTTTGCGCAGTCGCAAAACGATAGGCACCGAGTTCCCAGCGACTGTCATCCAGCTCGAGCGTCCCCTCCAAGACCAGTCCATCGGTCCAGGCGACGTGGCTAAATGTTGTGCCGCCACCGATCAGCAGATCGCAGTGTTCCCAAGACTCCAGCAAGCCCTCGGCGGAGGAGGTAGCCGGTGCGCCTGCGGCGAGCGTCGTCACACAAATCAGAGTGGGCGCGAGAAATCTGCGGCGCCGAGCAGTCCGTGAACTCGGCAGACCTAAAACGCAAAGAACTGATGTAACCTCCATGGCACCTTGAAACTCGCACACCGACGCACTTGAGGCCAGCCCAGCCTTCACGTTGCTGACATCATAGCGTCCCGGAGCTTGAATAGATAAAGGAAAAAGTTTAATCGCAAAACAACTGCGCGTGAATTGCGCCATCGATATGGGGCCGTTGCCGCCTGCTTTCGACCGAAATCAGCCGACGCGGTCGTGGTCACGTGGTCTGGCGGTGGGCCTGTGCCGCATGGCATGAGCGACTATCCCGGCGTAGTTGAGCAGCATAGATCAGCGGCCGTGATTCTAGTAAAGTTTATTTTGAGATTAGGCACAGCAAACGCACCCGGTTACCCAAGATGCGCCGGTCCGCACAAACTCACGTTGTTTAATTTCAATTGATGGTCACATGAACGGCAACAATACGCGCGAGCTTCTGGTCGAGGCCGCGAATCGAGCGGCTAACTACCTCGAGGGGCTGCGTGTAAGAAACGTTCGGCCGCTGCGCGGTTCGGTAGAGCGGCTGATGGATGTTCTTGACGGCCCATTGCCAGACAATCCGAGCAGACCGATTGATGTCCTCGCCCTTCTCGATGACTATGGATCGCCCGCGACTGTGGCCAGCGCAGGTGGTAGGTACTTTGGCTTCGTCACCGGGGGAGCGCTGCCGGTAACGGTCGCCGCCCAATATCTGGCGGCAGGCTGGGATCAGAATTGCTTCAGCTTCATCAGTTCACCTGCAGTGGCCTGTATAGAGTCAACCGCTTTGCGGTGGGTGAAGGAAGCGCTCGGTCTACCGGCCTCCGCGGAAGGAACTCTGGTCACCGGTGCCACGATGGCCAACTTCACCTGCATGGCAGCTGCGCGAAATCGGATTCTGCAAAAACACGGATGGGACGTGGACAGGCAGGGTTTGTTCGGCGCGCCTGTGCTTACGGTCGTGCTCGGCGAAGAGGCACACGCTTCGATCTACAAGGTTCTATCGATGTTGGGTCTAGGGCGCGACCGGATAATTCGCGTTCCGTCTGACGACCAAGGGCGAATGCGCCCTGAACTGTTGCCGCCCATAGAGGGACCGGCCATTGTCTGTATTCAAGCGGGGAACGTGAACTCAGGCTCCTTCGATCCGGCCAGTGACGTCATCGAATGGGCGCGCCGATGCAACGCATGGGTGCATGTAGATGGCGCCTTCGGTCTATGGGCATTGGCATCCCCGGTTCAGGCCTCGCGCGCCAGTGGCTTCGTCGGAGCGGACTCGTGGGCGATGGACGCGCACAAATGGCTCAACGTACCCTACGATTCGGGCATCGCTATCGTCCGCGACTCCGAAGCGCTTGGACGAGCGATGTCGATCAGCGGGGCATATCTTCCTCTTGCCAGCCAACACCGCGATGCACTGAACCTCACACCGGACAGCTCCCGGCGTGCCCGGGCCGTCGAAGTCTGGTCGGCGCTTAAGTCGCTTGGACGTTCCGGCCTGGCCGAACTGGTGAGCCGCAACTGCGACCAAGCTCGCAAAATAGCCGACGAGCTGAAACAAGCCGGCATCGAAGTCCTGAACGAGGTTGTCCTGAATCAGGTGGTCGTCACTTTCGGGGATGACGACAGGACGAGGCGCGTCATCGCTTCGGTCCAGGACTCCGGCAGATGCTGGTGCGGAGGCAGCACCTGGAGGGGCCGGGCAGCCATGCGAATCAGCGTCAGTTCTTGGGCAACCACTGACGAGGACATCGATCTCTCGGTTAGGGCAATTCTCGACGCACATCGGGCCGCTTGAGAAACGGAGGCTGAGATAGCCCAAACGACCTCAGTTGGGGTCAATCTGAGACGGCCGCCTGATAGCGGCCGCCGAGCGCGCTAAAATGGATGATGGTCCATTCACCAACCGCACCCCTCCTCCTGTGGCTGACGCCGGCACTGCTCGCGCTCCTGCTCTACGGCCTGGGCCAGGGCTTCGTAAAGATGTGGATCACGGAGGTGCCGCCGGCGCGCTTCTGCCTGTACTTTGCGTGCGCTCGCGCGGCAGTGATGGTCTGCTACTTCTTCGCGAACCCGCATACGCCGGTGTTCTCGGCGGAAGGCCGAGACGTGCTCGCCATCGGTGTGCTCGCCTACCTGCTCGACGGCATCGGCTGGATCATGTACTTCCAGTCGATCATCGCTGGCCCGATCACGATCGTTGGCACGCTCTCGGCCGCCTATCCCGCGCTCACCATCGTGTTCGCGCACTGGTTTCTTGGCGAGACGCTCTCGCCGCTCCAGTACGGCGCGGTAACCCTTGTGATCGGCGGCTGCATCGGGCTTGCCTACCAGCCGGCGGGCGCCGCGAACAAGGTGATCGGGCGGGCCTGGATCCCGCTCGCGTTCTCAGCCCTCGTGCTGTGGGGCGGCGCTCAGACGATCGTCAAGTACGACTACAGCCTGGGTGCCACTGACGCCAACATGGCGCTCTACAGCATGATCGGCGCGTTGCTCACCCTTGGCGTCTACGGGTTTTGGAAGGGACGCGCCGGCACGCACTCCGTGATCGAGTGGACGCGCTCGTTTCTGCCGATGGGGATGATGGCGTCGGGCGACCTCGGCGTGCTGATCGCGAGTCGCTACGGCAAGATCTCGATCGTGACGCCGCTGACCGGCGCCTACCCGCTTGTCACGCTCGCCTTCGCGGCGCTCGTCCTGCGCGAACAGATCATGCTGCTGCAGTGGGTCTGCATCGCCGCGATCCTGGTCGGCATGTTTTTCTGCACCTCCTGAAGGCGGCTGCTGGTGAAGGTCGAGCCGTGAAGAGGGCCCATCTCATCGAGCAATGACCCTGAAAGTCCGTACTGTCTCTCCAGCCCGAGTGCCGAAACTGAATGAAGGTCTGCTTCTCATCCGTCGATAAATCGAAGGTGACTTCAATCCTCGATGAGTAAGGATGTGCGTCCAAGTGCTCGGTGACTCAGTGCGCGGCGCGTGTTCAGATCCCTTTCCCCACGCTGATCCGTTCCTTCCACTTCGGGACATTCACGCCCTTCACAAGAAGCCAAAGGCAAAATGACGATTCTCCAATCAATGGCGGCATTAGAATGGCTGGAGTTATTAGCTCGGAGAATGCTGGGGCGAGCAGCGCCGCAAAACAGGCCGTCAGATAACTCAAGCCGGCAAGTTGCATCAACATGCCTACGAGTCTCGGCAGATAGCCCGATCTGAAGATCAGGTAACCATTCACCAGGCACGTGAAGCCGAAGAATATCAGGGCGATATTGAAGGCAATGTCATGCGACCTGAGAGCTAGGTTTGCAAGAATCTGTAGCTGCTGTGGTCCAAATGCTCTTAGGTAATCGGCATTTCCCAATGTAGGCATCACTACAAGAAGAAACAATTTGCTTATAGCCTCAACTGAGAGGGACACGAGATTGAAAAATACAGCAAGCAGAACCAGGTGCTTGCTGACCGGTCTGAGCAGGAGATATTCAATCCACAACAGTGGCACAGCAAGTAACACGACAATCAAGTCGCCTGCAACGCTGAGATGCCACAACCGCGGTGAGGCTAGAATGTTGTGAGCCGTAGTCGCAGCGTCACCCGGTACGACAAGCTTGTTTGTGACGAATCCTTCAGCAAAAGCACCGAGAACGATGATTGCTAGGTATAGGACACCACCTATTCGCGCGTAGCGCTGCGGGAAATTGTCAATGGTGTGATTTGCCATTACCGCTTGCCTCGCAATGACGAAGATCTTACGACGCTCCGGGGCTACGTCAATCTACGCTCAATGCGACGCTAAACGGAATTCGGCGGAAGTTTCTCCGGCGATGACACCACGGAGCGAATTTCATGCGGGGCTACGTCTACCGGCAGCGTGACCACGACGAGATTACTGCGTGATTTCCGTGCCGCTTGACCGCTTGCAATAGGACGCGCGTCTCTACGCCGTATAGCGCCGACGCCGAATTCAGCTGGCATTTTCCTGCAGAGCGGCGGATCAATCGGCTAACCGGACGGCACGTCCTCGTCGGTGCCCGAATCGCCACATTGAACGGCGCTCAAATTACGCTTGGCCTCCTGGAGATCGGCAAAATGTCGCTCGCCCTACTCGATTGGCTGACTCAAGCATTTCGATTGCACCGTTGATGTCCACCAACATATTGTTTTTATTGATCTTTTCAGACTCCCAAGGATTATCAAGCAGGCGAATCTATGCGTCTCCATGAGGTCTTCCCGGATCATTGATCACCGGTCGGTGAGGTTACGCGGAGCTCGGTTCCCGAACATGCAAATTTACGGAATGGGCATCGGCACGTGTCGCGGCCGACAGAACAGTTCATACAGATATTTCGGGTACCAGAGGCCACGCGGGTAGCTGGCGCGATCTTTAAGGGCGAGAAATCGCGCGAGGTCAAAACAATTCACGTGCCCGGAGACTGGAGTGTCATCGAACACGGTAGCTCCGCGGATATGTGACGCAATTGACTTGGACGCGTGGGCGTACGCCCAAGGCGTAGAGACGTTGGTTTCCAGTACCGCTGGCGCAAGAAAAAATAGATTCGGCGCGTCACGCGAAAGGAAGAGGCTACCGCAGCGCCGCTCCAGGTCTTCGAGACGGGTCAGACCGGACAGCCCCTCGACATTGAGGAACCCTAGGTCGAGGTCGTAGCCGGTACCCCAGAGCAGCCTGTCGGCTTGAAAAGACCGGCCATCGACGAGCCGCACGGTTCTACCATCGAGGGTTGCTATCTCTCCGCGATACCGTTCGATCCGTGAAAAGTTTCCGATCATTCGACGGCGTCCGGGTATGAGCTGGTGACGTCGTAGGTCGAATGTGCCGTTGGGTAGAATCTCCTGAAGACCGGCCTTCGCATACCGTACGTGCAGATCCCGATTGATGAGGGAATTCGTAATCGCTAGCGAAACGCCGAGCATTTGCTGCCTGGCCAATCTTCGTACGTTGGCTGCGGCATGCTTTGGCCGCCGGGTTGGTCGCATCCATTTCAGTGACCGATACACCCATGTCACTCGGTGGGCCCCGTGCTCAAAACAAAGATCGAGCAGGTCGTACGCCGACGCCCCACCCCCGACGACGACTACATCCTTTGCGGCGAGAACACTCGCGTCCCGGAGCCCGGATGAATGGCACTCCTCGATCGAGGACTTGAATCTTTCAACCGCCGGAATCCGCGGTCGATTGTGGCCCCCGGTCGCCGCGACCAGATAGCGCGACCAGTAGACGCCCCCATTCGTCCGCGCCTCCCAGCCCGTAGCAACCGGCCTTGCGGATGTCACGTCGGTGTTGAGCCGGATCAATGGACTGAGACCAAAGCGGTCGACCCATGCCTGAATATTGTCTCGGATGCTGGCTTGATCCTCTCCCCCGATCGGCACCGACCCAAGGGTCCAGTCTTGCCGAGCAAATTGGATGTCCTGCCAAGCAGGAAGATCCTGCCAGATGCCGCCGACGCCGCTTTTCCTTTCGAGCAACAGCGCGGTTAGACCGGCCGCTTTGGCATATTTGAGGCACAAGACCCCGCCAATGCCGCCCCCGACAATTAACAGGTCAAGCCGCTCACTCTCGTCCACAACCACCCCGCCGGCTGCACGCCCCGCTGGGCAAAGAATGGCCGCCGGACGTTCAGCAGTGTTAGGCTGAAAGTCCGTTGTATTTGATCGCTCATCCGGCGGTCACGGCTGGGAGTTCGGAATTTGTGGACGTCCTGTCCGAAGCCTTGAGAGGATTTCGTGTGTCGGGGTCGATGTTCATCGACGCCGACCTGAAGGCGCCTTGGGCGATCGTTACCCCGTCGTCCACTGGAATCGCCAGCGCTCTCGGAGTCGAATCGGCGCGGGTGATTCCATACCACCTGGTCACGGAAGGCAGCTGCCTCGTGACCGTCGAAGGCCAAGCTCCTATGCCACTCGTGGCTGGCGAAATCGCATTGTTCCCGCACGGCCACGTTCATGTCCTGGCGAGCCACGAAGGCGTTGCACCGGCCCCGCTCACACGGGCGTTCGTGCAACAAGTGTTAGCCCGGCGGACCATTCTGCCGATTCGTCACGGAGGCACAGGGCAACCGGTCAAGCTACTCTGTGGCTTCTTCGCCATCGATAAGTGGGGAGGCGATCACCTTGTCAAAGGGCTCCCTGCGGTGCTGTCGGCCAGGATCGGGACCGACGCCGGGCGTGGCCTGTTAGCCGCGGTCGCCCGTCACTCCATCCAAGCCCGCGTGACCGGTGGCCCGGGGTCCGACGCGCTCGTGTGCAAGTTGTCGGAAATACTCTTCGTTGATGCTCTCAGGCAATTCATCTTGAACGGCGACGCCGCTGTGCCCGGCTGGCTGGCTGGTCTCCGAGATCCTGCGATTTGTCGCGCGCTGGCGCTTGTGCACGCTCGCCCGAAGGATGCCTGGGACGTACGCTCGCTTGCATCAGCATGCGCGATGTCGCGGTCGACATTCGTCGCCAGATTCACGGCAGTGGTCGGATCACCGCCGATGAAATACCTCGCCCGGTGGCGACTGACGCTCGCGGCACGCGACCTGAGCGGTGCAAATATCACGGTCATGCAAGTCGCGGACCGGTATGGCTATGGCTCAGAGGCAGCGTTCACTCGAGCATTCCGCAGCGCGTTCGGTGTACCTCCCGCAACATTCCGGCGAGCGAGAGAGCATGTCACGATCAATCCGCCGACAGACCAGTAAAGCTGCCCTTGAATGCTCGAGGTCCAAGAATAGCGAGCAAGAAGAACCAGGCGCTTTGATAATCACGATTTGAATTCCACCAAGTACATCCAAGCAAATGTGCCAGCCTGCTGCACCCATCGATATGAACCCGCGATCGATGTTGTGCCATAGCGTGAGGGGCGACCTGCGGCGTCGGTGTCCCAACCGTCGAAAGCTTCACGGGACCCACTGCGGCGAGGCTGCGGTCAGCGTCGAATGGAGCCCATTCACGGAGCTCTGCCAGATCCGTCAACGCTTGCCAGACTTTCTCCGGGGGATGCCGTAGTTCCCGAACGACAACCAGAGTCCACTTCTCGCCGTCCTAGAGAACCTCGGCGCCCGCAGCTGGACCCGGTTTGTAGTATTCACGGCCGCTCATGTCTTCTTTCCCTTCCGACGTGGAGCTGGACTGACACGAGCCAAGTGGCGCTCGAGAGCATCAATGTGGGCCAACCAGAAGCGACGGAACGGAGTGAGCCGGGCATCCACCTCCATGAGTGGCTCGGGCCGGATCCGGTACACACGCCGCTGCGCATCGGTTCGCGACTCCACGAAACCAGCCTCACGCAATACCCGAAGGTGTTTGGAAACCGACGGTTGCGACATTCGCAGTCGATCTTCGATATCGCCCACGGATAGCTCCGAGGATGCGAGCAGACTCAGGATCGCTCGGCGGTTGGGCTCGGCAATGATGGCAAATGTCGATTCCATATCGAGTATAAACCGCTTTGCGCAGCCCAGGTGCTGATGACCGTAAGGGGCTGCGCCTCAGTGCCTAGACGGCCCCTCGTTCCGCCTAATGACGCTCAGCCTGCATCCGGGTAATCAATTTGGAAATCCTGCGTTGTCGGGTCTCTAAGGTCTTGGCTTCTTCGACGGAGGCGACTTCTTTCCGCTTGAGACCGAATGGCAGGCCGTCAAAAGCCGCTCTGACTTCTGGATCGTTGCTCAACGCCTTGGCGAGGTCCCGCGGCTCGGGCACAACCCTCGGCTCGGTGTCGAGTTTCAGATTTACCTCGACGACGTCGCCCTCGCCGATTCCGCTCGCGGCGCGGTTCGCCGCACTGATCCCGATTAGGCACTGTCCGCGCATCAGCGCGATTCTGCTACGCCAGGTGTGACCGTTTATGGTGACGGCGATCAAGGGTCGAGGACCGGAATCGAGGGCCTCCACGACTTTCTTTGGCACTTCGACAGCAGTGGCGTTACCAGAGGGGACGACCTTAGCCCGAAACTTCATGTTAGTCATTGGGATTCTTCGCGAGGTACTGCTGGTGATAGTACGGCCGATGCGAGGTAGAGAGACGCAGTCTTTTCCTCGACGTCCATCCAAACTCGCCAGTCACGCTCGCTCGAAGAGTCGCACAAAATGCGGAAAATGGGGGATACCTGAGCCAGGGTCACTCATCGATCGCCGCTGTAATCGCCTTATAGACGGTCGTTTTTTTCTGGCCTTGGAGAAAAATGCACAAACCGAGTTCGGAGATCAAAAAAGCCACTTGCTAATCAGGGGGAATGTTTTCACTTGATTTTCCGTCTTACCCTGGGATCATTGAGAATAGTCGGCGCTGAAAAAACTCAAGGATGGAGTTCTGGCGTCATGGTCACTCGGCCGGAAGACCTCCTGTAGGCCTCGACCTCGATCCAATTGAAGACCAAGCCATCAGTCCGATGGGAAGCGACGTCCGAGTTCAGACCCCTAACTGCCTTGCGCGACTGTCTCCTTCAGGGTCAGCCGATCTACCAGCCCACTGCTTACGGGTTACCGAACCACTTCTCATAAAGCCGCTGATATGATCCGTCCTCACGAAGTGCGAGCAGCGCAACGTCAATCTTCTTGCGCAGGGGGCTGTCCAACTGCACCATGATGGCAACCGGGGCAATGTTGAATTCAGAACCAACCATCTTCACTTGTCCTTTTCCCCCATGCGCCGTGTAGTAGCGTAGGATCGGCGCGCCCGTCACTACCGCATCCACTTTTTTGTCCAGAAGAGCATTGAACACTTGATCGATCGACGAGAACTCCTGGACCTGCGCGTGATGATCCTGAAGATAATTAACCGCGAGGCTGTGCGAGACCGTAGCCACCTGCTTTCCTGGTAAATCGTCCGGTCCCTCGATGGCGCCGCGAATCTGCTCAACGGTCAAGGTCGTCGTCAACTGGGCCGTGTAGAATGCAACGAAGACCACGCCCGCAAACATCCAAAAAATTGACAGGATGCGCGCCAGCCATTGTCTCGGCATTGCTTCCGCCTGTGTGGTCAGCGTCGATAGGGCCCAGTAGGCTGCCTCAAAGATCCCTGGGAAGTACTTCCGGCTCGAAAGGGCACCGTCGTCTCGCCGCCGTTCGAGCAGCCAGACCACGTGAGCCGGGATTAGCACCAGCAACAGGGCCATGCCGAGCCACGCTACGGTTGTTCGCGAAAATATCAGACGCAGCATGGCCCATAATGGATTTTCGGTCGCCCCTGTCTGGTGGGTGTCCCTTACCATTATTTGCAGCCCTGCTTCCAATGTGGGAAAGGAAAAGTCAAACACCTCGTCACGTGCCGACGTTATCAAGAGAGCCAATGTGACATCGGCTCTCTTGGATCGCATCGCCTCTTCCAAAGCGCCTACGTCGGGTGCGATCTGATAGATGGTCTTTCGCTTCAGCCGCGCAGCGATTGCATTCCAGAGGTCGATACTGAATCCGCTCAGCGAGCCGTTTTGTTCCATAACCAACGGTGGAACAACGAACGCGGCCACACGAAGCTCCGGGGTCTCGCCTGTTGTCGAGACAGTCGCGGCACTGGCGGGCTGCGCATAGGCAGGCGCCGCGAGCGCAGTGCCGATAATGACGATTAGTAGCATCAAGTGACCCTTCTTCATCGGACGCTGCTCCTTGGTTGCCGCGAATGATCAGCATGGCTTGTTCGGCGTTCGGAATACGGGCTCAACCGGAATCGCGCCGCGTAAGCGTCGCCACCCGGTTGGTCAGAGCACGCGCCACAGCGTAGGGGATACTGATGAGTACTGGCCCGACCACCAGGGCAGCACCTGGGTGCACCTGCTTGTAGATCAGCAGTTGCGACACTGCATCGAGCACAATCGCTATGGCGACCAGATCGCGGACGGCTGACAAGAAGGTGGCAACCAAGGGCTGAAGGACAAACCGGAAACGCCCTGGACCCGTGAGACGCTGCGGCAGCTCCTCGAGAAAATGAGCGGAGAACAGATACACACGGCCCGTCTCGAATGTGTCGCGCACCGCTGGCGGAATTGCAGCTAGGAGTATCAGCACCGCCAAGATAGTGATGATGATGCTGATCATTTTTGCGCGTTACTTTCATCTCCGTAGCACCCGCCCGCCAAGACCCACTCGCGCCTCAGAACTCGCGCCCTACCGTCACGATTAGATTCCACCACCCCAGCGATACTGCCAGGCGATGCCGTACAGCTTGTAGCTGTCGCCTGTGCGGGCCGACACTCCGTCGCTGGCAAAGAGTTTGATCGAATTGCGGGTGTTGATCGGGAGCGCAAGCGTAGCGCCGACCCGCCAGTTCTGCTGCAAATCATTGTTCTCTGCCCCATTGATCGTCGATCTGCCGCCCACGTAATACGTGGCATCCGCTGAGGCCCAAATGCCGTAGCGAAAACTGCGGATGACGTGCCCTTGAAGCGAATAAAGCGGGGCCTGCGATCGCGTAGAGTGGCCGTAGAAATCCGCATTGTCCGTATAGAACGTAGCCCCCGCCGTCGACTCCAATGTCCACCGACCGATCGCTTTCGAGACACCGAGGCTCGGCTTGAAGAACCAGCGATGCGTCGCGATGTTCACGAGACGCGTGTCATCGTATTGCCCGGACGGCGCCAACACCTTGAGCGCCACACCGACGATCCAGTCCTGCTTGTAAGAGGCGAAATCCTTCATCCCCATGGCAGGCGCACCGTACAGATTGACGGACAACTCGAACTCCGGATCGCCGAATCCGTTGACGGTGCGCTGCACCGGCCGTCCCAGGTAGTCCGCAGAGCCCGACAGCCAAGTGTACGGCACGGAAGCGTTGAATTTCCCCGAGAAACCCCACAGGTCGAGTGATCGTGCGAAGCCCATCGCGCCGGAGTTCGTCTCGAGATGAGGGTTGCTAACCGGCAGCGAAGGATCGAACGCTATGCCACCCTGCGTATAGGCGTAACCTAAGATCAGGAAATTCACGCCAACCGGCGCGTTCGACCACTTGCGTGGCTCGATGTCCTGCGCCTGCGCCGCCGATGCGGCCAAGAGCCCGGCGAGCGCGATGGTCGCAGCGCTCGAG
This sequence comes from uncultured Gammaproteobacteria bacterium, assembly GCA_963837045.1. Taxonomy (GTDB): domain Bacteria; phylum Pseudomonadota; class Gammaproteobacteria; order Steroidobacterales; family Steroidobacteraceae; genus Bog-1198. The sequence continues at coordinate 382,226 of CAWIMA010000009.1, forward strand.
AGCAACCGCGTGCGGCGAGCGAGGAGGTGCCGACTGACCATGCGCCCGGCCCCCGTGAATTGTCCGCGCTTTCTAACTAACAGCGGACGCTTGCTACAGCCCGACATGCCGGCGGTTTACTTCGGCTCTTCGATGACGGCCTTGAGCTTTCCGCTCTTGATCGCACTCTTGAGCGCCGCGTAGTCCTCGTCATTCTGATCGGCGTAGGCGACGGAGAAAGCCTCGATCGCCTTATCGAATGCGTCGCCCTTGCCCAGGTAGCCGCCAATCAGAGCCGGATCACCGGAGCGCGCGTGCGAGAGTGCCAACGTATGGCCGCACCACTTGGCGTCCAGGAGCATCTCGGCTTTGCCGAACGTCTCGACGGCCAACTTGATCTTGATGTCTCGTAGCTGGCGAAGGTAGCCCTGATTCCCACGCATACCCTCGGTCCAGCCGAGAAAGATGTCGCTGACCGGCTGCATGAGCCGCTGGCCGTTGACGACACGCTGTCCGTGGTTGGGGAACACACTCTTGCCGGCATACGGCTCCAGCACTGAGGCACGTGCCTGCTTGCCCTGAAGAACGAGGGAATTCCCGTCGCCGTCCGTGAACAAAGCCACCCAGCAGCCCGTGCCGACACTGCCGACCCCGACCACTTTGATCGCGGCATCCCTGAGTTCATAGCGGTCGAGCAACGCTCGAGTCGCTGGCGCCAGGCTATCGCGATAGAGGGCGAAGGACCTCTTGACGACCGAGTGGATCTCCCCGGGTTTATGCCCCTTCCAGTGGAAGATCGTCGGAAGCTGGTCTTCGATGACCGGCGCCTTGCCGGAAGCTCCCTTGAAAGTGGGAAAGAGATCTTCCTCGACGTGGCGCGTCCGCTCCTTCTCCATGCGCTTGATCGCGCGTTTGCGAAACTCGGGACTATCAAAGGTCGCGATAATCGCTTCGATGTCGACGGCCAGATACCATAAGTCCAACGGATTCATTTCGCTGAATTCGCGCATGTGCTCGCGATACGAGCGGACACAGGCGAGGACCGCATCCCTGGCGACGGATTCGCTTAAGTTATTGTTCCGGCAGGCGACCACGAAGCTCGCCGCGAGACGCTTGAGGTCCCACTCCCAGGGGGCTGGCAGGGTTTCATCCAGGTCGTTGATGGCAAAGATGACGCGCCTCTCCGGGGTAGCCAGACCGCGGAAGTTGCCCAGGTGGGCGTCTCCGCAGCACTGTACTCGGACACCCGTGGCCGGAGTGGTCGCGAGATCCACTGCCATGTTGAGCGCCGACCCCCTGTAAAAAGTGAAGGGCGAGAGCGCCATGCGCCCGTGGCGAAGGGGGAGCAACTCCGGGATGCGTCCCTTGTCGGCTTCTAACACCAAGCTCACCGGGTCCGGGCGACCGGCGGGCGCTTTCCAGACGGCGTGCGCCTCCCGCGGGCAAGCGTCCCTCAACTTCTTGCCCATCGCGCGACGCTCCGCCTGCGACTGACGATGGGTAAATAGGCGGTTCCCTTTGGATTTTGCTTGTGCTGGACCCGTGCGAGATTTCATTGTTTGCGTATGCATGTCCATGCCGCTTCTTTTCCTGACCGGGTGTTCACGACCGTTGTGAGCACGAATCGCGGGATTGACTTTCGTGGACTCTTGCTGCTGTGGCTGTGGAGACTCCATTTAGATTCTCACTTTCAACGATTTACGTTGAATATTGTGGTGAACCCCGTGCCAATAACAATTCGATCTAGTACTTACCCCATCCGTAGGAGCTACCTAGTCGAGGGCTTGCAACTACGCATCACTGCGAGGGGCCGCTTTGTGCATGGAAATTGTAGCGGCCGAAAGGCTGCAAGTGGGCCGATCTGAGACGTTCAGGGGAATTGTTTGGCGTCTTTCGGATCGTGCGGCGTCTCCGCCGCAGCCTCTACCGAATCTCTACCGCCTGAATTCTGCGCAACGCCAAGCGGCTGTTTGTACAAGTCTTTCCCGCTTACCCAGAGATTATCGAGCAGAGTCAGCGCTTAAGAGAACCAAGGACGGAGTGCTGGCATCCTGGTCGTTCGGGCGGCAGAGCTTTTGTAGACCTCGACGTCGATCCAATTGAAGACCAAGTCATCAGTCCGATGGGAAGCGACGTCGGAGTTCGACGTAGCGCCCGAGCGCAAGAAGGCATTGCCGACCTCACCGAACGACGCGAGTGGCATCGCCCAGAGGTAGGCCTGTGTGGCGCGCTGAAAGTCGCGTTTTCCAAGTTGGGCGGGATCACGGGTCCTCGCCTCAGCGACCCCGCCGCGCCGCCTCGATCGCCGCGATGTCTATCTTTTTCATCGCCATCATCGCTTCGAACGCCCGCTTGGCGGCTGCAGGATCGCGGTCGGAGAGCGCCGCAGTCAGGGCACGCGGGGTGATCTGCCAAGACACGCCCCACCTGTCCTTACACCAACCGCACTGGCTTTCCTGGCCACCATTCTGCACGATCGCTTTCCAAAAACGGTCGGTCTCGGCCTGGTCGTCGGTCGCGATCTGAAACGAGAATGCCTCGTTGTGCTTGATCTCCGGCCCGCCATTAAGCCCGACACAAGGGATTCCAATCACAGTGAACTCCACTGTCAGAACGTCGCCCTGCTTGCCGTTGGGATAGTCGCCCGGCGCGCACAGGACAGCGCCCACGGTGCTGGCGGGAAAGGTCTCCGCATAGAAGCGAGCAGCGTCTAAAGCTGTACCGTCGTACCAGAGAAAGATCGTGTTCGTGGCGGCCATTGTTGTTCTCCTACTACCCTACGGTTGAGGTGTATAGATCAGATACTGTAGGCCGGTGGGCGTTGCGCGTGAGTACTGCAGGTCCAATTGTAGGGCAGCGCCCGGTTGGTCAAGCAACCGACGTCCGCGGCCCGCGATCGCTGGAAATAGGATGAAACGCAGTTCGTCCAACAAGCCCGCCAGCAGCAATGATTGCACCAAACTAACGCTGCCATGCACACCGATAGTCTTGCCTGGCTGCGTTTTGAGTCTAGCGATTCCACCCGCAAGATCCCCACCAAGTAGAGTTGAATGTTGCCATTCCAAGTTGCTTAACGTGCTGCTGACAACAAACTTCGGGTGGTTATTGATAAAGGATGCGAATGGCTCAATCTTCGAGTCCGGCCAATATTGTGACCATTCCTGATACATCTTCCGGCCAAGCAGAATGGTGTCGTGCTCGGCGATGGTTTCCCGAATCAGCTCGGTAAGGTCTTCGAATACATTCGGACGCACGAAAGTATTAGGAGATTCCACGACACCGTCGAGCGAAATAAAAAGGAACGACGTCAGTTTCCGCATATTGGTGCCCCTTCGCTTTCTCCGAGCGCTTCAGCTAGCCAGTTTTCGTTTGAGAGCCGCGAGTTCGACGATTCCCTTCGAAGTTCGCCTGGATGCCGGCGGGCCTTGACTCATGCCCGCCTCTACCGAATCTCTACTGCCCTATATTCCGCGGCAGCTAAGCACTGGTTTCTTATAGACTTTCCTGCTTAGCCGAGGATTATCGAACAAAGTAGTCGCAGCCGGCAACCATGTCGGCATCGCAACGTTCCAGTGGAAACGCGCACAAGCGCTATCACACCAGTCAGGGTTTCGCAGCGGACTATTCTAGATCCTAAACACCGGTAGACTTGCGGTAGGCCTCAACGCCGGAAAAGCTCAGCGTTTTCCCGCAGAAATACGCAAATCGATTTGGTAACCCCTTGGCTTCCTGTTGAAAACCAAGTGACCGCAGTCGTTACGCCTTCTCCCCCACTTGTAACTCCGCGAGTTTGAAGGGGACTCCACATCCTCCAATCCCGCAATAGCCATCCGGATTCTTCGCGAGATACTGCTGGTGATATTCCTCGGCGTAATAGAAATCCGGCGCGGCGACGATCTCGGTGGTGATGACGCCCGTGCCGGCCTTGGTGAGCGCCTGCTGATAGGCGGAGCGCGACCTTTCCGCGATTCGCTGCTGCTCGTCGCCGTAAGTGTAGATGGCCGAGCGGTACTGTGTGCCGACATCGTTGCCTTGACGCATGCCTTGCGTCGGATCATGCGATTCCCAGAACAGCCGCAGCAACTCCTCGTAGTCCGCGGCCGCCGGGTCAAATACTACCCGCACCACCTCGTTGTGCCCCGTGTTGCCGGTGCAAACCTCTTCGTAGGTCGGATTTGGAGTGAATCCACCCGCATATCCGACGGCCGTCGAATAGACTCCTGCCGCTTGCCAGAACTTGCGCTCCGCGCCCCAGAAGCAGCCCATGCCGAACAGGGCAAGCTGCATGTCCGGCGGAAATGGCGGGACGATACGGTTGCCGGACACGAAATGGCGCCCCGATATGCGCATCGGTTCGTTTCGTCCCGGGAGTGCCTGGCCTGGGGGCGGCATGACGCCGCTCTTTCGAAATATGCCCATGCGCACAGTCTGTGGCCGACGCGCGCCGGAATCAAGCCTCGTACGGCAGGCGCCGGCTATGGGGTGGCGGTTTCGGCCACGGGCGGCGCGGTGGTATTGGGAGGCGTCGCGGCGCTGGGAGGCGCCGCGGGATCCACCGGCACGACCGGCAGACTGTATGCGTCCACCTTCGTTTTGGCTTCTTGATCTTGCCGCAATTTCTCTTGCGCGAGCCTCCGTTCCTCGCGCCTGCGCTCGAACGCCTCTTCACGCTTCTTGTCTTCGTTCGGGTCGCGCTCGTGGTCTTTTGCCAAGCGCTCGACGGCAATTCGCGCGTTGAGACATTCCGAATCTGCGCGCGCCTTTGCAGGATTCTGATCGCACTTCAACAACACGCCGTCCAGCGTCACCCGATCCTCCATCAGGTCTTCGACCGTCATTGGAGGTATTCGGCGCGGCGCGCATGCTGCGCTGCCCAACACAGCGGCACAAAGCCCGCAAGCGAGAATTTGTTTGCTCAAAGAGTGCATATAGCTTCCCAACTCCAATGGTACCGAAAACGGGCCGCAGCGCGACCCCGTGGCTGTGACGCGTATCACGGCTTGACGATTTCCTGCGCAAGCGCGCTTCGGTGGACTTGGCGAGCGTGACATTGCGCACGCGGTACCCGCAGTTTGACCCGGCCGCTTCGCATGTGTACCGTTCGCAGCCATGCCCTCCAGCAAAGCGGAAGAAGATTCAAAGCCTCTGGATTTCGAGGCCGCGATGCGCGATCTCGAAGAACTCGTCGAACGCCTGGAACACGGTGACTTGCCGCTGGAGGAGTCGCTCGCAGCCTTCGAGCGCGGCGTGATGCTGACGCGCAGCTGCCAGATGGCCCTGAAGGACGCCGAGCAGAAGGTCGAAATCCTGCTGAAAAAGGCGGGCGAACCCCAGGCGGAAGAGTTCAATACCGACGACCCAAAACCGGGCTGAAAGCGCGCACCGCGCGACCTACGCCGCGGCCGGCCCCGGCTGCAGCGCCGAATGCCGCTGAATCGTCTGATATCATTGCCTTATGCGGTCCTGAACATCATTTCGGGCCGGCAGCACATTTAGGAACCAAGCCATATGAACGTCGCCGCTCCTGCGAAGAAGCCCGGTCTGTCGCCCGTAGAAGATGTGCAGGGCCACGCCGATACGCGCGAGATTCCCATCAATCAAGTGGGGATCAAGGATATCTATCACCCGGTCAAAGTGAAGGATCGGGCCAACGGCGAGCAGCACACCGTTGCCAACTTCAACATGTACGTGAACCTGCCGCACAATTTCAAAGGCACGCACATGTCGCGCTTCGTCGAGATCCTGCATCGGCACGAGCGTGAGATATCCGTCGATTCGTTCGGCAAGATGCTCGAGGAGATGACCGAACATTTGGATGCCACCGCCGGACATATCGAGATGACTTTTCCGTATTTTGTGATGAAAAAGGCCCCGGTCTCCGGCGTCGAAAGCTTGATGAATTACCAGGCGACCATTTTCGGCGAGCACCGCAGCGGCAAGACCGACGTATGGCTCAAAGTGGTGGTGCCAACCACGAGCCTGTGCCCCTGCTCGAAGAAGATATCCGATTACGGCGCGCACAATCAGCGCTCGCACATCACGGTGACGGCAAAGCTCAATGAGCACATGTGGTTGGAGGAATTGATCGACGTTGCCGAGGCGAACGCCTCATGCGAAGTGTACGGAATCTTGAAGCGGCCTGACGAAAAATTCGTCACCGAGCGCGCATACGACAACCCGAAATTCGTGGAGGACACGGTGCGCGACGTCGCCGTCGTGCTCAACGCAGACCGGCGGGTGCGCGCTTATACGGTCGAATCGGAGAATTTCGAATCGATCCACAATCATTCGGCGTACGCGATGATCGAGCACGACAAAGACGCGGCAAAATCGCGCTAAGCTCCGCGCTCCGCGCTTTGCAGCCGTCCGATCATGCTGCGCAGGAACACCTGGTTGAAGCGCAGCTGGCATTCGGCCGACACCTGCTCCAGCAGAGTAGAGCTCACTTTCATGACCATGACGTTGCCCGAGGCGATGATGGTCGCGGTGCGCTTGGCGCCCCGCACGTAGCTGGTCTCGCCGAAGCAGTCGCCGCTGTCCAGATAGCCCAGCGCCTTGCCGAGGCGCGCCACGCCGACGCGTCCCTGTACGATGATGTAGAACCGATCGTCCATCTCGCCTTCCTTGACGATCTCCTCGGCGTCGGCGTAGTCCTGCCAGCTGCTGGCGCGCAGCACTTCCCAGATCTCGCTGTGGGAGAACTCGTGGAAGAACTTGAGCTTGCGCAGCAGGCTGAACTGCTCTTGCTGGTCGATGCGGTTGTATTGCGCGCGCAATTTCTGGTGTACGCGGGTTAATTCAGCGGCGAAATCGAGGCCCGTCTTATAGCGTTTCGCCGGGTCCTTCTGCAGCGCTACGGCCGTTACGTTCTCGAGCTCCTCGGGAATCTCGGGCCGCAACGTGTGAATCGGCGGCGGCGTGGCGAACACGATTTGATGCAGCAGCTTTTGCAGATTACCGGCGCGAAACGGCCTCGTTCCGGTCAGGAGTTCGTACATCACCGCTCCGAGAGAATACAGGTCCGAGCGATTGGTCAGTTCAATCGACTGCACTTGTTCGGGGGACATGTACGATGGGCTGCCGGCGATTCCTTCGATGCGCGAGATCTCCGAATCCGCCACCAGGGCGATGCCGAAGTCGATGATCCGCACATCGCTATCGAGCGTCAGCATGATGTTGCTGGGTTTGATGTCGCGGTGGATGACGCCGCGGCTGTGCGCGTAATGCAATGCGCGCGCCGCCTTGTAGATGAGCTCGACCACATCGTCGACGCGCAGCAGATTATCGGGCCGGCAATATGCGGCGAGCGTGCGCGCCCCGTGCACGTGTTCTGTCACGATGTAGCAGTGCCCGTTCTCCTCGCCTGCGTCGTAGATCGGCAGGATATTCGGATGCTGCAACATTCCGACCATGTGCGCTTCGGAGAGAAACATTTTGCGTGCGATGCGCTTGCGATTCTCATCGCCGCTGGCATCGACGTTGTAAACCTTGATCGCCACATCGCGGCCGTAGTACGGATCGTGCGAAAGATACACGACACCCGTGCTGCCGCGACCGACTTCGTTGATAATCACGTACTTGCCGATTTTTTCAGGCAATGCGGCGCGACCGGTCGGGGACTTCGCGAGATGACTGGGCCGAATATTAGTCAAGGGTAACCGTGCCGCTGCGGCGACATCAAAACAGTTGAGGAAGGATAGTCGGCAGGGCGGCGCCAAACTGTGATTTGGGTCGAGGCTCAGCGAAAGTGGTCGTATCCCCGGACCTGGGGCGTTATCGGCTCTCCCTGCAACGCCCAGGTCACGCCGTTTCCGCGATGCAGCTCACCGATTATGGTCAATCTTAAGTTCAATCGGACCGCCGCCGCGGCGAGAGCGTCTAAGCGGCTGGGAGGCACGGCCAGAAGCAGCTCATAATCGTCGCCGGCCCCGAGTGCCCAATCGCGCGCCTGCTGCTGCGAACTCGCGGCCGCCTGCAATGCCTGCGACAGCGGCAGGCGCTCCAGATCGACGCGCGCCGCGAGCCCGCTGGCGCTCGCCAGTTTCGGCAAGTCGCCTGCCAATCCATCGGACAGATCCATGGCCGCGCTGGCAATTCCGCGCGCGGCCATGCCGAGTTCGACCCGCGGCGTCGGGTACTCGAAGCGCTCGATGAGTTCGCGCGCGGCTGCGGAAAGGCCGCACCGCCCGGAAGCGGTCATCAGAGCCAGGCCTGCGCCGGCGTCGCCGAGAGTACCGGTCACCGCCAAAAGGTCCCCTGTCTGCGCGCCGCTGCGGCGCAGCGCCGTCCCGCGGGCTACAAGCCCCAGGATCTGCACGCTCACCGTCAGCGGCCCCGAGGTGGTGTCGCCGCCGACGAGCGCCACGCGGTGCGCATTCGCGAGATCTGAGAAGCCGCCCGAAAACCGCTCGAGCCATTCAGGATGTGCGCAGGGCATCGTCAATGCCAGAGTCGCCCAAGCGGGCGTCGCACCCATCGCCGCCAGGTCGCTCAGATTCACCGCCAGCGCGCGGTAGCCGATCGAGCGAGCGTCGCTGTCGTGCGGAAAATGGCGCCCGGCGACCAGGGTATCCACCGCCGCCGCCAAATCCGTCTCCGCCGGCACGCGCAGCAGCGCCGCGTCATCGCCGACTCCCAATACGACGTCAGACCGGGCGGCGCCAATGCCGGTGAAGAAGCGGCGTATCAAGTCGAATTCCCCGAGCTGCGAATCGTCGCGACTCACGCCGCGCTATTCCGTTTGCCGAGCGTACTCGTGCGGGCGCAATTCCTGCGCCGCTCGGTCCAATACGGCGTTCACGAACTTGTGGCCATCGGTGGCGCCAAACTGCTTGCTGAGCTGAACCGCCTCCGCAAGAGCAACCCGATAAGGCAGGTCGGGACACGACGCCAATTCGTGCAGACCCAGCCACAGTACCGCATGCTCGATCGGGTCGAGTTCCGCAGGCGGAATCTCGCACAGCATCGCAAGGCGGGAATCGAGCGCGTCGCGGTTCGGCGCAATCGCCTCGATGAGCTCTTGAAAGTACGCCCGGTCCACCCGCTCGGCCTCCGGATCGGCCGCAAATTGCCGATGCGTGTCCTGCCACGAGCGCGGGTTGATCTGCAGTTGATACAGCGCCTGCAGCGCAAGCCTGCGGGCGAGGCTGCGGGCGCGATGCGGATTCACGGTCACTGGTCCAGCCGGCGCATCAAATTCGCCATTTCGAGCGCTGCCAGCGCCGCATCGGCTCCCTTATTTCCCGCCTTGCCACCGGCCCGATCAATTGCCTGTTCCATCGTATCGGTCGTCAACACGCCGAACCCGATGGGCACGCCGGACTCGACCGCGATGCGAGCGAGCCCGGAGGCGCACTCCCCGGCGACGTAGTCGAAATGCGGGGTCTGCCCGCGGACCACGGCGCCGAGTGCAATCAGCGCCTCATAGCGGCGGGACAGCGCCAATTTTCGCGCGGCGATGGGAATGTCGAAGGCGCCGGGGACGCGAACGATCTCGATCTGCTTCTCCGTCGCCCCATGGCGCCTCAGTGCATCCAGCGCGCCCCGCACCAGCGGCTCGACGATCACATCGTTGAATCGCGCGGCCACGAGTGCAAATCGAAGATCGCGAACCAGCAGTTCGCCTTCGATGATCTTGGGCTGATCAATGGGCACAAATCCGTCCTTGCAGTTCTACCAGGCGCACGTCCGGGCTTCCGGGTACAGTATAAGCCCCGGCGCATTCATTCACCGCCATCGACATACTCGGTGATCTCGAGATCGAAGGCGGACAGCCCCTGCAGCTGTTTCGGTGCGCTCAGCACCCGCATGCGCTTGAGTCCAAGGTCCTTGAGTATCTGCGCCCCGATTCCGTACGTGCGCAGCACCGTCGCCCCGGCGTTGCGCACCGAGGCGGGTCTCGCATCGAGCTGCCGGATGCTGTCCATGAAGTCTCGCGGCGTCTCGTCCGGCTGCAAGACGATGACCACACCGGACGGCTCGCTTGCCACTCGACGCACGGCCGCGCGCAGCGGCCAGCCGAGTTTCTCGCTGCGCACCCCGACCAGATCGCGCAGGGTGTCCTTGATGTGCACGCGCACCAGCGGAGGCACGGCCGAGTTCAAATCGCCCTTCACGAGTGCGATGTGCACGTTCTTGTTGACGTGATCCTCATAGCAGCACAGCCTGAATCCCCCGAACTCCGTGTCCACGGGCTCATCGTAGATGCGCTCGACCGTGCGCTCGTTCTTGAGCCGGTAGCGAATGAGGTCCGCGATGGTGCCGATCTTCAATGCGTGCGCTTTGGCGAAGCGCTCCAGGTCGGGGCGGCGCGCCATGGTGCCGTCGTCGTTCAGGATTTCGACGATCATCGCAGCCGCGGAGAACCCGGCAAGCCGCGCAAGATCGCAGCCGGCCTCTGTGTGACCGGCGCGTGTGAGGACGCCGCCGGGCTGCGCCATCAGCGGAAAGATGTGGCCCGGTTGTCGCAAATCCTCCGGGCGCGCCTGCGGGGCCACTGCGGTTTTCACCGTATGCGCCCGGTCATGGGCAGAAATGCCGGTGGTCACGCCCTCCGCCGCTTCGATCGAGAGGGTAAAGTTGGTGCGGTGGGAACTATCGGTTTCGCTGACCATCAGCGGCAGGCGCAGCTGGCGGCAGCGCTCCCGGGTCAGCGTCAAGCAGATGAGGCCGCGCCCGTAGCGCGCCATGAAGTTGACGTCCTCAGCCTGCACGCATTCCGCCGCCATGATCAGATCGCCCTCATTCTCGCGGTCCTCGTCGTCCATGAGCACCGCCATTCTCCCCTGGCGAATGTCTTCCAGAATCTCATCGATCGTGTTCAAGGCAGACATATTTTGCCGTCACTCCGTTGGTTTGGGCCCTGGCCGGCGACCTCATTGTAGCGCGCATCCAGATCGCGGCAGTCGCGGCACTCGCTCCGTGAACCTCATCGCGATCCTGTCGGAGGGGTCCATTGCAAGGCGGGGGTCGTCGTCGGAAAATCGAGCGACAAGGACCTGAATAGAATCCAGAGCAGCGCTATCGAAATGGCCGCGGCGACCCAAACCGATAGCTTGACGCGTTTATACCATGGCGCTCGCACAGGGCCCGTCGTGCCCTCCTCGGGCGGTGACGTGCCGGCGAGTTCGGGCTGACGGGGCATTGCAATGGCCTCGAGAGCGGGCAGGGGCGATGGGGCCTCTGCTGCAGCGGTTCGGCCGGCAGCGGTGATGGCGGCCCTGGCCGGGGCTTGTTCGATTGCTGCGGGCTGGGAATTGATAACCGCCGCCTTGGGCCTGAGCCTTGGCCGCAGTACGTACGCAGCAGCCTGCGCGCCCTCCATGATCCTGCTCTCGATCAGCACGAAGACGACGACCAGGATCGGCACCACTACCGTCAAGGCAGGGGCCTGCTGGTTGACCCAATCCATGATCATCGGATCGGAAATGGCAATATCGCCGGCGAGCCAGCCGAGCATTGCACCGCCGGCGCGTTTCAGCAGCGGATATCGTCTCAGCAAGGCGCTGACCAGCTTGCTGCCGAACAACAGCAGGGGCACGCTCATCAACAATCCCATGGCCAGTATGAAGATGCTGCCTTGGGCGACCGCAGCGAGCGCGACCACGTTGTCCACGCTCATGACCAGGTCGGCGACGATTATCGTGCCGACTGCCGACCACAGACCAGGAGCGTTTTTGGGCGGGCTCCCGCTCGATTCCGTTTCTCCGTGTCGCGCGACGGTCAGCTTGATTGCGATCACGATCAATGCTACGCCGCCCGCCAGCTTCAGCAGCGGGATGGAAAGCAGAAAACTGGCCACTGTGGCCAGCAGGATTCGCAGCGCAATGGCGCCTTCGATGCCGATCAACATGGCGCGCCTCGTAAGTTGCGGCGGCAGCGAGCGGCAGGCAAGCGCGATCACCACGGCATTGTCACCGCTCAGCAGCAGGTTGACGAATAACACCTCCAGCGTCTGATTCAGATAGTGGAAGAGGTTGTCAAAGCCCATCACGGCTGCCCTTCATCCGGCGATGCCGGCCAGGGCGGCATAAACCCCGGTGGCGGCGGCGCAGAAAAAGATTGTTCCGACCGTTGCGGCATAAGCGCCCTTCAGGCGCATCGGTTCCGGGAGTCTGGTGCACGCCAACTGGAACAGGAAGCCGAGCGCCACCGGCAGCAGCAGCGCATTGACCACTCCCATGGCGATCGACAGCCGGATGAGGTTGACGCCGGAGGCGACCAACCCGCCGCCCAGCAGCAGGATCAGCGCAAAGGCGGCGTAGAACCAGGGCGCTTGCAGCGGATGGTGCTCGAGCGAGTGATGAAAGCCCGCCACCTCGCCCAGTGCCCAGGCTGCCGTCAGGCAGACCGTTACGGTGGCGACCAGCGCCCCGCCGCCCAAGCCGGCGACGAACACCAAACGACCTATGACCGGACCAAGTGTGGCGCTGAAGGCCGTGGCGATCTGCGGCAGGTTTTCCAGCTGCACGGGATGCTGAAATTTACCAAACGTGGCGGCAGCGGCGATCAATACCGCAGCGGTCACCGTCTGGCAGAGCACCGCACCGATCAGGATGTCGAGCCGGGCGATCTTCAGATGCCGGATCCCCTGCCTTTTATCGATCAATGCCGACTGTTGGTAGAAAATCGCCCAAGGCATCACGCTGGTGCCGAGGTTGGCCGCCAGAAGATAGAGATAGTCGTGGTCCCCGAGTGGCATCTCACGCAGTCCGGCGGTGAGTTTACCGACGTCGGGATGGGCTTCCCATGCCATGAGCAGGAAACCCAGCTCGAATAGGCCGAACAGGATTACCGTGCGCTCCACGGATCGGTGAGCCCCCAGACCTACCATCAGCAGGATGGCGACAATGAGGACGGCGATCGATAGCCAAACGGGGATGCCGTACAACTGGCCGATACCCGCCAGTCCAACCATTTGGGTGACCAGCGTGCCGAAACAACTCAACGTCAGCGCCGCGATCGAGACGAAGGTCATGCCGCGAGCGAAGTTCTGATGGATCAGTTCGGCGTAGCCCATGCCCGTTCCAAGCGCCAGGCGGGCCGCCAACTCCTGTACCGTGAACAGAACCGGGATGATCAAGAACTGCAGCAGCAAGAGCCGGTAGCCCCATTTTGCACCGCTTTGAGCTGCCGTAATCACACTGCCTACTTCCGTATTGGCCAGCATGACCACCAAACCCGGGCCGAACGCGACCAGCATCTGCCGCCAGTTGAACTGCCTTTGCGCCACTTCAACCATTAATGCTTGGGTGTCGTGCCCGGGCCGGTCTTAAAGTAGCGCAGGAACTCGGTGTCCGGTGACAGCACAATCGTCGGTCCGGCACCCGCCAAGGCTTGCCGGTATGTCTGCAGGGATCGGTACAGCTTGTAGAACTGAGGATCCCTGCCGAATGCGCCGGACAGAATTTGGTTGGCCTCGGCATCGGCGGTGCCGCGAGTGATCTTGGATTGGCGCTGCGCTTCGGACAGGATGACGGTGCGCTCGCGATCGGCCTTTGCCTGGATCTCCTGAGCCCATTCGAAGCCCTGTGCCCGCAATTCCTTGGCTTCGCGCTGTCTTTCGGATGTCATCCGATCATAGATGGCCTGACTTGTCTCCAACGGCAGATCGGCCCGGTGGAAGCGGACTTCTTCGACATCGATTCCCACATCTTTCGCCCGGCTGGCCACTTCTGTCTGAATTTGCGCGACGATCTGCGTCCGCTGCTCCGACAACAGCGACGGCAGCTTCACCTGACCCAGTTCGCGGCGCAGCGACGAACTCACCAGCTGAGCGAGCTGCGGCTCAGCCAACTCCACCGTGCGCACCGCGCTGTAGAAGCGCAAGGGGTCTACGATGCGGAATCGTGTGTAGGTCTGCACCTCGATGCGCTTTTGGTCGCCCAGAATCACCTGCTCAACCGCCGGCTCCAAAGTCAGCAGCCGGCGATCGTAATAGATGACCGAATCGACCAATGGCAATTTGAATTTGAGCCCCGGCTCGGTCACGACACCGATCGGCGCCCCGAGGCGAACAATCAGGGCCTGCTGCACTTCACTGACCGTGTAGAGCGTACTCGACACCAGCCACAGCAGAAAAACCGCGCCAACGCCGATGGCAACGCGCACCTTCGCACTCATTTCGGCGGCGCCTCCTTCGCTGCTTCGGTTCTGTCCTTTTCCGCCATCGGCATATAAGGAACGATGCCGGTCACACCCTTGCCCGAAGTGTCGATAATGACCTTGGTGGCCTTTTTCAGCACCTCGTCCACACTCTCGAGGTACAGCCGCCAGGCCGTGACATCCTTGTCCCCGGCATAGCTCGCATAGATCAACTGGAAGCTCTTGGCCTCACCTTGGGCCAGATTCAGCACCTGCGACTTGTAGGCCTCTGACTCCTCGGCAATGTGCGATGCCTCGCCGCGAGCCCGTGGAATGATGTCGTTGGCGTAAGCTTCCGCTTCGTTGCGGGTGCGCTCCTGGTCGGCCCGGGCGCGCTGCACGTCATTGAATGCATCTATGACGACGCCCGGCGGATCGACCCGCTGCAATTGCACCTGGGTGACCAATATCCCGGAATCTGCCTCGTCGAGCAGAGCTTGCAGCAGATCTCTGGTTTGTTCGGCGACCTGCTCGCGCTTGTCCGACATCGCGGCTTGAATCGGCGTGCGGCTGATGATCTCGCGCAGCGCGCTTTCCGCCACCACCTTGAGCGAAGCCTGCGGGTTGTTGACCTTGAACAGGAATTTGCCGGCATCCTTGATGCGCCAGGACACGGCGCAGTCGGCCTCCACGATATTCTCGTCTCCCGTGAGCATCTGCCGCTCATGCGCCATGCTGTTGCTGGCCCCGGCCAGGCGCGGGGTGCCGAGCTGCAACTGATTGACTTGGGTGACCTTGGGCAGCAGAACGGTTTCAACGGGGTAAGGCAGATGATAGTGCAGGCCGGGACCGGTGGTGTCCACCCATTTACCAAAGCGCAGAACCACGCCTTGCTCGTCGGGCTGCACCTTGTAGATACCGGCGCTGATCCACGCGATGGCCAGCAGGCCCAGAATCAGCGCCGTGCCTTTGCCGTGCAGGCCGAACAGGTGAATATAGGAATTGAGCCATTGCGCGATCTCATCGGCCCTTGACGAACTTTGCGTGGCCGGTGCCGCGTTTGATGAATCTTCGACGGTGTTTGGTGATGGCATCAGCGAGATTCCGGTGGATGGTTTGCAAGACGTTCGAGGTAGGGCGCGCGCAGGTTGATCTGAGTTGTAACGTATTGTTTGTACAACATATTATTGCAATCAATCAGGATAGATACCGTCATATATACCGCCAGCGTGGGCCGGCTACCCCGGGTCGCGTGTCATGGAAAGGGGCAGTATTGTAGCCTGCGCCGGCCTCGGCCTGGGCTGCGGGCAAGCTGCTGCGAGACGGCATTTGGCTGCAACTGAACCGAATAAGACCTTTTCAAACGTCTGTCGGTTCAAACGTGATTTGCCTGGGAAGCCCTCGGTAGCACCTGCCGGGTGGCCGACCGGCCCACAAGGAGCCGTTCAAACTATATCGACCTTTGGTTGAAACTGATCCTTTCGAGGATGCTTGTGGAGGGCACCCCGAGCTAAAGGTCATTTGGCATTTCGCGTCTTCCAAGCGATCATCTTAGTTGGCGCATTCACTGCCGCGCTTTCCGATCCGGATGTGCAAGATCTCCTTGGTGTGATGACCGACAGACAAGGCTGCGTCCATGAAAACGACTATGAGCAAAAGAAGGGTCTTAAGCGATGATGATCGGCGAGCGATTATCGCCGGCTTCACTCGAAAGGACTTCGAGCGCCTCAATCGATTGGCCCATGCGAAAAATCTGCGCAGCATCATCAAATGTACCAAGTGGCTCAACGATCACGGCGTCGAACTGCTGCAACGATATCCACAAGAATTCCGCGATGGTACAGGAATGACGGTGGAGCAATATCTGCACGCCCTTACCGTGCATATCGATTGTTGCCGCGCCTTCCTCAAAAAATCGGGAGGACCCGAGATCACGTGACGCGCCGCATCGACGAACCTTGGAACTCGTTGACACGATGCCCCAACGCCCTGGCGCTGCTGGCGCTGGTGACATAACGTGTTTTAACCTGCGACAGGCAGCGTGAATCGGCAGCGGCAGCGTTGCCACGAATTGAAGATCGCACGAGCATCGTTCAAGGATCACTCCTCTAGTGTGCGTCGAGCTAGGGGTACGGTATGCAACGTAACGGTACCGATCCATCGGTGGGAGGGACAATTGTAAAAGGTCGCAGCATAGCTTTGGAGCAGAGAATGCCGCACACGAAGACCGCGCTTAAATTAATGATGGCCTTTGTCTTGCCCGGCGCAGCCCAAGCGCTTGGCTTAGGTGAGATTCATGTGGACTCCGCTCTCAACGAGCCGCTTGCTGCCGAGATCGACATCGTCGGAGCAACGGCAGAGGACCTGGCGGGGATCACCGCTTCGGTCGCAAATAGCGAGACTTTTCTGCGCTTCGGCGTCGACCGCCCCGCGTTCTTGACCACGGCTGCGTTTAAAATCACTCAAGACAGCAAGGGACAGCCAGTTCTCGCTATTCGATCGACGGACGCCTTCTCCGAACCATTGATCGACATATTGATTGATTTGCACTGGCACAACGGCGAATTGATTCGTCAGTACACTCTGCTGCTCGATCTGCCGGGATTGCCATCCGCCACCCGTGTCGCCGAAGCGGTGCCGACCGACAGCGCGCCAGAAGCCTACACGGCGCCGGCCGCCGCACTGTCGGCCGCCCCCGAACTGGTCAGCGAGACATCGAATCCCGCTGTTCAGGCTATCCCGAGCACAGAGCAGACGAGCACGGCGGTTGGCGAGCAGGTTCCACGAGAGACCGTTAAAGTTGGCGCGAGGACGACGCTGCGAGGAGTTGCGTTGCGCGTAGGCTCTCGTGCCAATGCTGGTCTACAAAGGATGATGATTGCGATCTTCCGCGCGAATCCAAATGCGTTCGATGGCAATATCAACCGGCTGCGCCTCGGCGCGGTGCTGACGATTCCTTCAGCCACCGAAGTTTCGACGATATCCGTGGCGGAAGCCGATCACGAGGTTGACGTTCAAATGGAAACCTGGCATGCATCGAGCAAATTCGTGGGGCCAGCCGAGCCCGTTGCGCGAGCTGTTGCGGCGCCAGCTCCGGTGCCCCGCGGGGATGTAGTTCCGAGCGAACCCGCAGCTACGCGCCGGGAATCGACGTTGAAGGCACCCGATGGTGCGATTAACGCCCCCGACAATACCGCCGAGACCTCTGACCGTGCGGCACTCGATCGCAGAGTTCAGATACTGGAGAAAGGGCTCAACGAATTGCAGGGTGTGCTTGACCGCGAGCATGATAAATTGGCCGGCATGCAGGCGAGGGTAGCCCTTGCCGAGAAAACGTCGGCGCCGGCGATCGTCCCGCCGGTGGCCAAATCAGGACATGCGGTTGGCGCGTCGATCGCAGCGGCTCTGGCGCTCGCAACCGGCGCCTTCGGGGTACTCTTCGCTTGGCGCCGTCGAACGCTCAATCGGAAGGTTTCGCCTGCCGATGCTAAAACGCAGGACTCGGGCGCGGCTCGAGTTGCTGCAGAAGCCACCGTACACGACGAAGTGACACCCGGTGCGCCGGCCCGCGATGAACTACAGCGCGACGCGCAAATCGAAGCACGGCCGCACGCAAAGGACGAGGAACGACAATCAATCGCGGACACTTCGGCCGGTGAGCGCACGATTCTGGGGGCCACTGCCCCCAACGGCATCGATGTCGATTCGTTGGATGCCTCGAACATCTCAGAAGCCAGCGGCGGCGGGCTCGAAGACACGGTCAATCTTGACACGGCCGAGACGGCCAAACTTCCGTCAGCCACCATGAAGATTCGCGCTCATGACACCAATGCCGAAACTATGCCGCTCGAATCGGCGCGCATTATGGGGATGCCCCAGCCTTCGACTCCAGAGCATTCCGACCAGGATAATATGATGTCTGCAGACAAGGTAAACGCCGATACAGCGAAGGTCGAATACAGACTGGTTGATGTTGACGGGACGATGCATGAGATTCAGATGCCTAGCATTCTGGGCGAAAGGGGGCGGGTCAAAGAACGTCGCGCCAGTCTTGTGGACGTCTTGAAGATCGCAGTCGAGCGAGAGCCCGACCGTCGAGACCTGCGAATGAAGCTGCTAGAAACGTATTACGCTGCCACCGTGATTAGCCGCCAAGGATTTCTGGAAGTCGTCCAGAATCTCGCCCGCGAGCGCGAGAATATGACGGACGGCGAGTGGGACAAAATCGCCGGGATGGGCCGCGAGATTGCGGCGAATAACGATTTGTTCGCACCCGACACTGCGCGGCGGGCGACAAAGATTTAGCGAATTGCGTCTGACTGCTGCCTCGATGGTCTAGGGCTTCCGCTGCAAACCGCCCAGCCGGGGCAGCCGGACCGTATCGCCGGTGGGCTCGCGCAATTCGGCTTCGCGCATCAGCCGCTCCGTTTCCCTTTGCGGATTCATGATCGCCATGCGGCACTCTTCGAGCTGGTGCTTCAGCAACGGCAGCAACTCGCCCTGCGGTTCACTATCGACGGATTCAGTGCCGAAATGTGTACTGCAAAAGATTTGGAAGTACTCCGCGTAGAGCGCCTGATAGCGCCTCATTGGATCGAAAAAGCCGGGGTCGCGCACGACATTGCCGCCGACGTGGCTCGTGCACAGAAAGCTGCAGGCCTTGCGAAGATATAGTCCGTGTTCCGTAATGACGGATTGGGTGTAATCCTGCGTCGGATGGAAAGAGACGATGATGCGCCGGCGCGCGCTGCCCCGAACTCGATTATCGCGCAGATATTCGAATAGCGCCTTGCGGTGGATCAGCCGAAATGTCGCCTTTTTAAGCAGGGCCGCTTGCGTACGCCTGAAGCTGGGGTTCGCAACCTCGCGCATGAGTCCAGAATGTTCGCTCTCCCAGGTCCGAAACGCCGCCGGGCTCTCCAATAGTCGGCTGGCGACCAATTGTTCGTTGGGATTATCGCTGTATAGCGCCCTTTGCACGCGATCTGTCGATTCGCGCATGAGGCGCTGATGATCGACAGAATTCCGGTCCATCCCTTCAACCTCGTTATATTATTTTTCCCTGCTGCGCAAGGAGTAATTGCAGATTCAGGTTTTTGCTGAATCATGTCAATGCCATTCCTATAAAAATCGCTCGAATTTTTGGCGGTGACCGGCGGTCACGGTGCACAAAAAGACCTGTGAGCCCAGCGAATTCAAGAACCTCAGTAACTTATCTCAACATCGAGTGCAGTGGCCGGCGAGACCGAGATTAATCCCTAACTTCGGCACACGGCCGCGACGGGCCGAGCTGAGAAAGTTCGCGCCTCAACGCAAGCCGCGAGCGACCGAGGGTCGGGTGCCGTCGTTCGTGCAAAGAGGGTAAGGTTCTAACCTCTAGTCACTGCTCCGCCTTGCCGAAGTTTGCAAGACGTTCGAGGTAGCGCGCGATCACGTCTATCTCGATGTTGACGCCCGCCCCGGCGCGCAGCTCGCCCAGCGTCGTCACTTCGCGCGTGTGTGGGATGATGTTGACGTCGAAGCGCCGCCCGCCGACTTCATTGACGGTGAGACTCACTCCGTCGATGCAAATGGACCCTTTTGGCGCGACGTAGCGCATCAGTGATGCCGGCAGTTCGAACTGCAGGCGCGAGGATCGGCCATCCTGGGAGACCGCGGCCAGCGTGCCCACCGCGTCGACGTGACCGCTCACCAGGTGACCGCCCAGGGGATCGCCCGCCCGCAAACTGGGCTCCAAGTTCACGCGCACGCCCTGCCCAAGCGTACCCAGCGTGGTCTTGCCCATGGTCTCGCGCGAAACATCGGCATGAAAAACCGCCCCGTCCAGCCTCGTCACCGTGAGGCAGACTCCCTGCACGCTGATGCTGTCGCCCACCGCGATGCGCTTGGCGTCGAGCGCCGCGGCGTCGATCCCAAGATCCAAGTCGCCGTCCCTCGCGGTGATCGACAGCAAACGGCCGGTCGCTACGATAATGCCGGTGAACATCTTCAAGAGCCCTCGGGTGTCAAAATATGGGGAGTCAGAATGAGCCGCACGTCGGCCCCTATGCGCTGCAGACTCGCGAATTCAAATCTCGGCAGCGGGCCTTTTGAGCCCAAAGCGCGCAGAGCCGTCAGCGGCTGCGCATCCGCCCCGAGCAGGAACGGAGCGACATACAAGATCAGCTCATCGACCAGCCGCGCATCGAGGAAGGCCGCGGCCAGCCGCGGGCCGCATTCCACCCACAGTTCGTTGACCTCCCGCGCGCTCAAGCGTTCCACCACGGCCTTGAGATCCAGCGCGCGCCCCGCGGCGGGCACCCGCTCCACGACGGCGGGCGCTGCCGGCGGGTCGGGCGCGTCTTCGGCGGCGAACACCAGAACGCCGCCGCCCCTGAATATCTGCGCACTCGGCGGGCAGGAGAGCGCCGGGTCCAGCACCACGCGCAATGGTTGCCTGACCCACGGGCCATAAGCCAAGCGCACGTCGAGCCGCGGGTCATCCGCGCGCACCGTGCCGGCGCCGGTCAGCACCGCCGAACTGCGGGCGCGCCAGTTCTGCACGTCGGCGCGCGACGCCTCGCCGCTGATCCACATCCTGCCGCTCTTGCCGTCGCTTCGGGCGGGAGCCGTGCGCGCATCGAGGCTCATGGCGAGCTTGAGGCGAATCAGCGGCCGCCCGCGCTCGAAGCGCGAAAAGTGGCCGGGGTTCAGGGCGCGCGCCTCGCCGGCCAGCGCGCCCACCGAGACGGCAATTCCGGCGGCGCGCAGGCGCTCGATACCGGTCCCGGCTACGTTGGGATTAGGGTCGGCCGAGGAGCAAACGACGCGGCGAATTCCCGCCGCAATCAGCGCGTCGGCGCACGGCGGCGTGCGCCCCGTGTGGCTGCACGGCTCGAGAGTCACGTAGGCCGTGGCGCCCTCGGCACCGGCCCCTGCCGCGCGCAGCGCCGCAACCTCCGCATGCGCTTCTCCGGCGCGCTCATGCCAGCCCTCGCCGAGCGTGGCCCCGTCGCGCACCAAGATGCACCCGACGCGAGGATTCGGATCGGTGGTATACAGCCCGCGCGCCGCGAGCGCCAGCGCCCGCGCCATGTGGGCCCGATCCTCCGCGCTGATCGAATCCGTCATTTCCGCGTGCCGCTCGGTTCATCGCCCGGCAGAAGCGGCAATTGATCCTTGTTGGTTTCACGGCGCCTGCGCTGGCGCCGCAACAGATCGATTTCCGTTCGAAATGCCTCCACGTCCTGAAAGCTGCGGTACACGGATGCGAATCGCACGTACCCGACTTCGTCCAGATGGCGCAGCTCCTCCATCACCAATTCACCGACGTCCCGCGAGGCTATTTCGCGTTCGCCCAGACTGCGCAACTTGTGGCAGATCCTCGCCGCCGCGGCTTCGATCGCCTCGCGGCTCACCGGGCGCTTCTCCAGCGCCTTTTGCATGCCGGCGAGCAGCTTCTTTTCATCGAAGGGCTCGCGGCTGCGGTCACCCTTCACCACGGTGGGCAGCAGCAGCTCCGCGGCCTCGAAGGTGGTGAAGCGCTCCGCACATTCGAGACACTCGCGGCGGCGGCGGATCTGGCGCCCTTCGCCGGCCAGGCGGGAATCGATGACCTTAGTCTCCGTATGACCGCAAAATGGACAATGCATGCGGCCTGCTCAGGAGCCTGTCTGAGTATTCCCCGTGAGCCGCTTCGCTTCAGCGAGGGAGCGGATGCCAGGCGCGCGGCGCAGGCCGTGGTCAGCGCCACGGCCAAGCCGCGCAACACCGCAGACGCCCCTCCCCCAGCCAACCCTTCGGGACCCGGCAGATTTCGCCTCAGGCATCGTTGTCGCCTCCTTATTGGGTCTCGACCCAACCGCGCCGGCTCCGCCTCGCCTGAGGCGAACTCTGCCACGGTCGCGGCCACGCGGAATACTCAGACGGGCTCCCAAGGCGGTCCCGATGCGGACCGCGTCATTTTCAGCCATACACGGGGAACCGCCGACACAGCGCCGTCGCTTCGGCGCGCACGCGGTTCACCGTGGACTCATCTCCCATGTGATCGAGCACATCGGCGATCCAATGGGACAATTGCTCCGCCTCGGGCTCTTTGAACCCGCGCGTGGTCGCCGCCGGCGTTCCGATTCGAAGGCCGCTCGTCACGGCCGGAGGCCGCGGATCATTGGGCACCGCATTCTTGTTCACCGTTATGTGCGCCCGCCCCAAGGAGGCGTCGGCGTCCTTTCCAGTGATGTTCTTGTCGACCAGATCCAGCAAGAATAGATGATTGTCCGTGCCGCCGGACACGATCTTGTAGCCGCGCTTTTGCAAAACGCGGGTCATGACTCGCGCGTTCGAAACGACCTGGGTCGAATAGGCCTTGAATTCCGGCTGCAACGCCTCAAGGAACGCCACCGCTTTTGCGGCGATGACGTGCATCAGCGGTCCGCCCTGGGTTCCCGGGAACACCATGGAATTGAATTTCTTGTGCAGCTCCTCGTGCGGCCGCGCGAGAATCAGACCACCGCGCGGACCGCGCAGAGTTTTGTGGGTGGTGGTGGTCACCACGTCGGCGAAAGGCAGCGGATTCGGATACAAACCGGTGGCGACCAGGCCTGCGACGTGCGCCATATCCACCATGAAATACGCGCCCACCGAGTCGGCTATCGCGCGGAACCGCGCCCAGTCTATGGCGCGCGAGTAGGCTGAAAAGCCGGCTACGATCAGTTTGGGCCGATGCTCCTGCGCCAGGCGGTCCACTTGGCCGTAGTCGATCTCGCCAGTGTCGGATTTGATCCCATATTGGGCGGCCTTGAACAGCTTCCCCGAGAAATT
Source organism: uncultured Gammaproteobacteria bacterium (assembly GCA_963837045.1). Classification (GTDB taxonomy): domain Bacteria; phylum Pseudomonadota; class Gammaproteobacteria; order Steroidobacterales; family Steroidobacteraceae; genus Bog-1198. The sequence goes on from CAWIMA010000009.1 coordinate 405,086, forward strand.
GACCTTTGCGCCGTGCGTCAGGTGGCCGCCGTGGTCCAGGCTCATACCGAGAATGGCATCGCCGGGATTGAGCAGCGCGAGATACACCGCAGCATTCGCCTGCGAGCCCGAATGCGGCTGCACGTTCGCGTATGCCGCTCCGAACAATTTCTTGGCGCGCTCGATGGCCAAAGTTTCCGCGATGTCGACGTATTCGCAGCCCCCGTAGTAGCGCTTGCCGGGATAGCCCTCGGCGTACTTGTTCGTGAGCACCGAGCCTTGCGCTTCCAGCACGCGCGGGCTGGTGTAATTTTCCGATGCGATGAGCTCGATGTGGTCCTCTTGGCGCCTGCGCTCGTTCGCTATGGCATCGGCAAGCTCGGGGTCGAAATCGGCGATCGTCATCTTGGAGTTGAACATGATGCCCTCGAATAAACAGCCGCTAATTGTAGCCGATGCGTCCGAGGTTCCCTAGTGTGTCCGCGATCGGCTTGCTGACCGGGGCGCCTCCCTACGGGCTGCCTAATCGCCGTGACAAGTCTCCGCCGCTCGCGGATAATCCCAAGCCTCCCCCCTCCAGGTAGTTCTGCATAGGCGGTACATGGCTCAGTTCATCTACACAATGAACCGGGTTGGCAAGGTCGTGCCACCCAAGCGCATCATTTTGCGCGACATCAGCTTGAGCTTCTTCCCCGGAGCGAAGATCGGCGTGCTTGGACTCAACGGCTCGGGCAAGTCGACGCTGCTGAAGATCATGGCCGGGGTGGACAAGGAAATCGAGGGCGAAGCCCGCGCCCAGGCTGGCATCAAGGTGGGCTACCTGCCGCAGGAGCCCGTGCTCGACGAGACCAAGACGGTGCGCTCGGTGGTCGGCGAGGGCGTGGGCGACGTGCAGGGGCTGATCGATCGCTTCAATGCAATCAGCGACCGCTTTGCCGAGCCGATGTCGGATGAGGAAATGAACAAGCTCATGGAAGAGCAGGCGAAGATGCAGGACAGAATCGACGCAGTCGGCGGTTGGGAACTCGAGCGCAAGCTCGAAATTGCCGCCGATGCGCTGCGCCTGCCGCCCTGGGACGCGCTGGTCGGCAAATTGTCCGGCGGCGAAAAGCGCCGCGTCGCCCTGTGCCGGCTGCTCCTGTCCAAGCCCGACATGCTGCTGCTCGACGAGCCCACCAACCATTTGGATGCGGAGTCGGTCGCCTGGCTCGAGCATTTTCTCGAGGAGTATCCGAGCACCGTCATCGCGGTCACGCACGACCGGTATTTTCTCGACAATGTGGCCGAATGGATTCTGGAGCTGGACCGGGGTCATGGAATTCCGTGGCAGGGCAATTACTCCTCCTGGCTGGAACAAAAGGCGCAGCGTCTCGCGCAGGAAGAGCGCCAGCAGGACGCGCTTGCGAAGGCGCTCAAGCGCGAACTCGAATGGGTCCGCACCAATCCGAAGGCGCGCCAGGCCAAGTCCAAGGCGCGCCTGCAGCGCTACGAGGAGCTCGCTTCGCAGGAGTTCCAGAAGCGCAACGAAACCAACGAAATCTACATTCCTCCCGGCGACCGCCTGGGGGATCTGGTCATCGAATGCAAGAACGTGCGCAAGGGCTTCGGCGACCGGTTGCTCATCGAAGCCTTGGGCTTCAGCCTTCCCGCCGGCGGCATCGTCGGCATCATCGGCCCCAACGGCGCGGGTAAGACGACCCTCTTTCGAATGCTGACCGGCGTGGAGAAGCCCGATGCCGGCGAGATTCGGCTGGGTCCCAGCGTCAAGCTCGCCTATGTGGATCAATCGCGCCAGGCGCTCAACGACAAGAACACCGTGTGGCAGGAGATCTCCGGCGGACTTGACTTAATCAAGGTCGGCAGCTACGAGACCTCGTCGCGAGGCTACGTCGGACGCTTCAATTTCAAGGGTGTGCAGCAGCAGCAATTCATCGGCGATCTGTCCGGCGGCGAACGCAATCGCGTACATCTCGCCAAGGTGCTGAAGGCCGGCGGCAACGTGCTGCTGCTCGACGAACCCACCAACGATCTCGACATCGAGACGCTGCGCGCTCTGGAGGAGGCGCTGGTGGCCTTCCCCGGCTGCGCGGTGGTGATTTCGCACGATCGCTGGTTCCTCGACCGCATCGCGACTCACATACTTGCGTTCGAGGGCGACTCACAAGTGATATGGTTCGAGGGCAACTACCAGGAGTACGTCGAGGACCACAAACGGCGCAAGGGCGAGGATGCCATGCAGCCGCACCGAATTCGTTACAAGCCATTGACGGGTTGAGGAACATGAGCATCTACATCACACCGCAAGATGAATTGCACGTCGAATACCAGGGCATCGCGCTGACCTGCCCGCATTGCCAAACGCTGACTCATCTGACGCCGGCCGCGGTCCCTAAATTCGAGGATCTCAGCCGTCGCAAGCCGAAGCAGATCGGCATTGTGTTCCAATGCGATGCGTGCGGCGAGCCGGTATTTCTCAAGTTTTTCGTCAGGAACTATACGGCCCAGCGAATTGAGCTCGCGCCGAACTACGTCGAGGTCGAACGCGCCCGCGAGAATTTTCCGCTGACTTATCTGCCCGAAGAGGCTGAGGGTCTGTTCAAAGAGGCGCTCAGCTGCTATGCGGCAGGCTGCTTCAATGCGTTCGGATCCATGAGCCGGCGCACGGCACAATCGCTGTTCCGCGAGCTCGGTGAGCGCGGCAAGCTGGAATTGTTCGATACCCTGCAGGAGATTCGCACGCTCGCCGAGCTCGATGACGAGAACTTTGCCGCACTGCGCAGCGTGCTGTTCGGCAGCGACAGCGACCCGTGGCCGAACCATCCGCACCTCGATGCCGAGCGCGCCGGGATCCTGCTCGAAGTCATGCGCGACCTGCTCTATCAAACTTTCGTCCGCAAGGCGCGGCTGCTGCAGGCGATGAATTTTCGCAAGTTCGTGGCGCCCGTGCAGGCCGACGCCGGCGCTTTGAGATGCGAGACTCCGCCCTAAGGAGCCCGTCTCGAGTTCCGCGGCGAGCCCGGGCTAAGGAGCCTAAGCGACGTACGCCCGGGCATTGCGAAACAGGCGCATCCAGCCGCCGTCCTCGGACCATGCCTTCGGTGCCCATGAGTTTTGCACCGTGCGAAACACCCGCTCGGGGTGTGGCATGACGGCAGTGACCCGGCCATCGGCGCTGCACACTCCGGCGACGCCCAGCGGTGAGCCGTTCGGATTGAACGGGTACCGCTCGGTCGGCTCATCATGATTGTCGACGTACTGCAGCGTCACCCTGCCCTGCTCGAGCAGCTTGCCGGGCCCTGACTGGCTTCCGAATTCCGCGAAGCCCTCGCCGTGCGCCACAGCAATCGGCAGCACCGACCCGTCCATGCCGGAAAACAGCACGGAATTCGAGCGTGGCACCTGCATCAGACACACGCGCGCCTCGTACTGCTCGGATCGGTTGCGCACGAAGCGCGGCCAGCCGTCGGTGCCGGGAATCAGCTCCTTCAGCGCCGACAGCATCTGGCAGCCGTTGCATACGCCCAGGGTGAACGTGGCATCGCGCCCGAAGAAGGCCGCGAATTCGTCCCGAGCCAGCGGATTGAAGAGGATCGATTTGGCCCATCCCTCGCCCGCCCCCAGCACGTCGCCGTAGGAGAAGCCGCCGCAGGCGACCAGCCCATGAAAGCGCGCCAGGCGCACGCGCCGCGCCAGAATGTCGGTCATGTGCACGTCATAGGCGTCGAACCCGGCGCGCGTGAAAACCGCCGCCATTTCCGTCTGACTGTTCACACCCTGCTCACGCAGCACCGCCAGTGCGGGCCGCGCCGCGCCGACGATATACGGCGCCGCGATGTCCTCCCGGGGGTCGAAGCTCAATGCCGCGTGCAAGCCCGGGTCGTGCGCATCGAGCAGGCGGGAATACTCTTCGCGGGCGCATTCCGGATTGTCGCGCAGCGCCTGCATGCGATACGACACCTCGCTCCAGCGGCGGTGCAGGTCGACGCGCGACGCCGCAAACGCCACCCGTCCATCGAGGCGCACTTGCACCGTGCAGCCGGACACGGGCTCGCCGACCTCCTTGCAGTGCGCGTTGAGTCCGCGGCGCTCTAGAATGTGGCGCACCTGCCCTACGCACGCCGACGGCACCTGCACCACCGCGCCGAGTTCCTCTGCGAAACACGCCGCGATCGCATCCTCCCCGGACCCGAGAGTGATGTCCAGACCGCAGTGCGCGGCAAAAGCCATCTCCAGCAGCGTCACCAGCAGTCCGCCGTCCGAGCGGTCGTGATAGGCGAGCAAAAGCCCCTGATCCTTCAGCTCGCAGCACGGCCGCAAAATAATCGCGCAGCAATCCCGGCGAATCCAGATCCGCAGGCGCGCCGCCGCGCTCCTCGAATACCTGCGCCCAGCACGATCCGCCCAGGCGATTCTTGCCGGCCCCCAAGTCGATCAGCAGCAGGCGCGAGGCCTGCGACAGATCGAGCTGCGCGGTGAGCGTGCGGCGCGCGTCAGCGACCGGCGCGAACGCCGACACGACGAGCGATACCGGGGCGATGACGGAGTGCGCGCCGTGCGCGTCGCTCCACGCGGTGCGCATCGAAAGCGAATCCTTTCCGACCGGGATGGTAATGCCGAGCTCCGCGCACAGTTCCAGGCTCACCGCGCGCACCGTCGCATGCAGGTCGGCATCCTCGCCCGGCTCGCCGCACGCCGCCATCCAGTTCGCGGACAGTCGAATGTCGGTGAGCCGCTGCACGTCGGCCGCGATGATATTGGTAATTGCCTCGCCCACGGCCAGGCGGCCCGATGCCGGTGCGTCGAGCAGCGCAACCGGCGCCCGCTCCCCCATCGCCATGGCTTCGCCGGTGTAGCCCTCGTAGCCGCTCAAGGTGACCGCGACGTCCGCGACCGGTACCTGCCAAGGGCCCACCATCTGATCGCGGCTGATCAGTCCGCCCACCGTGCGATCGCCGATCGTGATCAGAAACGACTTGTCCGCGATCGTCGGCAGACACAGCAGGCGATCCAGCGATTCGGCGATGCTCGCACCGGCGGTCGACAGCGCTGCGCGGCTCCTCGGTACGCTGTGCACGCTGCGGGTCGTGCGCGGCAGCCGGCCGAGCAGCACTTCGACGGGCATATCGACCGGCATCGTCGCGAGCATCGGATCGGTCACGCGCAGCCGCCCGTCGCCGGTGATCTCCCCCACCACCGCAAAGGGGCATCGTTCGCGCTCGCACAATGCCGCGAACCGCTCGACGCTCCCCGGAACCAGCGCGAGCACGTAGCGCTCCTGCGCCTCATTGCACCAGATCTCCATGGGCGACAGTTCGGGTTCGGCGCTTGGAATCTTGCGCAAATCGATCCTGCCGCCCCGGTGGCTGTGCGCGATGGCCTCGGGCAGGGCATTCGACAACCCGCCGGCGCCGACGTCGTGAATCAAGAGAATCGGATTCGCCGGCCCCTGCGCCCAACAGCGGTCGATGACCTCCTGTGCGCGGCGCTGAATTTCCGGGTTGCCCCGCTGCACCGAAGCAAAATCCAGGTCCGATGAACTCTGGCCGCTGCCGACCGAGGACGCGGCTCCGCCGCCCATGCCGATCAGCATCGAGGGTCCGCCGAGCACGACGAGCGGTGCGCCCAGCGCGACTTCCCGCTTCTCGACATCGCTGCGGCGTACGTTGCCGAGGCCGCCGGCGATCATGATCGGCTTGTGATAGCCCCGCGCCCTGGCGCGGTCGGCCGGCGCGGCCGGCTGTTCGAAGGTGCGGAAGTAGCCACAGACCGCCGGGCGGCCGAACTCGTTGTTGAATGCCGCCGCCCCCAGGGGGCCTGCGATCATAATGTCGAGCGCTGAGGCAATCCGCTCAGGCTTGCCGAAATCCGCTTCCCACGGCTGCTGCATGCCCGGGATGTGCAGATTCGACACGGAAAAGCCGGTCAATCCCGCCTTCGGTTTGGCGCCGATGCCCGTGGCGCCCTCATCGCGAATCTCGCCGCCCGAACCGGTCGCGGCGCCGGGAAATGGTGAAATGGCGGTGGGATGGTTGTGGGTCTCCACCTTCATCAAGATGTCGACGGGTTCGTCGACGCCCCCGTAGCGCTGCGTCGCCGGGTCCGGGAAAAACCGCACGGCCCGGGGGCCTTCGATGACGGCTGCGTTGTCCCGATAGGCGGACAGCACTCCCGCGGAATTCGCAGCGTAGGTGGCGCGAATCATCTCGAACAGCGACATCGGCATGTGCGCGCCGTCGACGATGAACTGAGAGTTGAATATCTTGTGTCGGCAGTGCTCGGAATTCGCCTGCGCGAACATCATCAGCTCGACATCCGTCGGATCCCGCCCGAGTTCGCCGAAGGCGGCCACCAGATAGTCGATTTCGGCGCTCGACAGGGCGAGGCCCCAGGCGGCGTTGGCGCGTCCGAGCGCGGCATGGCCGTCCTCGCCGAGAGTCACCGCCCGCAGCGGGCGCGGCGCCGCCGCGGCATGGAACAATCCCACCGGGTCGACGGTGTCGATGAAGAGCGATTCGGTCATGCGATCGTGCAGCAGCGCGCCGAGATCGAGCAGTTCCGCATCGGTGAGCCGTGTCGCCGCGTCGATGAAATACAGCGTGCCGCGCTCCAGGCGCCGTACGCTCTTCAGCCCGCACACCTGAGCGATATCCGTGGCCTTGCTCGACCAGGGCGACACGGTGCCCACGCGCGGGGTGACGAGCAGCCGCTGGCCGCGCTCCGCCTGCAGGTGCGCGCGCGGCCCATAGGTCAGCAATTTGCCGAGCAATTCGAGTTCGGACTCGCTGAGCGGCTGCGCCGCGTCGACGAAATGGATCAGCCGCGAGGATACCGCGAGCGCACGCGCATTTCGCGCCTGCAACGAGTGCAGCAGTTTATCGATGCGGAATTGCGACAGCGCGGGTGCGCCGAGCAAACTGAACATGTGAGATTCTAACAGATCCTGCCTATTTGCGGGCGTTCGAGTCCCCTCCCGGGCTGTAGATGGGCATCGGGAACTGAGACACGTTCGAGCCCTCCAGCGCCACGATCTTGGCCTGTCCCTGTTTCTTCACCTCATCGATGCGCAATACCGAATGCATGGGCAGGTAGGTGCGCTTTACTTCGTTGAATTCGGCCTTTATCTTCTCCTCCGCGGGGTCGACCACCACGCTTGAGCGCTCGCCGAACACCAGTTCTTCGACCTCGATGAAGCCGAATAGGCTACCGTGACTCACTTTGCGGGCGTAGATCTCGTATACCTTGCCCTGATTGACGAACAGAACCTTAAAAATGTGACTCGCGGCCATTTAGGAGGCTCCCAGCATTGTTACATTTCACCATATTATACGGGGACTTAGCGCAAACCTTTTGACCCGTTTTAGGATGCAATAATGACCTTGCGCTTGAGCGTTGTCAGCGAACATGCAATCCGGTTGGGGCAGCACTCTACCAAAGTGTTCGGCGTGCACGGCGGGACCATCGGGCGCGGCACGGATAATGCGTGGATTCTACCCGACCCTGACCGTTACCTCTCGGGGAAACACGTGCGCATCGATTTCAGAGCCGGTGCGTATGTCCTGGTCGACACCAGCTCGAACGGAACCTATGTCAACGGCGCGCAGGTGCCGCTCGGCAAGTACCACGACTATGTGCTGAAGGACGGCGACTACATCCGCCTGGGCGAGTACGAACTGCTGGTCACGATCGACAAAAGCAATGATTTCCCGCCCGACCCGGGCGCCATTGTCGCGTACGACGGCCAGGCTCCTTCCGCGGCGATCAAGAAGTCCACGGCCAACGACCTGGGCGCGGATCTCGATCTCAGTCAGCTGCTGGAGCCCAGCGACCAATTGGCCGTGGAATCCGGTGTTCGTCCGCGAGACGCATATGGCCAGGCCGTGACCCCGCCGCGCGCAGCGCCGCCCCCGGCGGCGCAAGAGGCTTCCGGCACCCCCTGGCACATGATGACCCGCCCGCTCAAGGTCGAGGACCTCGCCGCCGCCATGGCGCCCCCGCCGCGCCCGCAGAATCCGGCGCTCTACGAGGGCGACTTCGATCTTGGGCTTGCCTCGTTTTGCCGCGGCGCGGGCGTGGATCCGCGCACCATCACACCCGAAGCGCGCGCCGGGGCGCTGCAGCTCGCAGGCCAGTTGCTGCGCGAAGCCGTGCTCGGACTCATGGACCTCAACCACGGCCTGAACGAGTTCCGCAATCGATTCCGGATCTCGGCCGCGCCGAAGGACGGCCCGGATTCCCCCCTGAATTTGGCCCACGGCGTCGATGAAGCGCTGGTGCGCCTGTTGACGACGGTGTCGACGCGTGCCGGCTCGGTCGAAGCGATTCGCGAAAATTTCCGCGAGCTCAAGGCGCAGAACGCCGCAACGTTCGCCGCCACGCGCGCCGCGTTCGAGGAATTCCTGGGCCGGGTCGATCCGAAGGAGCTGGAAGAGCGCTTCGATCGCGCCACCAAACGCGGCGTGTTCGGCACGCAGAACAAGTCGAAGTATTGGGAACTGTACGCCGAGATGTTCGCGGGCCTCGCGCAGCGCCCGGCAGATGGCTTCCCTCACCTGTTCACGGAGGCGTTCGCGAAGGCCTATGAAGCCAAGCTGCGCACCTTGATTCCGCCCAAGCGCGCCCCGTTCGCCCCCGATCGCGCCGCGACGAACGACACGGACGGCAGTGCGGCCGGCTCCTAGCGTGGCTGATTCCGGAGTGCAGGGCGGTCGTGCGGCTGTTGCTGGTTGAAGACGATGACATCGTCGCCGACGCCATCACTCGTGGCTTGTCGGCGGCCAATTATGCCGTGCTGCGCGTCGGCAGCGCCGAAGCGGCGCAGTCGGCGCTCGCGACCGAGGAGTTCGCGCTCGCGGTCATCGACGTCGGCCTGCCGGGTGCGGATGGATTGACCCTGGTTCGCCGGTTGCGCAGCGCAGGCAAAACCATTCCGACTCTGGTCCTGACCGCGCGCTGCACCCTCACCGACAAGGTCAAGGCGCTCGATATCGGTGCAGATGATTTTTTGAGCAAGCCGTTCGAACCGGCCGAACTCGCGGCGCGCTGTCGCGCGCTGATGCGCCGCTCGAGCGGTGCCATCAACGGCATCATCAAGCTCAATCGCATGAGCGTCGACCTGCTGGGCCGGCGGCTGTGCATCGATGAGGCCGAAATCGAACTGACGGCGCGCGAATGGCTGGTCCTCGAATGCCTGGTGCGCCGCACCGGTCAAATCGTCTCGAAGGAAAAGGTGCAGCAAGCCCTCGCCGGTCCCGAGCAGGACATCACGCCGAACGCGGTCGAAGTGCACATCTCGAGATTGCGGGCCAAATTCGGCAATGCCGCGGTGATCCGCAGTCTTCGCGGCCTGGGATATCGATTGGAAGAAGCGAAGACCACGTGAGCTCGTCGATCAGCCGCCAGTTGGTGCTCTGGCTGGCGGTACCGCTCATGCTGCTGTCGCTGTGCGGAGCATTGGTGCACTACTTCAACAGTGTTGCGCCGGGAGTGATCAGCAGCGACCGGCGGCTGAAGGAGGCTGCAAACGCCTTGATGACGCACCTGCAGATCGAGCCCGATCAGGTGTCGCTCGATACCAATTCGCGCGCCAAGCCGCCCCTGCCCGCTCCCGACTCCATCGCGTACGCGGTGCGCGGCGCGCAGGGACGCCTGCTGCTCGGCGATGCGCAGCTCCCGCTGGTTCCGATGACCGACGCCACGGCCCAGGTTTTTGCCATGGCCCGCGTGGGCGGCCGCAACGTGCGCACGCTCGCGACCCGATTCGACACCCGGGCCGGCGTCATCATCCTCACCGTGGCGGATATTCGGCCCGCCACCGAGCCAGCGGCCCGCTTTGGCCTGATGAGCACCCTGCTGTGGGATTTCGTGCAGCTCGACATCACGCTGGTGCTGGTCTGGGTCGGCATTCAGCTCGGGCTGAGGCCGGTAAGGCGGCTGCGCGACGAAATCGCCCAGCGCTCCGCCCTCGACTTGCGCCCGATCGATGAAATCGCCGTGCCGCGCGAAATCGCCCCCGTCGTCGTCACGCTCAACCGGCTGTTTCTGATGCTGCGCACTGCGGTGCAATCGCAGCAGCAGTTCATTGCCAACACCGCGCACCAATTGCGCACGCCGATCACCGGCATGCAGGCGCAGCTGGAGCTTCTCGCCGCGGAGCCCGCTGCCGCGCCGATCAAGAATCGCCTGTCGACCCTGCAGGAGGGGATCCGGCAATTGGCGCATTCGGCCAACCAATTGCTCACCTTGGCGCGCGCCGATCCCTCGGTGAATATCGCCGCCAAGAACCAAACCATAGGGCTTCATACGATCGTCGGCTGAAGTCATCGCCAAGTTCTTTGACCGTGCGCTGCAGTCGAACATCGATCTGGGCGCCGAGACGCAGCCGGTGTCGGTTCTGGCCGATCCCTCGCTGCTCGACGATCTGCTCAGCAATCTCGTCGACAATGCACTCAAGTACACGCCCGCCGGAGGCACAGTCACCGTCAGCGCCGGCGCCCGCGACGGCAAGGCGTATATCGCGGTGGAAGATACCGGCCCCGGGATCCCGGAGGGCGAGCGCGCAGCGCGTGCGCCAGCGCTTCTATCGGCTGCCCAACTCACCCGGGCACGGCAGCGGTTTGGGGCTTGCCATCGTCGATGAGATCGCCGGGCTATACGGCGCGTCCCTCTCGATCGGCTCGGGGCGAGGCGGCGTGGGCACGAAGGTGATGCTGCAGTTTCCCTGAATCGGCGTTAGACTTATCTTCCCCGCGTTTGCAGATCGCATCTCACTTTCTTAGGCGCGTCAAGAGCCCTCGTCATCTTCGCGCGGATTTTTAACCCCAAAATTGCGAACGGCGTCACAATTTAGGCATCCAGAGCGCTCCCGTCAGGTTCGAGCAAGTTTGCCTCGCTAGGATTCCACCCATGGACGAGATCGTAAACAAGCGGTCGATGTCGGGCTTCACGCTCACCGAGCTTCTGATGGTCATAGCGATCTCCGCTATTCTGCTCTTGATCGGAGTTCCGTCCTTCCAATATGTCACCGTCTCGAACCGAGTTTCCACCGAAGTCAACGGCCTGCTCGGCGACATGCAGTACGCGCGCAGCATGGCGATCAAACAGGGATTGCCGGTCACCGTGTGTGCGTCGACCGACGGCCAGAACTGCAACGGCGGCACTGCGTGGCAGAGCGGTTGGATCGTGTTTCTGGATTCGAACGCCAATCAAGTCGTGGACGCCAACGAAGCTGTATTGCGGGCACAGAGCGCATTCAGCTCCACCGACACCTTCGTCCCCGACAACGGAGCGTTCAGCGCGATCACCTTCAATCGCGAAGGCTACGCGTCCACGAATGCCGCGGTGACGGTGACCATGCTGCTGCACGACTCCACCGGCAACCCTGCCTGGACCCGCTGCCTCGCGATCACGCCGGTGGGCATGCTGAGCACCGAGAAAGCCACGGTGGGCAATTGCACATGAGCGAGCGTGGCATGAGCGCGATGCGGCGTGGTCAGGGCTTCAGTCTCGTGGAGGTCATGGTGGCGCTGGTGGTTTGTGCGGTCGGCCTCCTGGGCCTTGCCAAGATGGAATCGCTCGCGGTGGTGAGCACCTCCGTCGCGAGTTCCCGATCGCTCGCCGCCATCCAGGCGTCCAGTCTGGCCGCGGCCATGCACGCCAATCGCGGCTATTGGGCGGCGGGCCTGGCGCCGGCCTCGACCACGGTCACGGTAACCAGCGCCGCGACCACCATCGTCTCGGGCGATCCTTTATTGGCCGCCATTCCCGCCGTGGCCTGCTTGGTCCCAGGCGCACTCAGCTGCACCGCGAACCAGATGGCTGCCTATGACGTGCAGCAATGGGCGCTCGCGCTGCAGAGCCTGCTGCCGGGTTCTTTTTCGACCATCGCGTGCACCACGGGGGTCGGCACACCGGTCACCTGCACCATCCAGATCCAGTGGACTGAGAACGCGGTCGCGGCCAACGCTCAGCAGACGAACATCAACGCGCTGCAGGCGCCGACCTACGTGCTGTACGTGCAGCCATGAAGCATCATATACGCATACCTCGCGGATTCACCCTGGTCGAGCTGATGATCGCGGTCCTCATCTCGCTGTTCCTGGCGGGAGGATTGCTGACGCTCGTGCAGGCCATGAAACGCACGGCCGGCGTTCAAAGCGGGCTCTCGATGCTTCAGGACAACGAGCGAGTGGCGATGACCCTGATCGCCGACGTGATTCAATCGGCGGGATATTTTCCGAATCCCACGGTGAACACCGGCGTCAGCATGTTTCCCGTCATCGGCCCCTACACGTTCGCCGGACAAACCGTCGTCGGCACGGGAAACTACGGGGACCCGGCCCCGGGCAACAGCATCACGATTCGATATGCAACCGCCGGAACCGTGGTCGTACCGCCCGCGTCCCCCGACAACACCATCAATTGCACGGGCAATGCGAGCCAGAACCCGACGACCTTCACCAATACCTTCAGTGTCGGCGCCGGTGCCGCTCCCGGCTCCTTCGACCTGATTTGCGTCTTGAACGACAGCGCGGCGGGCACCACCACCACGGTGCACCTGGTGAGCGGCGTGACGCAGCTGCAGATCTATTACGGTGTGCAGACCAATCCGGCCGTGAGCAACGGCTCGGCGGACACCTATCTGGATGCAGCCACGGTAACCGCCGACAACTACTGGGGCAACGTCGTCTCGGTGAAGATCACCCTGACCTTCGTCAACCCGCTGTATGGGACCCTCGCCGGGCAGACGACCGTGAACACCCCGCAAACGATCGCGTTTACCAGAGTCGTCGACATCATGAACAAAACGGGCGTCACCACATGATCGGGAAGAGCTCTCATCGTCGGCCGCCGCAGCGAGGAATGGTGCTGATCACCTCGCTGTTGCTGCTGATCGTGGTAACCATCCTGGCCGTCGGCATGTTCCGCAGCTTCGGCTTGGACGAGAAAATCGCCGGCAACGTGCGCGAGAAGCACCGCGCGCTCAATGCCGCCGAAACCGCCGAGGAGTATGCGGAATGGTGGCTGGCGAGCGGCAACGGCAGCAACGGGATCAACTGTGCACCACCCTTGATGGTGGCCCCGGCGGCCCAAGTCTGTTCGAACGTCATGACCAATGCGGCAAGCCAGCCGATGCCCTGGAGCGTCGGCGTGAGCTACTCTCCCGGCGCGCCCACGGCCATGAACATCACCACCGCCGGTGGCCAGGATGCGTATTACTACACGCCCACGTTCTACATTTCTTACCTCGGACCCTCGCCGAACGGCCTCGGCAGCGTGTATCAGATCGACGCCGCCGGCTATGCGGGAAGCCCCGATACCGTGGCGGTCGTCGAGAGCACCTATCTCGTCCAGCAAAGCGTCAAGGATTTGGGAGGCCAGTGATGAATACCAAATGGATCGTAGCCGCGCTCATGCTGATGGGACTCGTTCCCGCGGCGGTGTTGGCGCAGTGCCCGCCGACGTGCACGGAGAATTTCACCGGCACCGCGACCACGAACTCGTGGATGTTCGTCACCGGCGCCTGCCTGACCGCGGGCACGGCGGGCACCAGTACGGCCGCCAATCCCGCCTGTATCGGATTGCCCTATTACGCCGGCACTCCGCTCTATCCATCGCAGTTCGGCGGCAGCACGGGCGTGCTGCCGGATGCCGTCAACAGCGGCGCGCTGCGCTTCACCGATTGGTTCGCGCAAACCGGCGCCATTTTGTCCAATTTTACGTTTCCGCTGACCGGCGTAGCCGCCCCGGGCCTGCAGATCTCCTTCACCACGGTCACTTACGAAGGCAACTCCGGCGGCGGCGGCCACGATGGCGCCGACGGCATGAGCTTCTTCCTGCAGGACTCCAGCTATCCCGCGGATGTCGGCGCATTCGGCGGCAGCTTGGGCTATACCTGCTCGAACGTGAATTTCAACGGAACGCTGAGAGGCAGCGGCATTCCGCGCGGCTACGACGGACTGCAGGGAGGGTTTCTCGGGCTCGGGATCGATGAGTTCGGAAACTTCTTGAACCAGGGCGACAACACCTCGACGGGCTACAACTACGTGCCCATGAGGATCGGTCTGCGCGGCGCCGGCAGCACGACCTGGAGCTGGTTGAATGCAAACTATCCAACCCAGTATCCGTCGACGTTGACCAATGCGCAGGGGGCCGCGGCCGTTCAAGCGACCTGCCGCACGGGTTTCGTCTGGGACTACAGTAATCCGGCGGCGCCCGTGCAAACGGCGATCCCACTGAACGACTACGCCGCCATTGCCAACGCCTTCTCGGTACTGCCGGCTACAAAGCCGCTCGCCAACGAGGCGGCCACGATGCGCGGGCAAGGTGTGCCCATCACGTACAACCTCACGGTCACACCCGCCGGGCTGCTGAGCCTTTCGTACAGCTACAACGGCGGCGCGCTGCTGAACGTGATCACCAACCAGGACATCACCCAGGGCGGGACGGTGCCCATACCCGCCAGCGTGCGATTCGGTTTCGCAGGCTCCACCGGCGGCAGCCGCAACATTCACGAGATCATGTGCTTCCAGGCGACGCCGCAGAATGCGTCGCAAAGCTCCGCCGGCCTCAACCAGCGGCAGACGGCGAAGGTTCAGGCGGGCACCACCCAGGTGTACTTCGCGTACTACAATCCGACCACCTTGGCGGGCTCGCTGACATCGCAGTACCTGGGTGAGCCGGTGGGCGACCCCAATCCGAATGACCTGGCCATCAGTTCCACCATCAATTGGGATGCATCCTGTGTGCTGACCGGGGTTACGGGCGCCAATTGCGGCAACAACCCGAACGCGCCGCCGGGCCCGACACCCGCCGAGAGCAACCTCGTGCGGGTCGTATTCAGCTGGAACGGATCGAGCGGCATCCCGTTCGAATACGCCAGCCTGAGCACCACTTGGCCGCTTGCCGCCGCGAACGAACAGTCCCTGCTCGACTCGGGCGACGGCACGACCTGGCCGTCGCCGCCCCTGCCCTCGTCGCGGCTGGATTACCTGCGCGGCGACCGCAGCAATGAGCAAACGCCGCTGGCGGGCTTCAGCACCACGTATCAAGGCGTCTTTCGCGACCGCGCCAGCGTGCTCGGGGACATCATCGATTCAAGTCCCACCTGGGTGGGACCGCCGAATGCGCCGTATCCGAACACCTGGGTGGATAAATACCCGCCGGCCGCGGGCGACCCCATGGCGGAAAACGCCGGGCAGACCTACGCCACTTTCGCCTCGGCTGCGGGCATGCTCACCCGCACCAACGTCGTCTACGCGGGCGCCAACGACGGCATGCTGCACGGCTTCAGATCCGGATATTTCAGTTCCCCGACGGCTTATCAGGCCGCCGCCAACGACGGTTATGAGGTCATGGCCTACGTGCCGGGCTACATCGTCAACAGCATCCAGAATGCGAACTTCGCACCCAACAACTATTCGGACCCGCAGTACGGACATCAGTTCTCTGTCGACGCCACTCCGGGCACCGGAGATCTGTTCTACCAGGGTCAATGGCATACCTGGCTGATCGGCGGCCTGGGAGCCGGCGGCAGCGCCATCTACGCCCTCGACATCACCAATCCCGGACTGGTGGGCGGCATCAACTTCGGCGAGACCGCCAGTGGAGCGACGCCGGCCGGGCCCGCGACGACCGTGATCGGCGAGTGGAGCACGCAAACGATCAACACGGGGGGCGGGCCCGTGACCGTCGCCAACTTGAACTGCGCGAATGTGGCGAATTGCAGCAACAGTCTCGGAAAAACCTACGGCGTGCCGCAGATCCGCCGCTTTCACAACGGCAGCTGGGGCGCGGTGTTCGGCAACGGACAGTCGAGTGCGTCGGGCGACGCCGGCATCTACGTGATGCTCGTCGACCCTGTCGCCGGCCCCGGCAATATCACGTTCTACTACCTCAGCACGACCACCGGCTCGCCGGGCAGCCCCAACGGCATCGACTACACCACGCCTGCCGATCTCGACGGCGATCACATCACCGACTACGTGTACGCCGGAGACTTGTTTGGCAATGTCTGGCGCTTCGACCTCACCAGCACCAATCCCGTCAATTGGGGGGTGGTGAACGCCGGCGGCGTTTCCATCAACGCGGCTGTAGGGGGCGGCGGTTCGCCGACTCCGCTGTACACCACGCCCGGCGGACAGCCCATCAGCACCAAAGTGGTGGTCGCCTCCGTTGCCGGCGCCGTCAATCCTCGCGTCCTCGTCGAGTTTGGAACCGGCCTGCAAACGCCGATGACCAATTTTTCCGGCCCCACGTTCTTGACGTCACAGCAGAGCCTCTACGGCGTTTGGGACTGGAATCTCACCGGGTGGAACACGGCCTCGATCGTGAAGTACACCAGCCTGCCGGGCGGAGGAATCGCCGCGCCGATGACGCCGCTCTCGGGTACCGGAAATCTCGTGCAGCAGACCATCGGCGGTCCGTACACCGCCACCGTCGCAGGCACCGGCAGCGATTATCGGACCTTGAGCAGCCTTCCGGTGTGCTATGCGGACACGACCGGGTGTACCCAATTCGGGTGGTACATCAAATTGGTTTCCGGGAATGCGTACACGCCGGATCCGGCCGATCCACAAACCGGAAATGCTCAATACGCCAGCGCGCCGGTGGTCTATGAACAGGTGACGTACAACCCAACCCTCGAGGATGGCGCGTTCATCATCAACACCACCATTCCGCCGGCCAGTGCGGCGATGATGTGTTTTGCGGCCGGGGCCTCCGGTTGGACCATGGCGGTCAATCCGGCCACCGGCGGTGCCTTCACCAATTCCTTCTTCGGCACTCCGGCCCACAACTTCCTGAACGTCACCACCACCGACACGAGCGGCAACACCACCACCACGGCGGTCAGCGGCGTCGCCCTGGGCGGCACCGGCAGCACGTCCATCGTTGTCCAGGGCACACAGAACTACCTGGTGACCCAGACGGTGTCCGGCGTCGGCGCCCTCATGTCGGTCAATCCGCCCGGCGGCACCGTCGGCAGCCGTCTCACCTGGATCGAGAGGCGCTAATCAGGAGCATGAGCATTAGCACGCGACAAGCAACTCATCGGCGTCGATCGCACGGCATGACGCTGCTCGAGCTCGTCATCGCCATGGTCATCGTCGGGATCATGGCCTCGATTGCCATTCCAAGCTACACCAGCTACGTCCTCAAGTCGCACCGCACCGAGGCGAAGACGGCGCTGCTCGACTTGGCGAGCATGGAGGAGCGTTATTTCACCACACAGAACGTATATAGCGTGCTGACCACGGACTTGGGCTACGCCGGCGCATGGCCGGTGACCGTGGGAACCGGCTATTACCAGGTGCAGGCGCCGGTGGTGATTGCAGCCGTACCGCCCACGGCCGCCATTCCGGGCGGCGCGCCGGCGACCTTCAGCATCACCGCGCTGCCGATCGGGGTTCAGGTAAACGACGCGGCTTGCGCCAGCCTCACGATCACGTCGGCCGGTGTCAAGTCGGCCACCGGCACCGACCCGAACGCGAACGTCGATTGTTGGAACTGACGCGCTAGTTCGCGCTGTATCCGCGCCCCTCCACGCAGGCCACCAGCGCCCTCTGATAGTCCGGAGCATTCGCCGCGCCCTGGCCCGCCTGCTGGGCGGCCCATTGCTGGCACTCGCGCTTGTCGATGGACTGCTGTTGCTCGCTCTGCCCGTTCTTCGGGTACATGAAGATGCGCGGCTGTTGGCCATTCATCGCCGGATCCGCCGCCTGCGGTGCGCCGGCCGGCGGGGGTGCGCCGCCGTAAGCGGTGCCCGCGCTGTCTGCGCCCGAGTCCGGCGCATCGGGCGCCGCTGCGGCGCCCGCCCCGCTGGGATCCACCACCGGCGGCGGGTCGGTCGCCGTATAGCCGGCGTAGGCCGGATTCCAGGTGTAGTACACGTCGTTGGCGTAGTAGTACGGAACGCCGCCGTACCAGTAGGTGGCGTATGCAAGCGGCAGCACCGGCAGGAACCATGCGTAGCCCAAGCCGTAATAGGCGCGCGGCCAGTAGCCGCCATGCCAGTAGCCGCCGCCCCAATAGGCGCCGGTCGAATAGCCGTGATACCCGCCGTAGCCGCCGCGATAGCCGCCGTAGACAGGATGCCCCGCGTAGGTCGCCCCGTGATACCCGCCACCGTAGGCGCCATAGGAGTGCGCGCCGCCATAGGAGTGCGCGCCGCCATAGGAACGCGCGCCGCCGTACGAATAGGCATGCACGCCTCCGACATGACTCGGTGCCGCAAAATGCGCGCCGCCCCCCACGTGGCCGGACGAGGCGTGGCCACCGCCCGCATGTCCGCCGCTGTGGCCGCCGCCTCCGCCATGCTGTGCCAACGCCGGCCCCCCCGCCAGAAGGGCGGACCCGAGGATTCCGACGGCTAGCAGATGACCTTTACCCATGATTGCCCTCTCTGCGCCCCAGTCGACGGCTGCGGCGCAATGGATTCGTAAACATAAGACCTTATACACAGAACGTCGTTCAAGGCGTTAGGTGCACCGGTGCGCTCCAACCGCTGATGAATATTCGTTAAGGTTCTTAGTCGACACGCCAGCTTGCATTGAACATAATGTATGAGACCCGGCCGGGCGACGGCTCGAAATATTGGGCATTGCTCGCATTCACGATCACGGTGCCGACGTAAGCCCGATTGGTCAGATTATCAACGCGGGCGAACTCTCTGAATCGCCAATGTTTCGTCTCCTGCTCGAGGCCCGCCCAGAGGTTCTCTTCCCAGTAGCCCGCTGCGTAGGCCGTGTTGCGGTCGTCGGCGTAGATTCTCGCTCGGCCCTGCGTCTCCAACCTGGCTGAGAAGCCCGCCGGCGCATCATTCCAGCTGAGCGAGGCGTACAGCGCATTCATCGGAACGGCAGGCAGGTAGCTGCCGGCTTCCACGACGGCCGGTCTGCAGGGAGTGCCCACGCAGGTCCCATAAGCCGCCTCGACAATCGCGCGAATGTAGGTGTAGGCCACGCGCGCGCTGAATCCGCCGCGCCAGGATGCATCGAACGTGAGTTCCACCCCGCGGCGCGTCGTCTCCCCGATGTTCTGCTCGACGGTGCGGCCGTTGAAATTCTGCTGGACCGCCAACTCGTCCCGGGTCTTGATGTAGAAACCCGCCAGTTCCGCGCGCACGGGACCCGTGGCGGTCTTGGCTCCCACCTCGTAATTGTCGCTGCGCGCCGGTTGCAGCCCGATGTTGAGTCCCGGCACGCTGCCGTCGGTGGAGCGGTAAGCGAGATCATTCAAAGTCGGGGTTTCGAAGCCCTTGCCGTAAGAGGCGTAGAGAATGACGGCGGGACTCGCGTGAAACAGGGCCGCGGCCACCGGGTCGATCGCCGTGTAGCGAACCCCGGTGTCCGGATCCGCGGCATCCGGCATGTCGTTGTGCGAGTCCACCTGCACCAGGTTGTTGCGCGCGCCGGCCGTCAGGCGCCATAGAGCATCGGGATCCCATTGCGCCTGCAGGTACTGGTCGAAGTCGTACACATGATTCGCCTCGTTGAGCCGCAGTTCGCCCTGCACCCCGAGGTCGCTGCCCAGGTAGTTCAGAGACTGCTCGCGCGTTTCTTCCATATCGTCGTAAGCGATGCCCGCCACCGTCTGCAGAGGCCCCTCCGCCGAGCGTACGCTGATCCGTGATATGCACATCGATGCCGTAAAAATCACGGTCCAAGTCGATGACCCCGCCTGGATTGAGCGGCGAATGCTCCTCGCTCGCTTGCGGTATCGCCTGAAATTGCGTCGTGGCGCGATGCCCCGCATAGAACATACCCGACAGCTCGTCGGCCGCACTGAGTTTATTTTCATACAGGGCGCCGATCTGCTGCTGATTGGCGGATTTTCTGGTGTTGTATTGCACGGCGCGGTTGCCCGCCTGGCTCGGATTCGCCGCCACCTGCGCCGCGGTGAGCCCCAGGGGATCCTGCACGAAGGGCGTCTGCAGCGCATTGGCGATGAACGTCAGGCGGGCGGACCCGCTCAGAGCGAGACGCAGTTTCGCATTGAAATTGTTGCGCTCCGCGTCGCTGTGGAAGCGATACCCGTCGGTTTGAAAATGCGCTGCGTCGACGACGTAATTGACCACGCCGTCGTCGCCCTCGGTTTTCAATGCATAGCGCTGCGTGTTGAACGTGCCGTACTGCGCCCAGCCTTCCATGAGATGGCCCGGCTTTGCGTCCTCGGTGAAGATCGAGATCACGCCGCCCGAGGAGTTGCCGTAGAGCGCGGAGAAGGGGCCGCGCAGCACCTCCATACGGCCGGCCGATCCCAGATCGAACTGCGAGAACTGGCCCTGGCCGTCGGGCATGGTTCCGGGAATGCCGTCCGAATACAGACGCACGCCGCGTACACCGAAGCTCGCGCGTGCGCCGAAACCGCGCACCGACAGCTGTTCGTCCTGCGCGTAATTCTGCCGGTTTTCCGCCGACACGCCCGGCACCGTCGTCAGCGACTCCGAGATATTGACCTGCAGCTGCCCATTTTGAATGGTCGCCTGATCCACTCGGTTGATCGAGGCGGGAACATCGAAGCTCGATTCGGCAACCCGCGTGGCCGTGACCACCACCGGGTACAGTTCCGCCGCGGTCTCGGCCCGCGTACCGCGGGCACCTGCGCAGAACAGCAGCACCGCGCCGCCCAGAATCGCACTCGACTTCTGCATCGGCAGCGGCTCTCCCCCTGCATCCACTTACGCGGCGCCCGCATCATGTTATGTCATAGCCTGGAGCCACGCATCCTTCGGTCGCCGTTGAACGCTCAAGTCCACCCCTTTGTTGCCGCTATTGAAGAACTTGAATGCCTCAAATCAACAGCCTGGTTCTCATGCGGCAGGAGCTCGAACGTGAGCTGGTCGAGAGGCTGCCGTTGCTTGGTGAGCTCCGCCGCATTGTTGCTGCCGTCTCTTGCCGCGACCGAATCGCAATTGCAGACGGGAGCGGCGGGCACGGCGATACGCGCCGCGGCGCACGTGGATTTCAAGATCATCATTCCGAGCGTTCTTTCCCTGGATGTGGCAGGCGGCGCCGAAAGCATCCCGGGCGCGCACACGGTGTCCATCTTCAGCAACAGCCGCAATGTCGCGCTGGCCGCGAGCGTAGGCGCATCCGACAACGCTCGTGGGAACCTCATCCTGAGCGCGGCGGCGAGAAGGATCATCTCGCAACATGCCGCGTGCACGCTTGGATTGGTCCGCCCCGCAGGAGTCGCCGACACGAGTCGGGTCCTCTGCACGGTCTCGATGCCCTAGTCGGTGTTGATGCCCTAGTCGGTATCGATGCCCCAGCGGTCTCGATGCCCCAGCGGTCTCGATGCGCTGATTCCCGTATGAGATGCATGTCCGCGGCAGCCCGCTATTCGCCTCTGCTGCCAGAACTCACAGCACCGCAATTCGGGCCCCGATCGGCTTTGCTGTGCGAACTGATGCACAAAAACCAGAGTGTATCGGCCGCCGCAGCCCGATCTTGAGCGCTTCGAAGTCGAACTGCGACCTGGTTCAAGCGTCTCCTGAGGCTTATTCCCTAGTATCGATATAAGCATGGAGCAGCGGCAGGCAGCTACGTGCGCATTGGCGGTCCCGTCCCAACGAGGTCCCCCTGGTATCTCTCTACACAGCACAGGAAGCAGTTCATGAAAACATCAAATGTCTTGAAAGCCTTGTTGGGCGCAGCGTCATTGGCGCTGCCGCTCACGGTATCCGCCGAATCGAATGTGCAGTCGGGCGCCGGAACGCTCAACGCGACCGCGCACGTGGATTTCGAAATCGTCATTCCGCAGATTCTGTATCTGCGCGTCGGCACCGGATCCTCCTATACCACCGGAGTACTGACGTCCAATCCGGCGGTCGATCTGATCACCTTTTCGCCGACGGCGGCCCAGGTCGGCAGCGGGACCGCGCTTGCCGGTACCGGCGGCGATCTCACGGGCGGCGTGGAAACCGCGGCGGTGGTGAGCAACTTCGGCAATGTCACGCTCACCTCCACCTCCACCGGGACGCTCAACGACGGCGCCGGAGACTCCATTTCATTCGCTCAGATCACCACGGCCGCGACGGCGAATACCTTTGCCACCACTCTGGGCGCACCGGTATTGAGCAACGGCGCCGGTTCGACGGTGACACTCACCGCGCCGGCCACGAAGGTCATCCAGGCGGATGCCAAGTGGACGTTCAGCTACGCCAACACGACGACGCCGCCGGCCGGCACGTACGGCGGTGTCAACGTGAACAACAGCCGCGTGGTCTACACGGCTTCGATGCCGTAACACGAGCGGCAAGCGCGTTGCCATGCACGACACGTCGTCATTGCCGCCGGCGTCACTGCCCGGGGTGACGCCGGCCGCGCGTCGTACACGATCAGCGAGAGTCGGACTGCGCCGAGTGCTGTGCGGCACGGTCCTGCTCGCGGCGGCGGCGGACGGCGCGTCCGCTTACACGGTCACGATCGATGCGGCTGCGCCGCAGACCATCTACCTGCAGGTCGGCGTCGGCAGCTTCACGGCCGACTACTGCGGCGGCACCAGCTACCCGCCCCCGCACAACGCGCCCAATTGCGGTCCGGCCTATGGCGGCGGCACGCCGCAGAAGAACGCCACCATCAATTTGGTATCGGCGACGGTGGCCTCGACGGCGGTGGGCAACGGCACCGCGCAGGCGATGACGACCAACAGCACGGCCGCAAACAGCTATCTGGACGGCTATCCGTTCTGCAGCGTGCCGGGCCAGCTGTACATCGGCGGCTTCTTTCGCACCGCCGGCGCGACCACCGCCGCGGCGCAGGTCACGGCCACCGTCCCGGCCGCATTGACCGACGCAGCGGGCGATACCATTCCGTTTTCAAAGATCCAGTGGACCTCGGGCGGCAGTGGCGATACCGGTGCCGAACCCTTTCCGGCGGGCACCTTCGTCAACGGCGGCGTGCAGAACGTGGGGTCCATGGGCAGCAACTCGTGGAACGAGAGCTGCTGGACGTTCACCTACCTGAACAACACCGTGCCGCCGGCCGGCACATTCACCGGCGTCGTGCTCTACACGATGAGCGCGCCATGATCGGCGCCAGCTTCGCGATGCGGCGGCCGACTTTTTTTTTGGCGCTGGCACTTGGCATAATCTGGGCCGGCGCGGCGCAGGCGAAAACGTTCACGCTCGATGACTCGGGCACGACGGCGCTCGAACCATCCGTGAGCCTGCACTGGAAGAGCGCGACACCGCCGCGCTCGGGAGCCGACAACCTGATGGTCGGCGCCACCACGATTCGGGTGCGGATCAACGTCATGCCCTGGCTCAAGCGCACGGGGCGGATTTATCTGGCCTTGCCGGCGCAGCCGCCGGGTCCCATCGGCGCCTCGTGGGTCGCTCAAGGCCGATTCTTGTCCGGGCAGGTGCAGTCCGGCAATCGCATGCTGGTCTATTCCGGGCCCATCACCTCGCCCTTCCTGGAAGACGTGCTGCAGTTCCAGTTCACCATGGACGGGACTCGGATCCGGCGAGCCTTCCCTGTGAGCTTCCACTTCGAGATGGATGAGGGTTGATCATGCGACCGAGCGTTCTGTTTCTGCTCGCGCTCATCGGTGTCGCACTGTCCGCCTCCGTACAGGCACAGGGGTTTGCGGCGCTGGTCTCACCTCCTCGATTCGAGCTGGCTACAAAGCCCGGAAAGACCCTGCGCAGCGTGATCGAGGTGAGCAATCGATCGACCGCACCCGGCCGGTACGTGATCCATACCGCGGACTGGGATCTGTCGCCGGATTTCAGCGTGACCTTCCACGACGACCTGCAGCCCGGCAGCTGTCGGCCCTGGGTCGCGCTCGAGCGGCCCGAGGTGGTGGTGCCCGGCGGCGGAACCCTGCGCTATCGTTTTGAAGTGGCCGTGCCGGCGGATGCAGAGGCCGGCGAATGCCGTTTTGCCGTAATGATCGAAGGCGCTGAACCGTCGATCGCCCGCAACAAGGGCTTGGAGGTGCCGGTCACGGGTCGAATCGGCGTGATCGTCTACGTGAACATCGGCGGCGGCGCACCCGACCTTGAAGTGCTCGGTCCGATGATCGCGACGCTCAATGGCAAGCAGGTCCCGACACTGCGTGTCCACAACTCGGGCACCGCCCATGGCCGCATGAGCGGCTTCTTGAGCGGCACGGATGCGAAGGGAGTCGCGTACGACTTCACACCTTCGGACTTTCCCATTCTGCCCCACGAGGAACGTGAGGTCTTTTTGACTCCATCGACGGCGACGGACGAGCACCCGACCCTGACATTCCCGGTCACGGTGAAGGGCACGCTCGAATGGGGCGAACACAGGACTGAGTTCAATCAGCTGTTTGAATGAAGCCCCGCGCCAGCCTCGCTACGCGGCTCGCGACCGGTCTGTCCGGGCTGGGAGGCGTCGTTTGGCTGAGCGCCGCCTTCGCGCAAACGGCAGCGCAAACGGCAGCGCAAACGCCGACGGTGCCCTGGAGCGCCGCGAATCTGCCGGGCACAGCGGTCTATCAAGACCGATACATCAGCGGCGGATCCCTGACCCCTGACATCTCCGCGGGCGATGGGACGAGCAGCGACAGCGAGGGTCTGGCGCGCGCCGTGCAGATCGACGCGGTGATGAGCCGGCTGACCTCCAGCGGCGGCGGCTTCTCCAGCAGCTTCACGGAGAACGGCATCGTCGCCAAGTCGCAGTGGGAGACGGCCGCATACGGCGCGTGGTCGCTCGACGCCTCGGCGCGAACGGGAGGCAACGACGGCCCATTGGAGGCAGGCCAGGGCGGGGTCGTCACCCTGAGGCAGCGCGGCATGCCCTTCGATGGGGACTGGCTGGCCGACAATGCCATCGGCGACCTGAACTCCCCGGACATCGGTCTGGCGCGATTGCAGCCGCGCTTCTATCTGCCGACCGGCCCAATGCAGGGTCTCACGACCGAATGGCACGGTCCTTCAGACCTGCAGATCGTCGCAGGCGGGGGCGTGCCCGGCATCTACGACGGCATTCTTGTGCCCGATTTTCGTACGCTGGACGGATCCACCGCCACCGCCGGCGCCCAGTGGTCCCCGGCCTCTCAGTGGACGGTCGGCGGACAATTCATCGAGGCTCGCGACGTGAACCTCGCTGTGGGTACGTCGATCGACAACGCCCCGCTCTTTTCCTCGAATACGGGGCTGCTGACCGCCGCCTGGGCGAACGGCGGCGAGCAACTTCAGATGAATCTTCTGGATGGCGATGTCAACGGCAAAGCCAACGCCGTCGGAGGTTGGGTCGACGGGTCGATCGCGCAGGGCCGGATCGCGCAGAACGCCGGCCTCTTCCGAATCGACCCCAACGTCACCTGGGGCAACCAGCTGATCACGAATGATGCGCAAGGCGGCTATTACCGGTTCAGTTACCAGAACCGGCAGTGGCTGGCGGATGCCGGTGTCGACGAAGTGCGCTCGGTATCGGGCCTCGGCACCAACACCACTTTCCTCACCGGCGACACGCGCTACCAGATTCTGCGCGATTGGGGCGTGGGCGGTGTCGCCAATGCCAGTCTCAGCAACGGCGCAAATGGTTGGTCGATGGAAGGCTACGTCGATCACCTGAATGCCTGGGGCACCGGTCGCGCACAAGCCGATTACGCGAATACTCCGACAGGCGACGACACCACGCTGACGTTGGATCAGACCTGGTCGATGCCCGCCGGCATCCGGCTCAGCACCTCCGCCTACGTGTCGCGCATCACCGGCGCCATCCTCGACGGCGCGGAGCAGGACAGCACCGTGCTGGGGCTGAGCGCGTATGGCGGCGGCCAACTGACCTCCCGACTGGGAGTGGAAGGCAACGTGCGCTGGGCGACCACGGTGCAGGGCCAGGCTGCCCCCGGGGTATATTCCAATGTTGCCGTGACCTACCAGCTGTCCCAGAACTGGAAGATCCTGCTCACCTACTACGACACCCAAATCAGTTCGTGGACGCCGCTCACGGTGGCCTCGCCGCTCGCGCCGCCCGTGGCTACCACCATCCCTGCGATGCAGGAAAAAGGCATCTTTCTGACATTACGTTATCAGCGGGCCGCGGGATCGCACTTCGCCCCGCTCGGCGGCGCGCCCGGCGCGGGATCCGGTGAGATCGCGGGAATCGTCTATCTCGATGCCAACAACAACGGCCGGCCGGACGCCGGCGAGGCGGGCGCGCCCAACGTGACCGTGATGCTCGATGGGCGCTATTCCGTGCAGACGGACGCCGGCGGCCGATTCGACTTCCCCGTGGTGGCGACCGGCCGCCACGTCATCACGGTGATTTCCGACAATCTGCCGCTGCCTTGGACGATCGCCAACGAGGGGCGCACGCAGGTCGAGGTCACGACCCGCAATCGCACCGACATCAGCATTGGAGCGCAGCGTCCTCGCTAGAAAGCGGCAGTCTCCCGGCGGCCGGCGAATTCCTGCGACTCGTAAACGACGCGTCCGCCCACGACGGTTTGCAAGACTCGGGTTTGCGCGATCTCTTCGGCGGGAATCCTCAGGACGTTGCGGTCGAGCACGATGAGATCGGCGAGCTTCCCCACCTCGAGCGATCCGGTGGCCGTGTCCTGATGCAGCTCGTACGAGGAATTCATGGTGATCGCGCGCAGCACTTGCGCGCGCGTGAGGCCGACGTCCTCGCTCAGGCGGCCGGCATATTTCGGATCGCTGTGCGGGGAATTGGTGCGCGTCACGCCGACCTTCAGCGCGAACCATTCGTCGAGCGGATCCACCGGCCAATCGCTGCCGTAGGCGATGCGCGCCCCCGCCGCCGCCAGAAAGCCCGCGGGCTCCATGTACTTGAACCGCGCCGGACCCATGTAATCGCGTGCTCCGTCGACGGTGTCGGGCGCCGGCTTTTCCCATTGAAAGGACAGCACCGGGATCACGTTGAGCTCACGGTAGCGCCAGAAATCCTGCGGATCGACGATTTCATCGTGCGCGATGGCGGCGCGGATGTCCTTGGCCGGGAAACGCTCCCGCAGCGCCTGCACCCCGTCGAGCCCCTCGTGCACCGCCCGATCGCCGTCCGCGTGCATGTGCGGCTCCAAGCCCGCGGCAGACACGTCGATGAGAACGGCGCGCAGGACGGCCGCCGGAAAGTACACCTCCGGTCCGCGGTTCTTGCCCGGCGCCCAATGGCGGTCGACACCGCTTCCCTGAGCGGCGAAATAAGGCTCGAGCATCGCGCCCGTGAGCGCCGGTGCCGAGATCACTCCGTCGAGAAATAATTTGACGTTGCGCACCGTCACTGTGGGCGGCGGCCCGGGCGGCCCCTGGTCGTAGCGCCGCGCGAGCGCCGCCGCGCGCGCAGCCGCCTTCTTCGGCTCGCGGCCCTCGGGCGGGGTGATCAGCACGGCGAAATGCGCGCGCGCCGTCAGGCGGCCCGAGCGCTGCACGGCGGCGAACGCCGCCAGCGCCGGCTCCTCGGCCATCGCGTCCAGAAATGTGGTGACGCCCTGCTTAGCTATAGCCTCGAGCGCCGCTTGCGCGGAATTGACGTCGTCGCTCGCGGTGGGCTTCGGCAGCAGTTTGCTCACCAGCTCCTGAGCCGAGTCCTCGAGGATACCGGAGGCATTGCCGGCGGCGTCGCGGCCGATCCGGCCGCCCAGCGGATCGGGCGTGGCGGCGGTGATTCCGGCGAGCGCGAGCGCGCGGGAATTCACCAACACCGTGTGGCCGAACGAGGACATGACGAATATCGGGCGCTTGGTCTTCAGTACGTCCAATGCCGCCCGCGTCGCGGTGGCGCCGGCGGGCAGCATGCCCTCCTGAAACCAGTTCACGACTTCGAGCCAGGCATCCGGCTCCCTGGCCTGCGACCCGCCCAGACAGCCCTGAATCCTGGCCTGTATCTGCTCGATGGTGAGCTGCTCGTAGTTCAGGTTGCATTTGAGCAGAGCGGCGCCGCCCAGCAGCGGGTGCATGTGCCCATCGACCAGACCCGGCATCAACATGCGTCCGTGCAGATCGATCACCGAGGTGCGCTCGCCGACGAACGCCGCGAGGCCCGCATCGCTGCCGACGTACACGATCCGGCCGGCGCGTATCGCCACGGCCTGCTGCACGCTGTCCTGCGCATCGACCGTATAGACGAAGGCGTTGCGGTACGCCGTATCCGCCGGCACCTGCGCCGGCGGATTTGCGGCATCGGCCCAGTGTGCCGCGGTCAACAGCAGGCCCGCGAAAAATCCGCTAAACCGCATGCAGCGCCTTGTCGAGATCCGCTATGAGATCGCCCGGATCCTCGATTCCGACCGAAATTCGTATGAGCGCATCATCGATACCGATGCGATCGCGCGTCGCCTTGGGCAAGCCGGAGTGAGTGGTGCTCGCGGGATGTGAAATCAAAGTCTCGGTCCCGCCGAGACTCACCGCCAACTTGATGACCTGCAGGCCATCCAGCAGGCGAAACGCCTCCGCCTCGCCGCCCTTGACCGCGAAGCCGAAGGTCGAACCCGCGCTGTCGCACTGTCGCTTGAACACCGCGTACCGCGGATCGTCGGCGGCGAGAAAGCCCAGATAATTCACGTCCGCGATCTTCGGGTGCGTGCGCAGAAAGGTCGCCACCAGCGCAGCGTTCTGCGCCGATTTGTGCATGCGCAACGACAGCGTCTCCATGGAGCGCATGATCATCCACGCGCTATTGGGATCCAGTTGCGTCCCCAGGGCGCCGCGCAGTCTTTTGATCGGGCCGACCACCTCGCGCGTGCCGACGACGCCGCCGGCCACCAGATCCGAATGGCCGCCAACGTATTTCGTCAGCGAATACATCACCAGGTCGGCGCCGTGCGTCAGCGGACGCTGAAAAACGGGGCCCAGAAAGGTGTTATCCACCAGGACCGGCGGACGACCGCCCGCCTGACGTCTGCCGATCTGTTCCGAGATGTCGCGCATCAGCGCAAGATCGACCAGACTATTGGTCGGATTGGCGGGCGTCTCGGTCATCACCAGACAAACCCGGCCCCCGGTCTCGGCAGCCCGCGCCGAAGCGCGCGCGGCCGCGTCGGTCACGGCGGCGCGATCGTGCCCCAGCGTGAAGCTGACGGCGCTGACGCCGAACGCCGGCAAGGTCTTTTCGATCAGCGTCTCCGTCCCGCCGTACAGGGGCTGGCTCATCAGGATCACGTCGCCAGGCCGCACATAGGTCCACAGCGCCGTGGAGATGGCCGACATCCCGCTCGAGAACACCGCGGCGGTCTCGGTCTGCTCCCAGAGCGCGAGACGATCCTCCAGCACCTCCAGGTTCGGGTTGTTGAAGCGCGAATACACGAGGCCAGTGGACTGGCCCGCGACCGGTTCGCGGCGGCCGGACGTGAAATCGAAGAAATCCTTGCCGTCCTGCGCGCTCTTGAACACGAACGTCGAGGTCAAGAAGATCGGCGGCTTGAGCGATCCTTCCGACAACGACGGATCGTAGCCGTATCCCATCATTTGGGTCTCGGGCTTCAGCACGTGATCGCCGATTTTACGTTTATGATAAGCGTCGTAGCTCACGTTGCCGCCCCCGAGTGCATAACGGAGCCGCAATATAACCCGCCGGGCCGAGCCGTGGGAATTCGCGCACGCAATTCGAGGCGATGAGGAATGGACACGGTGTTACTGTTGGGCATCGCCGGCGCGGCGTTCGTCAGCACCCTGATCGGCGGCTTGGTGGCGCTCCGGCTGCGCGATAAATTGCATTTGATCCTCGGGTTCAGCGCCGGCGCCGTCATCGGGGTCGCGTTCTTCGATCTGCTCCCGGAGGCGGTCAACTTCGGCGTCAAGCTCCACAGCCCGGGCGTCATCCTGTCCTTCACCGCGCTCGGTTTTCTGTCCTATCTCGTATTGGACCGGATTCTCCTGTTCCACGGCGGCGGCGCCTCGCGGGGCGGCGTGGCGGCGGGCGTTCTGTGCTGCCACAGTCTGCTCGACGGTGTGGCCATAGGACTCGCGTTTCAGGCCTCGCACGCCATCGGGGTCGTGGTGACGATCGCGGTGCTCACCCATGATTTTTCGGACGGCGTGAACACGATGAATGTCGTCTTGAAGAATCGCGGCGATCGGTCCCGGGCGTTTCGCTGGCTGCTGCTCGATGCCGTGGCGCCGGTACTGGGCGTTGCGGCGACGCTCATGCTGCGCTTGGCCGGCGATCAATTCGGCATCGCGCTCGCCCTGTTCGCGGGTTTTTTTCTCTACATCGGCGCGAGCGATCTGATCCCGGAGAGCTATCACGCACACCCGAAATTCCTCACCACCGCCATGACCTTGGCGGGCGCAGCGGTTATGTATCTGGCGATCACCTTGATCGGATGAAGGCGCGCGCAGCGGGCGCGTGCAACAGGCGCCTGCAGCCGGCGCGCGCAGCGGGCACGGTGCCGCACCACGTCATTCCGCGAGCGGCGGCGGCCAGTTCGGCCGGCTGGTCGCGGCGCTGCCGCCGGAGCCCAGCATGATGCTCGCGATCGCCGCCCATTGAACCGCCGTCAAGCTCTCGCCCAGGAAGCACAGGCCCGAAAGCGCGCCCAGCGCGGGCTCAAAGCTCATGAGCACGCCGAAAGTGCGGGTGGGCAGGCGCGTCAATGCGTACATTTCCAACGAATACGGCAGCGCGCTCGACAGCGCGGCGACTGCGCAGGCGGCCGGTAGAATCGCCGGTGCGAGGAGCGCCGCGCCGGCATTCGCCACCCCGATGGGCGCAATCGCGACCGCGCCCACCAGCGTGCCGAGCGCGGCCGTCCGGCCGCCGTGCGCCGCGCCGGCCTTCTGTCCGAACACGATGTAAAGCGCCCAGCAGAACCCCGCGGCGAGCGCAAAGGCAATGCCGAGCGGCGGCAGCGGTTTGGATTCGGCTCCCAGGGGCAGCAAGGCGAGCAGCCCGAGCGCCGCCAGCGCGATCCACAGGAAATCGACCACGCGGTGCGATGCCGCCATCGCGACCGCCAACGGTCCGGTGAATTCCAGCGCGACGGCGATGCCGAGTGGGATCCGGCTCAGCGACAGATAGAAGAAAAAATTCATCCATCCCATCGCCAGCCCGTAAATCACGATGCTGCGCAGCTCGCGCGCAGTGGGCCGCACGCGCCAGGGCCGCCAGGCTGCCAGCAATATGAGGCTCGCCAGGGCGAGCCGCAGCGCCGCCGCACCGGACGCGCCGACTTGCGGAAACAGCCCCTTGGCGAACACGGCGCCGAGCTGAATGCTCGCCATGGCCACGATCAGTGCGCCGACAGGCAGGGCAATCGAATGAGACTTGAACGATGCGCGCAGCGTCACAATAATCCAGTATTCGCCGGGTGCGTGAGCGTAGCATCAGAGCCTGGAGGAGAGCTGCGA
Source organism: uncultured Gammaproteobacteria bacterium (assembly GCA_963837045.1). Classification (GTDB taxonomy): domain Bacteria; phylum Pseudomonadota; class Gammaproteobacteria; order Steroidobacterales; family Steroidobacteraceae; genus Bog-1198. The sequence continues at coordinate 436,347 of CAWIMA010000009.1, forward strand.
TTTGACAACGCCGATTCCGCTGGAGCGCGCCGCGATCCCACGAGATACGGTGGCGCTCGCCCGTTTTTTGCTCGGCAAGATCGTCGTTCGCCGGCTGCGTGCGGGCATCGCATGCGGACGGATCGTGGAGACCGAGGCGTATCTGCAATCCGATCCCGCGTGCCATGCGTTTCGCGGCATGACGCCGCGCAATCGCTCGCTGTTCCTCGAGGCGGGGCATGCCTACGTGTATCTGTGCTACGGCACCTCGTATCTGCTGAACGTGTGCAGCGAGGACGCCGGCACGGGCGCGGGCGTGCTGCTGCGCGCGCTCGAGCCGCTGGCGGGGATCGAACACATGCGCCGCGCGCGCAGCAGCCGCAGCCTGCGGGATCTCGCGCGCGGTCCGGGGCGGTTGACCGCTGCGCTGCAGATCGACCGGCGGCACGACGGCATCGACCTGCTGCGTCGCGGACCCTTGTGGATCGGCACCGACGGCGCCGCCGTGGGCTCGATCGGCCAAAGCGTGCGCATCGGGCTCACCAAAGGGGCCGACGCCCGCCTGCGGTATTTCGTGGCCGGCAGCGGCTACCTCAGCGGCACGCGGCGGCTCAATGCATAGCCCGATCGCCCCATTCCTCGCGCAGTGGCCGGTGTTCGTGGTGGACGGGGCGCTCGCCACCGAACTGGAGCGGCGCGGCGCGGACCTCGCCGATCCGCTCTGGTCGGCCAAATGCCTCATCGAGCGGCCGCAGTTGATTCGCGCCGTGCATCTCGATTATTTCAGGGCCGGCGCCGATGTCGCCACCACGGCGACCTATCAGGCGAGCTTCGAGGCCCTTGGCCGTCGCGGCATCGGCCACGACGACGCCGCCCGGCTGATGCGCGAAGCCGCGGCGCTCGCGGCCGGCGCCCGGGATGAGTTTTGGTCCGATCCGGCGAACCGATCGGGCCGGCTGCGGCCGCTCATCGCGGCATCGATCGGCCCCTACGGCGCCATGCTGGCGGACGGCTCCGAATACCGCGGACATTATGCGTTGAGCGATGAAGAGCTGGCGGCGTTTCACCGGCCGCGGCTGAAGGTACTGGCTCACTCGGGCGTCGATCTGCTGGCCTGCGAGACCATTCCCTGCCTGCGCGAGGCGCTGGTCCTTGCGCGCCTGCTGCAGGACTTTCCGGCGCTCACCGCCTGGATCAGCTTCTCGTGCCGGGACGCAGCGCGCAATTGCGAGGGCGAAGAGATCACCGCATGCGCCGCCGCGCTGCGCGGCAATGCCCAAATCGCCGCCGTCGGCGTGAATTGCACGCGGCCCGAGTACGTCGCCGATCTGCTGGCACGGATGCGCGGGGAAACCGACACACCGTTGATCGCCTATCCGAATTCGGGCGAGTGCTACGATGCCACGGTGAAGCGGTGGAGCGGAGCGCAGAGCGGCAGGCCGTTCGCCGAATGGGTCCGTGCCTGGCATCAAGCGGGAGCCCGGCTGATCGGCGGATGCTGCCGCACCACGCCGGGGGACATACGCGCGATCGGCGCGCTGCGCGCTCAGTCCTCGGAGAAATGCGGTTCGCGCTTCTCGAAGAACGCGCGCACGCCCTCGACGCAATCGTAAGTTTCCAGCGTCATTTCCTGGGCGCTGCGCTCGGCGCGCAGCTGTTCCTGCAGGGAATTATCGAAGGTCGATGCGTGCAATGAGCGTATCTGCCCGAGGACCGCGCACGGTCCGGTTGCCAGCCGGTGCGCCAGGGCTTGGGCGCGCGACAGCACTTCGGCATCCGGCACCACGGCGTACGCCAAACCCCACTCGAGCGCGGTTTTGGCATGGATTTTCTCCGCGAGCATCAGGCTGGACAATGACCGGCCTCCGCCGATGCGCCGCGCTAGATGAAACGTGATGCCCGCATCGGGCACCAGTCCGAGACGCGCGAAGGACGGCAGGAAATAGGCGCTTTCGCCGGCGACGATGATGTCGCTCGCCAGCGCCAGGCTCATGCCGGCACCTACTGCCGCGCCATTGACCGCCGCGACGATTGGAAAGCGAAAACCGCTGAGGCGCAGGATCAGCGGGTCCATGAAGCGGCGCATTTCGAAATGCGCGCGCTGCCGCGCCTCCTGGGTCTTTAAATCGACGGAATGCAGATCCAATCCGCTGCAGAACACCTCGTTGCTGCCGGTGATGACCACCGCGCGTGCGCCGCTGTCGCCTTTTTGGATCTTGTCGAGCGCAACGTGCATCGCCCGGATGATGGTGATGTCGATCGCGTTGCTCACCGCCGGGCGCTGTATGCTCAAGGTCGCGACACAGTCCGAAACGGTGAAGGATAACGAACTCATGTGCACACTCCCGTTCTGCCGTCCGGCACCGTCACTTTTTTGTTGTCAACTCGCTCCCAAGGCGCCGTCTACCGATCATGCCCCCTGGCCGGCGATGCCGCAAGAAGGCCGGATGCCGCACGGCGCAGCGCGCCCAACCGGCCTGACGGCCGATGAGGCGCGGCGCTCGATGACTGCCGAACGATGCTAGGAGCCTAGGGCCTGCTGCCCTCTTCGTGCTTCTCGGCGTTCTTCTCGGCCGGCGGCTTCGGATGCGCGGGCTTGGCCGGCTGCGGTCTGCCGGCGGGCGGGGCACCTGCCGCCGGCGGGTGCGCAGTGCCGGCGGTGGGCGGGCGTCCATTAGGAGTGCTGGGTGCATGGACATTGGGGTTCGCTGCGACCGGCGGGCGCGGCGGCGCGCCCTTGGCTCCGACGACTCCGGGCGCATTGAAGGCTGCGGGCCGTGGGGTGGCGGCGATGGACGGGTGTCCGCCGTTCGCCCGGGCGGAGAGTGCGGGATTTTTCACGGCTTCCTGCACATGCGCCCGCTGCGCCGGCGTGGGAGGCACATGGGATTCGTGCATGGCCGTGCGCTCCTGCGGAGTGGGCGTCGCCGCGACGCCGCCGGCGCCGCCGTTATAGCTCACGCGGTTCACGGTGACATTGTTCACCGTCACGTTGTTCACGTAGGTATTGTGAACAACGGTGGTGTTGACGTTGACCACGGCCGTGTTGTACGCAAATCTATTGCCGGCCCAGTGTCCGCCCTCGAAGCCGGCCCCGCCGTAGCCGAAGCCATAATTCACGCCACCGTAAAAGCCGACGTGCGGACCCCAGTATCCGGGGTGAAAGAGATACACACCGCCGACGAAACCCCAATAGCCGGGGGTCCACAGCACGCCGACGCGAGGCGGCGCAACCCAGGTGCCGGGCACCCAGTAGTAGCCGCCGCCGGCCCATGCCCAATAGCCTGGCGTCCACAAATACCCCTCCTCGGGACACGGCGGCTGCTGGTACTCCGGCAGCGGCGGCGGCGGCTCACTGGCCTGCACTTCACCCTCCGCTGCGGGCGCCGGCGCGACGTAGGCGGCGGGCGGGGGCGGGGGCGGAGCGGTATAGACGACGCGGGGCGGCGGCGCGACGACGCAGCCGCCGATCATGGTTGCCGCGCAAAGCGACAGGAAGAAGGCATTTCGAACCGTCAGTAGGGTGGAAATCTGCACCGGTAGTTTCGACATGTGACCGCCATGGTGATGATTATTAGGATAGCGTAAGAAAAAAACGCCGCTCCATACCCATATAACGTCACAATTTGCGAATCGGCTATCACTGTGAAGCGAATGTAACCCAATGCAGCGTGCCGGCGCCGGGCGCGAAGCGAGCCGTCATGTTAGTGCGCTGCGGCGCCGGTCACTCGATCTTGCGCTTGAAGGTCTCGGGCAGCAGGAACAGGCCCACGATCAGCGTGGCTCCGGCCACGACGATCGGATACCACAGCCCGTAGTAGATGTCGCCCGTGGCCGCCACCATGGCAAACGCGGTGGTCGGCAGAAACCCGCCGAACCATCCATTGCCGATGTGATATGGCAGCGACATCGCGCTGTAGCGTATGCGTGCCGGAAACAATTCGACCAACAGCGCGGCGATCGGACCGTAGACCATGGTCACGTACAGCACCAGGATGAACAAGATCAGTATCACCATCGGTTTGTTGATGCGCGCCGGATCGGCCTTGTCCGGATAGCCGGCCGCCGACAGCGCCGCCTTCGCCGCGCTTTGAAAGGCCGCGATGGCCGCCTTGCGCTCGGCTCCCTTGACGACGCGGGGGTCGGGAGCGGTGAGCGTGGTCTCGCCGCTGCGGATTTGAGCCACGGCGCCGGGCGGTGCATCGAGCCGCTGGTACGAAACCCCCGCCTTGGCCAGATAGCTCTTGGCGATGTCGCAGGAGGTCGAATCGAATTTGTTCTTGCCGATGGGATCGAACTGAAACGAGCATTGCCGCGGATCGGCGATCACCGTCACCGGCGCCGTCGCTTGCGCGGCGAACAGCTCCGGATTGGCATATCGGGTAAGAGCCTGGAACAGCGGGAAATACGTCAGCACCGCCAGCAGGCAGCCCGCCAGAATGATCGGCTTGCGGCCGATCCTATCGGACAGCCAGCCGAAGAAGATGAACCCCGGGGTCGCAAGCGCGAGCGCAATGGCGGTCAATATGTTGGTGGTCGCGCCGTCGACTCGCAGAATCCGCTCCAGGAAGAACAGCGCGTAGAACTGTCCGGTGTACCAGACCACGGCCTGGCCCATGACCGCACCCACCAGACAGATCAGCACGATCTTCAAATTGGACCAGCGCCCGAACGCCTCGGCCAGCGGCGATTTGGACGTGGTGCCGAGCTTCTTCATGTTGGTGAACACCGGACTCTCGCCCAGCTGCATGCGTATCCACAGCGACACCATCAGCAGCAGCAGCGAGACCAGAAAGGGGATGCGCCAGCCCCACACCTTGAAGGCCTCTTCGCCGATCGCGGTCCGCGTGCCGATCACGATGAGCAGAGAAACGAACAATCCCAGCGTCGCCGTGGTCTGAATCCAGCTCGTGTACAAGCCGCGCCTTCCCGGGGGCGCATGTTCGGCGACGTAGGTCGCGGCGCCGCCGTATTCCCCGCCGAGCGCCAGGCCTTGCAGCAGCCGCAGCAGCACCAATGCCACCGGCGCTGCAACTCCGACCGATGCGTAGCTGGGAAGCAATCCGACCGCGAAGGTGGCGCCCCCCATGATGCTCATGGTGATCAGAAACGTGTGCTTGCGGCCCACCAGATCGCCCAAGCGCCCGAACACCAGCGCGCCGAACGGGCGCACGGCGAAGCCGGCGGCAAACGCGGCCAGGGCGAAAATGAAGCCGGTGACTTCGTTCACGCCGGAAAAGAACTGCGCACTGATGATGCCCGCCAGCAAACCGTACAGATAAAAGTCGTACCACTCGAACACCGTGCCGAGAGATGAGGCGCCGATCACCAGCCACTGATTGTGCGCCGACGTCGGTATGACGCGTATGTCGGCGGCCGCAGTCGTATTAGCCATGAAACTCCCCTATCGTTTTGTTCTGGTCATTGCTTGGGCGGCGGCGCCGCGGTGATGATCGCGCGCAATTCCGTGAGCTTCGTCTTGACCACGGCCGCATTGTCCGGACCCATCCGCAGCAGCAGCTTCTGGCCCGCGGGGCGCGCTTCGAGCGTCGGATCGGCATATATGAACATGACGTTCGGCCGGGTGAGCTCAATGGGACCGGTCGGCCGCGGCGTCGCCAGCAGCGAGTCGATGACCTGGACCAGCCGGTCGTTGAAGTAGCCGTTTGGATAGCCGAGGTTCTGATAGACCTGCTGAAACAGCGGGTAGAAGCGCAGGTAGACCTGGGCGAGCCGCTGCATGTCGAGGTTGCGCACCACGCCGACCATGGGCTCGTAGCGCGCGAAATTCCTCGAATCGAGCGTGGCATGCAGCTCATCCCCGACCGCCAAAAAAGTACCCGCCACCGCTACCGTCGGGCGCTTCTCGACCGGCACCTTCTGGCGCGGTAAATTATCGATGGTCACCACGATGTGGCGGATGATGCTGTCCGGCACCAGGTATTGCATGACCGCATTGCTGCCGGCCACCTCGCCGAGCGCATCTCGAATCGCCGGATCGCTGTCTCCCAGCGACGGCAACGGGCCTTGGGGCGCCGCATCGGACGGCGGCGGCACGGGATGTTGGATGGCCGGTTCCGCGGGCGGCGCCGGCGCGGCGCTCCGCGCGGCTGCGGGTGCGCGGGGCGGCTGCGAGCTGCGGCTGTGCAGGTAGTAGGCAACGCCCAGCGCCACCGCCACCACCACGGCGGCAACCCCAATCATCGGCTTGTTGTCCATCGGCTCCCCCGCCCCAGGCGTGCGATGCGGTCATTCTGGCGCAATTGCGCGAAAAATGCAGCGGCCGGACTTCAGCTCTTCGCCGTGCGCATCTGCAATTCGTGTCGGCGGTAGTCGATGATGAGCGTGTCGAGCATTCCGAGCGCATCCATGCCGATCATGATGGCGGGCTCGCTGGTCAGCTTCCAACGCTTGAAGATGTACACATTGGCGAACGTCACGCCTGGATCGCGGATTTGAATCCCACCGAGATGGATCGCGGGCGTGTCGATGATTTCGCCATTCTGCACGGCCAGCGTCGCGCCGATGATCTGATCGGGCTTACCGTGAAATCCCGAAAGATTGTGATAAGACAAGGCATCGCGCAACGCCAGATTCCCGATGGTGGTCTGGCCGCCGGTGTCGATGACGGCCTTGGTGTGCACGTCGCCCACGATGGCGTCGACCACGATCAGCTGGCCATTGATCGAGCGGAACGGCACGGTGATGAATCCACGCGCCGAACGCTCGTCGCGTGAATAGGTGATGCTGATCTGGTCGTGCCGGAAATCGATGAATATGCGCTTGTTGGTCAAACCTTCGGACCCTAAGATCCCTTCCGCGCCGCCCAAAGCGTCCGGCACGATCGGCAGCAGCGGCGAGTCCACGGCCACGTCGCCGACGTTGAGCGTGTCGACACGTATGGTCGGCACCGCCGCAGATCCGGTGACACCACGCAGCATCACCTGCGGCGACTGATCGGTCGGAATGCCGAGCGCGAGCGCCACCATCGCGGTCACGCCAGAGGTGCTCGCGCCGGTGTCGAGAACCAGCCGGAACGGCCCGTGGCCGTTGATGAATACCGGCGCCCAGATGCGGCCGATCTGGTCGCGCCGTGTCGGCGCGACGTAGCGCGGCGCGGGCGCCTCCACCATCATTTCTGCCAGCTGCTCCGCCGCGTCCTCGGCGGACGCGGCCGGCGGCGACACGCTGGGCGGAGATACCGTCGGCGCGGTTCCGGCGGCCCATTGCGGCCACACGGCCAACGCAGCGACCAATAGGCTCGCGACGACGAGGAAATCCCGGCGATGAGCATGCAATCTGCGGGTCATATGCTTCATGTTCGACAGCCTCAGCGCTTCAATGTTTCCGTGATGTCGGCATCGACCACCTGCCTCAGCACCGCCAGCGGCACGGTTCCGGTGCGCAGCAGAAGATTGTGGAACTTCTTCATCGAAAACCGGCTGCCCAGAGCCGCCTGTGCTTTTGCCCGCTGTGCAAGAATCTCCAGTTCCCCGATCTTATACGCGCAGGCCTGCCCGGGCATCACGACGTAGCGCTCAACTTCGGCCGGCGGAATCCCGTAGTCGATGGCCTGCTGGCGAGTCCAGTGTTGTGCGTGCAGTCCCGTATCGACCACCAGGCGCCGGGCGCGGAACAATTCGTCGGACAATTGCCCGAGGCGCCCCCTCGCATCGCCGCTGTACCAGCCCGCCTCGACCGCCAGCTGTTCGGCGTAAAGACCCCAGCCTTCGGCGAAGGCCGATAGTCCGCCGAACACCAATTCTCGGTATCTATCTTGGCCTGGGTCGCCGCATTGTAGCGGGCGCCGCCGATAGGGTTTCCCGGTTCTCCAGTGTCGCGTTCCGGCCGGAGTTGTACGCGCCCGGTGTCGGTCAATGGCACTGTTCCGAGGTAATATATCAGTCTATGATGAGATTCCCATGACTAGCCCATCCCTGCGGCGGGTGATTCCCATCAAGGCCGAGCCGCCCTCCAACCTTAGTCGCGAGGAGCAAGCGGCCGTTCAGGGCGCGTGCGCGCGGCTGAAGGACTGCCGGGGGCATTGTTGCCGATATTGCACGCAGTGCAACAAGCGCTTGGCTTCGTGCCGCACGACTCCGTTGCGCTGATTGCACGCCAACTCAACCTGTCGGTCGCCGAGGTGCACGGCGTACTGAGCTTTTATCATTACTTCCGCAAGGAGCCCGGCGGCCGCCACGTGGTGCACATGTGCCGCGCGGAGGCCTGCCAGGCGCTCGGGGCGGTACAGCTCGAGGCGCATGCGAAGCGCAGTTTGGGCGTCGATTTTCACGGCACGACGGCCGATGGGGCGATTCGCTTGGAACCGGTGTATTGCCTGGGCAACTGTGCCCTGGGCCCATCGCTGATGATCGATGAGCAGCTGCAGGGGCGCGTCACGGCGGAGCGCTTCGATGCGCTGATGGCGCAAACCCGCGCGCAGGCGCAGGGGCAATGAGCGTGGTCAGGATCTTTGTGCCGGTGGACGCCGCGGCGCGCTCGGTGGGCGCCGACGCGACGGCGCGCGCGATCGCGGCGCAAGCCAAACAGAGGGGCATCGACGTGCAGCTGGTGCGCAACGGCTCGCGCGGCCTGTTGTGGCTCGAGCCGCTGGTGGAGGTCGAGGCGGCCGGTCGGCGCTTCGCCTATGGCCCGGTGAGCGCCGCCGATGTGCCCGGCCTGTTCGACGCGGGCATAACCCGTGACGCACCTTCGGCCCGCCGGCACCCGCTGGCGCAGGGACCGACGGAGGAGATTCCATACTTCAAGCGCCAGCAGCGGCTCACCTTCGCGCGGGTGGGACTCACCGATCCGCGCAGCTTGAGCGATTACCTGCAGCACGGCGGCTACCGTGGCCTCGCCGCCGCCCTGGCGATGCAGCCCGCGCAGATCGTCGAGAGCGTGAGCGCTTCGGGACTGCGCGGCCGGGGCGGAGCGGCGTTCCCTGCCGGGATCAAATGGCGGACAGTGCTGCAGACGCCGGGCGAGCAGAAGTACGTCGTTTGCAATGCCGACGAGGGGGATTCGGGGACCTTCTCGGATCGGATGCTGATGGAGGGCGACCCGTTCGTGCTGATCGAAGGCATGACGATCGCGGGGCTCGCGACGGGCGCGACGCGCGGCTACATTTATTTGCGCTGGGAGTATCCGGATGCGCATCGCGCACTCGAGGCGGCGATCGAAGCGGCCTACGCGGCGCACTATTTGGGCGAGAATATTCAGGGCAGCGGCGTGCGCTTCGATCTGGAAGTGCGCCTGGGGGCCGGGGCATACATCTGCGGCGAGGAGACCTCGCTGCTCGAATCGTTGGAGGGTAAGCGCGGGCAGGTGCGCTTCAAGCCGCCGTTGCCGGCGATTGCGGGTTTGTTCGGCAAGCCGACGGTGATCAACAATGTCATCACCTTCGCTTCGGTGCCGGTCATCTTGGAGCGCGGCGCCGAGCATTATCAGCATTTCGGCATGGGCCGGTCGCGCGGCACTCTGCCGATGCAGCTGGCCGGCAACATAAAGCGCGGGGGATTGGTGGAGATCGCCTTCGGCATGAGCTTGCGCGAGCTGCTGTACGAGTACGGCGGCGGCACCTTGAGCGGCCGTCCGATCCGCGCGGTGCAGGTGGGCGGCCCTCTGGGGTCGTATTTGCCGGAATCGCAGTTCGACACCCCCCTCGACTACGAGGCGTTCGCGCAGATCCAGGGCATGCTCGGCCACGGCGGCATCGTGGTATTCGATGACCGCGTCGACATGGCCGCGCAGGCGCGCTATGCGATGGAATTCTGCGCCATCGAGTCGTGCGGCAAATGCACTCCGTGCCGCATCGGCTCGACCCGCGGAGTGGAAGTGATCGACCGGCTCGTGGCCGGCGAAAACGCCCCGGCGCAGGAACGCTTGCTGCGCGACCTGTGCGATACGCTGACCTACGGCTCGCTGTGCGCTCTCGGGGGGTTGACGCCCTACCCGGTGCTCTCGGCGCTGAACCATTTTCACGACGATTTCGTCAGATTGGAGCGGGCCTCGGCGCCTGCTTGATAGGCCTTCTTCAGAGAGGTTCGCCATGTTGTCCATTGTCGAGCAGGATTACGGCACGCCGGCACGCGAAAGCGCGACGCTGGTGACGCTCACCATCGATGGGCGCGAGGTAACGGTGCCGGAGGGCACCTCGGTGATGCGCGCCGCGGCGCTCTCCGAGATCAGGATCCCGAAGCTCTGCGCAACGGAGCAGCTCGAGGCCTTCGGCTCCTGCCGGCTGTGCCTGGTGCAAATCGAGGGCATGAAGGGCCTGCCCGCCTCGTGCACCACGCCGGTGGCGCAGGGGATGAAGGTGCGCACCCAGAACAAGCAGCTTGCGGATGTGCGCCGCGGCGTGATGGAGCTGTACATATCGGATCACCCGTTGGACTGCCTGACCTGTCCGGCGAACGGCCATTGTGAGCTTCAGGACATGGCGGGCGTCGTGGGATTGCGGGAAGTGCGCTACGGCTACGCCGGCGCCAACCACCTGGATGCCCCCAAGGACACGAGCAATCCGTACTTCACCTTCGATGCGAGCAAGTGCATCGTCTGCTCGCGCTGCGTGCGCGCCTGTGACGAGCAGCAGGGCACGTTCGCGCTGGCCATCCAAGGGCGCGGCTTCGATTCGACCGTCGCCGCCAGCCAGAACGAATCCTTCATGGACTCCGAGTGCGTCTCGTGCGGCGCCTGCGTGCAGGCCTGCCCCACCGCCACGCTTTCGGAGAACACACTGATCGACAAAGGCCAGGCCGAGCACAGCGTGACGACGACCTGCGCATACTGCGGCGTGGGCTGTTCGTTTCGCGCCGAGATGCAGGGCGAGGACGTCGTGCGCATGGTGCCGAACAAGGACGGCCATGCCAATCACGGGCACTCCTGCGTCAAAGGACGCTTTGCCATCGGCTACGCCACGCATCCGGATCGGATCTTGAAGCCGATGATCCGCCAGAAAATCTCCGATCCCTGGCGCGAGGTGTCCTGGGACGAAGCGATCGGTCATGCGGCGAGCGAGCTCAAGCGCATCCAGGCCAAATACGGGCGCAATTCCATCGGCGGCATCACCTCGTCTCGCTGCACCAACGAGGAGACCTATCTGGTGCAAAAGCTGGTGCGCGCCGGCTTCGGCAACAACAATGTCGACACCTGCGCGCGGGTGTGCCATTCCCCGACCGGCTATGGCTTGAAGAACACCATGGGCGAGTCGGCCGGCACGCAGAATTTCGATTCGGTGATGAAAGCCGACGTGATCTTCGTGATCGGCGCGAACCCGACCGACGGACACCCGGTGTTCGCTTCGCAGATGAAGCGCCGGCTGCGCCAGGGAGCGCGCCTGATCGTCGCCGATCCGCGCCGCATCGACCTGGTGCGCACGCCGCACATCCAGGCGGATCATCACTTGAAGCTCAGGCCCGGCACCAATGTCGCGTTGATCAATTCCATCGCCCACGTGATCGTCGCCGAAGGGCTGGTGAAGGAGGAGTTCGTACGGGAGCGCTGCGAGGCGCCCTCGTTCGAGAAGTGGCGCCGCTTCATCGCCCAGCCGCACAACTCGCCCGAGGCCATGCAGGAGATCACCGGCGTCCCGGCGATCGAGGTACGCGCGGCGGCGCGGCTGTACGCCACCGCGGGCAATGGCGCGATCTACTACGGGCTCGGCGTCACCGAGCACAGCCAGGGCTCGACCATGGTGATGGGCATCGCGAACCTCGCCATGGCCACCGGAAACATCGGGCGCGAAGGAGTGGGGGTCAACCCGCTGCGCGGCCAGAACAATGTGCAGGGCTCCTGCGACATGGGCTCGTTCCCGCACGAGTTCCCGGGCTACCGGCACGTCTCGGACGACTCGGTGCGCACGCAGTTCGAGCACGCCTGGGGCGTGTATTTGCAGAGCGAACCCGGTCTGCGCATTCCGAACATGTTCGAAGCGGCGCTCGATGGGGAGTTCAAGGGCCTGTACATCGAGGGCGAGGACATCGCTCAGTCGGACCCGAACACCCAGCACGTCACCGCGGCGCTCCAGTCGATGGAGTGCATCATCGTGCAGGACCTGTTTCTGAACGAGTCGGCGAAGTTCGCCCACGTGTTTCTGCCCGGCTCCTCCTTCTTGGAGAAGGACGGCACCTTCACCAATGCCGAGCGGCGCATCTCGCGGGTGCGCAAGGTGATGGAGCCCAAGGGCGGCTACGCCGACTGGGAAGTCACGCAGCTCCTGTCAAATGCGCTCGGCTATGCCATGAACTACGCCCATCCCGGCGAGATCATGGATGAAATAGCGCGCTTGACGCCGACATTCACCGGCGTGAGCTTCGCGCGACTGGACGAGCTGGGCTCGATCCAATGGCCCTGCAATGCGGCGCACCCCGACGGCACGCCCACCATGCATGTCGGCGAGTTCGTGCGCGGCAAGGGCAAGTTCCTGGTCACCGAGTACGTGCCGACGAACGAGAAGGTTAACGCCACGTATCCGCTGATCTTGACCACCGGGCGCATCTTGAGCCAGTACAACGTGGGCGCCCAGACGCGGCGCACCGAGAACAACCGCTGGCACGCCGAGGATCGCCTGGAGATTCACCCGCACGATGCCGAAGAGCGCGGCATCGTCGAAGGCGACTGGGTAGGCGTCGCGAGCCGCGCCGGAGAGACGGTGCTGCGCGCACGCGTCACCGATCGGGTGCAGCCGGGCGTGGTCTACACCACCTTTCACTTCCCGGATTCCGGCGCCAATGTGATCACGACCGAGAATTCGGACTGGGCCACCAATTGCCCCGAATACAAGGTCACCGCCGTGCAGGCGACGCGCGTCACGCAGCCCTCCGAATGGCAGAAGCGCTTCCGCGAGTTCAGCGAACATCAGGAGGCGCTGCTGAAGAGCGCCGGCGCCGACGTCGTGGCCGCCAAGTAGCGCGCGACATGAGCGGCGAAGGACACGGCGGCAGCGCCGAGCACCTGGTGCAGATGGCGAACGACATCGGCAATTTCTTCCGTTCGGAGCCCGAGCGCAAGGACGCCATCGCCGGCATCGCCAATCACATCGCGAAATTCTGGACCCCGCGCATGCGCGAGAAACTCGCCGCGCACTTGAAGGCGCACGGCGCGGCCGGACTCGACGAGCTGCCGCTCGCCGCGGTGCGGAGTCTCGCCGCGAACCCGGCGCTCAAGCCGGCGCACGAGCCGCCGGGCGGCGACGCGGGTTAATGCTCCGCCAGGGCTTTGACGTGTGCGACCACGCTGCGCCCGAGCGCGGATAAGTTGTAGCCCCCCTCCAGCATCGACACGATGCGCCCCTGCGAGTGGCGCGCGGCCAGCGCCATCAGCTCGCGGGTGAGCCACGCATAATCGGCCTCGACCAGCGCCAGGCCGCCGAGCAAATCCTCCTGGTGTGCATCGAACCCCGCCGAAATCAGGATCATCTGCGGCTCGAAGCTCTCCAGGGCCGGCAGCCAGCTCTGTTCCAGCACCCGCTTCGCTTCCGCCCCCCCGCTGCCGGCGGCGAGCGGCACGTTGATCATGTTCGGCGCCGGATTGGCGGTGCCGCTGTGGGGATAAAAAGGGTGCTGAAAGAAGCTCGCCATCAGCACGTGTTCCCGCCATTGCGGCGCACTGAATATGTCCTCCGTTCCATTGCCGTGATGAACGTCGAAGTCGATGATCGCCACGCGATCGAGGCCCTTCGCCTGAAGCGCATAGGCGGCGGCGATGCCGATGTTGTTGAATATGCAAAAGCCCATGGCGCGTGCGGGCGTCGCATGATGGCCGCACGGGCGCACCGCGCAGAACGCATTTTGCGCACGGCCGGCCATCACCTCGTCCACCGCCAGCACACCCGCGCCGGCGGCGCGGCGCGCCGCGGCAAGGCTGTGAGGGTTCATCGCCGTATCGGGATCGAGCTGCGCATAGCCTTCCGTCGGCGCACTGTCGAAAATCAAATCCACGTACGCGGAGCGGTGCACCCGCTTCAGGTCATAGGCCTCGGCGAGCGGCGCCTCCAGGCAGCGCAGCTGCGCCAGCAGGCCGGATGTGCGCAGGTGCTCGTTGACTGCACTGAGCCGATCGGGGCTCTCGGGATGGCCCGCACCCATCTCGTGGCGCAGGCAGTCGGTGTGGGTGATGTAGGCGGTGGTCATACGTCGTCCTGCTCAAGCCCCGAGTGGAGTATATAACCCCGCGCTGCGCCCGCGCTCCTGGACGAGCGCCAGGACCGCATCCACCATGGGCGTCGGCACGCCCGCGAGCCGGCCGAGCTCCTGGACGGCGGTCACCAGCGCATCGATTTCCAGCATCCGGCCGCGCTCCAGATCCTGCAGCATCGACATCTTATGGCTTCCGACCGAGGCCGCCGCCGCGAGCAGACGGTCCTTCATCTCCGCCGGAATGTGCACGCCGAGCGCCTCGTTGACCCGCTTCGCCTCGAGCATCATGGCGTTGCAGAGGCTGAGCAGCGCCGGCTCGCCGATCATGCGGTCCAGAGTGGCGCCGGTCAGCGCGCTGATGGGATTGAAGCAGACATTGCCCCATAGCTTGACCCAGATGCTGAAGCGGATGTTGTCGCGCACCGGTGCATCGAATCCCGCCTCGGTCAGCGCAGCGGCGAGCGCCAGCACGCGGCTCGATCGGCTGCCGTCCGGTTCGCCGAGCGTGAATCGCTTGAGCGCGTGATGGGCGATGATGCCCGGCGCAATGACCTCGCAAGCCGGCTCGATCACGCAGCCGATCACCCGCTGCGGTTGGATCGAGTCCCACTGGCGGTCCCCGTGGTCCACGGACTGTATTCGATGGCCGTCGAAGCGGCCGCCGGCCTTGTAAAAGTACCACCAAGGAACGCCGTTCATGGCCGTCAGCACGGCGGTGGCAGGCCCCAGCAGCGGCGCGAAGGACGGCGCACTGGCATATGCCTGGTGGGCTTTCAATGCGCAAATGACGTAGTCCTGCGGACCGAACGCACGCGCGTCGTCGCTGGCCGCGACCGGCGCGATCTTTTCAAGTCCCTCGATCAGGAGCTTGAGCCCGCGCTCGCGAATGGCGCGCAGATGCGCGCCGCGCGCGATCACGCACACCTCGTGACCCGCCAATGCCAGCTCGACCGCCAGATAGCCGCCGATCGCTCCCGCTCCGTAGACGCAGATCTTCATGTGCCGGGGGGTCGGCTCATACCCTCATCGTCTGGCCCCAGGGCAGGCCGTCTTCATGGTCGGGTGTTTTGTACTTGGACAAGAAGAATCTTCGGGTAATGCGCGCCATGACTTCCTCCGGATTGCCCGCAGACCCCGTGCCGCTTTCGCAGGTGCGGCCGGTTTTCGCAGACCCACCCAGTTTATAATACTGGCGCTATGTTGTAAGTCACCGTCGCGGTCGAGTTCTCAGGAGATTTTAATGTCCGTGCCACGTGAGATGATGGCGATAGAGATAGCCGCGCCGGGCGGCCCGGAACAATTGAGAATGGCACGGCGCCCCATGCCGCAGCCGGGCGAAGGTGAAGTGCTGGTGCGGGTGGCCGCGGCCGGCGTCAACCGGCCGGATGTGATGCAGCGCCAGGGCCGCTATCCCCCGCCCGCCGGCGCATCGGACATACCGGGCTTGGAGGTCGCCGGCGAAGTCATCGCCCTGGGTGCGAATGTGTCGGGCGTGGCGCTGGGCGATCGAGTCACCGCGTTATTGCCGGGCGGCGGCTATGCCGACCATGCGGTCGCGGCCGCCGCACTGTGTTTACCGATACCGAACGGTCTCAGCATGGTCGAGGCGGCCGCGCTGCCGGAGACGTTTTTCACGGTCTGGACCAACCTGTTCGAGCGCGGCGGGTTGAAAGCCGGCGAGTCGGTGCTGATCCACGGCGGCACCAGCGGCATCGGTACGACGGCCATACAGCTCGCCGCGGCCTGGGGAGCGCGCGTGTTCGCAACCGCCGGCACGAGGGAGAAGGCGCGCGCCTGCGAGCGGCTGGGCGCGGCGCGAGGCATCGACTATCGCGCCGAGGATTTCGTCGAAGTGATCCGTCAGGAGACCGCCGGCAAGGGCGTCGATCTGATCCTCGACATGGTCGGCGCCAGCTATCTTGCGCGCAACATGGATGCGGCCGCGCTCGAGGGGCGCCTGGTCGTCATTTCGCTGATCGGCGGTGCGCGCGCGGAAATCAATCTGGGCACGCTGATGAGCAAGCGGCTCACCGTCACCGGTTCGACGCTGCGAGTTCGCACGGTGGCGCAGAAGACGGCGGTTGCCGATGGGCTGCGGCGCCACGTCTGGCCGCTTCTGGCGGCCGGCCGCGTGCGCCCCGTCATTCATGCCACCTTCCCGCTCGCCCAGGCGAGCGACGCTCACCGGCTCATGGAGACCTCGCAGCACATCGGCAAGATCGTGCTGACGGTCTGAACCGTCACGGATCACTTGGCGTAAAGCGTCGTATCGTTGCCGTAAAGCGTCATCGGCAAACGCGGAGCGCATGCTATATTGCGCGCCGCAATCGACAACCGGTGCGGGCGCTGGCCCGCATCCCAAGAGCCGCGACAGCGCGCGGCTTCATCTCCTTGAAACAAAACCATTGGGAGTAACCGTGCGTTCCGACATCGAGATCGCCCAAAGCGCCACCTTAAGGCCGATCGCCGAGATCGCCGCCCGACTCGGTATTCCGGCCGGCAGCGTCGAGAATTATGGGCACTACAAGGCCAAGATCGCGCTCGATTTCATCGACACCCTGAAGGACAAGCGCGACGGCAAGCTGATCCTGGTAACGGCATTGAGCCCCACCCCGGCGGGCGAGGGCAAGACCACCACCACGGTCGGACTCGGCGATGCGCTGAACAAAATCGGCAAGAAGGCGGCGATTTGCCTGCGCGAACCGAGCTTGGGTCCGGTGTTCGGCATGAAGGGCGGTGCCGCCGGCGGCGGCTTCGCTCAAGTGGTCCCGATGGAGGACATCAACCTGCACTTCACCGGCGACTTCAGCGCCATCGGACTCGCGCACAACCTGCTGTCCGCGCTGATCGACAACCACATCTACCATGGCAACGAGCTCGGATTCGACGTACGCCGCATCGCCTGGAAGCGCGTCGTCGACATGAACGACCGGTCGCTGCGCGACATCGTCGTGGGTCTGGGCGGGTCCGCCAACGGCTTCCCGCGCGAGGACGGCTTCGACATCGTGGTGGCCTCCGAAGTGATGGCCATCTTCTGCCTGGCGCGCAGCCTGGACGACCTCAAGCAGCGGCTCGGCAACATCGTGGTCGGCTACCGGCGCGACCTCTCCCCGATCCGCGCGCGCGAGCTCAACGCGCAGGGCGCAATGACCGTGCTGCTCAAAGAGGCACTCAAGCCGAACCTCGTGCAAACTCTGGAGAACAATCCCGCCTTCATACATGGCGGGCCCTTCGCCAACATCGCGCACGGCTGCAACTCGGTTCTCGCGACCTCGACCGCCCTGAAGCTGGCCGACTACGTGGTGACCGAGGCGGGCTTCGGCGCCGACCTCGGCGCGGAGAAGTTCATCGATATCAAGTGCCGCAAGTCGGGACTTCGTCCGGCGGCCGTGGTGATCGTCGCCACCATTCGCGCGCTCAAATATCACGGCGGCTGCGAGCTCAAGCAGATCAACACCGAGAGCCTGGCGGCGCTCGAGAAGGGAATCGCCAATCTGGAGCGTCACGTGCACAACGTCCGCAACCACTACGGCCTGCCCTGCGTGGTGTCCGTCAACCACTTCACCGCCGACACGGCCGCGGAACATGCGCTGCTCGCAAAGACGATGGCGGCCCTCGATGTGCCGCTGGTGCTCGCGCGGCACTGGGCCGAGGGCGGCTTGGGCGCCGTCGACGTGGCCCGCAAGGTGGTGGAGATCGCGGAGCGCGGGCAGTCGAGCTTTCGCTTCGTTTACGAAGAAGAGCAGCCGCTGTGGGACAAGGTCAAGGCGGTCGCCACCAAGATCTATGGAGCCGCCGATATTTCGGCGGATGCGAAGATCCGCGCACAGATCCACAAGCTGCAGGCGGATGGCTACGGGCATTACCCGATCTGCATCGCCAAGACACAGTACTCCTTCTCGACCGATGCGGCGCTGCGTGGCGCACCGAGCGGGCATATGGTCAATATCCGCGAGGTGCGGCTTGCCGCGGGCGCGGAATTCATCGTGGTGATCTGCGGCGATGTCATGACCATGCCGGGACTGCCGAAGGTGCCGTCCGCGGATCGCATCGACATCGACGCGCAGGGCCGGGTGGTGGGGCTTTTTTAGCCGCACCGCCCGCGGCTCACGCGCCGAGAACGCTTCCCGCAGCCAGCCCGGCCTCGGCGCAGAACTGCGGAGCCTGCAGCTTCTTGCCATCCTCGCATCGAAGCGTGAACACTTCGATCTGGCCCCCCTGCGCGTTCACGAACAGGCTCTGATCGGCGATCGAGCTGACGGCGCCGATCCGGCCCTTGACCTGTGAAAAGGTGCGCGCCGGGTGTTTGCGCGCCTCGAACAGCTGCACCTTCTTGCCGTTGAACAGCGTCCACGCAGCAGGCGCGGGATTGCAGCCGCGAATGAGGTTGTAGACCATGTCCACGTGGTTGTGCCAGTTGATGCGCGCTTCGGCCTCCTTGCACCAGCCTTCATAACTTGCCTGCGACTCGTCCTGCATGGTGCTCGTGGCCCGGCCGCTCACCACCAGATCGGCGGCTTCCTGGAGCGCGGCTACCCCCGCGGGAAACAGGCGTTCGAAGTACACGCTGCCGAGGGTGTCGTCGGGACCGATCGGGGTCTCCTTCTGCAGCAGGATCGGCCCCTCGTCCAGACCATCGGTCGGCCGAAAGATCGTAAGCCCCGTGCGCGTGTCGCCGCGGATGATCGGCCAGTTGATCGAGCTCGGACCTCGATAGCGCGGCAGCAGGGAGGGATGGAACTGAATCGTGCCGTGCCGCGGGATGGCGGTGAACTCCCGAGGGGCGAACTGCAGTACATACGCCATGATGCCGAGGTCGACGCCGAGGTCGCGCAAGGCCTGCAGTGCTTCCGCACCCTTGAGCGAGGGCAGCTGAAACAGCCGAATGCCGCGCTGCTCGGCGGCCGCGCGCAAAGGATCGGCTGCGGTGCCCGGCTTTTCGGGGCTGCAAAAGACCCCGGCGACAGTATCGCCCCGCTCGCTGAATGCGTCGAGGACGGCCTTACCGAATTTCTGCTGTCCGATGATGGCAATGCGCATAAATGGTCACCCCCTGTAGAATCCGCTGCGCGGCAGGCCCCGTGCAGTCCAGTCCGCGGAATCTGTCTATGATATCTCATATATCATAGGGCTAAATCTGCGGGTACAATCGACGATCTGAGCGCGCGCCCGCGCCCGCCGCCGGTGCTAGCCTCACTTAAAAGGAGTTCATCATGGCTGGTCGCAATTTTCTGTTCGTTCCCGGTCCCACCAACGTACCAGACCGCGTCACGCGCGCCATGATGGTTGCAATGGAAGATCACCGTTCCTCGATCTTCCCAGAGCTCACTCGAGCCTGCCTGAATGGATTGAAGCCGATCTTCAAGACCACCACCGGCAGCCCGATCTTGTTCCCCTCCTCGGGCACGGGTTGCTGGGAGGCGGCCTTGACCAACAGCCTGAACGCGGGCGACAAGGTGCTCGCTTCGCGCTTCGGCCAATTCAGCCATTTGTGGATCGACATGTGCACCCGCCTGGGCTACGAGGTGGAGGTGCTCGAAACACCGTGGGGCGAGGGCGCGCCGGTCGAACGCTATTTGGCGGCATTGAGCGCCGATAAGCAGCACAAGATCAAGGCCGTGCTGGTGTGCCAGAACGAAACCGCCACGGGCGTCACCAGCGATGTTGCCGCGGTGCGTCAGGCAATGGATAGCGTCAAGCATCCGGCCCTGCTCTTCGTCGATGCGGTGAGCGCCCTGGCCAGCATCGACTTTCGAATGGACGACTGGGGCGTGGACGTGTGCGTCAGCGGCTCTCAGAAGGGACTGATGCTGCCCGCCGGCCTCGGCGTGACCTGCGTGAGTCTAAAGGCGCTCGAAGCGTCCAAGACGGCAACCTCCAAGCGCTGCTATTTCGACTATGCCGACATGGTGCAGGCGAACGCCAACGGATACTTCCCGTACACGCCTTCGCTGCCGATGATGTACGGCTTGCGCGAGGCGCTCGCCATGCTCACCGAGGAGGGGCTGGAGAACGTCTTTCATCGGCATACGTACCTCGCCTCCGGCATGCGCGCCGCGGTTTTCGAGGGCTGGAAGCTGAAGCTGTGCGCGACCGCTCCGAAGTGGTATTCGGATACCGTGTCCGCGATCATGGTTCCCGAGGGCTTCAACGGCGCCGAAGTCATTGCGCGCGCCTTCAAGCGCTACAATCTCGCGCTCGGAGCCGGCCTCTCCAAGGTCGCCGGCAAGCTGTTCCGCATCGGCCATCTGGGCGATCTGAACGAACTCATGCTCCTCGGCGCGATCGCCGGTGCCGAGCTTGCGATGCTCGACGTCGGCATCAAGATCGAGCCGGGCAGCGGCGTCGGCGCAGCACAGAACTATTGGCGCAGCCATTCTCCGGTCGGCTTGGCGAAGAACGTCGCGAAAGCCGGTATCGCTGCATGACGCGGCGCGTGGTGTTCCTGGATCGCGCCTCGCTCAAGGCGAAGGTGCGCAGGCCTGCTTGCGCGGCAGAATACGTGGAGTACGAAAAGACTTCGGTAGAGCAGATCGTGCCGCGTCTTGCCGGCGCGAGCGTCGCGATCGTCAACAAGGTGCCGATGCGGGCGCAGACGCTCGAGAAGCTGCCGCAGCTGAAGATGATCGCCGTGGCGGCCACCGGCTACGACGTGATCGACGTCGGGTATTGCAAGGAACACGGCATCGCGGTCGCCAATATCCGCAATTATGCGATACACACGGTGCCGGAACATGCCTTCGCGATGATCTTGGCGCTGCGCCGCAATTTGCTCGCCTACCGGCAGGACGTCGAAGCCGGCGTCTGGCAAAGATCCGAGCAATTCTGCTTCTTCACCCATGACATCGGCGACCTGCACGGCGCCACACTCGGCATCATCGGCGAAGGTGCGATCGGCCAGGGCACGGCGGCCATCGGCCGTGCTTTCGGCATGCGGGTATTGTTTGCCGACCACGCACCCCCGAAGATGGAAGGCGTGACCTTCACGCCTCTCACCCAAGTGCTCGGCGAATCCGACGTGATCTCTCTGCACTGTCCGCTCATTCCCGCGACGCGCAATCTCATCGATCTGGCGGCGTTTCGCCAAATGAAGCGCAACGTCCTGCTCATCAACACCGCTCGCGGCGGCCTGGTCGACGAGGCGGCGCTGATCCAGGCCCTCGACCAGGGGCTGATCGCCGGCGCCGGCTTCGACGTGCTGACGGTCGAGCCGCCGCGCAACGGGAATCCGCTGCTCGAGGTAAGGCGCCCGAATTTCATCCTCACGCCGCACGTGGCGTGGGCCTCGGACGGCGCCATGCAATTTCTGGCGGATCAATTGATCGATAATATCGACGCCTGGGCCGCCGGAAAGCCGCAGCATCTCGTGACATGAAGAAGCTCCTGTACCAATTCGACACCGATCCCCTGCCCGCGGTTTTCGACAACGTCGTCGGCTACGACGGCGGCGCCGATCACATCACCGCCTACGGCGCGGTCACCGCCGGCAACGTCGGCGGTCTGATCGATGGCGCCATTTTCACCCGCGCACCGAAGGACAAGAAAAACACCGCGATCTTCATCGGCGGCGGCAACATGGTCGAAGGCCAGGCGCTGTTGTCCGCCGTTCAGAAGCGGTTCTTCGCCAAGTTCCGCGTCTCCGTGATGTTCGACTGCAACGGCTCGAACACGACCGCCGCCGCGGCCGTGGCCTGGCTCGCCCACGGCCGCTCGCTCGGGGGCAAGCGGGCCGTCGTGCTCGCCGGCACCGGACCGGTCGGCCAGCGCGCGGCGGCATTGCTCGCGCGCGAAGGCGCCGAGGTGGCGCTCACCGGCCGCAGATTCGAGGTCGTGCAAGCGGCCTGCGATTCGGTCAAAGCGCGCTTCGGATGCGAAGTCCGCGCGATCGCCGCTCCGACCCACGTCGAGCGCGGCGCGGCTCTCGAGGACGCGCACATCGCGCTCGCCACGGGCGCTGCCGGCATCACGCTGCTGCACGCGGGTCAATGGCAGGAAAACCCCACGCTGGAGCTCATCGCCGATGCGAATGCCTCCCCGCCCGCGGGCATTGAAGGCGTGTCGTTGAACGCTCGCGGCACGCAGAGCCACGGCAAGATATTGTTTGGTGCGCTCGGCTTCGGCGCCCTGAAGCTCGCGCTGCACCGCGCATGCATCGCGCGCCTGTTCGAACAGAACGATCTGCTCCTCGATGCAGAGGAGATTTACGCGCTCGCCAAAATGATGGTCGGTTGACGTGATCACGCAATGCTCGATCGAGGAATTTCTCGAACGTCTGGCGGGCGCCGATCCCACCCCCGGCGGCGGCAGCGCCGCTGCGGTCATGGGCGCCATGGGCGCGGCGCTCGTGTCCATGGTGTGCAATGTCTCCATCGGCAAAAAGGGCTGCGAAGCGGTCGGGGCCGAGCTGCAAGCCGTGCACGCGCGGTCGGAAGCGCTGCGCCTGCGCCTGGGTGCGATGGTGGCGGAAGATGTTGCCGCATTCGACAGCTTGATGGCGGCGTACAAGCTGCCGAAGACGAGCGAGCACGACAAGACGCGGCGCTCGGAAGCAATCCAGACCGGGCTGCGCCGCGCCACCGAGGTGCCGCTCGACTGCGCGCGCGTCTGCGCCGAGGTGATCGGACTTGCGCGCCGCGCCAGCGAACACGGCTACCGGGGGGTGATCAGCGACGGCGGCGTGGGCGCCGTGGCCGCCCATGCGGCGGCGCGCAGCGCCGCGCTGAACGTCTACATCAACGCGCCGGCGCTCAGAGATCGGGATTTCGCGCAAGCGTCGGTCGCCGAGCTCGAAAAACTATTGGAGTTTTGCGCGGTCCAAAGCGAAGTGGCCTACACGATCGTGCGCAACAAGCTGGAGAGCTGATCCATGCCTGGCGGAAAGATCGATCCTGATCGTCCCTTCATCCGGCTCGGAATCGCGATTCTGACAATTTCGGATTCCCGCGATCAGGCCAACGACACCTCGGGCGACTTGCTGGCCGAGCGCGTCGAAACCGCGGGCCATGAGCTGAGGGCGCGCGCGCTGGTGCCCGATGACAAGGGCGTTATCCAGGCGCAGGCGCGCCGGTGGATCGCCGATTCCGGCGTGGACGTGATCATCGCTACCGGCGGTACCGGGCTCACGGGCCGCGATGTCTCGCCCGAGGCATTTCGAGAATTGTTCGACAAGGAACTCGAAGGATTCACCGTGCTGTGGCACCTCGTATCGTATGAAACGGTCGGCGTCTCCACCATGCAGTCGCGCGCCTGCGCAGGCATCGCCGGCAACACGGTGATTTACGTGCTGCCCGGCTCGAACGGCGCATGCCGCGACGGCTGGGACAAGCTGATCAGCAGGCAGCTCGACAGCCGCCACCGGCCGTGTTCGATCGTCGAGGTCATGCCGCGCTTCCAAGAGAGTTGAATGGTCGGCGTCAGGGAGGCGCGCCTGCGCATGTGCGCGTGCACTCAGGCGCTGAACTCCGAGCCGGTGGAGCTCGCCGTCGCCGTTGGGCGCACGCTCGCCGAGACGCTGAGCGCCGTGCGGGATCAACCACCTTTCCAATCCTCTGCGATGGACGGCTTCGCGCTGCGCGCCGCGGATCTGGCCTCAGGCCTGGGGGCGAGCGGACTCCGGGTAGTCGGCCAGTCGGCAGCGGGTAGGCCGTACGCGGGCGCTCTGGCTGAAGGTGAGGCGGTGCGAATTTTCACCGGCGCCCCGGTTCCGCAGGGCGCGGACTGGGTGGTGCCGCAGGAAAGAGCGCGACTTAAGGACGCCGTGCTGACCGTCGACGATGAGCTGCAGCGTACGGCCAACATCCGGGCGGTAGCGACGGATTTTCGCGCCGGCGAACGCCTCATCGCGGCGGGCACGCGCCTCAATGCCCGTCACGTTGCGCTGATCGCGGCAGCGGGTGTCCCTGCAGTCGCTGTCAGTCGCGTGCCGCGGGTCGGCCTGCTCGCGACCGGCACCGAGATTCTGGCGCCGGGCGCGCCGGCGGCGCCTTACCAGATTTACGACTCGGTGACTTTTGGGCTGGCCGCGATGATCGAAGGCTGGGGCGGGTGTGCGCTGCGCCGCGGGACGGCTGCCGACGAGGACGACGCGGTTGCGGCGGCGGCGGCGCAAGCGCTGGAGCATGCGGATCTGCTGGTGATCGTCGGGGGCGCGTCGGTGGGCGACTACGACGTGGTGAAGCGCGCGCTGAAGGGCCCGGGCCTCGAGATCCTGGTGCCGCAGGTCGCGGTGCGTCCCGGCAAGCCGACTTGGTTCGGCACGTTGAGCGAGAAGCCGATTCTCGGGCTTCCCGGCAACCCCGCGGCGGCATTCGTCTGCGCATGCCTGTTCCTGCAGCCTCTACTCAACAGTCTCCTGGGTCGCCGAGCGCCCCAGAAGCTCATCGCCGCAGCGCTCGACGGCGTGCTCGCTGAGAGCGGCGCGAACGAGAGCTATCTGCGCGCCTCGGCGAGCGTGGTCGCCGATGGGCGCGTGATGGTGCGCCCGTTCGATAATCAGGATACCTCTCTGGTATCCGTGTTTGCGGCGGCGAATGCGCTCATACGGCGACCACCTGACGCGCCGCAGGCGCCCCGGGGGGCGACCGTCGAGGCGCTGCTGCTCGATTGCCTCGATTGCCTCTGACAAGCGCCGCATGAAGCCGCGCATCCCGCCACCGATACTGATGCTCCTCGCGGCGGCCGTGATGTGGGCTCTGTGCCGCTGGCTGCCGCTCTCGCACTGGATCCGCGGATCCTGGAACCGGGCGGGTGCTGCGGTGCCTGCAGCGATCGGATTCGCGATTGCCGTTGCCGCGCTCGTACGCTTTCGCCAGGTGCGCACGACCGTCGATCCCATGGATCCGGGCAAAGCGACGCAGCTCGTGACCGACGGCGTATTTCGGATCAGCCGCAATCCGATGTACCTCGGCCTGGCGCTTGTGCTCATCGGTTGGGCGGTGTGGCTCGACAGTGCAAGCCCGTGGTTCATTCCTCCGCTGTTCATGATCGTGATCACGCGCGTTCAAATCATCCCCGAGGAACGAGCCCTGGAGCGACTGTTCGGATCGCGGTACGCCGCGTACCGACGGAGCGTCGCCCGATGGGTCGGAAGATCGGGACGCACCGCCGAATCAAAGGATCCTCTTGACCCAAGCGCCTGAAATGGCCGATACGCGCGCCATCCTCTCGGACTGCCGCCGCTCCTCGACGGCGCGCTGGCAGCCGACCCGGTGGGGCAGTGCGCTGGATGTCTGGCCAAAGCTGCCGCCGACATTTACGGACAGGGTATGACCGTAAGCGCGATCGAAGCGGAGGTCCTGGATCGATGTCTCTCGGGGATGCATTCGCGAAACGCCTCATCCCGAAACGCCTGAAACAACTTCGTCATATTCGCGCAATTCGAATGATACGGAGCGTTGGTAGTTTCAACCCGTTGATCTGCGGCGGTCTGAGTCGATCGAAGCCGCGCCGGCGCATCAACGTCGGGTTGATAACTGCAACATCAAAACAAGGGACATCTCGTGAGCATTCAAAGATATCTGATCGCGTTGAGCGTTGGGCTGTCGGCTCTTGGGGCGTTGACCGCCCAAGCGTGGGAAGAGCACCCGGTCAAGCACGTACTTCTGATCAGTGTCGACGGGCTGCACGCCCTCGATCTGTCGAACTACGTCAACCATCACCCGAGCTCCGCGCTTGCCGCGTTGACCCAGCACGGCAAGACTTACACGAATAACCAGACCTCCTCGCCGTCCGACTCCTTCCCGGGACTTGCCGCCCTCGTGACCGGCGGCTCGCCGACAACGACCGGATTTTGGTACGACGTTACTTGGAATCGCGCGCTGTCGCCGCCGGCCAAAACGGACGGCTTGGGCAATCCTGGCGGCAACTGCCCCGGCCAGATCGGCACGATCATGGCGATGGACGAGTCGATCGACACAGACCTGACCCTACTCGATGGGGGCGGTGGGATCAATCCGGCTTACCTGCGTCGCGACCCCAAAAACGGCTGCAACACCGTGTTGCCGCACGAGTACCTGCGCGTCAACACGATCTTCGAGGTGGCCAGGGCCGCAGGTCTTCGCACCGCTTGGACTGATAAACACCCGTCCTACGAGTGGACGAATGGCCCGAGCGGCAAAGGCGTGGACGATTTTTACGGTCCGGAGATCAATTCGATCCCGGTGGCACTGCCCTTTGCAGGATGCACTCCGGTACCGTATCCGGATCCGACGCCGGACGACGGCTGGACGACGGCGCTTGCCAACGCGCGCTGTTATGACCAGATACATGTCCAAGCCGTCCTGAACCAGATCGACGGCTACAAGCACGATCGGAGCAAGTGGGTCGGCGTGCCGGCACTGTTCGGCACCAATTTTCAATCGGTCAGCGTCGGCCAGAAGCTCAATACGGATCCTGTGACCGGTCAGCCGGGCGGGTACGCGAATGTGCTTGGCAAGCCCGCTGCGGGGCTGGCGGAGCAGCTTGATTTCATCGACCAGTCACTTGGACGCATTGTTCACGAACTGCAGGCGCAGAACTTGTACAGCTCGACCTTGATCATTGTCGGCGCCAAGCACGGCCAGTCGCCGATTGACCGTACCAAGAACCAGAATATCGGCAACGGTCAGCCGAGCACTTTTCTCGGCGCCTCCGAGTCGTTCGACATCTCCGACGACGGATCGCTGATCTGGCTGGCCGACTCTTCGCAAACCTCGAGCGTCGTCTCCAAGCTCAGCCAGCCGGCAAACCAGCAGCTCCTTGGGATTCAGGAGATCTTCGCCGGGCAGTCGCTGATCGACAAGTACAACAGCCCGCTCTCAGACCCGCGAACCCCGGACATCATTTTGAAGGTCAACACTGGGGTGATCTTCACCGGCGGCACCAAGATCGCAGAACACGGCGGCTTGAACGAGGATGACGTACACACCGCACTGCTGCTGTCGATGGACGGCATGCAGGGCGCGGTCGTGAAGACCGCCACCACCAATCAACAGGTCGCGCCAACCATCATCCGGGCGCTTGGACTCGACCCCTCGAGCCTCGATGCGGTGCGAGAGGAGCAGATCACCGTACTGCCGTTTTTCTTCGAATAGACGCTCGACGCCGCTGATGATGCAGGGCGCTCCGCATGGGTGGAGCGCCCTGCTGCGCTCACGCCGGCATCGCGTCCCGGCTCAGCAGGTAGAATGAAACAGTCCGCCTACCGCGACGCCCTGCTCTGCCAGATCGTTGTAGAGCTTGGCTGCCTCGCGCGTTTCCAGCATGTGGTGCTTCACGCCATGTTGGTCCAGCCACTTGAGCGTGTCTGGGGCGGTCTGCAAGACAAGGTTCATCCCGCGTGACAAGACGATGACTTCAGCGCCATGGGCGATCAGCTCGGCGATATCGGCGACCTGTATCCCCGGGACGTGGCGTGTATTGGTCTCCCGCCAATCCCACTCGCGCCCACCGCCCGGCCAAAGTTTCATATCCTTGCCGGTCCCGAAGCCATGGACTTCCATGAGTCCCCAAGACAGGTGCTCGATGGCCGGTGATTTTGGAGGTTCGCTCATTGCCGCCAGTCTGCGTCGATTGCGCCGAATACTCTCCTTCCCTCGGGCGCGCACTCGCTGGTACCACGTCCGCGCCTATGCATCCGAGGGGTACAATGATATCAAGGAGTCCGCGCAATCGCGGCCTGTTCGCCCCCGCCGGTCAAAGTTCTTGGCGTGCGGGTCGCTTTTCCTCGTCACGGAAGCTGGTGACCATGAGAGCACGACATTTCCGCGTCTTGGCGGCCTTCCTCGCCGCGAGTATTCTCGCCGTCGGTTCGAGCTCCATCGCGAAGGAAAAACAGGACTTTATTCGTGTCACGCCGACGGCGGTGCAGTGGCACGACATCCCGGGCGGACATGGCGCACAGCAGGCGACGCTGTTCGGCGACCCCGACAAACCCGGGATGTATGTGGTTCGGGTCAAATTTCCGCCGCACCTCATGGATCTCCCGCATTGGCACCCAAACGCTCGATTTGTCACGGTGCTCGAGGGAACCTGGTACACGGGCACGGGCGACACGTTCGATCCCGCCCGGGCAGTTCCGCTCAAGCCGGGCAGCTTCATGATGCACCCGGCGAAAGCGGTCCACTGGGACGGCTCCGGCGGGAACGAGGCCGTGATCGTTCAAATCATCGGTTATGGTCCGGGAGATTCGGTGCCGGTTGACCCCAGCAAGTCATTCTGGATCGAAGTGCCCCACTAAGTGCGTCGCCGGTTGTTCATCTCGCGGGCGGGTCGAGCGGTGCGCACATTCCGCCGATGGCATCACCGTCGAGTCGGCGATTGCGACCCATCAGCGATGACAGCCCCTAGCCGGCGACGTCGTCCGCGATCAAGATGGCGCGGAAATCGTTCACGTTGGTCAGCGTGGGCCCGGTGATCACCGAATCGCCGAGCGCCGTGAAAAAACTGTGCGCGTCGTTGTGGTCGAGCATGTCCTTCGGCCGCAGGCCGAGTGCCCACGCCCGCGCAAGCGTATCGGGCGCCATGTGCGCCCCGGCGATCTCCTCCTGCCCGTCGACTCCATCCGTGTCGCCCGCCAGGGCGTGGATGCGCGGGTGCCCATCGAGGGCAACGGCGAGCGAGAGCAGATATTCCACGTTGCGCCCCCCGCGGCCTCTGCCGCGCAAGGTCACCGTGGTCTCGCCGCCCGAGAGCAGCACGCAGGGAGGGCCGAAGGGCTGAGCACGATCCGCGACGTGCACTGCAACGGCGGCCAGTACCTTGCCCACGTCGCGCGCCTCTCCCTCGATGGCATCGCTCAGAATGTAGGCGGGGAGGCCCGCCGCGCGCGCCGCCTCTGCGGCCGCTTCGAGCGCCATCTGCGGCGTTGCGACGATGCGCACTTCGGCGCGCGCCAGGCGCGGATCGCCGGGCTTCACCGACTCCCCTCGACCGCTCTCCAGGAGCTCGCGCACGGCATCGGGCATGTCGATGCCGTAGCGGTGGATGATGGCCAGGGCATCGGCGCACCGCGTGGGGTCCGCCACCGTGGGTCCCGAGGCGATATCGATCGGCCGATCTCCCGGCACATCTGAGATCAGCAGCGTGAGCACTCGCGCCGGGTGGCACGCCGCCCCGAGCCTGCCGCCCTTGATCGCCGACAGATGCCGGCGCACGCAGTTCATCTCGCTGATGGTGGCGCCGGAGGCGAGCAGCGCGCGGTTCATGGACTGCTTGAGATCGAGGGTGAGCCCCGGCGCGGGCAGCGGCAACAGCGCGGAACCGCCGCCCGAGATCAGACACAGCACCAGATCGTCTTCGCTCAAGCCTTGCACGCGTTCCAGGACCCGCTGCGCGGCGTGCAATCCGGCCGCATCGGGCACCGGGTGCGCCGATTCGAGAATCTCGATGCGCTCGCACGGCACCGCATAGCCGTAGCGAGTGACCACTACGCCGCATAGCGGCCCCGGCCAGTGCTGTTCCACGGCGCGCGCCATGGCGGCCGAGGCTTTGCCGGCGCCGACGACGATGAGCCTGCCGCGAGGCGGCGCGGGAAGATGCGCGGCGATGCACTTCGCCGGCTGTGCCGAGGCAATCGCCGCATCGAACATGCTCCGCAGCAGCGCGCGCCGGTCGCGGGGGCCGACACCGCTCATCGAGGGGCGAGCGCATTGATCAAGGAGCCGATCCCCTCGATCCGGATCTCCACCGTGGATCCATCGCGGATGGAGCCCACGCCCACCGACGTGCCGCACGCGATGACATCGCCCGGCAGCAGCGTCAGGTCATGCGAAATTTGGCTGACCAGCTGAGCAGGCGACAAGATCATGTCCGACAGCGGGTAATTCTGGCGCTCGTTCCCGTCGAGCGTCGTGGTCACGCGCGCGCCCGACCATTCGAACTCGGTTTCGATGACCGGCCCGACGCAGCCAAAGGTATCGTACGACTTGCACCGGCACCACTGCGGAAAGTCGCCGTTCTCGTTGAGCACGTCGGCCGCCGTGACGTCGTTGATGCAGGTGTAGCCGAAGATGAATTCGCCGGCCTCGCCGACGGCCACGTCTTTGCAACGGCGGCGAATGACGATGCCGAGCTCGCCTTCATAGGCGATCTTGCCCTGATAGCCGGTCGGGCGTCGGATCAGCTCGCCGGGTCCGACGACCGACGTGCCCGACTTGATCAGAAACAGCGCGTGTGCCGGGGCCTTCTTGCCGAGCTTCTCCGCCAGCGCGTTGAAGTTGTTCCAGAGCGCGACGATCTTGGACGGCATGCACGGGCTTTGCAGCGCATAGTCGCCGGGCCCGAGCGTCGCGCCGTTCGGCTGCGGCGAGCCGAACAGATCCCCCTCGTACTCCGTGAGCCGCACGCCGTCGTAAGTGCCGAAGCCTGATCGGCCATCATGCGATCGGAAACGCGCCCAACAGGTCATGGTACCGGTGCCTTTCGCCTGGATGCTACAGCACGGACTTCAGCAGTCTGCCCATGTCTGCGGGATTGCGCGTAACTTTGATGCCGCACGCCTCCATGACGGCCAGCTTCTCCGCTGCCGTCCCCTTGCCGCCGGAAATGATCGCTCCGGCATGGCCCATGCGTTTTCCGGGCGGAGCGGTGACCCCGGCGATGAAGCCGACCACCGGCTTATTCATGTGCTCCTTAATCCAGCGGGCGCAGGTTTCCTCGTCGTCGCCGCCGATTTCCCCCACCATGATGACCGCATCGGTATCGGGATCTTCATTGAACAAGCGCATGACGTCGATATGCTTCATGCCGTTGACCGGATCGCCGCCGATACCCACGCAGGTGGATTGTCCGAGCCCCAGCTCCATCAGCTGACCGACCGCCTCATAGGTCAGCGTGCCGGATCGCGACACCACGCCGATGCGGCCTTTCTTGTGGATGTGCCCCGGCATGATGCCGATCTTGATCTCGTCCGGCGTGATGACTCCCGGGCAGTTGGGTCCGACCAGCAGGGTCTTCTGGCCGCGCATCCGGTAGCGGGTGGCAATCATGTCGCGCACCGGCACGCCTTCGGTGATGCAGATGACCAGGTCGAGCTCGGCGTCGACGGCTTCGTCGATGGCGCCGGCGGCGAACGGCGGCGGCACGTAGATCACCGACACGGTCGCGCCGGTGCGCTCCTTGGCCTGCCTGACGCTGCCGAAAATCGGAATGCCTTCGAAGTTCTCGCCGGCCTTGTTCGGGTTGACGCCGGCGACAAAGCACTCCTTGCCGTTGGCGTAGTCGCGACACAAGCGGGTATGGAACGCCCCCGTCTTGCCGGTAATGCCCTGGGTGATCACCCGGGTGTTCCTGTCGATCAGGATACTCATGCGGCTCTCCTACTTTCCGGGACGGCTACCGGCGACGGCGGCGACGATTTTCCGTGCCGCATCCGCAATGTTGTCGGCCGAAATGATCGGCAGTCCCGAACTCTGCAGCAGCTGTCTGCCCAATTCCTCATTCGTGCCCTTCATGCGCACCACCAAGGGAACATCGAGCTTGACTTCGTTGGCCGCGGCGATGACGCCCTCGGCGATGGTGTCGCAGCGCATGATGCCGCCGAAGATGTTCACGAGAATGCCTTTGACGGCGCGGTTCTTGAGCATCAGCTTGAACGCCTCGGTCACCTTCTGGGTCGTGGCGCCGCCGCCGACGTCGAGAAAATTCGCGGGCTCCGCACCGAAGAGCTTGATGGCGTCCAT
Source organism: uncultured Gammaproteobacteria bacterium (assembly GCA_963837045.1). Classification (GTDB taxonomy): domain Bacteria; phylum Pseudomonadota; class Gammaproteobacteria; order Steroidobacterales; family Steroidobacteraceae; genus Bog-1198. The sequence goes on from CAWIMA010000009.1 coordinate 468,121, forward strand.
GGTCGCCATCGCAAGGCCCGCACCGTTCACGAGGCAGCCGATGTTGCCGTTGAGCGATATGTACGACAGATCGAATTTGGAGGCCTCGACCTCGGCCGGGTCCTCCTCGTCGAGGTCGCGCATGGCGACGATGTCGGGATGGCGGAACAGCGCATTGTCGTCGAAATTGAGCTTCGCATCGAGCGCCAGCACCTTGCCGTCGCCGGTGAGGATCAGCGGATTGATCTCCGCGAGAGACGCATCGCATTCGACGAAGGCGCGGTACAGGCCCTGCATGAACCGCCGCGCTTCGGCGATGGATGACTGCGGAATTCCGATCTTGCGTGCCATCTCATCCGCCTGCAGCTCCGTAAGGCCCGCGACCGGGTCGACGGCGACCTTGTGTATTTTCTCCGGCGTGCGTGCCGCGACTTCTTCTATCTCCATGCCGCCCTCGGAGCTCGCCATCAGCGTGACGCGCTGCGAGGCGCGGTCGACGACCATGCCGACGTACAGCTCCTTGCGGATGTCGGCGCCCTCCTCCACCAGCAGGCGCTTCACCAGCCGGCCTTGCGGGCCGGTTTGATGCGTTACGAGCGTCATCCCGAGAATTTTCGACGCATTCTCGTGGACCTCGTCCAGCGACTTCGCCACCTTGACGCCGCCGCCCTTGCCGCGGCCCCCGGCATGAATCTGCGCCTTCACCACCCAGACCTTCCCGCCGAGTTCGCGCGCAGCGACATCCGCCTCGGAAACCGAAAAGCAGGGCAGGCCGCGCGGCGTGGCGACGCCGTATCTGCGCAGGATCTCTTTGCCTTGATATTCGTGAACGTTCATATGAAAAGTCCTCGTGCGGCTGCCGCAAGCTCGTCGATCGGGCTTGGGAGCGCTAGCGTGCGTCGTTCAACAGCGGCCGATCTTCCTCGAGGCTCTTGGCCAGGAGCTTGGTCAGAGCGTATACGGTATTGAGGTGCGGGGTGGGCGTGTCGGTCAAGCGCGCAAGCTCGACCACGGACCCCAGCAGCGCATCGACCTCGAGCGTGCGCCGGGCCTCGACATCCTGCAGCATCGAGGTCTTGTGATGGCCGACCCGCTCGGCGCCGGCAATGCGCTTCTCGATGGGGACCCGGAACGTGACGCCGAGCTTGTTGGCGATGATCTGCGCCTCGGTCATCATGTCCCGCGCGAGATCGCGGCTCAAGGGATACTGGCAAATGCCGGCGAGAGTTGCACGCGACAAGGCGCTGATCGGATTGAAGGTGAGATTTCCCCACAGCTTCAACCAAATCTCCGCCCGGATGTCGGCGAGCACGGGTGCCTGGAGCCCGCCTCGGATCAAACATTCGGACACCCGCTTGACCCGCTCGCTGGTCGAGCCATCGGGCTCCCCCACCGGAAAGCGGTTGCCCTCGATGTGTTTGATGACCCCGTGCGAGATCAACTCGGTCGCCGGATACACCACGCAGCCGATCACCCGTTCGCAGGGAATATTTTTGGCGATCAACCCACTCGGATCGACGCTCTTGACCTGCGTGCCCGCAAGCGCGCCGCCATGCGCGTGAAAGTACCAGTAGGGGATGCCGTTCTGCATCGGAAGCACGGCGGTTTCGGGGCCGAACAGTTTCGGTACCACCGGTGCGACCGCCTCGACTTGGTGCGCCTTCATGGCGAGGATCACGAGATCCTGCGCGCCTGCGGCCGCGTAGTCCGAGGTGGCCTTGACGTGCTGCACCGCTTGCTCGCTGCCGTCGCCCATCAGCAGCCGAATGCCGCGCGATTGCAGCGCCTCGAGGTTCGCGCCGCGCGCGATGAAGGTCACGTCCTCACCACAGTGCGCGAGCCGTGCCCCGACGTAGCCGCCAATCGCGCCGACTCCGATGATCGCTATCTTCATCGCATGCCGCCGTCGGAGCCCTCTGGCTCAGCGCGTGACCCCCGAATCCTGGATGGCGCCCCGGTCGACTTCCATGCGGTCGACGACCTTGGTGACGCCGGGCACCGCCTGCGCATCCTCCCTGGCCCGCACGAGATCCTCGGTGGCCCAGACATAGCCGCCGAGGGTCACGACCCCGCCGTCGGCCCGTATCGTGATGTGGCGCGCATAGAGCACTTTGTCGGAATTCAGAGCGAGCTGAACGCGGTCCACCATCTCACTGTCAGCTTGCCGCTGCTCCGGGGTCTTGCGCGGACCCGTCGCGCAGGCGACGACGGTGCACACCACCACGGCCGCCGGCATCGAACGCATGATTCGCTTCATGATTGTGTACAAGACACTCACCTCGCAATGTTCCTTGACATGTGTCGCGACCAGTTCCCATCGTCATCGACAGGATCGAACTGAATCTGGTCGACCACCCGCCCCCTGGCCTGCGATTCGACGCGCGAGTCTCAGTATAGACAACAGATCCGACACGTCGTTAACCAGCCCCGCATGGGCTCCGCGGAGATCGCCTCCCCGGCAAACAACCAGGTGGCCACCCCCAGCGTCCCCGCTAGGAGTGGCCTCACGATGCATTGCGTGATGACCACCTGTCCGTTGCGGCCCCCTAGAACGTATACCGCACCCCCGTCGAGAAGCCGAGCGGGTGGCAGCCGCCCCAAGTCGTCGGACCCGCGCTGCTGTAATCGACGAACGCAAAGTGCGTGGCATCGTGGCAGTCGGTCTTGATCCCGTGGCCGCCGGCGCCGATGTCGTAGTGCGCGTTGGCGCCGTTGATGGTTTCCGCCGCGTTGAAGTACACCGTCAACTGCTTGTCGAGCTTGTGCCAGTACGCGAAGGTGTACATGTTGGCGTGATTGTCGGTGTCATTCGGGTTGGGGTTGTAATTGTGCTGTCCGCCCGGATCTCCCACCGACGCTCCGGCATGCGCCCAGCCGACCGCGAGGATATCCCGCCCGCCGTTCAGAGCTTGCTGGGCGGCAAACCACATCCCGTTTCGCTGACGCTCGTTCTGGAATTCCAGCGCCTGCGGCACCTTGCGATGCATGTCCTCGTACAGGTAGTCGATCGACAGACCGAAGTCGAAGGTGTATTGGCCGCCGAACTTCATCGCCCATTCATCCGCGACGTCGTAAGCCGTGCTGTAGGCCGGCGATCCGGCAGCCGCCGCCCCCGGGTATTCCGCCGCAAAGGCCTCATAGTCCGCCCAATCGAGAAGCTGCGCGTTCGGGCCGGACGGGCCCTGGCCGGCGATATACTGATAGTAGGGATTGTTCGCGCCGATGCCGTCGCTCGAGCGGTTGACCCGCTTGTGGATCTCGTATGCCCCGACGAGGTATAACCCATGGTTCTCGAACTTGAGCGCCGCGCTCCAGGCGCCGTTGTAGCCGCCGTCATCGCAGTTCAGGAACAGATTGCCGCTGCCCGGGTTGTTGGATCCGCTGCAATCCGGGGATCCGAGCGGCGTCAGATCGGTGTTCGGGTCGATCTGCTGGCCGAACTGGCCGGCGACATCGAAGCTGAATCCGCCCCAGGTGGGCGAGGTGTAATCCACGACGTCGTCCCCACGGGTGCCGAATTCCACCCGGTTGTCGCCGCCCGTGTTGCCCATCATGACGGCGTAGTTGCCAAGGCCGGTACCGAATGGATTGAGCCGGTCGGTGGAGGTCTTGTACGGCATGAACATCTCGCCGAACCGCAACCTGCCCCAGTCATGGTTCTGGAACCCCACGAAGGTATCGCCGAGACCGATCGCCCCCTGCACGGTGTTCGAGGACTTGGTCCAGGTGTTCTGCAGGCCGGGGGCCGCCACCATGTTGATGGAGGTGGATACCTGGTAGATGAAATTGATATTCGAGTCGGGGATCTTGTGCGAGCCCCGGTAGCCGATGCTGGATCCATTGCTCGACATCATACTGAGCCAGCCGACATTCCCGTAAGGCGTCGCCTTCTGCGGTCCCGTAATGACGTACGGGCTGCCCGGTGCGCCGGTGGCGTAGCCCCAGGGGTAGGCCACCGGGTTGTAGATGCCCTTGGTGGTGTAGTCTATGGACACATCGAGCGCCCCATAGAAGCCCTTTAAGAACGTGTCGAACTTCTTCTCCAGGGGTGACATTTCTGCCGCTTCCTTGGTTTTACCCGCGGGGGCCGCCGCGCTCGGCGGCGGTCCCGCCGGTGGAGCTGCAGCCTGCGCCGCCTGCTTCTTGGATAATGAGTCGAGCTGCTGCTGAAGCTGCTGCATCTGCTGCTGCATGACGCGCATCTGATCCTTCAGCGCCTGCGTTTGCGCGTCGTCGGCAGCAAAGACGGCGCCGTTGAAGGTGACGGAGGCGGCGCATGCCGCAAGCGCCACCAGCATGGGCTTGGCCAAATTAGATTTAAGCATTGTGTGATTCCTCATAAACGCGATTGTTTGAATCTTTCTCGCCTTCGCCACTCCCTCACTTGCTACCGGCCGGACTTGTGAGGTTAATCCGGTCTTCCCCGATCCTTAGGATGAACTCGAGTCACTTCGCAGCAGCGTGCCCAAGTTCGTCCAATCGTCGCCTTCAAGCCATACACCCCGACGGCTGCCGCGTAGGATGTACGCGCAGTGTATCAATTCCGCTGTATGTCTATGCCAGCTTATTTCCCTGTTTCAACGCTTATGTTGCAGAAATGATACCTGCTCCCCGCGCCCATTTGTATTTCGCGCCCAGCACGGCCACGGGAATCTCGGTCGAATAGGCGTAGGCGGGGATGCCGTGCTGATAGAGGTACTCCGCGGCCTCCTCCACCTCCACGTCGCCGGCAAGCGAAGCCACCACCGGCTTCTGGATGCCCTTGGCGCGCATTTCGGCCACCACTTCGACCATCAATTTCGCGAACACCATCGGCGGCGTGATGATGGTGTGCCAGTAGCCCAAGATGAGCGCGTGAATGCGCGGATCCTGCAGCCCTAAGCGCACCGTATTTTGATAAGTCGTGGGCGGCTCTCCGCCGGTGATGTCGACGGGATTGCCCGCGGCGCCGAAGGGCGGAATGAATTTGCGGAAGGCCGCATCGAGATCCGGCGGCATGGCCATCAACGAGAGTCCGTTATCCACGCATGCGTCCGACAGCAGCACCCCGGAGCCGCCGGCTCCCGTGATGATCACTACGTTGTTGCCCTTCGGCGTCGGCAGTACGGGAATGCCGCGCGCGAAGTCGAGCAGGTCGCGCAGCGACCGGGCGCGGATGACGCCCGACTGCTTGAACACGTCCTCGTAGATCTTGTCGTTGCCGGCGAGCGCTCCGGTGTGCGAGCTCGCGGCGCGCGCTCCCAGGCTGGTGCGCCCCGCTTTGAGCACCACCACCGGCTTTTTCTTCGATACCCGCTTCGCAACCTCGGCGAACGCGCGGCCGTCCTTCAGATCCTCGCAGTGCTGCGCAATGATCTGCGTGTTGTCGTCCTGCTCGAAGAACATCAGCAAATCATCCTCGTCGATATCGGCTTTGTTGCCGAGACCGACTATCGCGGACACGCCCATCTTGGCGGAACGCGAGAAGCCGATGATGGCCATGCCGATGCCGCCGGACTGCGAAGAGAGCGCAGCCTTGCCTTGCACATCGTAAGCCGTGCAGAACGTCGCGCACAGATGACTCGGCGTGTAGTAGAAGCCGTAGATGTTCGGACCCATCAAGCGCACGCCGTACTTCTGCCCGATCTCGACCAATTCCTTTTGACCGGCGACGTTGCCGGTCTCGGCAAATCCCGACGGAATCAATACGGCGCCGGCGATCTTCTTTTCGCCCACCTCGATCAACGCCTGCGCGACGAATTTCGCCGGAATGGCGAATACCGCGACGTCGATCTCGCCCGGCACATCCTTGACGCTTTTGTAGGCTCGCTTGCCCATGATGGCCTCGGCGTTCGGGTGGATCGGATAGATCGCTCCCTGGTAGCCGCCGTTGATCAGGTTTTTCATGACCGAATTGCCGATCTTGCCGTTTTCTGAGGACGCGCCGATCACGGCCACGGCTTTGGGCTTCATGATGCGATTCATCTGCGCGACGACGAGCTCTTGGCTGGGGCGATAGCGTGCCAGCGCCGGCGTGAAATCGAGCACGATGCGCACGTCGGCCGCGGTGGCGCCGTGCTCCGTCGCGAACACCGGATTCAAATCCATTTCCGATATTTCCGGAAAATCCGCCACGAGCTGCGAAACCCGCTCGATCATGCCGGCGAGCGCCGCACGATCCACCGGCTTCGCGCCGCGTACACCGCGCAAAATTTCCGCCGCTTGGATTCCATCCAGCATCGACAGAGCGTCTTCCTGGGTGGCGGGAGCGAGCCGAAAGGTAATGTCCTTCAGCACCTCGACCAGGATCCCGCCGAGGCCGAACGCCACCAGCTTGCCGAACGCCTGATCGGTCACCGCACCGATGATCACTTCCTGACCGCCGGCGAGCATCTGCTGCACTTGCACGCCGATGATGTCCGCTTTCGCATCGTACTTTCGAGCATTGTCGACGATCGTCGCGTAGGCCTCCCGCGCCTGGTCGGCTGACTTGACCCCGACGATGACGCCCCCCGCTTCGGTCTTGTGCAGGATTTGTGGCGAGACGATCTTCATCACGACCGGAAAACCAACTTGCGCGGCGAGCTTGCCCGCCTCCTCCGCGGTTTTGGCGACGCCCTCCTTGGGAATGGTGATTCCGTAAGCCTCGCAAACAGCGCGCGCCTCGGGTGCCGTGAGAGCCTCGCGGCCGGCGGCCTTGGCCTGCTCGAGAATTTTCCTTACGGCGCTCTTGTCATGTGGCATGGTCAAATCCTCGAGGCGAGTGCACACATCAAATGACTTTCTTCGAGCGCATCGTGCGCACTTCCTCGGCCTGGTAGCCAAGCTCAGCGAGCACCTCATCGGTGTGCTCGCCGAGCAGCGGCGAGCGCTTGACCTCCGTGGGGCTGTCGCTCATCTTGATGGGGTTGCCTACCGTCAGATATTTGCCGCGCTTCGGGTGATCCACTTCGACCACCGTGCCGGTGGCCCGCAGCGAGGGCTCCTTCGCCAACTCTTCCATGGAGAGAATCGGACCGCAGGGAATGTCGTGCTGGTTGAGCAGATCCATGGCTTCGAACTTGGTCTTGGTGATCGTCCATTGCTCCACGGCCCCGAACACTTCCTTGAGGCGCGGGAGGCGAGCATCGGGCGTCGCGTAGTCGGAATCGGTGATCCACTGCTCCTTGCCGATCACGTTGCAAATCGCCTTCCACACCGGCGCCTGCGCGATGAAATACAGGTACGCGTTGGGATCGGTCTCCCAGCCCTTGCACTTGACGATGGTTCCCGGCTGGCCGCCCCCGGAAGCATTGGCGGCGCGCGGCACCGCGGTGCCGAACTTGCCGTGCGGATATTGGGGATATTCCTTCATGATGCCGGTGCGCTCGAGGCGCTGCTGGTCGCGCAGCTTGACCCGGCACAGGTTCAGCACGCCGTCCTGCATGGCCGCGAGCACTCTCTGACCGCGCCCCGTGCTCTTGCGTTGATACAACGCCGCGACGATGCCGAGCGCCAGGTGCAAGCCCGTTCCGCTGTCGCCGATCTGGGAACCGGTCACGAGCGGCGGGCCGTCGTCGAATCCCGTGGTCGAGGCGGAGCCGCCGGCGCACTGCGCCACGTTCTCATACACCTTGCAATCCTCGTATGGGCCCGGGCCGAAGCCCTTGACCGAGGCGACGATCATGCGCGGGTTGAGCTCTTGAATGCGCTCCCACGTGAAGCCCATGCGATCGAGCGCGCCCGGAGCGAAGTTCTCCACTAACACATCGCAGTATGTGACCAGCCTTTCGAGCACCTGCTTGCCTTGCTCGCTCTTGGTGTCGAGCGTCACGGATCGCTTGTTGTGGTTCAGCATGGTGAAGTAGAGGCTGTCGACGTCCGGGATATCGCGCAACTGTTCCCGCGTGATATCGCCCGCACCGGCCTTCTCGACTTTGATCACATCCGCGCCGAACCAGGCGAGCAGCTGAGTGCAGGTCGGCCCGGACTGCACGTGCGTAAAGTCGAGAATGCGAACTCCATCTAATGCTCTACCCATATTCCTTCAACCGTTCCTCTGTCCCAGCCATCACTTGTACATCGTCTGGTTCTTGGTACCCGGCGCGTATTCGCGCGGATCGACCCAGATGTTGATGACCGCGGAGCGGCGCAGCTTCTGCACCGACTCGCGCCCGCGCCTGAGCGCGGCACCTATCTGGGCGGGATCGCGTACTTCTTCCCCGTATCCCCCCAGCATTTCGGCGAATTTGCCGAACGGCACGTCGCCCAGGAGATTGCCGACATTGCCGCGCTGCTCCCCGTATTTCGCGAGCTGGCCGTAGCGAATCTGGTTCATCGCCGAGTTGTTGCCGATGACCGCGAGATACGGCACGCCGAAGCGATTGGCGGTTTCCATGTCGAAGGCGGTCATGCCGAAGGAGCCGTCGCCGTAATAGCACAGGACTTCCTTGTTCGGGTTCGCAAGTCCGGCGGCAATGGCAAAACCGGTGCCCACACCCAGTGAACCGAGCGCGCCCGGATCCATCCATTGTCCCGGGCCGCGCGGGCGGACCGCCTGCGCCGAGATGGTCACGACATCGCCGCCGTCGCCGATATAAATGGTGTTGTCGGCGAGGAACTCGTTCAATTCCCACGCGACGCGGTAGGGATGAATCGGCGTGTTGTTCGATTTGAACAGAGGCATCAGCTTTTCCGTGGCGGCGGTTTCGGCGTCGCTCAGCTGCTTCAGCCATTTCTGTCGCGCCTGGCGTTTGTCGCCCTTGATGCGCCCCGAGGCCGCCTGCAGCACCGCTCCGAGGATCGCGCCGGGGTCGCCGACCAATCCCAAGTTGACGTCGCGATTTTTGCCGACGGTCCGGTAGTCCATGTCGATCTGCACCAGCTGCAATTCCTTGCTGATGCGCTTGCCGTAGCCCATGCGAAAATCAAACGGAGTTCCGACGATCACCAGCACATCGGCGTTCGCAAACGCTTGGGTTCGTGTGCGATCGAAGTGATGCGGGTCTCCCGGCGGCAGGAGTCCGCGGCTGGCGCCGTTGAAATACCCGGGAATGTCGAGGCCGCGCAGCAGCGCGACCGCCTCGCTTTGCCCACGCGCGGTCCAGACCTGCTGCCCGTAGAGAATCGCCGGCCGCTCCGCATCGACCAGGATATCGGCCAGTTTCTCGATATCGCGCGGGTCTCCAATCGAGCGGGTCGACGCGCGGTACTTGCCCGGTTGCGGAATGACCGCTTTGGCGAGATCAACCTCGCGGTCGAGCACGTCCCGCGGGATCTCCAAGTACGCCGGTCCGGGCGCCCCGTTGAACGCTTCGCGAATCGCCATCGAGACCATGTCCGCAACACGCTCGGTGCTCGGCACCGTCGCGGCAAACTTGGTGATGGGAGTAATGATGTCGACGTGCGGCAGATCCTGCAGCGATCCCATCTTGTGCTGCGTCAGTGCACCTTGCCCGCCGATGTGCAGCACGGGACTTTCGGAGCGGAATGCGGTGGCAATGCCGGTGATCGCGTTCGTGAAACCCGGCCCTGCGGTCGTGACCACGCAGCCGAGTTTACCCGTCTGGCGCGCATAGCCGTCGGCGGCATGTGCTGCCACCTGCTCGTGCCGCACGTCGATGATGCGGATGCCTTCATCCACACAGCCGTCATAGATATCGATGATGTGGCCGCCGCACAGCGTGAAGATCGTATCGACGCCCTCGTTCTTGAGCGCCTTCGCCACCAAGTGTCCGCCGGAGATCACTCCCGAATCGCGGCTCTTGCGCTGCAGCGTGTCTTCTGCAGTCGTCGCTTGCCTCTCAGCGGCGTTAGGAGCGGTGCCAATCATATCTGCCTCCGTAGTCTCTACGAATGAATCCGGCCCTCTACCCCGAAGGGCATCGTGCTACGAGGGCCGGCACTGAAAGGAAAAGGAGCCCGGTGCTCGCCGCACATCGGCGGCGACCTCGTGCCGGGCTCGAGGCTTTCCCTCACGTCGCAACTTTCCCTCACGTCGCAAGCTTCGGCGTGCTCACCGCCACATCCGCTTTGCTCTTGTAGGCGGCGCGCATGGGCTTGAGCACGAAAACGGCCATCAGTGCCGCGATGATATTGAGCGCGGCTGCGGTCATGAACACCGGATGCCAACCGGCCGCCTTTGACCAGACGCTGGTATAGGGGATGACGAGCGCCGCCGTCCCTTTCGCCGTATAGAGCAAACCGGCATTGACTGTCGCGAACTTCGCGCCGAACGTGTCGGTGCAGGTTGCCGGGAAGAGACTGTAGATCTCGCCCCAACCGAAGAACACGATGCCGCTCAGAATCACGAAATAGACCGGATCGGTCCCAAGATTGGCCAACAAAATGATGCCTACCCCCTCGAGCGCAAAGGCAATAAACATCGTATTTTCGCGTCCCAAGTGATCCGACACCCACCCGAAGAACGGGCGGCACAGTCCGTTCAGAATGCGGTCAATGGTCAGGGCAAAGGTGAGCGCCGGCAGCGTCAGGCCGACGAGGCTCACGGGAATCTCAGCAATCTTGAAGTCCTTGGCGATGGGTGCGAGCTGCGCAACGGCCATCAGACCGCCCACCGCCATCATGACGAACATCGCATACATCACCCAGAAAATCGGGTTGGCTACCATCTGCATCGGCTCGACCTGCCGATGCGCGGCACTCGGCAGCTTCGGTGCCGCTGCGAGCAGACTCGCGGGAGGCGCCAGGATCAGGAATCCGAGGACCACGACGACGACCCCCTGAAACAGGCCGAACGTCAAGAATGTGTGCTCATACCCGCTCGTTTTGATCATGCTCGCGATCGGCACGATCGTCGCCGCCGAACCCATCCCGAAGCCGGCGGCGGTCAAGCCAGCTGCAAGTCCGCGGCGGTCCGGGAACCACTTGACGGCGTTGCCGATGCAAGTTCCGTAGACGGCACCGGCACCGATGCCGCCGAGCGCGGCTGCGAAGTACAGCATCGGTAATGAGTCGGCTACCGAATTGACCGACCAGGCGATGCCGCACAACAGGCCGCCGATGACCGTGATCCAGCGAGGGCCGAACTTGTCGACCAGCCATCCCTCGATAGGCACGAGCCAGGTCTCCAAGACAACAAAGATGGTGAAGGCAACCTGAATGGAAGCCTTGCCCCAGTGATATTTCTCATTTATCGGACCGACAAACAGCGTCCACCCGTACTGCAGATTGGCGATCATCACCATGCAGATGATGCCGACGATCAACTGAACCCAAGGATTCGCCAATGGCGAATTCTCGAGCTGCGCCGTGGTGGCCGTATTCGAAGTCGCGTTCATGTAGTTCTCCTTAGTCGCATCAAATGAGTCATATAAGGCCAAAGGAAAAACAGCCGGGCTTCGGCCGTCCATGAAAGTGCCAGATAGGAGCCGGACGGTGTAGGCAAAACCCTACGGCGCGAGAGGTTGAAATAGTTGAATTGCGGTCGTCACAGACGAGACTCACCGTACCCCCCAACAAATGTTCGAACTGACGTCGAACCTCTTCCAGCCGATGAGCTGATTATTATTTGCTGGTATACCATATATGAAAATGTTTCAGACTGTCAAGCTGCCGCGGGTCGGTGCAATGCACGTCGTGGAGCGATTTCTGGTGAGGAGGGGCAGCCGCGCGCGGACGAGGAAACGCGAAGCGATCAATCAAGTGTTTTGCAGCAAAATCCACCGCTTCCTCGCCCAACAGAGCGGCGCCGGGCGAGCGCCCGCGCTCGTAACGGCAGTGACCCCCGGGTCCTGCACTCAGACATTGATAGTCCGAGCTGGGCGACTGCCATATAATATATCAGGAGGGGCGGGTTTTCGACCCACCGGGGATTTTGCTCGAGGCGCCTATCCGGAAACTTCTCCACGGGAATCCAGTCATGCAAAAATTGCAATCCAGTCAAGCGGACCCTTCGGACGCATCGGGGATCGAATGAGCACCATCGCAAAAATGATCCAACGTGCCGCACCTGCTGCCCCGCTCACGCTCAGTCCGCTGAACGCGACCAGCTTGCGCGATCAAGCGTATGTGCTGCTCAAAAACGCGATCGCCGACACCGATATTTATGACCCGAAACAGGAATTGCGTCTGGACGAGCGGCAGCTGACCACGGCATTGGGCGTCAGCCGGACGCCGATCCGGGAGGCGCTGTCGCTGCTCGAGCAGGAGGGTTTCATCCGCACGATGCCGCGGCGCGGCATTTATATCATCCGCAAGTCGAAGCGTGAAATGATCGAAATGATCCAGATGTGGGCGGCGCTCGAATCCATGGCCGCGCGGTTGGCCACGCTGCACGCGTCGGACGCGGACATCGCCAAGCTCCGCCACCTGTTCGACGAATTCCGGAACTCACCGCCCTCGGAGCATTTGGACGAATACTCCGATGCGAACATCGCCTTTCACACGGCGGTCATCGCGCTCGGCGGTTCGCAGACGATCATCGAAGCGACCCGCAACCTGCTCATTCATGTGCGTGCCATCCGCCGGGCGACCATCACGCAAAGCGACCGCGCCGCGCGCTCCATCATCGACCATTTGAAGATCATCGAAGCGCTCGAGCGACGCGATACCGAATTGGCGGAACGGCTCGCCCGCCAGCACACGCTCGACCTCGCAGCCCACGTCGACCGCTACTGCGATTTTCTCGGCTAGCCGGTCGCAGCCGCCCCTCCCACGGGAGTTCGGCGGCGGGAGAGCTTCTGGTTTGCGCCCGAAATAGGCCGCTGGCCGAGGCGCGAGAGTTCCTGCAGCTTTTATCAGGACATCGGCACCGAGACAGAGGAGGCCGGCTACGCTGGGAGTTGCTCGGCTGGACCTAGTAGGAGCCCGCCTGAGTAATCCGCGCAGCGTCTCCCCATTGACCGAGCGTCGGTGCCGCGGCCGGCCCGGCCTCCGAACCGGCCCCCGCATCGCCGCGGAACGTGTGCAGGTACTGCGGTCGATCCGCCGCCGGTACCTGCCCGCGCAGCGACCCCGGCGCGGCCGCACGCACGCCCGCCAGCGCGTCCGGATCGCGAACTGCCGCCTGCAAGGCTTCTGGATCGATCGAGACCGGCATGCCCGATTCCATCCTCAAATAGACGCGGCCGCTCGTCCGGTCGGCGAAGGTGACGCAGCGGAATTCCTCGACGCAGCGCCGCAGGAATCTCGTGTTGCGCTCGGCTGCAAGCAGCTCTCTGTCGGGGTAGAGGAACTCAGGCGCGGTGGCATCGACGAAGACGCGCCCATAACGGTCGATATCGAGCAGGCACGACACGTCCAGCACGTTGATCGTCTCGTTGTCGCCGAAGGCAACGGTGCGCGGGCGCTCCCCAAACGGCACGCTGTTGTCCAGGAATTCGAAATGGATACGCTTGTCGCTGCGCCGAACCCAGGTGAAAAACACGTTGGGGATCCCCGTGTATGCCTCCACCGCGTGTGCCAGAGTATCGTCCACCGCTTTGTAGCGGCCGAACTCGAGGCCGCGCTTCCACGCGCGCTGCACCAGTTGCTCGGGCGGCGTGATCACGAAGAACAAGAACACGGTGTAGCCGAACCGGGTCAAGAAATTGCTTCCCTCCTCGACCGAGTCAGGCGCGAAACTGTCGAATCGGAACCGGTCGATCAGCAGGTGCGTCATGCCGCCCCCGCGGTACTTGCGCTCCATGTAGTGGTCGAGCTTCGCATCGACGATCTGCAGCTCGTCCGCGGTGAATGCGCCGGCGTACTTATAGGCCGTGCCGAGCGCGTCATAGTCGAGCAGCTGCTTGCGCCATATGTCCGGGCTGATCAACGCGAAGTCGCTCCAGTTCACGCCAATCTCGCCCGCGAGTTTTTTCTGCAGCGGGCGCAGCGTGCTCTTGCCCGAGGCGGAAGGCCCCTTGGTATTGATGACGACCGGCTGATCCTGGCGCGGCAGCAGCCGATAGCCCTCCCGTTGCGCCGCGCGGCGCAATATGGGGTCGATGGTTCGGCCGATGGCATCGCTGGCGAAGGGGTTGCCGGCGAGATCCGCCGCCAGCGACACAATCAACTCCCGAGTACCCCATGGCTGGCCGTGCGCGGCGAACAGCGCCGACAACACTCGTGCGACCGTCTGATGCGCCAGCCCCTGCAGCGCATCCTGCGCCGCGGCCGCCCTGCGCTCGAACTCGACGATCTGACCAGGGCCCCAGCCGCTCCCGGCGCGGGCATACGTCGCCGCGGCGCGGCGATCCGCCAGCAATCCAAACAATCGGCGCTGCGGTAGGCGCAGCGTCGGCGCAAACGACGGCACCACGACGCACAGCGCCGCCTCGACGGCCTCCCTCACCTGGCTGCGAGCCTCTCGAGACGCTTGAATGATGGCTTCCATCTCCGGCGCGAGGTAAAGAGCCAGAAGCCGGCCCGCCATCTCACGAAAATTGATGCCCAAATCCCCGATTCGCGAGCCGTCCGGCACGGCAAAGTCCGCCGTGACTCGAATGAGCAGTTCATGCAGAGCGAGGCGCTGCGGCCGAAATACCACGAGCTCACTGTGCGCAAAGCCGGTCAGGCCGTGCAGCTCGTCGGCGGCGGCTACGCTGGTGGTGACGTTCTCGGGCCGAAAGATCGTCGCGAGCGGGCGCAAATCCTTCGGCATTTGCGACAGAACGCCGGGGTTCCAGGGTCCGTAGGGGCGCTGCGTGCCGGTGATCGCGCTCATCAGCGGACAATACCCCAAGCACCCCGCAATCGCTAAGTGCCGTAACCGGACGCGTGCAGCTCCGGCGCTCCGGCGCTGCGCTTAACTGCGACGCTATTCGCATCGCCACCCTCGTGGTTGTACACATAATCCGCCCTACGTGTAGTTGCCTAGGAAAAAGGGCTGGAATGCCTTCGATGAAGAGAACCGCGTCACAGTCGGCGCTCAGGCCGTGAATCGCGAGCCCATTGCACCACAAGCGGCGGCGTCACAAGCCGCGGCGCCGCACGCCGGCGTCTGCACGACTCGCACATGGGCGCCTTTGCCCGCGGAATTCGACGGCCTCGCCCGGCTGGCGGCGAGCGTCTGTCAGGCGCCCCTGTCCTCGATCGTGATCACCGGGTGGGGTGAATCGTGGAGCGGCTCCGGCGTGGCGACGGTGCGCACCGTCCTGCCGGTGCAGGATCCGTTCTACGACTACACCGCGCGCGCGCCGGCGGTATTCGAGGTGCCGAACACCCAGCTCGACAAGCGCTTCAGCGCCACCGACTGCGTGAAAGGCAGGCTCGCCGTGCGTTCGTACGCGGGATGCGCACTGCGCGCCGCGGGCGGGGAGCTCTTGGGAGCAATCGCCGTCTATGGAACCGCTGCGCGCCAGCTGTCCGCCGAACAGCGCGCCTCGCTCGCGCTGCTGGCGCAGCAATGCGTGGCGCAAATCGAGCTGCGTGGGCGCGTGGCCGAGCTCGAGCTGCTCTGTTCGACGCGGCCCGCGACATCCGTTCGACCCGGGGCGCCCGAAGGCGGCGCCGCGGCATCGGAGCAGCCCGCGGCATCGGAGCAGCCCGCGGTACCGGAGCAACCCGCGGCACCGCCGCTGCGCAGCGATGCCGCGCTGGCCCGCGCGCTGATCGAAAGCGCGCCGGTCGCCATTTATCACGCCGACGGGACCAGCGCTCTGAACTATGTCAATCCAGAATACCGGCGCGTGTTCGGATTGGCTCCAGAGCAGAGTGTCGATGATTGGGCGCAGGGCGTGCATCCGGAGGATCGCGCGCGCATGGAGGCGACATGGGCCGACTTCTGCGCTCGGCCGCGTCCGATGCGCTTCGAATACCGCACCCTGCCCCGCAATGGAGAGGTGCGCTTCTTTGCCGAACAGGTGGTTCCCGCGGAGGGCGTCGACGGCTTTGTCGGCACCATCAGCGATTTTACCGATCTGGTCACCGCCAAAGGCGATTTGCACAAGGCGGAGACGCTGTTTCGCAATACCTTCGACCAGGCGCCGATCGGCATCGCGTATGCGGACCGCAGCGGCCGATTTCTGCGCTTCAACGACGCGTTCTGCACGCTGCTGGGCTATGCCTCCTCCGACCTCGCCGGCAAGTCGATCGGCGAGCTGACGCACGATGAAGATGCCGCGGTCGCCGCCGCCCAGCTCGAGCTCTTGTGGGCCGGTGACATTCAATTCGTCGACGTCGAGAAGCGCTACGTGCGCAAGGACGGCAGCTTCCTGTGGGTGCGCACCAGCACCGCGCTGGTGCGCGACGGCAGCAGTGCGGAATGCTCGGTCGAATACGTGCGCGACATCACCCAGCGAAAGGCGCTGGCGGCGGCGCTGCTGCAGCAGCAGACGCTGCTCGAAGCAGTGATCACCGATCTGCCGGTCGCGCTGCTGGTATGCGACGTCGCGGGAAACGTCACCCACTACAATCGCGCCGCGGTGGATCTGTACTGCATTCAACCGCGCGATTCATCCTCCGCGGAACCGCCCGATCCGTATCCGCTGCGGGCGGATGTGTATCTCCCCGACGGCCTCACCCCTGTTCCGAGGGCCGAGCGCCCGTTGGCCCGGGCGCTGCGCGGCGAGACCATCAGCAATTTGGAGCTCGTCATTGCGCCGCGCGACTCGCGGCCGCCCCGTACGACCCTGTCGAACGCGCGCCGGCTGATCGGGGCGGACGGAGAAACCCTCGGCGCGGTGGCGGTCATCCAGGACACGACCGAGCGCAGGCAGCAGGAGCTGGAGCTCGAGCGCGTGCACAAGGAGCTGATGCTGGCCTCGCGTCAAGCCGGCATGGCCGAGGTCGCCACCAACGTTCTGCACAACGTCGGCAACATTCTGAACAGCGTGAATATTTCCGCCAGTCTCGTGGCCGAGAGGGTGCGGCAATCCAAGGCCCCCGGAGTCTCGCGCCTCGCCGCGCTGCTGCTGCAGCAGGGCGCGGGGGCCGGACAATTCATCAGCAACGACGAGCGCGGCAAGCGCATACCGGAGTACCTCTCCGCCCTCGGCGAACAGCTGCTGAGCGATCAGCGCATGGCGCTGCAGGAGCTCGCATCGCTGCGCGACAACCTCGAGCACATCAAGGATACCGTCGCCATGCAGCAGAACTACGCGAAGCTCTGCGGCGTCACCGAGGTCGTCGAAGTGATCGAACTGGTTGAGGACAGCCTGCGGCTGAATGCCGGCGCTTTCGCGCGCCACGGCGTGACGCTGAAGCGCGAATTCGGCGAGGTACCGCGGATCACGGTGGATAAGCACAAGGTGCTGCAAATCCTGGTGAACCTGATTCGCAACGCCAAGTACGCATGCGACGAATCCGGCCGCTCCGACAAATCGATCACTCTGCGCATCGAGCGCACGGCGCACGGCGTGCGCATCTCGGTCATCGACAACGGCGTCGGCATACCGGCGGAGAACATGAGGCGGCTGTTCAGCCACGGCTTCACGACGCGCAAGTCCGGTCACGGCTTCGGCCTGCACAGCGGCGCGCTCGCCGCACAGGAGCTCGGCGGAAGATTGCACGCCGAGAGCGACGGGGCCGGGCACGGCGCGGCGTTCATCCTCGACCTGCCGCTCTCGGCTCCGGAGGCTGCGCGCGCCTGAACCGCGCGCACCGGACCGGCCGGCTCCGCTCAGCCGGTCGCCGAGTCGGGATTCAGCCTGCTGCCGACGGGATACATGCGAAGCTCCGGGACCTCGCCGCGCAGCAATTTTTGCTGCACGTCCTCCCAATACTCGACCGTCATCAAATCTGAATTTTCCTCTCGAAAACAGCGCCGCGCATAGCGGCTCGCGAGCTGCATGCCGAAATCGATCTCCTCGGGCAGAAAGATGACTCCGTTCTCGAAGAACCATTCCGGCACGGCTTCCTCGCCCGGCTCACGATCCAAGTTCGTGCGGATCTTGACGTCGGTCAGCTTCTCGACCGCGTCATAGTCGAACAGGAATACGCGGCCGTAGCGGCCGACGCCGTAATTCCTGGAATCAAGGTCCTTGTTGAAAATATTGGTGGCGGCATTGTTGCGAATGCAGTGACCGAGGCTGATGATGACGTCGCGGATCTCCGTCTCGCCGGCGGTCGCCAGAAACACCGGCAGCGGGATGATCTTCATCTGTACGATGAGCGAGCGCAAAAAAACGCCGTGTTGATCCACTTGCACGCTGCCTGCCGCTTCTCGGCACAGCTCCTCCAGCAGCGCCGGAGCGAACAGCTCCCGGTCCAGCCGCAGATTGAAGTACATCACGTTGTCCAGCATGCTGCCCGCGCGGTTGATCTCGTGCACGGTGCGATACTTGTCGATGACTGCCGCAACTCCCGGATACTCGCCCCACTTGTACGACTGGGTGGGATGGTCGCGGATGACCTTCAGATGGTACGAGCACGCATCGAAGGTGAAGCCGAACGCCACCGTTCCCGGCGCACCCGGCGAGCGCTCGAACCGCTGGCCGCTTTGGCGCAACTGGTCGACGATCTCGTTCAGGATGGCGACCTTGCCCACATGATTGAAGCCAATCGTGGAATAGTGATGGCCCAACGGACGCCGCGGCATCAGACTGAACAGAAACACGCACGTCTGGTAGTACAGACGCGTCGTGACGTGAAAATTGGCGAGGGCCGAGCTGAAAAGATCGTGGATGTCGGAGACCCGGTGCAGCACGGCATCGGCGTAGATGCCCGCGGAACTGTTGAGCAGGGCCACCACGAAAGGTACGATGCGCTCATCGGCGAGCACCCATCGGCCCACGACGAAGGCGCTGCGATCGCGATAGAAGCCGGCCTCCACGACGTCGAGCGCCACCGGCACGGGCGCATCGGGCGCGCCGTAGAGCAGCTGCTCGAGCCGTTCGACGATGCGCTGCGCGTCGCCCCTCAAATCCCTGAAGGGGATGGAGAATCCGGGCACGCGCAAGGCGCTCGCCACCAGTTCGACGTCGACGCGGCCCCGCACCGGCAGGCGTCGATGGACCGACGCCATGGAGAAAGCGCGCAGTTTGCTGGGCGGAGAAAATGAATAGGCAACGGGCCGCCAGATCCCGTGGCCGATATTTCGGTGCAAGGAATGAGCGAAGCTGAAGGCAATGTCCGCCTCGTAGCGGTCGAAGATCATCGCGACGAACAGGCGGTCCAGCACATCCCAAATGCCCGAGTCGCGCGCGAGAGCGGGGAAGGCGGCGCGCATTCTCGGCCCGTGCTCCGCGATGTAGCGGCTGTACAGGCCCAGGCGCTCCTTGCTGATCCGTATCGAGGCGTGCGGATCCATGGTTTCGAAGGCGCACTTGGCCCGGTACGGGTACTCGCACAACAGGCTGTAGAAGTCGTCGAAAATCGCCAGAATGAGCTCGGCGGTCGCGGCAATCCGCTTGCTGTCATCGGCGCATCCGGCGAGGCTCGCATAGGCCCGCTCGACCGGGGCATCGCTCCCCGTGGACACGGGCTTCAGTCGCTGTTGGCTCATTGGTCGCATTCACCCGCTGGCCTATAGGCGTTATCCTACACTGGTGTGGGGCGGGCGCCGGCTCGCCGCATTGCGCCGAGCGCGTGCATTGTTCGCTCTGGAGTAAGGGTACATGGTGATGATGAATTGGCGCTTGCTGATACCGGCTTTGCTGCTGTCGACGCTGCCGATCATGAGCATGGCGCAGGAGCCGGACGACATTTCGGCCAACGTGGCGCCCCCGGACCTGCCGATCTACGAGCAACCGCCGATCCCCGGCGATGGGTACCTGTGGACGCCGGGGTATTGGGCCTGGAGCGATGATGACCAGGACTATTATTGGGTGCCGGGCACGTGGGTACTCGTCCCGCAGCCGGGATTTCTATGGACCCCGGGGTATTGGAGCAGCGCAGGCGAGGTCTTTTACTGGCATGCCGGCTACTGGGGTCCGCAGATCGGCTTCTATGGCGGCGTGTGCTACGGTTACGGATACTTCGGCCGGGG
Organism: uncultured Gammaproteobacteria bacterium; assembly: GCA_963837045.1. Taxonomy (GTDB): domain Bacteria; phylum Pseudomonadota; class Gammaproteobacteria; order Steroidobacterales; family Steroidobacteraceae; genus Bog-1198. Next base: position 487,925 of record CAWIMA010000009.1, read on the forward strand.
CTTTGAGGGCGGTTATTGGCAGGGCGGCCGTCTTTACTACAACCGATCTGTGGTCAACGTCGGCACCACCAACATCACCAATGTCTACAACAGGACGGTCGTGAACAACATCACCGTCAACCGGGTGAGCTACAACGGCGGCAGCGGCGGCGTCGAGGCGCAGCCGACCGCGGCAGAGGTGGGCGCGGCGCAAGCGCGGCACCTTCCGCCCACCGCGTCGCAACAGCAGCAAGTCCAGCAAGCGCGCGGCAATCCCGCCCTGCGCGCCGGTGCGAACCAGGGCAACCCGCCGATCGCGGCGACCGCGCGGCCAGGCGTGTTCACGGGCGCCGGGGTGGTGTCGGCGAAACATCCCGGCACGATGAGCGTCGTCCATACCCCTGCGCCGGCAGCCCATTCGGCGCCTGCGGCGGCCCATCCTGCGGCACCGACTCAACCTGCGGCACCGACCCAACCAGCGGGGCCGACTCATCCGCCGCCCCCCTATTCGGCGCCGCCGCGGCCAACCCAGGAGGTGCACCCGGCACAGCCCAGGGAAGCGCCTCAGCGGCCGCCTCCGCGGCCCCCCGAGCACCCCACGGAGCACGACCATGATTGAAGTGCACCACGACGCCGGCCGCCACCGCTTCACCGCCGAGGTGGAGGGCCGGCAGGCCGTGCTCGACTACACCGTTGCAGGCGATGTCATGACCATTACCCATACCGGGGTCCCGGCGCCGATCGCCGGCCGCGGCATCGCCGCAGAATTGATGCGGGCGGCCGTGAACGCCGCGCGCAGCGTCGGATGGAAGATCAATCCGGTGTGCAGCTATGCGGCGGCTTACCTGGCCAGACATCCGCAAGCGGTCCCGACGCAGCACGCTGAGGATTTGTTGGATGAGGCGCTGGACGAATCGTTTCCGGCGAGCGATTCGCCCTCGGTCGGGCGGAGCTCCTGAAGCCTAGGAGCGCAGCATGGGGCGGCCTTCGTGAGCAACCAGCAAATCGTGCATGTCGTTGGCGTGCTCTTCTTCGACCACTAAAATCCGCTCCATCATGAGCCGCGTACCCGGGTCGTTGTCGCCGAAATAGCGCACGAGCTCTCGGTAGTGCTCGATGGCAATTCGCTCGGCGATCAGATTCTCCTTGATCATGTCGATCAAATTGCCCGCGCTGCCATATTCGGATGCCGAGCGGGTTGCCAGTCCCTTGGGGTTGAAATCGGGCGTTCCGCCCAATTGATTGATTCTATCCGCCACCTCCATCATGTGTTGCTGCTCTTCTTTGGCATGTTGGGCAAATTCAGCCTTCACCCCTTCGCTCGAGATGCCGGTCGCGGCGATGGCATGCATGGTGTAGCGCAGCACACAGACGATTTCCGTGGCGAGAACCGATTGCAGGATCTCGATCGTCTTGTCGACGTCGCCTCCGTACGACGGGGTCACGCTGCCCGCAGCGATGTTGTTGCGCGCGCGCTCCCGCAGGGTCTGCACGTCGGTCAGGAAGGGCTGGCTGATCTTGCCGGTCGTCGTGCGCGTGTCCATCGTGCTCCGTCCTGCCAGGCGGCTCATGGGGGTGAGCCGCTACTTATACACCGGGCTCACCGGCGCCATTGTCAGCGCGACGGCCATCCCGTTGTAGGCGAAGCGCTGACAAATGGCGGGCCGGCGAACATCAGCCGCCGCCGATCAGCCCCGCCGTCACGTTGATCGCGAAGCCCAGGATCGAGGCGTTGAATAGAAACGAGATCAGCTCGTGCGCGATGACCACTTTGCGAATGGTGCCTCGCGTGGTCAGCACATCGGCGGTTTGGCAGGCCGCGGCGATGGTGAAGGAGAAATAAGCAAAGTCCCAGAACACCGGCATGTCGGTCTCCGGAAAGCGCAGCGGACGATCCGATTCGTGCGCGCTGTAGAACATGTCGGCGTAGTACGTCGTGAAGACCGTGGGCACCAGCAGCCACGAATTGATCAACGTGACGGTCGCGAGCGCGAAGTGCGCGATTCGTTCGGTGCCGTGCACCTGCCGGATGGTCGCCAGCGGCTCGACGATGGCGGCCAGGCTCAGAAGCGCCGCGAGCGTGACGATGACCAGGATGAACGGCGCGGACGAGTCCTCCTCGACGTAGCGCAGGCAGATCTGCTGCGCGGTCAAGCTCGTCATCCACGCGTAGATCAGCAGCAGGAACAGCGCCACTCCGCAGTCCCAGCCCACCAGCACCCGGCTGATCAGCGTCCACTGCGCAGGAAGGAAAAAGAAGATCGCGCCTCCGATCGCCACCCCGATCCATATTCTCGGGTGATACTGAATCAGCTTGTTCATGAGCTGCGCGCTCCGCCCGGCTCGGCTACCGCCGCAAGAAATAAGGAATGGCCGCCAGCGCGATTCCAATGGCGACCAGCGCGTAGACATTGGGAATGAAATAGGGGTAGATCATCAGCGCGATTCCGCACACCAACGGCACGACCGCGCGCTGCTTGCGCCCGTACAGAAAGAACGCGAATCCGATCGAGCTGAAGAGCAATTCCCACAGCAGTGTCGGGGCATTCATCGGCGCGAAGCTAAGCCGATGGGCGGGCCCGGCTACTTGCTCTCTTTAGCCACCAGCCACTTCACCAGCTCGATCAGCTGATCGGGGCCTCCGGCGGACTGCACGTGCACCCGATACTTGCCGTTGACGACGATGGTCGGCGTTCGGTCGACGCCGTAGGCCTTGACCAGATCCTCGGCGGTGCGCACCTTCAGGTCGACCGCGAAGGACTTCGCGGTACTCAGGAATTTCGCCGCCGGCACTCCCGCGTGCCGCTCGTAGAAGTGCGCCGCGTCCTCGATCGTCGGCATGTGCTCCTTGAGGCGACCCGTCGCCGGATCGCTGATGGCGAGTTCGCCGCTTCCCCACACGGCATCGAACATCGCATCTTGAGTCTGCTCCGCGATGCCGAGCGTCTGCGCGGTACAGTACGCGAGTTGAAACATCGGCCAGTCCTCGCTCGTGTTGAAGGCGGCGGGAACGTAATCGAGGACGGCGTTGGGCGGCAGACTCTGCTTCAGCTTGTGCATCGTCGGAACGAACGCATTGCAGGCCGGGCAGGCGTAGGAGAACACCTCCGTCACTTCGACCTTGCCGGGGGGCACCGGGGTCGGGCGCGGCGGCTCGATCAGATAGTAGTTGGTGCCTTCGATCCACGCAGGCGCAGCGGGCGCCGCGGAAGCGGCCGTCAGGGCGAGCGAAAATAGCGCCATTGCCAAACCAAATATCTTCATCGAGATCTCCACAAAGCGGGTGCGGCCGCAATTCTAGACGATTCGAGACCCGCCGGCACGGCGCGGGGCGGTCCGGCGCGCCGGCGATGAATCGTCAAGGAGCGTCAAGGAGAGTCAATGCGTCGGTTCTCGGGTAGTGCCGCCGGCCGGAAGACCGTAGAGTACGCGTTGTGCGAATCGTGGGCCAAAATCGCCGGTGAATACCTGATGAATGACACGAACGAACCGAGCAATTTCGCCCCTGCGGGGACCTCGCGCGCCGGCACGAAGAAATACTGGATCGCGCTGCTCGTCCTTGCGGCGGCGGCGCTCGTGCTGTTCTTGACGATCCGCCACTTCCAGCACAAATCGCAGACCGCGGCGGACGCTTCGGGGCACGGCCCGGGAGGACAGAACGGCCCGGTCCCCGTGTCGGTCGCCACCGCCGCATACGGCGATATTCAGCTGCGCATCCCGGCGTTGGGAACGGTCACGCCGCTCGCGACCGTCACGGTGAGAACGCAGATCAGCGGAATACTGCAGAGGATCGCCTTCACCGAAGGGCAGCTGGTGCACCAGGGCGACCTGCTTGCGCAAATAGACCCCCGTCCCTACGAAGCCGCCGTGCAGCAGATGCAGGGCACCCTGCGCCGCGACCAAGCCCTGCTCGCGGACGCCAAGCTGGACCTGGCGCGCTATGAGGGACTGGTGAAGGAGGACTCCATCGCCGTACAGCAGCTCGACACTCAGCGCGCGCTGGTCGACCAGTACCAGGGCACCATCGAATCGGACGAGGGCCAGCTGAAGACCGCGCAGGTGAATCTGCTCTACGCGCGCATCGTGTCGCCGGTGACCGGCCGCGTGGGCCTGCGCCAGGTCGACCAGGGCAACTACGTCACGCCAGGCGATGCGAACGGGATCGTCGTGGTCAACGAGGTGCAGCCGATCACCGTGATCTTTCCGATTCCCGAGGACAACGTGCCGGCGCTGACGAGGCGGTTGCGCGAAGGGGGCGCCATGACGGTCGAAGCCTACGACCGCACCAACAGCGCCAAACTCGCCGAAGGCAAGCTGCTGACCCTCGACAATGCCATCGACACGACCACGGGCACGGTCAAATTGCGGGCTCAGTTCGACAACACCGACGGGGCGCTGTTCCCGAATCAGTTCGTGAACGTCCAATTGCTCCAGCAAACCTTGCAGCACCAGATCATCATGCCGAACGCCGCGGTGCGCCGCGGCGCGCCGAACGGCGTCGTGACCACCTTCGTCTACGTCGTGAAGCCCGACCGCACGGTGGAGGTGCGGCCGGTGACCCTGGGCGTCGTCGATGGGGAGCGCGTCGCCGTCACCGCGGGCCTCGCCGAGGGCGAGATCGTGGTCACCGAGGGCGGCGATCGGCTGCGTGACGGCGCGCAGGTGCAGCTGCCGGGAGCGGCCCCGGCAGGCGCCACCGCAGCCGGTGCGCCGGCCGACTCGGCCAAGGGACCACCCACGGGTGCGCACGGCACGCACCACCAGCGTCAACATCCCAAACCGGCGCAATGAATCCCTCGCGCATCTTCATCCTTCGACCCGTCGCGACCACCCTGCTGATGGTTGCGATATTGATCGTGGGCGCAATCGCCTACAGGCAGCTGCCGTTGTCCGCCCTTCCGGAAGTCGCGTATCCGACCATTCAGGTTCAGACGTTTTATCCGGGGGCGAGCCCCGAGGTCATCACCTCGGCCATCACCGCGCCGCTGGAAAAGCAATTCGGGCAGATGCCCGGCCTCAACGAGATGTCGTCCACGAGTTCGGGCGGCGCCTCGGTCATCACTCTTCAATTCAATCTCGCCCTCGCCATCGACGTCGCCGAACAGGAGGTGCAGGCGGCCATCAGCGCCGCGCAGAATCTGCTGCCGCAGGACCTGCCCGCACCGCCGATCTACGCCAAGGTCAATCCGGCCGACGCTCCGGTGCTGACCCTCGGAATCACCTCCAAGGTGATGCCGCTCACGGATGTGGAGGACATGGCCGATACGCGCATCGCACAGAAGATTTCGCAGCTCAAAGGCGTCGGCGTCGTCAGCGTGAGCGGCGGCCAGCGGCCGGCGGTCCGGGTGGTGGTGAACCCTCGGGCACTCGCTGCCTATGGATTGAATCTCGACGACCTGCGCACCACCATCAACAACGCCAACCAGAACGGGCCGAAGGGCACGCTCGACGGCCCGAGCAGCGCCTATACGGTCAATACCAATGATCAGATCAAAAGCGCGGAGGATTACGGCAGCATCATCATCGCCTACAAGAATGGTGCGCCGGTGCGGCTTCGCGATGTCGCCACACTGGTTGCAGGCGCCGAAAACGCCAAGCTCGGCGGCTGGATGAATTCGACCCCCGCCCTGATCCTCAATGTGCAGCGTCAGCCGGGGGCCAACGTCGTCGACGTGGTGGACAGAATCCAAGCGCTGCTGCCCTCGCTCAAGGCCGCGATGCCCGCCGGGGTGGATGTCACCATCCTCACCGATCGCACCACCACCATCAGGGCATCCGTCGCCGACGTCCAATTCGAATTGGCGCTCGCCGTCGTGCTGGTGGTGCTGGTCATCTACCTGTTTCTGCGCAACGTGCCGGCCACGATCATTCCAAGCCTGTCGGTTCCGCTGTCGCTCATCGGCACTTTCGCCGTCATGTATCTGGCCAATTTCAGCCTGAACAACCTGTCGCTGATGGCCTTGACCATCGCGACCGGCTTCGTGGTCGACGATGCCATCGTGATGATCGAGAACATCTCGCGCTACATCGAGCTGGGCCTTGCGCCGCTCGATGCCGCCTTGAAGGGCGCGGGCCAGATCGGCTTCACCATCATCTCGCTCACCGTCTCCCTGATCGCCGTGCTGATTCCGCTGCTTTTCATGCAGGATGTGGTCGGTCGGCTGTTTCGCGAGTTCGCGGTGACGCTCGCCGTCACGATCCTGATTTCGGCCGTCGTGTCGCTCACCCTGGTGCCGATGCTGTGCGCCAAACTGCTCAAGCATCAGCCGGCGAGCGCGCGCTCGCAAACCGACTCGGGCCGCTGGTTCGCCGCGCTGGTCGAATGGTATGGGCGCAAGCTCACCTGGGTGCTCGACCATCAGCGCCTGACGCTGTACGTCGCGGCGGGAACCCTCGCGCTTACCGCCATTCTCTACGTGCTGATTCCGAAGGGCTTCTTTCCCGACCAGGACACCGGACTGATCCAGGGCGTGTCGGAGGCGGGCGAGTCGATTTCCTACGCCGCCATGGCCGATCGCCAGCAGGCCCTCGCGGCCGCCATACTCGGCGACCCCGACGTAAAGAGCCTCTCGTCCTTCATCGGAGTGGACGGCAACAACGTCACGCTCAACAGCGGGCGCTTTCTGATCAATCTGAAGCCGCGCGCCGAGCGCGCCGCGAACGTCTCCGACGTGATCCGCCGCCTGCGCAGCGAGACGGCCGGCGTCACGGGCATCACCCTGTACATGCAGCCGGTACAGGATCTGACTCTCGACACCACGGTCAGCCGCACCCAATATCAATTCACGCTGGAAAGCGCGGACGCTGCGGCTCTATCGACGTGGGCGCCCAAGCTGGTGAGCGTGCTGCGGCAGCAGCCCGAGCTCGCCGATGTGGTGAGCAATCAGGAGGACAACGGCCTCGCCGCCTACGTCACCATCGACCGGGACAGCGCGGCGCGCCTCGGCATCAGTGTCGGAACCGTGGACAATGCGCTCTACGATGCCTTCGGCCAGCGCATCGTATCCACCATATTCACGCAGTCGAACCAGTATCGGGTCATTCTCGAGGCCGATCCGGCTACCTACCGCACCGTGGACTCGCTCGCATCCATCTACGTGCCGTCGGCCGGCGGCGGACAGGTGCCGCTGTCGGCAATCGCCAAGGTGGACGTGGAAACCAGGCCGCTGCTCATCAATCATCTGGCCCAATTTCCGGCAACCACGGTTTCATTCAATCTCGCACCCGACATCTCGCTCGGTGCGGCGGTCTCCGCCATCGAAGCGGCGGAGCGGACCGTCGGCCTGCCGCTCAGCATTCGCACGTCTTTTCAAGGTGCGGCGCTGGCCTTCCGCAACAACCTGACCAACGAGCTGCTGCTGCTGCTCGCCGCCGTGGTGGTGATGTACATCGTGCTCGGGGTGCTCTACGAAAGCTTCATTCACCCCATCACCATCCTCTCGACGCTGCCGTCGGCCGGCATCGGCGCCCTGCTCGCCCTCATGTTGGCCGGAGACGATCTGACCATCATCGCGCTGATCGGCATCATTCTGCTGATCGGCATCGTCAAGAAGAATGCAATCCTGATGATCGACTTCGCGGTCGATGCCCAGCGTCTGCAGGGCCTCTCGCCCCGAGAGGCCATCTATCAGGCCTGCCTGCTGCGCTTCCGCCCCATCCTGATGACCACCGTGGCTGCCATCTTCGGCGCGCTGCCGCTGATGTTCGGCACCGGCACCGGTTCGGAGCTGCGCCACCCGCTCGGCATCAGCATCGTCGGCGGATTGCTGGTGAGCCAGGTGCTGACGCTGTTCACCACACCGGTGATCTACCTGGCGTTCGACCGCATGGCGGCCCGCGTGCGCGGCCGGGCGCCCGCCGAGACCCCCGACGGGGGCGGCAGGCAGCGGCTCGCGGATAATCCCACATGAATATTTCGGCTCCGTTCATACATCGGCCGGTGGCGACCACGCTGCTGACGATCGGCGTGGCATTGTGCGGCGCGGTGGCCTTCATGCTGCTGCCCGTCGCACCGCTGCCGCGCATCGACGTGCCGGCGATCTTCGTCTCGGCACAGCTGCCCGGGGCGAGTCCGGAGGTCATGGCGAGCACGGTGGCGACGCCCTTGGAGCGGCATCTGGGCGCCATCGCCGACGTCGACGACATGACCTCCACCAGCAGCGTCGGCACCTCGAACGTGCAATTGACATTCGGCGTCGACCGGGACATCGACGGCGCGGCGCGCGACGTGCAAGCGGCGATCGTCGCGGCGCATGCCGACCTGCCCTCGTCGCTGACGCGCAACCCCACGTACCGCAAGCTCAACAGCGCGCTGTTCCCGGTCATGGCCATCGCCATGACCTCCGATGTGCTCACGCAGGGCCAGATCTACGACGCGGCCGATGCCGTGATATCACAGCGCCTGTCGCAGATCCAAGGCGTCGGCGGCGTCAACGTCAACGGCAGCGCGCTGCCGGCCGTACGGGTGGAGATCAACCCGCTCGCCCTCTCCAAGTACGGCATCGGCCTGCAGGATGTGCGCGCCGCCATCTCCAACAGCAACGCCAATGCGCCGAAAGGCGCGATCGAGTCCGACCGGCTGCACTATCAGATTTACACCAACGACAACGCGCGCGACGCGGCGCCGTATCGGAATCTGATCATCGCGAATCGCAACGGGGCGACGGTGCGGCTCGGCGATGTCGCGACCGTGCTGGACATGCAGGACGGCGCCACCGAAAACATACGCACCTACGGCCTGTACAACGGCAAGCCCGCCGTGTTCGTGACGGTGTTCCAGCAGCCGGGCGCGAACGTCATCGAGATGATCGATGCCGTCAAGGCGGAGCTGCCGCAGCTGAAGAGTTCGATCGACCCGAAAATCGACCTGGTGGTCACCTTCGACCGCTCGATCACGATCCGCGCCTCGCTGCGCCAGGTCGAACAGACGCTGCTTCTGGCCGTGGCAATGGTCATACTGGTCGTCTACATGTTCCTGAACAGCGCGCGCGCGGCGCTGATTCCCGCGCTCGTTGTGCCGGTATCGCTGATCGGCACGTTCGGCGCCATGTACCTGCTCAACTACACGCTCGACAACTTCTCGCTGATGGCGCTCACCATCGCGACCGGGTTCGTGGTGGACGATGCCATCGTCGTCATGGAGAACACCACCCGGCACATCGAAGCGGGCATGACGCGCATGAACGCCGCGCTGCTCGGCGCTCGCGAGGTGGGCTTCACCGTCGTCTCGATGAGCCTGTCCCTGGTCGCGGTGTTCATTCCCTTCATGTTCGCGGGCGGCATCGTCGGGCGGATATTCAAGGAATTCACCGTAACGCTGTCGGTGGCGATCCTCATCTCGCTGGTGGTTTCATTGACCACCACGCCGATGATGTGTTCGCTGCTTCTCGACCGCGACGGCGCACGCAAGCCGTCGCGCTTCGCGCAATGGTTCGAGCGCGGATTCGGGCGCCTGCGTCGCGGCTACGAGCGCACGCTCGGCTGGGCCCTGCATCATCCGCGAACCATGATGGCGGTGCTCATCGTCACGATCGGACTCAACGTGTACCTGTACATCGTCATTCCGAAGGGATTCTTTCCGCAGCAGGACACCGGTCAGCTGCAGGGCGGCATACGGGGCGATGCGACCAGTTCCTTTCAGCTGATGAAGGGCAAGCTGCAGCAGGTGGCGAAGATCATTCAGGAGGATCCGGCGGTGAAGACCGTCACCGGTTCCGTCGGCAGCGGCGGCTTCGGGCCGTTCGGCGGCGGCGGCGCGAGCGCCAACGTCACCGTTGCGCTGCAGCCGCTGGCGCAGAGGCATATTTCCGCCGACGATGTCATCGCGCGGCTGCGGCCGAAGCTCGATCGCGTGACGGGCGTCCGGACTTTCCTGCAGGCCGTTCAGGACATTCACGCCGGCGGCCGCTCCGCCAACTCGCAGTATCAATACACGCTGCTCGGGGACGATCTGACCGAATTGCGGGCCTGGTCCCAGAAGCTGCGGCTCGCCATGCAGGACATGCCGGAAGTCACCGACGTGGATACCGATCAGCAGCCCGGAGGGTTGGAGGCGGATCTGGTGGTGGATCGCGACAGCGCGTCGCGCCTGGGCCTTACGGAAATTCAAATCGACAATGCGCTGGGCGATGCGTTCGCGCAGGCGCAGGTGTCGAATATTTATAATCCGTTCAGCCCGCAGCAATATCACGTCGTCATGGAAGTGGCGCCGCAGTTCTGGCAACACCCCGACGTACTGCGCGAGCTGTATGTCAGCACCGCGGGCGGAGCCGTCAGCGGCACACAGGCGACCCAGGCGGTCGCCGGCACCACGCAGCTCGCCTCGGGCAGCGCGAGCACGGCCACGAGCGCCGCGATCGCCGCGGACGTGGCGCGCAATTTCGCGGCCAACTCGCTGGCGAACGGCGGCGGCGGCAACACCTCGACCGGCTCCGCGGTCAGCGTGGCCCAGGAAACGGTGGTGCCCTTTGCGGCCTTCAGCCACTTCCTCACTGACACGACACCGGTCAGCGTCAATCACACCGGCACCTCCGTGTCGACGTCGATCGCGTTCAACCTGCCGGAGGGGGAGTCGCTCGGCACGGCGCTCGCGGCAATCGACCGCAAGATGAGCGAAATCCACGTGCCCGTGAGCATTCGCGGGGGCAGCTACGGCACCGCGAAGCTCTTCCAGCAAAGCAACAGCAACACGCCGCTGATGCTTCTGGCGGCGCTCGCGGCGATCTACGTGGTGCTCGGCGTGCTGTACGAGAGCTACAGCCAGCCGCTCACCATTCTGTCCACACTGCCCTCCGCCGGCGTCGGCGCACTGCTCGCGCTGATGGCCACCGGCACCGAATTCAGCCTCATCGCCTTTTTGGGCATCCTGCTGCTCATCGGCATCGTCAAGAAAAACGCCATCATGATGGTGGACTTCGCGCTCGATGCGGAGCGGAGCCTCGGGATGGACCCGCGCCAAGCGATCGCACACGCGTGCTCGCTGCGCTTTAGGCCGATCATGATGACCACCTGCGCCGCCATCGCCGGTGCGCTGCCCCTGGCGCTCGCCTATGGCGACGGCACCGAGATGCGCCGGCCCTTGGGCATAGCCATCGTCGGCGGACTCATCGTCAGCCAGCTGCTGACCGTCTACACCACACCGGTGGTCTATCTGTACGTCCACCGCTATTGGCGGCGCGTCAAGCTGCGGAATGCGGCGCCGCCGGCGCGCAATCCCAATTTCGGCCCCGCGCAGGCAGGCACCTGATGTCGCCAAATCGCCGTCTAAGTGTGGTGGTTGGAATTGCCGTGCTGGCCGGGTGTGCGGTCGGGCCCGACTACAAGCGTCCGCCGTTCGACGCCGCCGCCGCCTACAAGGAACAGAGCGACTGGAAGCCGAGCGAGCCCGGCGACGCATTGAGCCGCGGCCCGTGGTGGGCCATGTTCAATGACCCGGCGCTGGATGAGCTCGAAGCGAAAATCAATATTTCCAACCAGAACGTCAAAGCGGCGCTGGCGTCCTACGATCAAGCCCGCGCGCTGGTCGATCAGGCCCAAGCGGGTTTCTGGCCGACCGTGGGAGCCAACGTCTCGCGTCTGCGCGGCTCGGGCCGCGGCGGCGCATCCACGGTCACCAGCAATAACATAACCACCGTCATCCCCACCGGCGCAGCGACGTCCACCACGTACAGCGCGGGCGCTTCCGCCAATTGGACGCTCGATATCTGGGGCCAGATCCGCCGCACGGTCGAGAGCGACCGCGCCTCCGCGCAGGCGAGCGCCGCCGCGCTCGCCGCCGCGGAGCTGTCGGCTCAGACCACGCTGGCCACGGATTATTTCGAATTGCGCGCCCAGGATCAGCTGCAGAGACTGCTCGACGACACGGTGGTGGCTGAGCAGCTGTCCTTGAAAATCACCCAAAGCCGCTATCGCTACGGTGTCGCCGCCAAGGCCGATGTGGTCAGCGCGGAGGCGCAGCTGCTTTCCAGCCAGGCGCAGCAGATCAATGCGAAGATCCAGCGCGCGACACTCGAGCACGCCATCGCCGTGTTGATCGGTCAGCAGCCCGCACAATTCTCCTTGAGCCCGACGGTGATGAGGTCGGACGTTCCGACCGTGCCCCCGGGAGTTCCCTCCACGCTGCTCGAGCGGCGGCCGGACGTCGCGGAAGCGGAGCGCAAGGTTGCCGCCGCGAACGCCCAGATCGGCGTCGCCACCGCGGCCTACTTTCCGAGCCTGACGCTGTCGGGGTCGGATCAATATACGAGCAGCATGTGGTCTCATCTGATCAGCCTGCCGAATCGCACCTGGTCCGTGGGACCCTCGCTCGCAGAGACCCTGTTCGACGGCGGACTGCGCCGGGCGCAGGTGGCCCAGGCACGCGCCGCCTGGGAGTCGAACGTCGCCAATTACCGGCAAACCGTGCTGTCCGGCTTCGAGCAAGTCGAGGATCAGATCGCGACCCTGCGCATCCTCGAGCAGCAGGCGGTCGTCGAGGAGGAGGCGGTGAAGGCGGCGCGCGAAGCCGAGGCCCTCACCCTCAACCAGTACAAGGCGGGCACGGTGCCCTACAGCAGCGTGATCACCGCCCAGACGACGCGACTGAGCGCCGAGGAGACGGCGTTGACGGTCCTGTCGAGCCGCCTGCAGGCGAGCGTTGCGCTGATCGAGGCGCTGGGCGGAGGCTGGAACTCGAGCGAGCTGCGTTAGTGCGCGGGATCCCGCTCGTCCAGCGACGGACGAGCGCACGCGTCCGGACCCTTTGCCGTGTTGACGGCTGATCATTTCCTCCGATTCTTGGCACGCCGCGGCTGGGCGCGGTACGCTTCTCCACGCGGACGCGACCCGCCACAGGATTGCTCGGCCCGGTGCCCATGAAACTCGAGTTTGGGGACTGCATTCTCGACTTGGACGCTCATCAGCTCTCGCGCGGCGGCAAGTTCGTGCCTCTCGAACCCAAAATGTACCGGCTGCTCGAGGTGCTGATCCAACGGCGGCCGGCCGTCGTGACGAACGACCAACTCGATGAAATTCTCTGGCCGAACGTCTACGTCGCTCGCACGAGCCTCACTCGCCTGGTATCGGAGTTGCGGTCGGTGCTGGGCGACGAGCCGCGAAATTCGCGGATCATTCGAACGGTCTACAAGACCGGGTATGCATTCTGCGGGAGCGTGAGATCTACAGGTCTTGCGGCCATGCCGCCGGCAGCCATCTCGCTCGTCTGGAACGGCCGGGTGATGCCTCTGGCGGACGGCGAACACGTCGCCGGGCGCGCCGCTGAATGCTCGCTCGTGATCGACGCCACGACGGTCTCGCGGCACCATGCTCGAATTACCGTGCGCTGCGGGGCGGCAACCATCGAGGACCTCGATAGCACGAACGGCACACAGGTGAATGGGACACAAATCCACTCTCCGACCCCGCTCGCCGACGGCAACGAAGTTGCGCTTGGGAGCGAGATTCTGCTGGTCAGGATGCGCAATCCCTCGGCGCCCACCGTCAAAAGCGAGCGCCGGGGAAGTTAATCTCACCAGCGAGGGCCGTTCGGAAGCGTGAGTGCGCTAAAATCGGCTGAGATCGGGCGGGAACCACGGGAGATCGCTTCTCAGTGACGAGTCAAGGCGAACCCGCTGCGGCGGCCCTTCAGTCCGGCTCCGTCGTAGGCATCTACCGGCTGGTGCGCGAGATCGGCCATGGGGGCATGAGCACGGTCTGGCTGGCGATGCGCACCGACGAGCTCACCACGCGCCCCGTCGCGCTGAAGCTGCTGCACATGCACCTGCAAAGAGCGCGGTTTGCCGATCGGTTTGCCGGCGAGCGCGACATCCTCGCGAACCTCACGCACCCGAACATCGCTCATCTTTACGATGCCGGCATCAGTCCGCAGGGCCAGCCTTTTCTCGCCATGGAGTTCGTCGCGGGAGAAACGATCACCCAGTACTGCGAGTCGCACCGACTGGGGATTGATGAGCGTCTTGGGCTCTTTCTGCAGGTCCTTGCGGCGGTCGCGTATGCGCACAGCCAGAGCATCATTCACCGCGATTTGAAGCCCTCCAACATCCTGGTCCGGGAGGGCGACCAGGTCGTGCTGCTCGACTTTGGCATCGCAAAGCTGCTCGTCGAAGGCACGGCGGCCGAGACGGATCTCACCCGGCAGGCCGGAGCAATGTTGACGCCGGAGTACGCCTCGCCCGAGCAGATCAAGGGCGAGCCGCTCGGGCCGGCGACCGACGTCTATTCGCTCGGCGTCGTTCTCTACGAACTGCTGAGCGGGCGGCGGCCGTACGCGCAGGCGAATTCGACGCGCCGCGATCTCGAGGATGCAGTCCTGTGGGCCGATCCACGGCGGCCGAGTGAGGCGGTCGCGAGCACAATGCCCAGCGAGGGCGGGTCGGTTGCACCGGAGGACCTCCGGAGAGCGTTGCGGGGCGACCTCGATGCGATTGTTCTCAAGGCACTTCACAAGCAACCGGAGCATCGGTATCCGGCGGTCAATGCCTTTGCCGAAGATATACGCCGCCATCTTCGTCACGAAGCGATCCGTGCCCGCCCGGACACGCTCGGCTACCGGCTGCGGACTTTTACGTCTCGGCATCGAAGACTCGCCGGGTTGAGCATTGCAGCGGGAGTCGTGCTGATGGCGGGCGCGCTGGCCTGGTTCGCGGCCGAAACGGGTTACTTTTGGCGTAGTCCATTGGCGAATGCCAGATTCATTCGTCTGCTGGACTTCCCCGGGACCGAGCAGGCGGCGGCAATCTCTCGGGACGGGAAATTCGTGGCATTCCTGGGCGAGCGGGACGGGCAAATCGATGCTTGGGTGAGCGCGGTGGGCAGCGGCACCTACGTCAATTTGACGCATGGCGACGCGGGCGAGCTCGTCAACCCAGAGATCCGGACGCCCGGCTTCTCGCCGGACTCGTCGCTCGTGACAGTCTGGACGAGGCGGGCGGGCGGCTGGCAGCCCGGCGACGTCAATATCCTGGCCGTGCCGACGGCCGGCGGTCCACTGCGGCCGTATCTGCCGGAGGCCGCCGAATTCGGTTGGTCCCGCGACGGCACGCGGCTCGTCTATCACACGACCGCACCCGGAGATCCGATGTTCGTGCGGGACCCAGGAAAGCTCGGAGAGCGCGCGGACCGCAGGATCTACGTCGCACCGGCGGGGGTGCATTGCCACTTTCCGATGTGGTCGCCCGACGATGCGTTCATTTATTTTGTCCGCGGTGTGCCACACCATGACTGGGACATCTGGCGAATTCGGCCGTCCGGCGCAGGACCCGAACGGATAACGTTCCACAACACGCGCGTAACCTATCCCGTGATGCTCGACCGGCGCACACTGCTCTATCTTGCAACCGATGCGGACGGGTCTGGGCCGTGGATGTACGCCGTGGACGTCGAGCGGCGCGTTCCACATCGCATCAGCTCCGGGATCGAAAGCTATACATCGCTTGCCGCGAGCGCCGACGGCGCGCGTCTCGTCGCGACGATTGCCAGAACCAGCACCAGTGTTTGGCGCATGCCGCTCACGGGGGATCGCGATGCTGCGCCTGCTGCAAGCGGCCCATCGCTCGTTTCGGCGAATGCCATGACACCACGGCTGGGTGCGGACTTTCTCTTGTATGTATCGTGGCAAGGCGACCGACAGGGCATTTGGTCGCTGACGCGCGGAACCACCCGCGAGATCTGGAGCAGCTCGCAGTCGCGTATCGTGGGAGGCCCGGCCATTGCACCCGATGGGCGGCGCATCGCCTTCACGGTCGAGGACAGCGGCAGAACGCGGCTGTACGTGATGGACAATGACGGCTCGCATGTCAGAGTGCTGTCGGATTCGCTCGCATTGCGCGGCAATCCGGCCTGGGCGCCGGATGCGCAATCGATCGTGTCTGCGGTTGTCCGCGACGGCGAGCCGCGTCTGACGCGCATCTTCCTGAACGGTGACCCGCCGCTTCCCCTGGTGTCGGAGTATTCACTTGATCCAGTCTGGTCGCCCGATGGTCGATTCCTGATCTATTCAGGCGCGGACGTCGGCACGATCTTTCCCTTGAGGGCCGCGGCCGCAGATGGCCGCCCGTATCCTCTGCCGACCGTGCTTCTGTCGCGCGGCGAGCGAGTTGCGTTTTATCGTGACCCGCAGGCGCTCGTGATTCTTGGCGGTGACATCGGCCACCAGAACTCTTCGCTCCTCGATCTGCGAACGGGCTCCCAGCGCATACTCGCCCAGCTTCCAGTGGGTTTCGTCATTCATGACTTCGACGTCTCAGCCGACGGCTCGGAAATCGTATTCGATCGTGTACAGGTGAACTCGGATCTTGAATTGATCGAGCGAGCGCGCTAGAGGAGTTGACAGCCCGCCGGTGTCAGGTCGACTCGTCCAGCGACGTAAGCGCCGCGGGCACGTGCCGGCGCAGCACGGCGTTGCGCGCTTCCCACTCCTCCTTCGGTTCCAGGGCTTCCAGAAATTGCACTTCGCCGGCCGCATAGGTGGCGATCGGCAATCCATCCCGGTACAGCAGGCGGTTGCCGGTCAGCGATGCCAGCCGCGCGCCCGGGGTGAGGATGCCGAGCAGATTGAGCGGGTCGGCGCCCGACAGCGATACGAATTGCCGGGTGTGCGGGCGGCGGCGCGCTTCGCGCAGCGACACCACGGCCTCCGGCGCCGCGTATTGCTCCCCCGAGAAGCCGGCGACGAAGCGGCCGCCGCGAATCTCACCGCGCGCCTCCAGGCGGCGGCAGCACATCAGTATCTCGCGCCAGGGCGGCAGCCACGCCGCCTCGCGCGCGAGAAGCCTCCAGAAAATCACGCCCCAGCGCCGCAGCAGCGCCCGCACCACGTGCTCCACGGCCGCATCGCCGGGCCGTCCGGACGGCGGCGCCTCGGGGCGCCGCACGATGGCCCAGCGGCCGGCATCCCCCATCGCAAACACGGCGATGTGCCGCCTGCGCCGCGCGCCGTGAGTCGATCGGCCGCGCCGGCCGCCCGGCGCCAGCAGTGCGCGCAGACCGCCGATACTGTCGGAGTTCACCAGCCCGAGCGCCACCAGTTCGGCCAGCGCCTCCTCCACTTCCGTCGGCAGCATGCCGACGCTGTCGGCAATCTCGTCGAAGAAGGAGGCGCCGCGCTCTCGAATGAATTCCATCACCGCGCGCGCCCGCGAGGTCAGCTGCTTGGGATCGCAACTTTCGGTGAACGCCGACCACTCCTTGAGGCTGCGTCGCGCGAGCAGGGTGATCGGCGTGGAGCGGATGGGCGCTGCGGCGCGCTCGCGGTCGGCGCTGCGGGCCGCGAGCCGGGTCCACACGAATCGTCCGGCCCGGCAATGCCCATCCAGCCAATCGGGCTCATACTCGCTGATCCGAGCGGGCAGGATGTCCGTTTCCCACGCGCCGGCGGGCGCCTCGAAGCCTTCGAGCTGCGCCAGCACGGCCGCGACCGCATCCGAGCCCTGCATCCGCGCGTCCGGCAGCACCCGCTGCCATTCCAGCAGAAAGCGCAGGAAATCGCGCGCCGGCACGGGCTCGATCTCGGCCCGCAGCCGCTTGATCGTATAGCGATGGATACGCGCCAGCAGGCGCCGTTCGCACCACTCCTCCTGCGAGGCGCCCGGCGTGAAACGACCGCGCAGCGCGAAGCCATCGGCCTCCAGCACCGCGAGCGCCGCCTGAACGGGCGCAACCGCCAAGCCCAGCGATTCGGCAATGGCGCGCGGAGTGACCGGTCCCAAGCCCTCGAGCCGCCCGCGAACGATTTCCGCCAGGGCCTCCTCCGATGCGGGCACTGCCGGCTCGAACAGTGCGCGCCGCTCCGCGGCCACCCACAGATCCCTGCCCGCGGGCCCGCGAATGCGTGCAACCCGGTCCTGCGCCGCCAGTGCGTCCATGAGAGCCGGCCACGCGAGATTGCCGCTGCGTTCCTCCTCGGTCAAGAACGTCAGCCACGACAGGGCGTCGTGCAGTTCGTCGGGCGTGGCGGCATCCGGCCATGCCTCGTCGCGAACCCTGGCAATCGCTTCAGGGTCGAGCCTGCCCAAGTCGGCGGCGGAGGCCGGATCGATCCAGCGGCGGCTCATCACGGCCTGGGTGCGGCGCTCTTCGAGCGGAGCATCGTCAAGATACGCATAGGGGCGCGCGGTAAGCGCCTCGAGCGCCAGCGGCGAAGGCTCGGTCAGGTCGCGTGCGATCATTCGCACCGAGCCGCTCTCCAGTCCGCGCAGCAGATTCTCGAACGCATCCACATCCATCGCCTCTTCCAGGCAGTCGCGGATGGTCTGGCGGACCAGCGGATGGTCGGGCACCTCGATCTCGCCCGGCAGATTCTCGGCGCAGGCGACTTGATCGGGGAATACGGATGCGAGCAGGTCCTGCGCGTTCATGCGTGCGATCTGCGGTGGGACTCTCTTCCCGCCGCGAAAGCGCGGCAAGGCGAGCGCGATGCCCGCGTCCCAGCGCCAGCGCACCTCGAACATCGGCGCGGCGCACAGCGCCTGCACCAGCACATGGCGCGCCGTGTTCGAGTGCAGATAGCGCGCGACTTCCTCTAGATCGAAGCTGTGCGCATGGGTGAGCGACAGCACGATGTGGTCTTCCGTCGCGGCCGCTTGCAGCTCGAAATTGAAGGTGCGGCAAAAGCGCTTGCGCAGCGCGAGTCCCCACGCCCGATTCACCCGGCTCCCGTACGTGGAATGGATCACCAGCTGCATGCCGCCGGATTCGTCGAAAAATCGCTCGATGATGATCGTCTGGAGCGTCGGCAGCGTCCCCAATGCGGCGCGGCCTGCGCCCAGATATTGAACCAATTGCAGCGCCGCATCCGCATCGAGCGCGACGCTGTCGACGAGCCACTGAGCTGCCGCCGCGGAGCTCCGCGCGAGACGCAGTTCGAGCTCAGATCTCAAGCGCGCGACGGCGATCGACAGCTCATGGCTGCGCCCCGGCGCCTCCCCCAGCCAAAACGGGATGGAGGGCGGCAATCCGTGCGCATCCTCGACCCGCACGGTCCCGCGCTCGACGCGCAATATCCGGTACGAGGCGTTGCCCAATTGGAACACGTCGCCCTGCAGGCTCTCGACGGCGAAATCCTCGTTCACCGTACCGACGAGGTGCGCTTGCGGTTCGAGCATCACCCGGTAATCCGCATTGTCCGGAATGGCGCCACCGGAGGTGATCGCGGTGAGGCGGCCCCCTTTGCGGGGCCGCAGCATCTGGTGGACCGCGTCGCGATGGATGAGCGCCCCGTGGCGGCCGCGGCGCGTGCTGAACCCTTGCGCCAGCATCGCGACGCACTCGTCGAACTCCTCGCGCGTCAGATCCCGATAGCAATAGGCGCCGCGCACGAGCTCGAACAGCGCCCCCTCCTGCCACTCCCGCGCGGAGACCTCGGCGGCGATCTGTTGAGCGAGCACGTCGAGCGCATTCTGCGGCACGACCAGCCGGTCCAAATCGCCGCGCCGCACGGCATCGAGCAGCGCGGCGCACTCCACCAGCTCGCCGCGCGACAGGGGAAACAGCCGGCCTTTGGAGATCCCGCCGACCGAGTGCCCCGCGCGTCCCACGCGCTGCAGGAAGGCGCTTATCGAGCGGGTGGAGCCGATCTGGCACACCAGATCGACGTCGCCGATGTCGATGCCGAGCTCGAGGGAGGCGGTCGCCACCAGCGCCTTCAGCTCTCCGCGCTTCAGGCGCTGCTCGGCCTCGAGCCGCCGGTCCCTGGCGAGACTGCCGTGATGCGCGGCGACATTGACCTCGCCGACGCGCTCCGAGATGTGCCGCGCCAGCCGTTCGGCCAGCCGGCGGGTGTTGACGAACACGATCGTGGTGCGATGCTCGCCGATCAATTCGGCGAGCCGATCATAAACCTGCGTCCACACCTCGCCCGACATGACCGCCTCCAGCGGCGCGGACGGGAGCTCCAAGGCCAGATCGCGGCGGCGCGTATGGCCGGCATCGATGATTTCGCAGGCTCCTTCGCTGTCGGGGCCGGCGCCGACCAAGTAGCGCGCGACCTCTTCGATCGGATTCTGCGTCGCCGACAATCCGATCCTCGCCAGCGGCCGCCCGGCGAGCGAGCGCAGGCGCTCGAGCGAGAGCGCCAGATGCGCGCCCCGCTTGTTGCCGGCGACGGCATGAATCTCATCGACGATGACCGTGCGGCAAGTCGAGAGCATCTCGCGCCCGGACGCCGACGTGAGCAGTATGTACAGCGACTCCGGGGTGGTGACGACGATGTGCGGCGCCGTGCGGCGCATTCGCGCGCGCTCGGTCTGCGGCGTGTCGCCGGTGCGAACCATGGTGCGTATCGCCACATCGGGCAGATTGAGCGCCGCGAGCTCTTCGCGAATGCCCTGCAGCGGCGCCTCCAGATTGCGATGGATATCGTTCGAAAGCGCCTTCAACGGCGAGACGTAGAGGACGCGCGTCTCATCCGGCAGCGCTGCCGCCGCGCCTTCCTTGACCAGCTCATCGATCGCCGCCAGGAACGCCGCGAAGGTCTTGCCCGACCCCGTGGGGGCGGCGACCAGCACATGCCGCCCCGATTGAATCGCCGGCCAAGCCTTGAGCTGTGCCGGGGTGGGCGCATCGAAGGTCCGCGCGAACCATGCGGCAACGGCGGGATGGAATGATTGCAGAACGCTTCTCATCGCTTCCTATCGCTGCCCGGCGAGTCGATGCTGCGCAGCGGCTTAATGCGGCGCAGCGGGGGCACCGAATTTGTGCGCGGGATCGCCCGCGTAATGCGCGCGGATGTAGGCCAATATCTTCCAAAGGTCGTCGGAGCTTGGGACCACGGCTCCGAACGGCGGCATCGGCGCCACGATGCTCTCATGCCCCGTGCGGCTGTAGCCCTGACTTTGCAATTCGGCGCTGCCGAGCGCGATGAGCCGGAACAGGGTGTCGTCGTCGCCGCCGTATACCCAGATCTCGTTGGTCACCGGCGGACACAGGGCCCCGCCGCCGGCGGGGCCGTGGCAGCCGCTGCAGGTGTAGCGCTGAAACAGGGCTTCTCCTTGAGCGACGATGTCTGCCTGAGTGTCCTGGTAGGGATTGGCGAGCTTCCCCTTCGGCGTGGTCCTGACCAGAGCCACCGGGGAGATCTTCGCGGCATCGGGCGGCGGCTGATCCGCCGACACCCCGCGGACGGCGCCGACCGCGGCAAGGAACACGCCCAGGGCGATGATGGGGAGAACGGGAGCGTTGTTCACCATGTTTTCCTCTTTTGAAATCGCAGCGGTCCGCTGCCGCGCGGGCGTCACATTGTCGCACAAGCAAATGCGCCGGGGCTGATCGGCGGATACAATAAACGGGGCAATCCGGCCGCCCGGGCGGGTGGTCCGGCCGCCCGCGCATTCAACAACGAAAAGAGACCGCTATGAAAACCAAAGCTGCAATAGGGTATGCGCCCGGCAAGCCGCTCGAAATCGCCATGGTGGATCTCGAAGGGCCGCATGCCGGCGAGGTGCTGGTCGAGATCAAGGCGACCGGCATCTGCCATACCGACGAGTTCACGCGTTCGGGTGCGGATCCGGAGGGTCTGTGGCCCGCCATTTTCGGCCACGAAGGTGCGGGAATCGTGGTGGATGTGGGCCCCGGCGTCACCTCGGTGAAGAAAGGCGACCACGTCATTCCGCTCTACACGCCCGAATGCCGCCAATGCAAATCATGCACGTCGCGCAAGACCAACCTGTGCACGGCGATCCGCGCCACGCAGGGCAAGGGCGTCATGCCCGATGGAACCAGCCGGTTTTCCATCGGCAAGCAGATGATCCACCACTACATGGGCTGCTCGACGTTTTCCAATTTCACCGTGCTGCCGGAGATCGCGGTCGCGAAGATCCGCAAGGACGCCCCGTTCGACAAGGTATGCTACATCGGCTGCGGCGTGACCACCGGAATCGGCGCGGTGATCAACACGGCGAAGGTGGAGGCCGGTGCCAATGTGGTGGTGTTCGGCCTCGGCGGCATCGGGCTCAATGTCATCCAGGGCGCAAAGCTCGTGGGTGCGAACAGGATCGTCGGCGTCGACATCAACCCGCGGCGCAAGGCGCTTGCCGAAAAATTCGGCATGACGCACTTCGTCAATCCCAAGGAAATCGGCGGCGATCTCATCGCGCATCTCGTCGAGATCACGGACGGGGGCGCGGACTACAGCTTCGAATGCATCGGCAACGTCGACATCATGCGCCAGGCGCTCGAATGCTGCCATCGCGGCTGGGGCGTGTCGGTGATCATCGGCGTCGCGGGCGCCGGCCAGGTCATCCAGACGCGGCCCTTTCAGCTCGTGACCGGCCGCGTGTGGAAAGGCACGGCCTTCGGCGGCGCCCGCGGGCGCACCGACGTGCCGAGAATCGTGGACTGGTACATGGATGGAAAGATCAATATCGATGACTTGATCACGCATAGGATGCCGCTCGAGAAAATCAACGACGCGTTCGACCTGATGCACAAGGGCGAGTCGATCCGCAGCGTCGCGATCTATTGATCGCCGCACTTCACCAACCAACGAGGAAACATCACCATGACCGTAAAAATCCACCCCGCCGTCGACCACGGTGTCAAAGCCGGGGATCCGAAGTACTCCGGAGGCACGCTCAAGTGCAAATGCACGCAGTCGCCGGTAACGGTACACATCGCGAGCAACGTCGCGTTCAACCACGTATGCGGCTGCACGAAATGCTGGAAACCCGGCGGTGCGATGTTTTCGCTGGTCGCCGTGGTGCCGCGCGACAAGCTGCAGGTGAAGGCCAACGGCAACAAGCTCAAGGTGGTCGATTCGTCGGCCCCGATCCAGCGCCATGCCTGCACCGCGTGCGGTGTGCACATGTACGGCCGCATCGAGAACAAAACTCATCCGTTTTACGGGTTCGATTTCGTGCATCCGGAGCTGCTCGAGGCCGGCGGCTGGGAGGCGCCCGGCTTCGCCGCGTTCGTCTCTTCCGTCATCGAGTCGGGGACCAAGCCCGAGCAGATGGCCGCCATCCGCGCGCGCCTCAAGGAGCTGAAGCTCGAGCCCTATGATTGTCTCTCGCCGGCGCTGATGGATTTGATCGCGACGCACACCGCGAAGGCGAAGGGCGTGCTCGCCGCCTAAGGGTGACGGCGGGCGCCGCGCACTGCGGCGCCCGCCCGGTGCTGTGCCCGCGCTTTCGCTACTCCATGCCCACGAACCGCGCCTTCGCCTGCGCGATCCGCTCGAGCACCCCGCGCTTCTCGGCCGCGCTGTTCCAGTCCGGATAGCTCGCCGTGGACTCGGCGAGCCGGTCCATCCATGCTGCGAAGTACTTTGCATCCTCGGGCGAGCGCGGCGCCCTGCCGGCGACGCTCACGTAAATCGGACTGGTGGTCGCGTAGACATAATTGTCCAAGATCTCATCGCGCGCGCCATCGGTGGACGCGCGCAGGACGCACCAGCCGCTCTGGCTGAGCGCGATGCTGCCCTCGATGTCCGCGTGATCCAGCGGGGCGTGCAAGAGCGACCGCGCGATGCGGCCGTTGCACACAATGTCGAGGTGTTCCACGGCCGCGATCGATCGCAAATGCGCGGAGAAGGCGACTCGCGGCTGGGCGCCGGCGAATTTGAGCTCATCGCCCACACCCGCACCGCCGAGCCGCAGCGCCAGCAGCGGACCGTTCGTGGCGAAACTGCGGCCGGCCTTGAGCGCATCCAGCCACTCCTGCGGCTTGACCTCGCCGTCGGGCACGCGCACGTACACCCGGTTCATGCCCACCGGTCCGCGCAGCGACGCGAAATTCGCCATGGCATCGGTGCCGCCGGCGGCCGGAATTCGAAATCCCAGATTCAACAGTTGATACCAGACCCGGGCGGTCACACGATGGTCGCTGAAGCCGGTGATCTCCATGTAATCCACCTTCCCCATCGCGACATCGACGGGCAGCTCGTTCGTCAGCGCCTCGCTCGGCTTGGCCAGCGGTTCCGGATAGTCATCGAAGGGATGCACGTAGCCCACCAAGGCGCCACGGGCGTGGCCAATGTCCGCCACGTCCGCGTTCATCGGATACAGGCTCGCCGCGGCGGTGTCGGGATAGCCGGCGTAGCCCGGCAGGACGATGCCGCCCGCGATGTCGAGCAATCCCAGGTGACCCCAGTAGCTCGTGTGGTACTCCTGGCCGTGAACCACGATAGCATCCGGCAGCGAGGCCGGATCGCGCTGCAGGCCGCTGTAGGCGATGTCGGGGAAGCGCTGCTCCTTGTTCACGATCAGCGCATGCACCATCTTAAGATTCTCTGCGAGCGCCTGAGTCACGAGGTGCGCCGGCGTGTTGCGGTAGGTGCCGCCGTAGTTCATGTGCACGTGCACGTCCGCGCTCACCCAGTGACCGGCGTCCGGGACCGTCCAGGCGCCCTCATCCAGATTCACCGCGATGTTCGCCGTCTGGCCCGCCGTCACGCTCGCCTGGCGCCGTTCGATCCTGCGCTCCATCCCGTGCACGATTTGCACGGTCACGGCGCCCGCCGGCACGTCGATCGACGCTGCGCCCTGCGCATGAAAGTAGTGCTGCTCGAACTTGCGGCGGCTGCGGTCGAATCCGTCGTCCGCATGGATCCACGCATTCGCGGGCGCATAGAAGCGCCCGGCCGCATCGGTGACGCTGACACGCGCCGCGGCGGGGTGACCCTGCGCATCGTGCAAGTCGAGGCGCAGCTGCGCCATCGGGTGCAGGTATCGGCGCCCAGGCGGTGGCAGCGTTTGCACCAGCCCGCCCGGAATCCTGAGCCAGCAGATCTCGGTGCCGCCGCTCTTGTTCGAGATGAATGCGACGCGCGTCCCGTCGGGCGACCAGCGCGGATAGGTCATGTCCCAATCGCCGTAGGCGATCGGGAACGCATCGCCGCCCGCCGCGGGCACAAGCCACAGGTTGTGCCAGGAGCGCCCGAGGTAGGAGCTGTACACCAGCCGCGTCCCGTCGGGGGAGGCGTCGGGGCGCGCCTTCCAGTTCGTCTCCTCGTAATGGAATTCGCGTGCGTCGCGGTCGGGATAATCGGCGCCGGCGGGCGTCGAGACAGTGCGCCAGAAGCCGCCGGTGCCGTAGATGTGGTTGCGATTGGAGACGTAGATGATCTCGCGACCATCGCGCGTCCACACCGGGTTGATCTCGTGGTCGAACGCGCTGTAGTAGTAGCGCGGCAGCGTGCTCTTGTGCTCGCCGGTCAGGCGCTGCACGTTGGAGAGATTGCCGTCGCTGAAGTCGGCGACAAAAACATGGAACCGCTTGTGGTACTGCGTCGACGTGAACACTACACGCTTGCCGTCCGGGGAGAACCGCGGCTCCGTATTCACGGCGCCGGTGCGGGTCAGCTGCTGCGTGGCGCCGCTCTTGAGGTCCAGCGCCCACAGCTCCACCGCATCGTCGCGATAGGAACAGTAGATGACCCACCGCCCGTCGGGAGACCAATCCGGCTGGTAGTCGTAGGCCGCGGCCGAGGTGAGCTGCTCCGCCGACTCTTCGTCGATTCTCTGGCGCCACAGGGATCCCGCCATGGCGTAGATCAATTCCCTGGAATCGGGCGACCAGGCGAGACTGCTCGGTCCGCCGGTCAATTGCGGCAGGTACATCTCGCGATAGTAGTAGGGATGCGGCAGGTCGATCTGCGGCAGGACCGGCGCGCGTTCGGCATGCGTCAGCGCACCCGCGGTCAACCCCGCCAGCAGGATGGCGCGAGTCATGATCGTCATCGGCATGAATACCTCGCGGGCGAGCAGCGCCGGTAAGCCATGCCGGCGGGCTCCCGCGCCCGCCGGCATACTGCGCTTTTTTCAGAACTTCTGCCCGAACTTGATCTCGAAGGTGCGCGGCTGCACCGGAACGATGTACGGCTGATTGCACGTGGTGGGCGTGCATGCCGCGAACCGGGAAATGTTTCCGTCGCTGTTGAACACGTTCGAGACGAACACTTGAAACTGCATGTTGCTGCGCTCGACGCCCCATGAGAGGTTAACCAGACTGTACGGCGGCAGCTCGCCGAGATGCGGTCCCTTGCTCGACGGCAGCGTGTTGTAGAAAAACGTATACATCAGCGGCACGGACGAATCCTGATACACATACGCCACCTGACCAAAGGCATTGTAATCCCCCACCGGGAAGGTGTAGCGGGATATGATGTTTGCCTTGAAATCAGGCACGACCGGCAGCCGCGTACCGTTGGCGGCCAGCGGACCCGTCGTGGTCGTGCCGTCCGCAAAGGGGCCGTTGACCTGAGTCGGGCAGTTCGTCTCCAGCGTCTGCGTGCCCGGAATGGGGGTCCCGCAGAAATTCGACGTCAGCTTCGCATCGATCCACGTGCCGCTGGCGCTCAACAGCCAGGCGCTGTTCACCTGCCACTCCATGTTGGTCTCGATGCCCCTGCTCTGCGCGGAGGGCGCGTTTTGCACCACGCTCACGCTGTTGGGGCCCAGGAACGTGAATTGGAAGTCGTTCCAGTCATCCACGAATATCGCACCGTTCCACCGCAGGCGCTCGCCGAACCACTGGGTCTTCCAGCCGATCTCGTAGTTCTTGAGCTGATCGGACTGGTACGGCGGATAAATGGCATGGATGGCCGTATCGTAGACCCGGTTCACGCCGCCCGGGCGGTACCCGGTCGAATACGTCGCATAGACCAAATGGTCCGAATCGAACTTGTAGGTGAGCGTGCCCTTCTCGGTGTGCCCGTCGGCCGACTGTGCGGCGTTCAAGTCGGTGCAGGGTGCGAAGTGAAACGGCGCGTACGTGGTGTTCGGCGTGCCGTTCCACGCATTCATCCCGTTCGGCCCGCAGGCGTTCTGGCCGGGAAAGTAGCCCGTCAAGTTATTGTAGGCCGCCGAATAGCCGTAGAAGCCCTGCAGGGTATTGTCATAGTGATAGTAGCGCAGCCCGCCGGTGAGCGACCAGGCGTTGGTGATGTCCCAGGTCACCTGTCCGAACCCGGCGGAGTCGCGGTCGACCCGCTCCTCATCGGTGAGCCAGATGGTGTTGCCGTTGACCCCCGGGATCGACAGCGCCTCGGCGAAGCCCTGCGGATTGGTGAGGTACGGATTGCCGTCGAGACCCGGCATGGTGTACTGCTCCCAGATCTCATGCACCTGGCGCTCGGCAAAAACGCCTATGGTTCCCTTGATCTTGTAATCCTGAGGGGTGCTCACCCGCAGCTCGTTGTTCCACTTGGTGTAGTGGCCCCGAGTGATCACGAATTCCTGCGGCTCGATGGGGCCGCCGAGCGTTCCGGCCGTGGCCCCGTTGCCGTGCCAAAATGCGCCCGAACCGTAGTACTTGTCATAGAAGTACGAGTAGTCCGCGTAGTCGGCGATCGAGTGCGTATTGCGCGTGAACCAGCCGCCTGAATAGACGATGTCGAAGTCGCTCACCTTGCCTTCGATGGTCAGCGCGCTCTGCGAGAACGAGTCCTGGAGGTTTTCCGGACCGAAGTGCGTGAGCTGGTAAGTGCCGACGGCCGGGTCATAGCCGAAAAAGCCGTTGGCGGCGGTCTGCTGGCCCATGAACGTGGGCGTCACCGTCCAATTCTCGAGGGCATTCCACTGCAAGGCCACCCGGCCGCCCTTGTACATCGAGGTGTTGTAGTTGCTGCTGGGTGTGCTGCTCAGCGTCTGGCCGGTCGCCCCGGTCCAGGTGGGGAAACTCCGTTGGCCGTTCACGATGCCGGCCTGGGCATTGGTCCCCGCGACGTTGCTGATGTAGCCCGGATCGTGCTCGTCCCAGCCGACCAGGCGGACCGCCAACACCGGCGACAGCGGAATATTGACATAGCCTTCCACCGCCCCGCCCTGGCCGCCGTTGTAGATCATCTGGCCGCTGAAATCATAGCCCGCCGAGAACTGAGTCGGGTCTGGTTTGTTGCTGATGATGCGGACGGTGCCCGCTTCCGAACTCGCTCCGTACAGGGTGCCCTGCGGACCTTCGAGCACTTCGATGCGCGCAATGTCGTATACATGAACGTCGACCGTGCCGTCGATCGTGGTCACCGGTTGCTCGTCGAAATACGTGCCGACCGTC
The DNA here is from genome assembly GCA_963837045.1 of uncultured Gammaproteobacteria bacterium. Lineage (GTDB taxonomy): Bacteria > Pseudomonadota > Gammaproteobacteria > Steroidobacterales > Steroidobacteraceae > Bog-1198. The sequence continues at coordinate 515,885 of CAWIMA010000009.1, forward strand.
GGCTGTGACGCCGAATGGTTGCCGTCCTGGCCGCTCACGATGCCGCGCATGTAGACATGGGTCGTGCCGACGCCGTTGCCGCCCTGGCCCAGTCCCTTGACGGTCGTCACGCCCGGCAGGTACTCCACGTAATCGTCGAGGTTCACGATATTGAGCTGCTCGAGCTTCTTGTTGCCGAGAGTCTCGATGCTGATGGGCACGTTCTGCAGGTTCTCGGTCACCTTCTGTGCGGTGACCGTAACCTCTTCGAGCTCGGTGGCCTCCGTTGCCGGAGCCGTTGCCGCATGGATCACCGGCGCGCCGCCGGCCAGGATCGCCGAAATGGCAGAGGCGAGCGGCAACCGGCGCAGCGCTCGGTACTCGGATCTGCTCGGTCGGGCGGCGACGTTTGGGCGTTGACGCCCCGGATTGATTCGGCTACGAGTCATGATGTTCCCTTGCTCCCTTCAGTTTTCAATTAATCGACGCGATCCCCAAAAAAAATTCAAATCGAAGACGCAAAGTCCGGCACGGCCGGATAGCTAGTGCGCACCGGACCGAGCGCCTTTTCCAGCGGCCCAAGCCAGGGCTCGAAGTGCCGCCATTGTTCCATGCCGTCCCTGAAAATCGGCTGCCGTACCTGTTCGGAACTCGCGGTGCGCACCGGACGCTGGTTTTCATAGAACCGCAGGCACTGCTCTTCGAACGGCAGCCCGCAGTAATCGAGCAGGTGGTGAACCTCGGCCTCGGTATCCTCGATCATGGACTCGTAGAATACGCGATGGACGCGGCCGGGCAGCACGGCATCGATGTGGGCCATGAGTTCGACGTAAGCGCGATAGTAGCGGCCGAGGTCCGCCAGGTCGTAGGTGAAGTTCTGTCCTCGCGCGAAGTGCTGTTTGAAGGCCGAAAAGCAGCAGCCGAGAGGGTGCCGCCGGGCGTCGATGATCTTGGCGTTCGGCAGGATGAGTTCGATGAGCCCGACGTACAGACAGTTGTTCGGCATCTTGTCGACGAAGTACGGGGCGCCGGTCTTGCGATGCACGCGCGTGGACGCGAGATACCGCTCGCCGAGGCCGCGAAGCTCCTTGTGCCCAAGCGCGGCGAGCGCCTCAAAAAAATCTCCCTCGTGCTCCGCACCGGTTCGATGGGCGAGCTCGTGCGCGATTTGCGGAATGTCGGGCAGCTCGATGGTGCCCTCGACGAGCGGGTGGCTGGCGAGAATCTGTTCAAGCAAGGTCGAACCCGCACGCGGCAGCCCAACGATGAAAATAGGATCCGCCGACGGAGCGCCTGCCGACCGGCGCGCCGCGAAGAAATCCGCCGTGTATAGGCGCTTGCAGCCGTTCACGAATCGCGCATCCTCCTCGGCGTTGTACGGGTGCAGCTGCCTGTGGACGGCATTGCCCTTGGCGTAGTGCACGAAGGACTGCTCGTAGGAACCCTCGTCCTCCAGCGCCTTGCCGAGCGAGAACTCGAAGTGCACGCGGTCTTCGCTCCCGAGATCCGCCCGCTTCAGGGCGCTGCGCATGGCGAGCACGTCGGCCCCGGAGAAGCGGAATGTCTTGAGGTTCGCAAGACTCCAATACGCCTCGCCCAGCGTCGGCTCCATCCCGATCGCGCGACGGTACGCGCTGACGCTGTCCTCCTGGCGCCGCGCGGTCTTCAGCGCATGGCCATAACTCATCCACACCTTCGGCTGCCGCGGATGCTCTCGCAATACCGATTCGTAGATGTCGATACACCCGGTGTACTCGCCGATATTGGCGAGGATCGCCGCCTTGAGATTCAAGTACCCCGGATTCCGCGGTTCCCTGGCAAGCAGCCGCTCCACCTGGGGAAGCGCCATTTCAGGCTTCGATTGGCGATTGAGCACCACGGCGTAGTTGTGGCGGGCCGCATCGAAACTCGGGGCGAGTTCGAGGCATCGCTCGAGCAGCTCCTGGGCATCCGCATACCGGCGCAGCCGCCCCGCCACCTCGGCCAGCATGCGCAGCGCCGCGACGTCCGTCGGGAAGGCGGCGAGATGCGCCCGCAGGCGGGCTTCGGCGAGCGGCAGATGGTTCTCGACCAGCGCCGCGGCAGCTTCTCTGAGCCGCGGATCCTGGGTTGCCGCCTTCAAATAGTGCGCGCGGGCTTGATCGGCCCCGCCGCTGTCGCCGTCCGCGTCCAGATAATCGGCGAGCAGGCGCCAGCCATCGGCGGAAGCGGGCTGCAATTGCACGGCGCGGCGCAGGGCGGCGACCGCTTCGCGGAGGCGACCCGCCTCGGCCCGGGCGATGCCGAGTTCCAGATGCACGGGCGCGGATTGGGGCTGCTCTAGGGCGAGAGGCTCGAGCACCTCGAGAGCCGATTGCGGCCGCCCGGCGCGCCGCTGGGCGGCGCCGAGGACGAGGCGAGCCATCGGTAAACCCGGAACTACGCTCAGGATCTCACGCGCCTGTTGCGCGGCAAGCTCAGCATCCTTTTCGAGCAGTCGCTGCGCATGGGCGAGCGCCACATCGATCGCCCCAACCCGCTCTGAGACACTGTTCAACGGCGCATCCCGTGCAATCCCCAAGTCGTTATGGCCTTATAAGAAACGCCTTCGCCCGCTTTGTCAAATGCACCCACTGTTGCGCAAAAGATGCATGTTCTGAACGGAACACGAAATAGTTCCACTTCCGCCCAAAGCACCCCAGCCAACCATGCTCGACGCCCTTCGCAGTCGTCTCGTTGCGCGAGATGGATGCGCAGCGCCTTCACGCGCAGCATCGACATCAGATCGACATCAGCATCAGCATCAGCATCAGGCCATCGACATCCGCATCTCTATCAACCGCACCGATGAGGATCACCGGCCGCAGTCGTGCACTCATCGGTCCCGCATCGGAAATCCTGCCAAATCAAATGGTTAACTTGGTGATCCGCTCACTCGATGCGGACGGCTTTGATGGTGGCGACGCGCCCCACGGTCGGAAATCGCTGGAATTGCAGCGCGTCGTGGCCGGGGATGATTCGTTCCACGGAGCCTACGAGCTGCACCATGCGCTCCTGACTCTTGAGATTGGCCGGATAGTCCGTCTCGCTGAAGGTCGCGCTCGGCTTGTGCTCGGTCAGGTTGCGGTACAGATAGACATTATCCGAGGCCAGCACGAACGGCGGCCGGCCATCCACGCGCAGATACTGCGAAGCGTAGGTGTGCCGTCCCCCGGTATAGACGCGAATCCCCGGGATAATCTGCACGTCGTCCCCGTCGATCAAGCGCAAGCGCCCCTCAGTATTGAGCTTGACGAGCTCGAGCACGTCCTCCGGATCGATCCCGTCGTGATCCCCTCCCGGTTGCCATGCCGGTCCGGTGTAATAGCGGAATTCTTCCTTCTGAATCCAGATGACGGCGCGGGGGAACAGATCGATTCCGCCCATGTGGTCCCAGTGGGCATGGCTGATCACCACGTCCGTGACTTCTTCGGGCTTCACCCCGGCCAGGCGCACGGCCTGATCGGGGGAGAGATAGTCGTTGATCGTCCATTCCTTGAACCAACGTTCACGGTGAAACCCGCTGTCGAAGAGAATATTGCGTCCGCCGCCCCGGATCAGCCAGACGGCGTAGATGCTGTCGATCTTCTCGTCCTTGGGTGCGCCGATGACCATGTCCGCCACCGCATCGCCGGGCGAATCGGCGAGGCGGATGGCTTGGATGGAATACTCCGGCGTCGCTGCCGCTGCGGAGGGCGATACGGCTGCAAGCTGCGCCGCAAGAAGAGCCGCCAGCAGAATCCCTCTCACGTTGCACCTCCCCGCTCGCAGCACGTGCCGCGCCCATAGAAAACGCCTACTAAGCCGATAGAGAGCACCAATTTGACTGACGCGGTCCAGGGGTCTACCGTCGCGGCGGAATTATCGAAATTAGCTCCGAATTTATCAATCGGAAGGAGTGAGAGCCGTGAATTTGAAAGGTAGCAAGACGGAAAAGAATTTGAAGGATGCATTTGCGGGCGAATCGCAGGCGAATCGGCGCTATTTGTACTTCGCGGCCAAGGCCGACGTCGAAGGCTTCAATGACGTGTCGGCGGTGTTTCGCTCCACTGCGGAGGGCGAAACCGGCCACGCTCATGGCCACTTGGAGTATTTGGAGGCGGTCGGCGACCCGGCCACCGGATTGCCGATCGGTCCGACCGCGCAGAACCTCAAGGCGGCGATTGCCGGCGAGACGCACGAGTACACCGACATGTATCCCGGCATGGCGAAGAGCGCCCGCGAGGAAGGATTCAACGAGATTGCCGACTGGTTCGAGACGCTCGCCAAGGCTGAGCGCTCGCACGCCAATCGATTCCAAAAGGCACTGGATAATCTTTGAGCCTTCGCCCCGTCCGGGGCTGCAACGCAAGCGGGCCCCACGACCGGGGGCCCGCCGCTTCAGTGGGAGAGATCGTGTCCGAGGGGCAGAGCAAATCAGGGCGCGAGGGCAGTCTCGAGGCCCCCACGCGCCATGCGCTCGCCTGGCAGGAGCCGCAATTCTACGATGCCGGCGCGCTCGACAAGGAGCTCGAGCGCGTATTCGACATCTGCCACGGCTGCCGCCGCTGCTTCAATCTGTGCAACTCCTTCCCCACGCTGTTCGATCTGATCGATGAATCGAAGAGCGGCGAGCTCGAGGGCGTGGACAAGAAGGACTATTGGAAGGTCATCGACCACTGTTACTTGTGCGACATGTGCTACATGACCAAATGCCCCTATGTGCCGCCGCATCCCTGGAACGTCGACTTCCCGCACCTGATGCTGCGCGCCAAGGCCGTCAAGCACCGCAGCGGCAAGACGCGCTGGCGCGACAAAGTGCTGAGCTCGACGGATCTGGTCGGCAACATCGCCGGCATACCCGTGATCGTCGAGGCCGTCAACGCGGTCAATCGCAGCGCCGTGGGGCGCAGGATTCTCGACGCCGCGCTCGGTGTGCATCCCGATGCGCCCGTGCCCCCCTACCGGTCGAACACGCTGCGCAAGCAGCTCCGCGGGCGGCGGGCGCCTGCGGCTTCTGCCGCGCCATCCGCCGCCGCACCGGCAATCCCCCCGGCCTCGGGCCCGGCACAGAGCGGCAAGGTCGCGCTGTTCGCCACCTGCTACGTCAACCGCAACGAGCCGGACATCGGCCTCGATCTCGTGCGCGTGTTCGAGCACAACGGCATCGAGGTGGCGTTGGCCGAACGGGAGAATTGCTGCGGGATGCCCAAGCTCGAGCTCGGCGATCTGCAGGCGATCGCGGAATTGAAGGCCAGGAACGTGCCGCCGCTGCTCGCCATGATCGAGCGCGGCTACGACATCGTCGCACCCGTGCCCTCGTGCGTGCTGATGTTCAAGCAGGAGCTGCCGCTGATGTTCCCGGACGATGCGGACATCGCCGCCATCAAGGAGCACATGTTCGATCCGTTTGAATATCTCTCGCTGCGCCACAAGGCGGGATTGCTGCGCACCGATTTCTCGCGCCCCCTCGGCAGGATCTCCTACCACGTGGCCTGCCATTTGCGGGTGCAGAACATCGGGCTCAAGACCCGCGATGTCCTGCAGCTCGTCCCCGGCACCACCGTGGAGCCGATCGAGCGGTGTTCGGGCCACGACGGCACCTACGGCGTCAAGCGCGAGTTTCGCGACACCTCCATGAAGATCGGCAGGCCCGTCGTTCAACGCGTCGAGGCGGGCGGCGCCGATTTCTATGCGAGCGATTGCCCGATGGCGGGCCATCAGATCGAAAGCGGCCTGAAGAACGCGCCCCCGCCGACGCATCCGCTGACGCTGCTGCGAATGGCCTACGGGTTGTAGAGGCGACATGCAAAAGCTGGTGCGCGCGGATTTGATGAGCCTGGAGCAATACGCTGAGGAGCGGCCGCGGCTGCGCGGCGAAGTCATGGCGCACAAGCGGCTGCGCAACGTACAGGTCGGGCCCAACATGACCTGGTGCTTCGAGGACCGGGCGACCATTCGCTACCAGATCCTCGAGATGCTGCGCGCCGAGCGCATCTTCGAGAGCGAAGGCATACAGGACGAGCTGGACGCGTACAATCCACTGATCCCCGACGGCAGCAATTGGAAGGTCACGCTGCTGATCGAATTTGCCGATCCGGCGGAACGGCGCGCGGCGCTCGAGAAATTGATCGGCGTCGAAGACCGCTGCTGGGTGCGGGTCAGCGAAATGGAGCGCGTCTTTGCGGTCGCCGACGAGGATATGAAGCGCGAGACCGAGGAGAAGACCTCCGCGGTGCATTTTTTGCGATTCGAGCTCTCGGCCTCCATGGTCGAGGCGATGAAGAGCGGCGCGTTCCTCTGCATAGGCGTCGATCACGACAATTACCGCCATTCGCTGAACCCGCTGCCGACGGCCGTCCGCGACGTGTTGTGCCGCGACCTCGAGTAGCCTGAGCCGGCATGCGGCTTCCTCAGCGCTTCTATCGGCTGCCGGTCCGCTTCGACGTCGACCGTCTGTGCGAAGAGGCCGCCGCGCTCCCCGCGCAGGCGTGGGCGCCGCATCCGAACGGCGATGCAGGCAATTCCGCGGTTCGCCTGATCAGCGTCGACGGGGGCGAAAATGACGAGGTGAACGGCATCATGCGCATGACGCCGCATCTGGAGCGCTCGCCCTATCTGCGGCAGGTGCTCGCCAGCTTCGGAGTCGTCTGGAGCCGCTCGCGGCTCTTGCGCCTCGCGCCGGGCGCGGTCGTGCCGGTGCACGCCGACATTCACTATCACTGGTTTTTTCGAGTGCGCATGCACGTGCCGATCCTGACGCGGCCCGCGGTGCAATTCACCTGCGACGGCGAACGCGTACACATGGCGGCGGGCGAGGCATGGATATTCGACAACTGGCGCCTGCATCAGGTCGAGAACCCCTCCGATTCGGAGCGCATACACCTCGTCGGCGACACCTCGGGCAGCGCCGCGTTCTGGGAGCTCGCGGCCCAGAGCGAGCGGGCTGGGACGCGCATCCGGCGCCTTGAGTACGATGCCGCCCGCTGCGCCACGCCGCTGCTGGAGCGCGCGCTGCCCCGGCCGGTCATGCCGCCGGCGGAGCTGGACCTGCTGATCCTCGATATGCGCTCGGAGCTGGTGCTGGAGATCGATGCGCCCGACCAGCGTGCGCGGCTCGCTCGCTACCACGCGCTGCTGCTGGGATTCGGCCGCGACTGGCGGCAGCAGTACTCGCTGCACGGTGAGGAGCCCGACGGCTGGGAGCACTTCGCGAAGCTGCGGGATGCGGTGCGGGAACAGTCGCGCCTGCTCGCGCCCGGGCTCGCCTTGCGCACCAACCGCGTGTCAGCGCATCGGGTGCTCGAGGCGCGGATTCTGCGCGCCTGCCTCACGCCGGCTGCGGACCGGCCGGGCGCGAACGCCCAGGTATAGCCGCGGGGCCTCAGGTATAGCCGCGGGGCGCCGCCTCACGCCGCCCGATAGCTTGCGGCGAAGCGCGCGCGAATCGCGTCCATCTCGGTAAGCACCGCAGCGGGCAATTCAGGCACCGTATGCGTATCGAGAATTCTGCGCAGGTCCTCGTCGATGCGCTGATGCAGATCGCGGTCCGCGAGCCCGCTCATCCGGGTCGGCAGATGCGGGCCGAAATAGCGCGTCTGCCACAGCTGCTCCCGGCAGTGGCTCGCCGTATGATCCAGCGCCAGGTAGTTGCCGCGCGGCCCGACGGCTTTCGCCTGCGAGAGCGCGAGCGACACATCGTCCACGGCCACGCCCTGCCACAGGCTGCGCAGCAGCCCGGCCAGATCGTTGCACAGCAGCAGCGAGTGCGGCGAATAGGTAATGCCCTCGTCGATCGAGCCGAGGTAATCGCAGGTTGCCGGCCGGCTGTAGAAGGTCTGCATCATGTTCGAGGACACTTCCCAGACCGCATCCTGGTTAAAGCGGCGCGCGGCGCATTGACCGCCGATGCCGGTGAAGGATGGAATGCCGAGCTCGCGGCGCACCTGGCACATCGCCATGTCGGAAAGCGATGTCTGGACGAAATTGCCGATGGCGCCGGTTGCCGGCTCCATGAAGTAGACATCCGAACTGCCGATGACGAAGGATCCTCTGCGCGCCAGCTGCCCGAGCGTCATGCCGGCGAAATCCGTCGCCAGACTCTGCGCAATGCAGCCTGCGGCGGTGATCGGCGAGGAAGCGCCGCCGATCGGCAGCGTGCCGACGCTCACCGGCACGCCGGCGCGTGCGGCCATGATCACCTGATCGATGTGCGTCTTGGCATAATTCAGCGGCAGAGGCGTGACGATCTGCAGAAAATAGGGCTTCTCCGCGAGCGCGGCGCGCCCGCCCCTGATCGCGGCGGCCATCTCGATCACCACTCCGAGCGATTCGGCGTTCTCGCACAGGTATTCGAGCGGCTTTAAGGTATTGCGCGCCATGACGGCGAACTCGCCGATTTCGCCGTGGATATCGGAGTGCTCCACGTCCTTGCAGGCGACGCACACGCCGTCGATGTTGGCCAATGCATCCGCCACGCGCGTGATCGTCGCGAGATCCGCGGCCGAGCTGCGGCGCAGTTCGCCGCTGGTGAGATCGAATACCTTGATGCAGGTCATGCCCGGCATGAACCACGTGTGGCGGTTGTCGATCAGCAGATGGTGCTCGCCGTTTCGATCCCACAGACGCGTGTGCCGCGCGACGGAGGCGAGCGCGCCCTCGACCGTCGCCCGATCGAGCTTGACCACCCCGTCGGCGCCGATGGCGCAGCCGGCGCCTGCGAACAGCGCCGGAGCCTCGCTCTCGGGATCGAACGCCACGCCGGATTCCTCCAGCAGCGTCAATGCGGCATCGATCAGGCGCCTCGCGGCCTCGCCGGGCAGCGGTTCGTAGGCCGCGGTCGGCCCGAAATGCAAGCCGGGATCTGCGGACCGCGTGACCGTTTGGTGTGCGCGCCGTTTGCGCTGGCTCGCCGATTCGTGACGCATCGTTGAACTCCGTGGCCCCTATCTTTTGTGCGCGCAGGCACGCAATATTCGGATCATGCTGGAAAAATCGCGCTACGCCCCGCTGTTCGAGAGCGTAAGGATCGGCCCGGTCACCGCGCCGAATAGATTATATCAGGTGCCTCATTGCACGGGCATGGGCCACGCGCTGCCGCAGACGCTGGTGGCGATGCGCGCGATGAAAGCGGAGGGCGGCTGGGGAGTCGTCTGCACCGAGTACTGCTCGATTCATCCGAGCTCGGATGATCATCCCTACCCGTTCGCCTCGCTCTGGGATGACGGCGACCTCGGCAATCTCTCCGCGATGGCCGAGGCGGTGCACGCGCACGGGGCGCTCGCCGGCATCGAGCTGTGGCACGGCGGCAGCTATGTGGCGAACCTGTCGACCCGACAGCCCTCGTGGGGCGTGCGTTCGACGCCCTCGCGCAGCGATCCCGTGCAGTCTCAGCGTATGGACCGGCGCGACATTCGCGAGCTCAAGCGCTGCCACCGCGAGGCCGCGCTGCGGGCCCGCAAGGCCGGCTTCGACATCATCTATGTCTACCCGAGTCACGGCTACCTCGTTTCGGAATTCCTCTCGCGCAGCTTGAACGGCCGCACCGACGAATACGGCGGCCCGCTCGTGAACCGCATGCGTCTGATGCGCGAGCTGCTCGAGGAGACGCGCAGCGCCGTGGGCGATCGCTGCGCGGTCGCGGTGCGCTTTGCCGCAAGCGGCCACGGAGATGAGCATTTGAGCGCGGAGGAAGCGCGCGATGTGGTCGGGACGCTCGGCCATCTGCCCGACCTGTGGGACGTGGTGATCGCCGATTACGACGAGGAGATGGGCTCCTCACGATTCGTGGGCGAAGGCGCACTCGAGGACCGGGTCGCGTACGTGCGCAAGCTCACCGGCAAGCCGGTCGTATGCGTCGGGCGGTTCACCTCGCCGGACAGCATGCTCGGGCAGCTCAAGCGCGGCGTCGTCGACCTGATCGGCGCGGCGCGCCCCTCGATCGCCGACCCATTCCTGCCGACCAAGATTCGCGAAGGGCGGCTCGAGGACATTCGCGAGTGCATCGGCTGCAACATCTGCTATGCACAGGATTGCCGCGGATCGGCGCTGCGCTGTACGCAAAACCCGACCATGGGCGAGGAGTGGCGCTCGGGCTGGCACCCGGAGCGGGTGCCGGCGGGCGCCGGCGGCTCCGTTCTCATCGTCGGCGCGGGTCCGGCGGGGCTCGAGGCCGCTCACATCCTCGGCAAGCGAGGCTACCAGGTCGCACTCGCGGATGCCGCCAAGGAGGCGGGCGGCCGCGTCTCGCGCGAGAGCCGGCTTCCGGGGCTCGCGCAATGGGCGCGCGTGCGCGATTATCGCCTGGGTCAGATCAACCAGCTGCCGAATGTGGCGCTGTATCTCGACAGCCGGATGCAGGCGTCGGACGTGCGCGCCTTCGGGGCGGATCACGTGCTCATCGCCACCGGTGCGCGCTGGCGCCGCGACGGAGTCGGGCGATGGTACGCGCAGCCGATCGCCGCGCTCGATGCGCACGCCGTGTACACGCCGGATGACGTGCTGTCCGGCCGGCTGCCCGCGGGCGAGGTCGTGATTTTTGACGACGATCACTACTATCTCGGGCCCGTGATTGCACTGAAGCTGGCGGGCGAAGGTGTCCGCGTCCGGTATGTCACCACCGAGGGACGCGCCGGCGCCTGGAGCCAGAACACGCAGGAACAGGAGCGAACCCAGCGCGCGATGATCGACTGCGAGGTGCAGATCGACGTCAACGCGGTCCTGGCGGGCTTCGAGCGGGCGATCGCGACGCTCGCCTGTGTGTTCAGCGGTCGCACCCACGAGGTCCCCGCGTCGGCGGTAGTGCTGGTGACCTCGCGCGATCCGGACGAGGCGCTCTATCGGGCGCTCGTCGGTGAGGGCGACGGGGAGCGCGGCGGGGAGCCGGGAGAGGCCCACGGGGAGCCGCCCGCCTCCGTGCGACGGATCGGCGACTGCCTGCAGCCGGCGCTGATCGCGACGGCGGTCTACTCCGGGCATCAGGCAGCCCGTGAACTCGGCGGCACGGCGCACACGCCACGGCGCGAGCGCGTCCTGATCTAGAGCCTTGCTTCAGCGTGCGCACACCCGCATGAGCAGATCGGAGCGCAAGCGGTAATTGATTCGCGCCTCGATGTGCGGCGGTTCGTCGGTGAGCGGCGTGAGCCGGAACCCGCGCGTCAATGCCGCGATGTGGGTGGCGATCTCGTACATGGCCAATCCCTCGCCGATGCAATGCCGCGGTCCGACGCCGAACGGAATGTAGGCAAACCGGTTGCGCGCGGCATCGGCGACCTCGTTGAAGCGATGCGGATCGAACCGCTCCGGATCGGACCAGTGCGCCGGATGGCGGTGCACGAAGTAGGGGCTGATGAATACGTCCGTTCCGGGCGCGATCGGCGCGCCCAGCAGTACGTCGGGTCCGATGGCGCGTCGCGACATGATCCAGCCGGGCGGGCAAAGCCGCAGCACCTCCTTGATGACCTGCTGACCGCAGCTCCACGCCTCCATCTCATCGATACCGAGCACGCGATCCGCGGGCAGCTGCTGCGCAGAAGCGCTCAGCTCCTCTTGAACGTCAGGATGCCGGCCGAGCAGGTACCAGGTCCAGGTCAGCGCCGTCGCCGTTGTCTCGTGACCGGCGACCACGAGCGTCAGCACTTCATCGATGAGCTGCTTCTCGCTCATGGTCTCGCCCGTTTCCTTGTCCCGTGCGGCAAGCGCCATACCGAAGAAATCGAAGTGATCCTCCTCCGGATGCGCCCGCCGGCGCGCAATCAGCTCGCGCACCACGCCGGCAAGCGATCTGATGCGGTACGCGAATTTGAGATCGCGGTTGCTTTCGGTGTGCACGATCGAGAAGGGGTTGTCGCCGAAGCGATCGCGGATGAGCGCAAGGTCGGTGCCGAAGATGGCACGCAGATTGATGTCGAGCGTGATCTCGCTCGCGGCTTCGGTGATATTGACGGGCTCACCGCGCAGCGCGAGTTCACGCCAGCGTTCAGCGCAATTCGCGGTCACTTCGCCGATTACCGGTCCGAACCGGTCAATGACGCGGCGATGGAACGCCGGCTGCAGCATGCGGCGCTGGCGGTGCCAGTAATCGCCCTCGCTCGTCATGATGCCGCGACCGAGCAGGATCGTGATCTGATCGGTGCCCACGCCTTTCGTGTAGTTGCGGTGATTGGTGAGGAAGACCCGTTTGATGGCGTCGGGGTTGTTCACGACGTACGTGTAGCTCGCACGCTGCGGCGAATAGACTCGAAAGAAATCCCCGTACTCGCGCGCATAGCCGCGCAACCGCTCCAAGGACTCCTCCGAGCCGCCGAGATCGTAGGGTTCGCGCGGCCCGGGCACTTCGCGTGCGCCGACCGCTTGCCCGGGAATCATGAAAGCACCGTTCCAGCCATAAAACGCCCTTCTGCAGCACAGACCATCGCGTACCGATGCTGAGGCCCGCGCGCCGAATGCGAAATACGTAGTTGCCACGAACCCGATGCTCTGGCGTGGGAGCCTCCTCTGGTGTATCTGTGCCGCATGATTATCAGTGTCACTTTCGTCGATGCGCAGGGCGCCGAAATCACGGTAACGGCGCAGGAAGGGAGCACCCTGATGGAAGCCGCCATCGCGAATGAGGTGCCGAGCATCGTCGGGTTCTGCGGCGGCATGTGCGTCTGCGGAACCTGTCATTGTTACGCGGACGGGGCCTGGACGGCGAAGTTACCGCCGATCGACGACAACGAGGAGGACACGCTCAAGCACGTGCTCGACCGTCGCACGACGAGCCGCCTCGGCTGTCAGATAAGGCTCGATGCCTCGCTGAACGGTCTTACCGTCGAGCTGCCGGTACGGCAGCGCGTGCCCTGACTTGCGAAGACGCGCGCATCAATCCGATTTTTCGGCAGCCGCGAGCGCGGGCGTATGCCAGCCGCTGCGCACTCCCCAGGAGAAAAACGCCAGCGACACGAGAGCGACGCAAAGCTGGTCCCAGCCGTAGCCGATGTACCCGTGCCCCTCGAACTCCTTGCTGCCCGCCCATGACAGAACCACGACCGCCGTGAGGTAGCCGATCAGCCACCATGCGCCTCGCAGGCTTTGGCTGAAATAGGGCCATCCGCTCTTCGCCTGGTAATACAGATAGACCGGCACCGGCAGAATCAACAGCAGCATGATCTCGCCGGTGTGCGGCCAGCGCGCCCAGTACAGCATCAGCGTAGCGAGCACGAAGGCCACCGGCGCCAGCAGCTTCAGTCCCGGCACGCGCAGGGGCCGGTGCATTTTGGGTGCCGTGCGCCGCAGTACCTCGACGCTCACCGGCACCACCAGATACGTGATGATGGTGGCCACCGAAATCACGGCGGCGAGCTTGCCCCAGCCGCGAAAGAAGAATAGGAACATGAATGACACGAGCAGGTTGAACCACATCGCCGGGCGCGGGATCCCGAAGCGCAAATGCACTTGGCCGAGCAGGTTGGGCAGGCTGCCGCTGCGCTCCATGGCGTAGATCATCCGCGCGGTGGTGGCCGTGTACGTGGTGCCGGTACCGCTCGGGCTGACGAAGGCGTCGGCATACAGCAGGATGGCGAGCCAGTTCAGGTTCAGCGCCAGCGCAAGCTGCGCGAACGGCGAGCTGTATTCGAGCGCGGCCCAACCCTCATGCAGATGCCCCGGCGCCACGGCACCGAGAAATGCGACCTGCAGCATCAGGTACACCACGGTGCTGAGCGCGATCGAGCCGAATATGGCGAGCGGTATGCTGCGCCCGGGATTGTGCGCCTCGCCGGCCAGATTGACCGGGCTTTGGAATCCGTTGTAGCTGAAGACGATGCCGCTGGTGGCGACCGCGGTGAGAATGGACGCGATGTTGCCGATGTGCGGGTCGCCGTGCACGCCGACTCGAAAATTTTCCCAATGAAAGCCGGTGCATATCATTGCGATCGCAGTGGCCGCGGGCACGATCAGCTTGAAGAACGTAATGGCGCTGTTGGTGCCGGCGAAAACTTTCACGCTCCAAAAATTGACGAGAAAGTACACCACCACCAGCGCCGCCGCGATGCTCAGGCCCGGCGCGGTGAGTTCGCCCTGGCCATGTGCGGCATGCACATACAGCCGCTGGGCCCAGGCCCAGGGCCACGAGCTCATGTACTGAACCGATGCCTCGGCCTCCACCGGAATGACCGAGACAATGGCGATCCAGGCGGACCAGCCGGCCAGAAACCCTACCAGGGAGCCGTGCGAATAATGGCCGTAGCGCACCGCGCCGCCGGACTCCGGAAACATGGCCCCCAACTCGGCATAGGTCAATGCGACGAACAGGATGACCACCGCGCCGATGATCCACGCGTAGACCGCGCCGGGGCCGGCCAATTGAGCGGCGCGCCACGCGCCGAACAACCAGCCCGAGCCGATGATCGAGCCCAAACCGGTGAACATCAACGCGACGGCACCCACTTCGCGCCGGATGGCACGTTCATTGGTCATCAAAACCCCCAGCGGACACAAGCGACACGCACGGGCGCGCAGGATACCCTAGACCCGCGCTGCATCAGCAGACGCCTCACGACAAAGGAGCACCATGCTGCACCCTCAAACCCGCGCCCTGCTCGATCTGATCGAGCAGCGAGGCCTCCCTCCGATCCACACACTGGCCCCTGCCGAGGCACGGGCCAGCTCAGGGGAACGGCTCAAAATCCTGCAGCCGCCGCCTCGCGAGGTCGGCCGCGTACAGGATCGGCACGCCGGCGGACCGGATGGACCCATTCCGCTGCGGCTGTACCGGCCGATCGGCGCCCCTGACGCCGCAGTCCTGCCGGTGCTCGTCTACTACCATGGCGGCGGCTGGGTGATCGGCGATCTCGACACCCACGACACGCTGTGCCGGGAACTCGCCAACCTCTCGGGCTGCGCGCTGATCGCAGTCGATTATCGCTTGGGGCCCGAGCACCGCTTTCCGGCAGCGGTGAGCGATTGTATTGCCGCGACGCGCTGGGTGAGCGAGCACGCAGCCGAGCTCGGAGTCGATGCGTCGCGCCTCGCGGTGGGCGGCGACAGCGCCGGCGGCAACCTCGCGGCCGTCGTCTCGATCGATGCGCGCGAGCGAGGCGATTTGCCGATCGCATTCCAGCTGCTGATCTACCCCGCGACGGACATGAACTGCACCGCGCCGTCCCATGCCGAGAACGGGCAAGGGTATTTCCTGACGAGCGAAACGATGGCCTACTTCATCGGCCACTACATCGCCGACCCGGCGCAGTACGGCGACTGGCGTGCCTCGCCGCTGCTGCACCCGGATTTGTCCAATCTGCCGCCGGCGCTGGTGCTCACCGCCGGCTTCGATCCGCTGCGCGACGAGGGCGCTGCCTACGCCAAGCGGCTCACCGAGGCCGGCAACCGGGCAAGCTATGTGCATTTCCCGCGCCAGATCCACGGCTTTATAGGTATGGGCAAGGTGATCGATGAAGCCAACAGCGCGGTCGCACTGTGCGCGGCGGAGCTGCGGCGGGCGCTTTAGTTTCATGCGGGGCTAGCCCATGCCTCGCGGGCGAGCCATGCCTCATTGGTACGCGAACGCCCCGTCGTCGAGATCCGCGGCAGGGATCTGGTCCTTCTCGGCCCAGTAGTCCTGCGTGTGCTGCCATTCGGGCTTGTCGCCGCGCTTCGGCAGCAGGTGCATGCCCCGCATGAGATAGCCAGGGTTGAAGTTTTCCGGATCGATCCAGGGCAGCAAGGGCATGTCCCGGTCCTGAGGTCGGAGCGTCGGCACGACCTTGCGCGCACCTTTCGCCCGCATGTGATTGAGCAGCCGGCACGTGAAATCGGCGACCAGGTCCGAGCGCAGCGTCCAGCTGGCGCGGAAGTATCCGAAGACCCACGCCAGGTTGGGCACGCCGGTGAACATCATGCCGCGATAGGTGACCGTGTCGGCAAAAACCAGGGGCTTGCCGTCGACGGCGAAATCGATGTCGCCCAGAACGCTCAAATTGAAGCCCGTCGCCGTGACGACGATGTCCGCTGCGAGCAGCGCCCCGGACTTCAGAACAATGCCGGTGTCGACGAATCGGTCGATCTCATCGGTGACGACCGATGCCTTACCGGCGCGCATCGCCTGGAAAAGATCCGCATCGGGAATGAAGGCGATACGCTGGCGCCACGGCCGATACCGCGGCGTGAAGTGAGTCTCCACGTCGTGGTCCGGCCCCAGGCAGGCGCGAACCCCCGCCAGCAGCTCCTGCTTCACCGTCTCCGGTTCGCTCATCGAGCGGCGGGTGAAGACATCCTGCTCGTGCAGGATTTTCCTGCGCACGATTTCGTGGATCCACGTCTCGTCGATGCCCAGCTCCCGCAGCTCGTCGGCGATCACGATCGCATTGCGGCCCGTGATGAAATAAGTCGGCGAGCGCTGCAGCATCGTGACGTGGCCGCTGCCTGCGGCAATCGCGGGGATGAGCGTCGCGGCGGTGGCGCCGGAGCCGATGACGACGACGTTCTTGCCCGTGTAGTCGAAATCCTCCGGCCACGTCTGCGGGTGCACGACCCGGCCCTTGAAGCTCTCGATGCCGTTCCACGCGGGCGTGTAGCCCTGCGCATGGCGGTAGTAACCCTGGCACATCCAGAGGAAGTTCGCGGCGAAGCGAACCGTCTCTCCGGTGTCGGTCCGGACGGCCTCGATCGTCCACAGATTCTCCCCGCTCGTCCAGCGCGCCGCGCGGATCCTGTGTCGATAGCGGATGTGCACGGCGAGATCGTTCTCATCGATGACTTCACCCATGTACCGCAGGATCTCGGCCGCCGTCGCGATCGGCGGGCCGGTCCATGGCTTGAAGCGATAGCCGAAGGTGTACAGATCGCTGTCGGACCGGATGCCGGGATAGCGGTGAGTGAGCCAGGTGCCGCCGAAGCTTTCCTGCGCTTCGAGGACGACGAAGCTCGTCCCCGGGCATTGCTTGGTCAAGTGGTAGGCGGCCCCGACGCCGGAGATTCCCGCGCCGACGATGACGACGTCGTAGCGCTCTCTTCCATCGCCCACGTTCAGGCCGTTCGTTGTTGTCGCGGTCGCCATCTCGACTCCGTGGTTCTGTGCGGCCGGCCGAGCATGCACGTACCGATGCGCAGCCGCAATCCCCGGTGGGCCGAGAGACGGGCCGCCTCGTCGGGGGCCGCTGCAAGCCTGTGACCGCGTTCTCCGCCCTCGGTCATCCGATGCCGCGCTCGCGCGTTGGGGGATTACAGGATGGACGGCAAGGAGCGGTGCTGTTGAATCGCTTGTGTCATTTGCAGCTTTGGCGCCTCGCAGTGCTGTTCGGCGGACTGTCGGCAGCGCTCACTGCGGGGGCCGAGGCGGTGTCTGCCGTGCAATTGCTTCGTGAGGGCGGCTGCGGCGGCATCCTGCCCGCTGCTCAACCGCTGCATCACAATCCGCTCCTCGACCGCGCAGCCCAACAGTGGGCCGGCGGGCTTTCGCCCGCAGCGGCGGCGGCTCGCAGCGGCTATGAGCCGGAAGCCACCGCGGCTTTACATATCACCGGCCCGGATGCATCCACGGTCGAACTGCTCAGGCGGGCGAACTGCCGCACGGTGACCGACCGGCGTCTGCGCGACATTGGCGTTTATCACCGCGGCTTGGACACCTGGCTGGTGCTCGCCTCTGCCTATGTGCTGCCGGCCAGCTCACGGGCACCGCTGCTGGCGACGCGCGCGCTCGAGCTCGTCAACGAGGTGCGAGCGCGCGGAACTCGCTGCGGCGAGCATTCGTTTGGACCGGCGCCGCCCGTGCGGCTGTCCGTCACTCTCGCAGATGTCGCGTACGGACACGCGGCCGACATGGCCAAGCACAACTATTTCGAACACGAGGATCTGGCGGGGCGCTCACCCGCGGAGCGGGTCAAGGCCGTCGGATATCGGGAAAAACTGGTGGGCGAGAACATCGCCTACGGACCGAAATCCGCCGAAGAAGTGGTGCGCGGCTGGCTCGACAGTCCCGGTCACTGCGAAAACATCATGGACCCCAGATTCGCCGAGATGGGCATCGCCTATGCGGCGGGCCAGGTCTCCCGGCGCGGTCTGTACTGGGTTCAGCTGCTCGCCGCGCCCCAAGCTTAGGGGCGCCGCTCCCGCTGCGTGCGGCCGGACGGCCCGCTGCCGCCCGGCCGCCGCAGCCCATCGCCGATCAGTGCTGTTCCGCCGTCTACAAGGCGTGCTCAATGGTCGTGGCGATGAGCCGGTGCCCGGTCTGAGCCGGATGAATGTTGCACACGTTTTGGTCGTAGACGTCCGGATTCAGCAGCCCGGTATTGCAGGTCTTGCCGCCGAAGGCCGCATGGGCCGCCACGCTCTGAAAGGCGCTGAATACATCGGCCACCACCGCCCCGTACGCGCTCGCCGGAGCGGCGATCGCCGCGTTCAAATCCGCCGTCAGCGCCGTCTCCGCCGCATCGGAGTAGTCGAGCGAGTAATAGTTCGTCAGCACGATCGGCCCGCTGTAGCCGCTGGCGCGCACCGCGCCGAGAATCCCGGCAATGTTCTCCGCGACCGCGGCGAGCATCGCCGGCGCGCCGGCCGCGATGCACGCTTCGACGTCGGCGCTCGAGGCGCAGGATTCCTCCAGCAGCAATGCGTCGTTCGCGCCCAGCGTGATCGTCACCAGCCGCACCTCGCGATGGGTCTTCAGGTACGCCGTGGCGAAGGCAAGCTGCGTCGAGCCGTACTGGGTGTGCAGCGGGTACAAGCTGCGATAGGTCCTGCAGCCGTTGTCCGGCGCCGTGGCGGACAGAAAGCTGCCGGTGCTCTCCCCGGGACAGCTCCCGTTCACCACCCGCAGATTCAGCCGGTCGCCCAGGTGCTCGGGAAAGCCGACGAAGTTCTCCGGCCTGGTGTAGAAGTACTCGTAGCCCACCGAGGCAATGTAGCTGAAGGCAACGCTGTCGCCCAGTACCAGAGCCTCGCCGCGTTCCCATGCGGCCGCGGCCCCGCCGGTGCACACCGCGGCGGCCAGGAACAGGCGCGATACAACACTCGTGATTTTCATTGTCGGTTCCTCCCCATGTTTTTTTGCTCGAACTTGTGATTTGTGGGCCGAGCGTCGCGGCCTTGTCAGCTGCCAAGGAGATGCGCCGTTGACAGCTACAGGCAACCTTACGCGCTCGATGCGAGCGCGGCAAGCAAAGGTCGGCCCGGCCCCCAATGAGGCAACCCAAACGTGCCGTTCGCCGACCCAGTTCCAGTAGCCGCCGAACCTCACGTACCCGGTGACGGGGCGACCACGCAGCCTCCCAGCAGCGTGCCGGCGAGGAAACCTGTCCCACTTCGGCCTTCATGGCGGACGGGTGCCCGCGTATCATTACCTCCCCACTACTCGTGATAGAGCAGCGTCCATGAACCCGCGAAACACATTCCTGACTCTGGTGACCCTGGTTGCGTGCGGCAGCTCGATCGGTCGTGGAGCAACGATCAGCGGGACCGTGAAAGGCCCGGAGGGTGCGGCTCTCGAGGGTGTCTTCGTACGAGCACAGAACGAGAGGACCAACATCACCTTCATGGTGCTGTCGGACAGTCAAGGGCATTACCGCATGGAGAAGCTGCCGGCGGGCGATTACCAGTTGTCGACCAAAATCACCGGCTACCATGGCGACCCGCTCACCGGCGTGAAGCTTGCAGCCGACCAGGCCGCCTCGTTCGACATGTCGTTGCAGAAGGCCCCGGTGCGATGGAATGAAATCTCCATTTACCAGGCCGGCAAGCTGTGGCCCGCATCACCGGCGAAGGACAAGTTGTTTTCGACTTGCTTCACATGCCACGGATTTCAGACCCGAATGGCATCGGTGCCGCGCGATGCAGAGGGCTGGCACAGTCGTGTCGCGTACATGCGGGCCGCATTGAGGTTTGGATTGGCGGATCGGCTCAATGATCAGCAAGCGGACGCCGTGGCGGATTATTTGACCACTCTGTTCAGCGAACAATCCGTGCTCCCGAAATCCCCTGAGGAAGCGCCAAAATATGCCGAAACCCTGCGGCCGATCAGCGGCGAGGCCATGAATATTGCTTACGTGGAATACGACATGCCGTCGCCGAGCCGCATGCCCTTCAGCGCCGCGCCGGATAAGAACGGATATTTCTGGATTCCCAATTTTGGCGTCGCCAACAAGATCAGCCGGCTCGATCCGAAGACAGGCGTCATGGAGGATTTTCCGGTTCCGAACGCCGGCACCGCCGCCGTTCACTCGGCCGTGCCGGCAGCGGACGGATCGGTATGGCTCACCGAGCAAGGGTCGAACAAACTCGGAGAGTGGGACCCTCATACGCAGAAGATAATAGAGTTCCAGGATGCGTATATTCCCGGCAAACTCGGCTACGGCGCAGGATCCAAACACACGTTGCGCTTCGATCCCGATGGTAATGTCTGGGCCTCTGGGAACCCGTTGACCCGGTTCGATCGCAAAACCAAAAAATTCACTCGTTTCGACGAAATGGCCTCCACCTATGACGTGAAGGAAGACAGCAACGGGAATATCTGGTTTACGCGGCCCGACACCAGTCAGATCGGGATGGTGGACTGGAAGACCCTGAAAGTGTCCCTGTGGACCCCACCGACACCCAGATGTTTTCCGCGGCGCATGCAGATTGATGCCGACGGAATCGTTTGGTTCGGCGAATTCAACGCGGGCAAGCTGGGGCGATTCGACCCGAAGACGCAAACGTTCACGGAGTATCCGTTGCCCGGCCCGGAGCCGACTCCCTATGGTCTCGGCATCGACGCGGACAATCACATCTGGTATGCCTCGTACAACATGGATGTCCTTGGCCGCTTCGATCCAAAAACAGGCAATACCGTTGAATACCCCTTCCCGCACTCTGAGAATACCATCCGGGAATTTTTCCTCGATGCGCAGGGACGGATGTGGTACGGATCTCCTTCGAATGACAAGGTTGGCTACTTCACGCTGACTGCCGCCGCCGCACGCACCAGCAAATAGAAGACCGGCAGCCGCCCGAATGGCTGATTATCAGGCGCGCTCGAAGCGGGCGACGGTTTCAACGTGCCCGGTGAATGGCAGGAGATTGAATGCGCTGAGCGCACCGAGACGCAGCTTGCCGTACGAGGTCAGGCGCGCGGCGTCGTCGAGGAACGACTCGAGCCCACAGCTCACGTACACGAAACGCTCGGGCGGGTGCTCGCCCAAATATTCGGCCAACTCAGGATCCAGGCCCTTGCGCGGCGGGTCGGCGATCACCACCTGCGCGCCGGACGCAGCCAAGTGCGCTGCGCCGGCCGGGCCAGGGAAGACGGAGATCTTGGCCCGATTCGCCGGGTCGAGCTGAGCGAGCCCGAGCTCGAGCCCGTGCAGCGATTGCGCGCCGGCTTCGTTCATGCGGATCTCGCAAGCCTGAGTCAACACCGACAATCCGATGGCGCCGACACCAGCGTAAAATTCGGCGACCCGCGCACCCTCCGGGATCTGCATGCGCACGTGCTCGATGATGCGCTGAGCGATGTCGAGATTGTTCTGCCCGAATGCGCCCGGCGGGTAATGCACCGCAGCCCCGCCAAAACGTTCGACCACGCTGGCCGGCCCGCACCAGTTTTGGAAGTCGGGACCGAGAATGGTGTTGGATCGCTCGCGATTGGCGTTGAACCACAGGCTGTGCAGCTCGCCGCCGAGCCGCTCGCGGATCAGTTCGAAGCAAGCTGCAAAGGGCTCGGTGGTTGCGCTGTTGCCGACCATCACGACCTGCGCGGTTTGCGAGCTGCGCTCCACCACGACTTGCAGGTAGCGTGCAAGGCCCAAATGGGTTCTGTCTGAGTAGCAGGTCACTCGAGCATCGACAAGAGCGCGCCTCACGACGGAAGCGACGCGATTGATCAGGGGGTGCTGAACACTGCAATTGGGGATGTGAACCACGCGGTGGGTGCCGAGCTCAAACAGTCCCAGCTTGGGGGAACGCAGCCGGCCCCGAATGGCCAGCCGCGCGCGCAGCCGAAACCCGGCGGTTTGCCCGGAAATCACCGGAACCTCGGGCAAACCGCTGGCGCGCGCCAGCTCATCGAGTGCGGCGTGCGCGGCAGGAGCGATGCCGCGCTCACCGAACCGCGGGCATCCCGGGCAAGGTGGGCGGTGCGGGCACGACAGTCGCTGCACTCCTGGAATTTTCAATATCGTTGCGCCATGTTCAGACGTATCTCGATACTAAGGGAAGCCGCAGGCCGAGGCTGCGAAAAATTCAACGAGACTTCTCGTCCGCGAGCAGCCGGTACGCATCGGGACTCATCGTCGGCATCAGGCGCACAAACGCCACGATTTCCCAGATGGCCGCGTCATCCAGGCTCTTGCCCCACGCCGGCATCGCGCTCATTTTGATCCCGTGCTTGATCGCCCAGAAGGCCCTTCGCGCATCTCGGGTATTCTCCTGAGCGAGGTTGGGCGGGTGCGGGTAGAGTCCGGGTCGCAGATCGGACTTGGTGACCCCGGGCGCGAGATGACAGCCTACGCACAGTGCCGAGTAGCGCGCGGCGCCGGCCGCAATCTTTGCGGGATCCTCGAGGTTCGGGACGTCGATCGAGCCGGAGCGCAGGCTGATCGAGCGCTCACGCAGCTCTTCGATGATCGCCAGCACGAGTTTTGTGTGGTGATCATCGGCGCCGATGTCGTAAGCGCCCGAACCCACGAACACTGCGGCACCGATCGTCAAACCCGCGATCGCAGCGGCGACGCCGAGACCAGCTTGCGCAGCCCAGTGCATGGGTCACTCGACGAGAATCGTTGCGGCCATGCGCGGATGAAGCGAGCAGGTGACTCGGTAGGCTCCTGGTTTGTCGAACTTGTACGAGAAGCTTTCGTTCGTGTCGAAGCCGCCCGAGCGGAACAGGCCGGCATCGCTGACGACCGTGTGCGGTTCGTCGTCCATATTGACCCAGGTGACCGTCGTGCCGGCTTTCACCGTCAACGACATCGGCTCGTACATGAAGCCCTTGATGAGCACTTTCGCCTCCTCCGATGCCGAGACGGTCTTCGGGCCCGCAGCCGCAGCCAGGCCCAGCACTGCGATGGCGATCGACGCGCGGTATCTTCCCAAAGTCACGTGCGCGCCCTCCTCAGGCAAGCGTGGTGTCGTTCAGCACCAGGGACCGCGGATGCCGCACCACGGACACGCGGGTCACACCGAGCATTTTTGGCAGAAGGTCCGCGCCAACCTTCAGCGGGCCGGGTCCGGCACCCTCGCCGGCGGGCGGCTGAGGATAGGAGGTCGCGCGCGCGGTGTGGAAGGTCACGTTGCCCTCGACTTTCTGCACGATCTGGTGAATGTGCCCATTCAGCACCGTGACCGAGCCGAAACGATGCAAATGGTTCATGAGCTGATCCGCATCGCCCGTGCCCCATCCCCAGGGCTCGTAGATCGTCCACAGCGGCATGTGCGCGAACACCACGATCGGGCCGCTGGCCGAACGGTGCTTCAAGTCTGCAGCCACCCAATCGAGCTGTTCGGCGCCCAGGGTGCCGAGACCGCCCGGCTTGAACTGCAGCACGTTGACCAGCGCGATGAAGTGCACGCCGGCATGATCGAAGCTGTAATATCCCTTGCCATTGGACGGCTTGCCGAAGCGGCTGAAGTATTCCGTGACGGCGGCATCCGCCGTATCGTGTTCTCCAGGCACCGTGTGCAGCTCGGTCGTGCGCAGGCGCGAAAACAGCTGCGCTGCGAGATCGAATTCGGCCGCCTTGGACAGATGGGTGATGTCGCCGGTATGGATGATGAGCGCGGGCTGATCCGCAAGCGCGTTGACCAGATCAATCGTCCTGTCGAGGGTCCCGTTGACGTCGGGATTGGCGTCTTTGCTGAAGCCGATGTGAGTGTCGCTGATCTGTACGAAAAGTGGTTTCCCGACATTTGCGGCGCCGCGCCCGTATTCGTCCGCCCTCGCCAGATCCATTGGCGTGAGCACGCCGCCCGACAGCGCGAACAAGGTTCCGGCGCCGCCATACGCCATGCATTTCAGGGCGTTCCGGCGGGATTGAAGCAAGCGATCATCCGGCATGGCAGTCTCCTTGGTTGGTATTCACGAGAGAGGACTTTCATGCGAAGGGTTTTATTCCCGGCTTCGGTTTACGCCGCTACGGCCTTGGAGCCCGTACCGTTCTATGATAGAGACTGCTGATGGCGGATCAGGTCTACAACGTTCTGTTTCTGTGCACCGGCAATTCTGCGCGCAGCATTCTCGCCGAATCGATCCTCAACGAACTCGGCAGGGGCAAGTTCCGCGGATTCAGCGCCGGTAGCTATCCCAAAGGCTACGTGCACCCGATCGCACTCGAAATGCTGCGCAAAATGGAATTCCCGACAGCAGGCCTGCGCAGCAAGAGTTGGGACGAATTCGCCGCGCCCGGCGCTCCGCACCTCGACTTCGTGTTCACGGTCTGCGACAACGCCGCCGGCGGGGTGTGCCCATACTGGCCGGGCCAACCGGTCACAGCCCATTGGGGTATTCCGGATCCCGCGGCGGTCGAAGGAACCGATCTTGAGAAGAGCTTTGCGTTCCGCGACGCATTCCGGCTGCTGGAGGCGCGGATCAAATTGTTCTTAAGTCTGCCGCTGGCCTCGATCGACAGGATGCGGCTCAAGGATCGGTTGGACGAGATTGGTCGTGCACACTGACGTCCTCATTTCTCCGTGCCCTTGACCGTGGCAATGAGCTGATCGAGCGCCTTTCCCCAACCGTCGTGAAATCCCATTTGCTCGTGCCGCTTGCAGGCGTCTTCATCGCCGTGCATGACGAGCGCAGTGTACTTCGTCCCCTTCGCGTGCGCCTCGAGCGAAATGACCGCCGTAAACGCGAAGAATCCGCGTTCGACGGTCCTGCTGGCCGATGCGTCAGGGACGGAAGCCCGGTGTCAGCGCATTCGTCCAGACGAGCCTCTCGCTCTTTTGAGCTCGAGGTAACACCCGATGTTGTCGAATTCCCGGCCTTCCGGCGAACGCATTGTGGTGCGAAAAATGCCTCCGGGGCGCAGATCGATCTCGCAGTCGACCGTTTTCCATGGCGCCGGCGTGAACCACCTCTTGAGGTGCTCCGGTGTCGTCCAAGCGTGCCAGACGGCGTCTCGCGGCACGTCGATCACCCGGTCGAACATGAGGTCAAGTTTGGCATTCGCGATCATCGGTTCTGCTCCTTGTTCTCTCAGGCGGCCCGCGCGAGACCGGTACGGATCGCGCGCAGAGCCGCCAGCGCCGTCTTCAGGCGCGCGACGTCGACGAAGTCGGGCCATGAGGACAGCTTGACTGCCGCGAAATCCGCCTCCGGGTCGACGTAAAGGATCTGGCCGAATACGCCGCGCGCCATGAAGGGACCATCGCCCGGCCTCTCGAGCCAGAATTGGTTGTGGTAGGCGCCATTGGGCAACGCGTCCCGGTAGGGCGGGCCAAAGAGTGCCGGATTGCCGGCCCGTGTGGCGTTGATCCAAGCCTCGGGCACGACCCGCCGGCCGGCGATCGTGCCGAGATTTGCCAGCATCAGCGCGAAGCGCGCGTAATCGCTGAGCGTCGCGTTAAATCCCCCGCTGGCGCACGCAAAGCCCGCGGGATCCACCGTGAAGTACGCATCCTGCTCGGCGCCCACCGGACCCCAGAGCTCACTGCTCATGAGCTCGGCCAGCGGCCGCCCGCCGGCGCGCTGCAGCGTGAATCCGAGCACGTCGGTTTCGATCGAGCGATAGCGGAAGCGTTCGCCATGCGGGCACTCAATGGATGTCAGCGTGCAGACCAACTCCCACATGCAGCGGGGCCACGATTCATGCTTGCGGGACTTCCAGCCGCTCGCTGCGTCCATCTTGGCGCAGTCCGAATCCGGCGCCGTGTAGGTCTCATCCCATTGCACACCGCTCGTCATGTCGAGCAAGTGCTGCACGGTCGCGCCCCGATACGCGGTCGCGGCCAGCTCGGGAAGATAGTCGGTAACCGGAGCCGCGGTGTCGAGCAGACCGCGGCCGGCCAGGATCCCGGCGAGCGCGGCAACCATGGATTTGGACACCGATTGCGATAGATGGGTCGTTACTGGGGTCATACCATTGCCGTAATGCTCGGCGACGATCGCGCCGCGATACAAGACGAGCAGGCCGTCGGTATCGCTCGTGCGCAGGAACTCATCGACCGACTGGCGCACACCGTTGGATTCGAATTCGATGGATCCCAAGTCTGCGAGTGCAATCGGGAGCGGGGCGACCCAGTCGCCCCTGCGCACCGGAACCGTGGGCACGAATTCGCGGACGTGCTGGAACGCGACGCGGTTCCAGGGCGTACGATCCCATTCCTCATGAGGTATGAATGTGCATGCGGGCGTGCCATCACGTGCGCCCGGCGGCGAGATATGCGAAGTCATCGATACGGTCCCCGTTTGCCGAACCGGCAGCCGATCGGAGCGCAGCCCACCATTGCGGCCGAGCGACGCCTGGTTTCGGCCGCCTACGAGGGCTTCAGTCCCCTTCTCTGCTGCTTGTAGCTTTCGCGGCGCGTCTTCTCGAAGCCCGTGCGCTTTTCGTATCCGGCGTCGGCAGGATAGTCGCGGAAGTCCTGCAGAATCTCGTCGAACAGCTCGCGCAGCTCGTCCTTGAATTCGGGGTGCGAAAAAATGTAGAAGCGGTCCTCGCGCATCGCCTCGAGCACGCGCGCGGCGAGAACGTCGGGGTCCATGCCGAACTCGTGGATATCCGCCAGGCGCTTCACGTTCGTCGAATCGACCGGCTTGGCGCCGGCCTTGAGGGCGTCCGGCCGGATGTCGTCGCTCGCGTAGATATAGGATTTCACCAATCCCGGGCAGAGTACCGAGACGCCGATGCCATGGGGCGCGAGGCTCCCTCGCAATGATTCGGACATGCCGCGCACCGCGAACTTGGTGGTGTTGTAGATCCCGGGTTTGCCGGCCGAAAGGAAGCCGGCCATCGAGGCGGTGTTGACGACATAACCGCCCTTGCCCGCGGCGATCATGCGCGGCAAAAAGGTCATCACGCCGTTGATGGGGCCATGCAGGTTGACCCCCATCACCCAGTCCCAATCGTCGTAGCTCGATTCCTCGATGGTCTGGAACAGGTTGATGCCGGCGTTGTTGAAGAGCAGGCTCACGGGCCCGAACTTCGCTTCGACCATGTCCGCGGCGCGGGCCATGGCCTCGCGCGAGGAAACATCGACCTGCACCCCCATCACCCTTTGGTCGCCGAGCGACTTCAATGCCGCGTCGATCGATTCCCGGCGGATATCGGCCACCGCGACGTTGCATCCTTCCGCCAGAAGCGCGCGGACCAGCCCGATTCCAATTCCATTCGCGCCGCCGGTGACGAACGCCGTACGGCCTGCAAAGTCCTTCATGCTTTCAATCCTTTCTGTCGCGCAGTCTCGGCTGCGTGAATCGGGTTGCGGAACAGCACACGGAAGGTGTTCTTGTACTCATGGTTCTCGGGCACGTTGGGCACAGCCGCGCACATCGCCTGCGCGCGATCCTCGACCCCCTGCCGGAATTCGCTGTGGGTCATGATGTACAGCTCGTCGTTCAGTATGCCCTGCAGCACCCTTGCGCCGACATCCTCCTTGGTCATGTACAGATGGAAGAAGCTGCCTCCCTGCTGACGGCGCTTGTCCGCCTCGGCATATCCGGTGTCGGAAAGCTCCGCTGGGCGCGTTTTGGCGGCTTCGGCAATGTTCGATTGCACGGCGCCCGGGCAGAAGGCCGAGCAGATGATCCCCTGCGGCTCGAGTTCCGCACGCATGCATTCCATCATGTGCACGGCGGCGCCCTTCGAGGTGCCGTAAATGGTCGCGCCCGGGTGCGGCACGAGACCCGACATGGAGGCCGTGTTGACTATATGTCCGCCTTCACCGTGCCGCTTGATGCGCGGCAGGATGGTGACGATGCCGTTGATGGTGCCCCCCAGATTGACCCCCATCACCCAGTCCCAGTCGGAAAAGGTCGCAAGATCCGTCGGGCCGACGACGGCGACGCCCGCGTTGTTGCACAGGATGTGGATCTTGCCGAAGCGCGCTTCCGCTGCATCCGCCGCGCGCGCGTATGCGGCGCGGTCGGTCACGTCGAGCTGCAGGGCGAGGACGCGATCGGGAGAGCCCAGCTCGAGTCTGGCTGCCGCGAGATGGTCATTGCGGACATCGGCGATGACCACGTTCATCCCCGCGCCCAGCAGCGCCTTGGCGATGCCAAGCCCGATTCCGCTTGCGCCGCCGGTTACAAACGCTGTCTTGCCGGGCAGATCCTTCATACGGTTCGATTCTCCCCCCGGACCGGAATGGCCGCAATGCGGCGGCTTCAATTAAAGACGGGACACGCAGCGCAGGCCGTATTGTATCCAACGCATATAATTCGTGGTACGAAGAGTGGATGAGGAGAACAATAATGGCGGCGGCAATTCCTGGGGCGGTCACCTCTGCGGCGGATGCCGCGCCCGGCGTGCAGCCCTGGCCTGCGCGCAGCGCCGCGTATTACGCGCTGCTCGTCATCATCCTGGCCACCATGCTCAATTTCCTCGACGCTCAGGTGTTCGGCATGATGGCGCAACGGATCAAGGTCGATTTCAAACTGACCGACGAGCAGCTCGGGTTTCTGATCGGGCCGGCCAACGTGATCTTTTACGTGTTGATCGGCATACCGATGGCGCGGTTGGTGGATATCTACCCTCGCAAAATCGTGCTTGCATGCGGAATCGCGGCCATCGGCGGCATCACGGCGCTGGGCGGGCTGGCGCAGAGCTTCCGACAGCTGTTCTTCAGCCGCATGATGGTGGGCGCCGGCGGCTCGGCGCATGCGCCGGGAGCGTATTCGATACTTGCCGACTATTTCCCGCCGGCAAGGTTGCCCCGCGCCATCGGCTTCCTGCAGCTCGGCTTCATTGGCGGCAACGCGCTCGGCATATTCCTAGGCGGGCAGCTGATCAGCTTAGCCGCCGCATGGCCCGTCAGCCATTGGATGGGGCTGCGCATCCACGGCTGGCAATGGGTCCTCATGATGGTGGGCGCGCCGGGGCTGGTCATTTCCTGCCTGTTGCTGCTGGTGAAGGAGCCGCCGCGCCGCGGTGCGAAGGCGCATGGAAAAGCATTGCCGGTGATGGCCGTGTTGCGCGAGATGCGTGCGCGCAAATCGATCTACCTGCCGCTGTTCATCGGTCTTGCGTTCAGCGCCACGCAGTCCATCGGAATGCTGGCCTGGCGCGCGCCGTTTCTGATCAGGACCTACGGGTGGAACGAAGCTCTGATCGGCAGGTGGATGGGCCTCATGTTTCTGGTGTCCTCGCTGATAGGAGCCGCGTTCGGCACGCTGTTCGTCGAGTGGCTCTCCAAGCGCTACAAGGACGCGAACGTGCGCGCCTCCACGATTTTGTTTGCGGCCGCGGCGCCGTTTGAGATCTTGGCGCCGTTGATGCCGTCGGGGGGGCTCTCGCTGCTGTGCCTGGGCGCGGCGGGCGCCTGCGGGCTCGCATCGGCCGTGCCGCAAAACGCCGCCATTCAGCGCATCACGCCCAACGAGATGCGCGGTCAGGTCACTGCCGTGTACCTGTTCATGTTCATCGTGTTTGGGGCGTTGGGCAGCCAGCTGATCGGCAGCATCACGCAACGGGTCTTCGGCTCCGATGCGGATCTGTGGAAGAGCATCGTGCTGACGGCCTCGGTCCTCATGCCGGCCGCCGCATTCACGATTTCGCGTGGAATCAAGCCCTATGGCCGGGAGGTAGAGCGACTCGAGGCTATCGAGGCCGCCCGCTAGCGCAGCCGCGCGGCTGCGATGTCCGGCGCCCTCGCGCAGCGAGCGCAGCTTCTTCCAGGTCACCGCGGGATCGATCTTGCCGTAGCCGGCGAAGGTGCCGAAGCCGCAATCCGTGCTGGCCATGACGCGCTCCTTGCCGACGATGTTGGCGAACCGTTCGATGCGCTGCGCGATGAGTTCCGGGTGTTCGACGTAATTGGAGCAGGTGTCGATCAGTCCCGGCGCGAGTACTTTATCCTCGGGAATCCTCGTCGCGGCCCAGACCTTCCACTCGTGTTCATGCCGCGGATTGGCGGCCTCGAACAAAATGGTCGACGGCCTCGCTCTCAGGATGATCCCTATCACCCGCTCCAGCGGTATGTCGTGGTCGTGGGGACCCTCGTAGTTTCCCCAGCAAACGTGCATGCGCATCTGTTGCGGCGAAATGGCCGCAGTCGCTGCGTTGAGCGCCTCGACGTTGGCTTCCGCAATTTCGAGGAATTCCGCTTCGCTCGCATCCTGATATCCGGTGTGCCGCGACATGGCGAGATCGGGACAATCGAGCTGCAGCTGGAAGCCGCTGGCAGCGATGGCGGCGTATTCGGGCCTCATGGCACCGACCAAGTCCGCCAGGTAGGCTTCGTGGTTTGGATAATACGCATTCGGCTGAAACGCCGTGATGAGACCCGGCGAGGCCGCATTCATGAAGCCCTTCACGCTGCGGCCCCGCATCGCCTTCTGGAACCGGCGAATGTCGTCGCGGCAGGGATCGAGGTTAACGAGCTTCACCGGCCCCACGCAGCTCGCGCGCACGAACTCTTGATCGCCCATGATCGCGGCGAGCTTCTTTCGCAGCTGCGGCAGCGGCGCAAGATCAAGCGCGGGCTTGCGCGTGACGTTGCCGCCAAAGCCGGACAGGCGCTCCTTGACATAGGTCGAGTATCCGACCTTGCCGAGCTCGCCGTCGCTGACCACCGATACGCCCGCCTCGACTTGTCGGGCCACGGCATCCTCCACCGCCGCCTGAACCTTTTGATCGAATTCGGCCATGTCATACGGCTTGCCGTGATCTCGCGCAAGGAGCAGCGGAACCAGCTCATCGCCCCGGGGCAGACTGCCGACGTGGGTCGTGGGAATGCTCGTCATCGTTCGCGTCAGTTCGCGCTTTTCAGCCGGTAAGCGCTCGGCGGCGAACCGAATCGTTCGCGAAATCGGCGAGTGAAGTGGCTCGGTTCACTGAACCCGCAATTCCAGGCGATTTCGGCGATTCCGAGCCCATCGAATCGCCTGTCGCACAGCTGCCGCTGCGCCCTGTGGAGCCGGCAGGCGTACAGTTCCTCGCAGAAGGTCGTGCCGGCGGAGGCGAACAGCCGATGGACGTAACGTCGCGACAGACCGAGCGCGGCGGCGACCATCGCCGGACCCAGGTCAGGCTCGTGGCAGCGCTCGCGAATCGTCTCCTTCACACGCCGCAGCAATGCCCGCTTGTGGGTGGTCAGCGACGGATCATCGTGGCCGGCGGCGAGCGCCAACAGAGAGACGATCTGTTCCGCCACCACCGTCGGGGACTGCCCCGAAGCGCCAACCGTTGAAGGCGTGACGTTGCTCAACGCCGATGCCAATGTCGCGCCCCAACCGCTGCGCCCGTCGATCAGGCGCGCCGCCGCATCCTCGGGCGCGGGCAGCCAGCCCCTGAGCCAGTCTCTTCCGATCTCGAGCACCAAGGCTTCGACGCCCTGGGGAAAGTCGAACTCGAAGCCGGCGAGGCAATCGATCAGCAAGCAGTCGCCGGCCCCGACCTTGAGACGGCGGCCGTATTGCTCGATCAGCTGCACGCCCTTGCGCACATGGATCAAGTGGAAGATATGGTCTTTCGCGTTGGCGGCCGCGGTGCGTTCGCGCCAGACGTTTTGCTCGCTGACCGAGATGAAATTCGCCTTGATCGGACCGAACGCGTGTTTCTCGATGCATCCGAAAAACGCTCTCTTTTGCGAACTCTGAATGTGCATCTGCAGAAGATTCTCGCAGATAACATCGCGCCAATAGGCAAGCGCCTTGCCGGGCTGCAGGTGTTCGGTCGACCAACTCTGTTCGAGCATTGCCATGCGGCGATCCCCCACGATCAAATCAGGGCCTTTTGTGTGGTTTGGCAGGCAGCCGGTGATGGGGATCATACTAGAGGACGGGCGTCCGGTTGAAGCGCGTCGATCAGCCGTCGCGTCTGACGCCAACGCCATACTCGATCTTGGCGTTCCGGGTTTCCTGAAACTCTGCAAGAGACTGTCCTCGCATGGCGGCATAGACGTGCAGATTCGACACGCCGACCACCGCCGCCAGCTTCTCGAGCACGAAGAACGTTACGCCGTAGTGAATGAGCGCGCGCCAGTCCAGTCGACGCACCAAATCGGCTTCCTCGGCAGTCAATCCCTGCGCAATCATCAGCGCATCGGCGTTTCGTCGGAACGCCTCGCGATGTTCCGGAAAGATCATGTCGTGCAGGAACCGGTTGAGCCGATAGGCTTTGGCGCTCCGCTCCAGCGTATAGGGATACGTACCGGCGAGACGCTCCGCGCCTTCGAGCTGCACGTCGCGGAATGGCGCGATCGGGGGATATTCTCCGTCATTCTCGTAAATCGCCGTGGCGATTGCAGTCATGGACGGAAGGTAGTAGGTGCGGTGGAGCCTGCGGATTCGATCCGTCAGAGCGCCGCGCATGATCAGCCACATGATGACCTCGGCGCCTTCCATGCCTCCGCGTTCGGCATACTCGGCATGAGTCAGATTCGTCAATGCCGCCGGGTCGGTCTCGAGCAGATCGAGAAACCGATGGTCCCATTCCGGGTTGTTGAATCCGCAGCGCTCCCCATGGACCTGATGCGACAGGCCCCCGGTCGCGACGATCACCACCCTGAGGTCCTCGGGGAAAGCGCGGATCGCGCGGCCCAGCGCGCCCCCGAGCCGATAGCAGCGCAGGGCCGTCGGTATCGGGAACTGCAGCACGCCGACCTGGAACGGCAGTATCTTCCACGGCCAGGTGCCGTCGGGGTCGGCAAGCATCGACAGCGGCGAGAAGCAGCCGTGATCCACGGGCTTGCCGCGAAAGAACGAAATATCGAATTCCTCGGCAAAAAGGCTGGTTGCGATGGAGCGCGCGAGCTGCGGGGCGCCCGGCAACGGCGGCACATTGCGCACGCCGCCTCCCTCGTCGGCCGGCCGGTACAGGTCATCGACCCCAAGCGCAAATGGCGAGTAGTGATCAAAGAAGAACGACGTAACGTGGTCGTTGTAGATGGTGAACAGAACGTCCGCGCGCTTCTCGGCAAGCCAGGCGCGTATCGGCTCGTACGCATCGAAGATCGGCTTCCAGACGGGATCGTTCTCGAGGCGTCGATCCTTGGCAAACCCAATCGTCGGGGTGTGCGATGTTGCGATTGCGCCGATGATCCTGGCCATGACCCACTCCTGAGGGGAGTAAAGCTTCTGCGCGAAGGTTCTCACCGATGCGGCGTTAGCGCAATCCGCAGGCTTGATTTACAGTCAGCCTGTTCACTTCCGTCCAAGGAGCCGCATGTCAACGTTGCTCAGTCGCCGCGCCATCATCCGGTTGATCGGCGCAAGCGCCGCAGCCGCATTCGCACAAGGCGTCGGCGCAGCAGAAGAGCAGCTGCGCTTGCCGAGCGGAGCGGTGATCCGCACCGTCCTCAAGGACCTGCCGCCCGACGCCCTTGCCGGCGGCGCAACGCTGTTCCATGAGCACTTGTCGCTTGGCCCCGATTTCAGCCCCAAGGCCATGTCGCTGTTTCGGACTCTGCTCGGTCCGGACGCGGTCCTTCCTCCGATCGGTCCCCCGGAGCAGCGGCGGATGATGCAGGATCTCGGCGTCATGACCGAAGAGATGCGCTCGGCGGCCGCGGAAGGCGTCGCGTGCATTGTGGACGCGGGCCACCCGGACATGGGCCGGAATCTCGAGTTCCTGAGGCAGCTGTCGCTGCACTCCGGGATGCCGATCGTCGCGGGGGCCGGGTATTACGCCCAGCCATTCTATCCGCCGGAAATTGCGCGCTGGGACGAGAAACAGATCGCTCAGGAACTGCTGCGGCAGGCAAAGGCCGAACCAATCGGCGCGTTTGGCGAGATCGGAACCTGGGACGTGATGACGCCGGACGAGCGAAAAGTATTCCGTGCCGTAGGCAAGGCGCATCTTAAGACGAATCTGCCGATCTTCACTCACACGAATATGGGCAAGGGCGCGCTCGAGCAGCTTGACGTGCTGCAATCGGTCGGAGTCAGGCCGGAGCGAGTGGCGATCGGGCATCTCGGCGGTCTTGCGGACCCCAAGGCTGAAGTTCCCAAGGCCATCTGCAAGCGGGGCGCATTCGTCGGTTTCGACCGCCAGGGCGGCCCTGGAGACTCGAACCAGATTCCAGCCGTCATGGCGCTGCTGGAGGCCGGCTATGCAGACAGACTCTTGTTCTCGTCCGATTTCTCTTTCGCCGCCGACCTCAAGCGCAGCGGCGGCGCCGGGTATGCGATGACGGTGACGGTATTCGGGCCCAAACTTCGCAAAGCCGGCGTCGCGCAGAGCACGCTGCATGAGATTCTCGTGGATAATCCGCGCCGATTTCTGGCGTTCGTCCCGAAAGTGGGCCGGGGCGCCTGATGGTCGGCGGCGATCGGCCGGACGTGGGCTCAACCGCCTGTGAAGCGAAAGTAGACTCTTAAGGAAGCCAGGATCAGATCTTCCGGTGCTACAGTCGACTGCCGCGCCGGTCGCAGTCCAAGTCAGGGGGATCAAATGAGCGTGCAGGCACCTAACGCCGAAAAGCAAATCTGGATCTATACCCAGATGCTGCGTATTCGCGAGTTCGAAGAGCACGTGAAGCGTACCTTCACCGAGCATCCCGGTGTGATCCGGGGCCACACGCACCTGGCCGATGGCGCCGAGGCGTCGATCGTCGGCTCCCTGTGCCACTTCCGCAGTGGCGATGCGGCGCTTGCCACCTATCGCTGCCACGGATATCCACTGGCTCTCGGCAGCGACCCGAACGCCATGATGGCTGAGATTTACGGTCGCGCGGACGGCCTGTGCAAGGGCCTCGGCGGCTCGATGCATCTCACCGACGTCAAGCGCGGTTTCCTCGGCACCTCAGGCATCGTGGGCGCCGGCATTCCCCACGCGGCGGGCGCTGCCTGGGCGGCGCAGATCCGCAAGAAAGCCGAAGTCGTGTACTGCTTCTTCGGTGACGGCGCGTCGAAACAGGGCGCATTCCACGAGACGCTCAACATTGCCTCCCTGTGGAAGCTGCCGGTGGTCTTCGTGATGGAGAACAACGGCTATAACGTCGTGACGACCTCCCAGCAGGAGGACGCGAACGCCGCGAATGGCGAGCCGCTCGCCGTCAAAGCCAAAGCGTACTCGATGCCGGGCGTCACGGTCGATGGGACCGATCCGATGGCGGTGTACTCCGCCGTCGGCGCGGCAGTCGAGCGCGCACGCGCCGGTGCCGGCCCGACCCTGGTCGAATCGAAGGTCTACCGGCTTTCGGCGCACGGCAACATCATCGCCCCGCCCGGCGTGCCGCTCCACTATCCGGAGCACGAGGCGATCACCGTGTTCGGCAAGCGCGAGGAGTACGAGGCGGCGCTGCGCGGCGACCCCGTGCCGCGCTTTCGCGCTACCCTGATCAAGGGCGGCGTACTGAGCGCCGCCAGGGCCGACGAGCTTGGCGCGCAGGTTGCCAGGGAAATGGACGCAGCGGTGGCCTTCGCCGTCAACAGCCCCTTCCCCGCCCTCGAGTCTGCTCTCGACAACGTCTACGCCTGAACCGGAGCGACACACATGGCACAGCTTCCGTTTATCGCCGCCATCGATGCCGGCATTCATCAGGAAATGCGGCGCGACCCGAGCGTCCTCTACTTTGGCCAGAACATGGCAACCACGGAAAACCACGAGTTCGTCGCAGCCTACGGGCACGAGCGCGTCCGCGTCACGCCCATCTCCGAGACCGCAGAGATCGGCATCGCCATCGGCGCTGCAATGGCGGGGCTGCGCCCGGTGGTCGAGCTCTACATGGCGGAGTTCATGCTCGTCGCGATGGATCAAGTCCTCAACGAAGCCCCCCGGTTCCGGTATATGTCGGGCGGACAGGTGAAAGTGCCGCTCGTGCTCAAGGCGGGTTTCGGCTTCGCCTGCGGCTGGGCCGGCCAGCACACCGGTTCACTGACCTCGCTGTTCATGGGAGTCCCCGGTCTCAAGGTCGTTGTGCCCTCGACCGCCGCTGACGCCAAGGGACTGATGGCCACTGCAATCCGCGACGACAATCCGGTGGTGTTCCTGCATCACTACCTGCTCACGCTCGAACCGGGCGAGGTGCCGGACGGCGAGCACCTGGTGCCGTTTGGCAGGGCCGAGATTCGCCGCCCGGGCGGCGACGTCACCATTGTGGCGACTGGCTGGATGGTGCCGCGCTCGCTCGCCGCGGCCAAGAAACTGGCCGATGAAGGGATCCAGGCGGAAGTGATCGATCCGCGCACGGTTGCGCCTCTCGACTTGGGCACGATCCTCAAATCGGTCGCCAAGACCGGACGTCTCGTCCTAGTCGATCAGGCGCCGCGCCACGCGACCGTGGCCGGCATCATTGCAGGCGATGTCGCCGAGCATGGTTTCTCGTCGCTGAAGGCGCCCATCATCCAGGTTACCGCGCGTGACACGACCGTGCCCTACAGCGAGCCGCTCGAGGCTTATGTGATTCCCGACGAGGAAAGGATCGCCGCGGCCGCCCGAAAAGTGCTCCAGGGCCGGCGCTGACGCAGCCGGCTCGAGCTACTCCAAGCGCCAGTCGCGACCCTCGAGTATCGCAACCAGGCGCGCGAGGAACATGGAGGCGATACGGCCGTCGGCAACGCGATGATCAACGGTCAGAGTGAGCTCCGACAGCGGGCGCACGACAATGGCTCCATCTCGCGCCACGACACAATCGCGCTGACGGCCGACGGCGAGTATCGCGGATTGCGGTGGATTGATGATCGCCGTGAAGCGGTCCGGCCCGTTCGTGCCAAGATTCGAGACGCTGAACGTGGCGCCCTCGACCTCCTCGCGCTTCAAGCGGCCGAGCAGGCCGCGCTCGACGCAATCCTGCCGACGGCGCGCAATCTGTGCTAGCCCCAGGCGCTCGACGTCATGAATCACCGGCACCAGCAGGCCGTTGTCGACGGCAACCACCAGACCGATATGCGCGCCGCTCGCCGGCACGACGCGGGCGTCGGCCGACTCCGGGTCGCCTGAGAACGTGGCGTTCAAAGCAGGAAACTCGATCAGCGCTCGGGCGATGGCCTGCAGCAGGAAATCGTTCAGAGACAGTTTGGGCGAACCAGCCGGCAGCCTCGCAGAGAACTCGGCGCGCAACGCCTGCAGCCCGGTCCACTCGACTGAACGGGCGACCGTGAACTGTGGAATGGTGGCATTGCTCAGGGTCATGGCGCGCGCCAATGCGCGGCGCATCGGGGAAAGAGCCTGCGCCGCAGGCTCGGGCGAGCGCAGCGCGCCGACCGCTCGTTGCACATCGTCCAGCTGAACGCGCCCGCCCGGTCCGGTGCCGGCTATTGCGCCAAGATCGACGCCGTGTTCGGCAGCGAGTTTGCGGGCGACGGGGGTACTGCGGATGCGGTCCGCGTCGCGCGCCGCCGCAGCGGCTGTCGGGACTGTCGGCGCGGCGGTCTGCGGATCGGCGGTGCGTGGGGGCGCCGCTCTGGTGCCGCCGCCGTCCGCCTCGGCAGACTCGATCCAGGCGACCTGGTCGCCGACGGTCACCTGGCTCTCGGCCTGCACCAGGATCTGAGCCAGCCGCCCGGTGGCAGCCGCCTCGATTTCAACCACCGACTTTTCGGTTTCGACCTCGAGCAGCGGCTCACCCGCAGCCACGCTGTCGCCGACTTTTTTCAACCAGCGGACGATCTTGACTGCCTCCATCACAAGACCGACTTTCGGAATTTCCTGCGCAACCAGGGACACTGACGCCGCTCCCGCGCTTTACCCGGCCAGACCCATGATCCGGCGCGCGGCGCGCACAAGATCCTCACTCCCCGGCAGCAGCGCGCGCTCCAGCGCCGGAGCGAAGGGAATGGGTGCAAAGCCGCAGCCCACGCGCAGCACCGGAGCGTCGAGTTCGTCGAAGAGCTCTGCGCCGATGCGCGCGGCGATTTCGGCGCCCACGCCGCCGTTGAGCACCGCCTCGTGCGCAATCAGCGCGCGATGGGTCTTCGAGACGGACGTCGCAATCGTCGCCATATCGAGTGGGAGCAGCGTCCTCAAGTCGATGACTTCAGCCGAGATGCCGGCATCCGCCAGCTTCCGCGCCGCTTCCAGGGCAGTTTGCACCATCGCCGAATAGGCGATCACGGTGACATCCGTGCCCGGCTTGGCGACTCGCGCCGCGCCGATCGGCGGCAATTCGGCGTCCTCCGCCAACTCCTCCTTCATGGTGTACAGCCGCTTGTGCTCGATGAAGAGCACGGGGTCGCCGAGCCGGATCGCACTTTTCAGAAGCCCATAAGCCTCCGCGGGCGTCGCAGGCGCGACCACAACGAGCCCCGGCACGTGGATGAACCAGGCTTCGAGGCTCTGCGAATGCTGCGCGGCGGCTCCGCCCGCGGCGCCCGCCTGCGTGCGTACCACCAGGGGAACCGCGAGCTGGCCACCCGACATGTAGCGGTACTTCGCCGTCTGGTTCACGAGGCAATCCATCGACAGCGTGGCAAAATCGATGAACATGATTTCGAGCACGGGTTTCAACCCACAGAGCGCGGCGCCGGTGGCGAGGCCGGTGATCGCCGCTTCGCTGATGGGAGTGTTTCTTACGCGCGCTCTTCCGTGCTTCTGTGCGAGACCCCGCGTGACGCCGAACGCGCCGCCCGCCGCGACGTCCTCGCCCAGCAGGTATATCGCAGCGTCGCGCGCCAATTCCTCGTCGAGCGCGCGGCGCAGAATCTCGATAAAGGTGTGCTGCATGACCGCTAGCCCTGAATCGCGGCAAGCTCTGGCGCGCGGTAGACGCATTCGAGCGCGGCTGCCGCATCGGGTCGCGGCGCCTCCAGCGCGCGCTCCACCGCCCGGAGAACCTCGCTTTTGGCGCGGTCGCCGATCGCGTCCAGCTCTTCCTGGTCGACCCCGCGTTCGACGAGATAGCGCTTGAGGCGCTCGATCGGGCATTTCTCGCGAATCGCGGCCAGCTCCTCTTTTGATCGATACTGCTGCGCGTCGCCGACATAGTGCCCCGCCATGCGAAAGGTCATGCACTCGAGCAGATAAGGGCCGGCGCCCCGGCGCAGGCGTTTCGATCGCATGACGCGCGGCCGCAAATACGCACGGCAGATCGTTGCCGTCGATCGTCTTCGTGGCGATGCCATAGGGTGCGGCGAAGCTGCTGACGTGCTTGACGTTGGAGTGTTCCTCGCGGCTCGTGAACTCGGCGTAGCCATTGTTCTCGCAGACGAACAACAACGGCAGGCGCCAGAGCGCGGCGAGATTCAGCGTCTCGTGAAACACGCCGGCGCCCGTCGCACCATCGCCGAAAAAAACCACGCTGATGTTCCGCCTGCCCTGCGCTTGCGCTGCCCATGCGGCGCCCGCGGCGAGCGCTAGATTGCCTGCCACGACGCCGGTCGCGCCCAGCACGCCGTTCGCCGCGTCGACCAGGTGCATCGAGCCGCCGCGGCCGCCGCACAGGCCATTCTGCCGCCCCAGAATTTCGGCGAAAGTCGCCTCCATATCGCTGCCCTTGGCGAGCACATGGCCGTGCCCGCGATGACTCGTAAACAGCACGTCCTCGAGCTTGAGCTGCGTGCAGATACCGACTGCGACGGCTTCCTGCCCGGTGGACAGGTGCGGGAATCCGGGAATCTCGCCTGCGCCCGCCAGCCGCTGTACCTGGCCCTCGAACAGGCGTATCCGCCAGAGCGCGCCGTACATCTCCATCCATTCAGCCAGCGTTGGTTCGGCCACAGGGCTCCTCGCAATGTCGTGCATCAGCGCACCGGCAGCGATGCGAACGGTTTCTCGCCGCCGGCGCCCCCGGCTCGGCGCCCCCGGCTACTTCGCGGACTGACGCGCCGATGTCACCACCCGCTGCGTCTTCGCGAATGCCTCGGTCGCTGCGGTCTCGAGATCCCACTTGCGGATGTATTCGTTTAGGACCTCGACGCCGATGGGCCCATCGTAGCCGACCGACCAGACGGCCCGCAGGAACGCCGCGATGTCGAACTCTCCGTCGCCGGGCAGCAAGCGTTTGTTGACCACGGAATCTTGGAAGTTCAACGGCACGGCGAGTGTGCCGTCGTTGATCTCGACGCCAATCAGGTCACGGGGCCCGAGTTTGCGGACGATCTCGTCGGGGCCGATGTCGGAGCGCTGCAGGTGCAGATTGTCGAGCATGATGCCGCCATTGCCCGCTCCCGAACCGCGGGTGATCGCCAGCACGTGATCGAG
Source organism: uncultured Gammaproteobacteria bacterium (assembly GCA_963837045.1). GTDB lineage: Bacteria > Pseudomonadota > Gammaproteobacteria > Steroidobacterales > Steroidobacteraceae > Bog-1198. Next base: position 556,048 of record CAWIMA010000009.1, read on the forward strand.
CGAAGGCGCGCGCGAAAATTGCGCAGGCAGCATCTCGAACAGGACATTGGTTCCACGCTCGGCGGCTTGACGGCACAGGGGAGCAAACTCCTCGGTCATCTGTGGTACGTCGGCGCAATCATTCCCGAGGTCGGCCACCTTGATGTGCCGGGCGCGCAAAACCTCGGCTGCATCCAGGAGGAGCGTGCGGATTTCATCCGATGCGGCCCTGCGTGCGCCGGTGCAAAACCAATCCAGCAGCCATTCGACCTCTATGTTGATGATGCCGTTGGCGTCCAGGATGCGCTTCATGTCCTGGAAGCTGTACTTCTTCCTGATCTCGAGGATATCCGCGTGCCAGAATCCCATGCCGGTGAATCCGGCTTTCGCCGCGACCTCCACCCGCGTCCGGAAGTCGTGCAGGCAGCGCTGATCGCCGAGCGGATCCGCTCCAACCGCGAGCGTCCAGAAGGACCCGATTATTTCAGCTGGCTTGGTCATGGCGTCGTTCGAATCAAGGGCCGGCCCGTATGATACATTCACGGCGGCGATGCTCCCAACTGGGAGAGCATGAGAAATCTGCGCTCAGCGCGCCGGTCTTGCCTTCGCGCCAACGCAGCGGGCAAGCCAATCGCCATCCACACGATGATCAACGGGCCCAGCGTGTTCGCGATCAGATTGGCGCCGAAATTCTGCGTGACGCCCTGCGCCAGCCCGCGGCGCTCGTGAGGCACCTCTGCCGCCATCAGTGTCTGAGTAATCGGCATGATGCCGCGGGCCAATGCGACCAATTATAAGGCGGCGCGCCCGTTTGCTGGACCCGCCAGATGGCTGACTGGCTTTGATTTGGACAAGCTCGCCGCGGGTGCGAGCGAATATTTTGAACATATCGGCGCTGACACCATTCAGCGCGTGAATGCGGAGTTCGCCACCCGTCGCCGGCAGTTCCAGAGGGCGAGGCTCAAGTGGCGGGTCAGCCGAGGCGCGAAGCGGTCGCTGGGGTGGATCCCCTTCAAATCGGTGCAGTTGAAGCGCAAGGGCAAGTCATTGCGCTTTGCCGGCAAGGCGTTTCGCGTGTTCGAGCAGGAACTGCTCGAGGGCGCGCGATGGAAATGCGGCTGCTTTGCGCAAGATGCGGTCGGGGACTGGTGGCTGTGTCTCCCCGTCAAGAGAGCGCTGACAGGGTCAGTCGCCAAGCAGGAAGCGGTGGGGCTCGATCTGGGGCTCAAGGACACGGTGGTGACGAGCGACGGGGAGAAGCTCGAGGCGGGGCACTTCTACCGCGATATCGAGTTCAAGATTGCCCAGGCCCAGCGTCGCGGTCACAAGCGCCAGGCGAAGCGTCTGCATCGTACGGCCGCGCGGCGGCGCAAAGATGCCTTGCATAAGTACTCGAGAAAGATCGTCGATCGGTATCAGGTCATATTCGTGGGCGATGTGAGCAGCAGCAAACTAGCAAAGACCCGGATGGCGAAATCCGTGCTCGACGCGGGCTGGGGCATGCTCAAGGCGCAATTGCACTACAAGGGCCAGCAGGCCGGCAGAAGCGTTCTCATCGTCAGCGAGCGAAACACAACGCGCACCTGCAGCAGCTGCGGGTCCCTCACGGGCCCCACGGGACTGGACAGGTGTGCTGTAAGGACGTGGATGTGCAGCGGGTGTGGTGACACTCATGACCGGGACGTCAATGCTGCGAAGAACATCCTGTCCGCGGGGAGATGTCCCCCGTCCGTCAGCGGGAACGAGTCTCCTTCTTCAGCAGCGCCGTCGAGCCAGGCAAATGGCCTATGCGAATCAGGGAAAAGCGCGCTGAAAAAGGCGGCATGAGCACCGGCAGCAGCCACTGGTAGCGGCTCATTGAAGCTGACATCGTCGTACCCAGGAGCCGGTAAGATCAGTGGCGGATGGTGCAAAGCGCGCCGCCGTCGACGGACCAGGCCGCGCCGTTGACGAAGCTGGCCGCGGGCGACAGCAAAAACGCGACCGTCTCGGCTACTTCGCGCGGCTGACCGATGCGCTCCTGCGGCGCGACCTTCCCCAAGGTCCGCTTGCCGAGTTCGACGTCGCCGTTGAACAGGGTCTTGATCATGGCTTCCAGCAGCGGCGTATCAATGACGCCCGGCATCACCGCGTTTACGCGCACGCCACGGCCGCCGACGTCGGCGGCGGCCGTGCGCGTAAGGCCGATCACCCCGTGCTTGGTGGCGTTGTAGGCACAGGCTCCGGCAAGCCCGCGTTCACTGGCGATCGACCCGGTGTTGACCACCGCACCGCCGCCTGCCTTGAGCATCACCGGAATCACGTGCCGCATGCCCAAAAAGATGCTGCGCAGGTTCACGGCCATCAGTCGGTCGAATTCCGCCTCCTCGTAATTCTCTATGGACGCCACCTTGCCTTCCGTGCCGGCGTTGTTGAACAGCCCGTCGATACGGCCGAAGGCCTTGCAGGCCGCGGCGACATAGCCTTGCACGGCATCGGAGCGGCTGACGTCCGCATGAAAGGTTTCGACCCGCCTGCCGAATTCCGCGACGGCGGCGCGGCGCTGCTCGAGCCCGTCGCGATTGATGTCGACCAGCAGAATATCGGCGCCCTTCGATGCCAGCACGCAGGCCGTCGCGTGGCCGATGCTGCCCGCGCCGCCGGTCACTATGATCTTCATGCCTTCAAGGTCTTTCATGGCAGTCTCCTCAGTATCAGATCCGCCGCCCGCTCGGCCACCGCATTGACGGGAATATTGCTGTTGCCCGCGATCACCGTGGGGATGACCGAAGCGTCCACCACACGCAGAGCATCGATACCTTTGACCCGCAGTGCATTATCCACCACGTCGCCCATGCGGCAGGTGCCGCAGGCATGGTGCACCGTGACCAAAGAGCTGCGGATGTGCGCCTCGATCTCTCCGCGCGCGCGCACCTCGGACCCGGGCGAAATCTCCCGGCCCGCAAGCGGCGCGAATGACGGCGCCGACAGAATGTTACGCGCGACCTCGAAACCCCGCACCAGCACATCGAGGTCGCTTGGGCAGGCGAGGAAATTTAAATCGATCGCCGGTTTGTCGTGAGGGTCATTGCTGGTGAGCGTGACGCTGCCGCGGCTGGCCGGCCGCACGTTCACGAAGATGATGCCGTAGCCGTGCCCGCGCGGGAGCCAGTGGCCGTCGGCATTGCGATGCGCCGGCACGAAGATGATCTGCAGATCGGGGCGATCGACTTCCGGTCTCGACCGCATGAAGCCATTGGCCTCGAACACATTGCTCGCCAGCGGTCCGGACCGAAGCAGCAGGTAGCGCGCGGCAATCAGAGCGCTGCGCGGCACGGTGCGCCACGACAGGCCGTAGGATTCGGTATTTGCCGTACGCACGGCAATCGACGCGGCCGGGTGATCGTGCAGATTTCTGCCGACGGCCGGCAGATCAAGCAGCGGCGCTACACCTGCGGATTGAAGGGCGGCCGCATCGCCGACTCCGGAGAGCTGCAGCAGCTGCGGTGAGCCGTATGCGCCGCAGGCGACGATGACCTCGCGGCGGGCCTGCATGATACTGCGCGTGCCGCCCCGCTCGATCTCCACGCCCGTTGCACGCCTTCCGGCGAACAGCAGGCGGGTGACCAGCGCGCCGGTCACGATCTTGAGATTCGGCCGATGCCGCGCGCGATTCAGATACGCCGTGACTCCGGACTCGCGCCGCCCGTCTCGGATGGCCGCCTGCCGCGGGCCGAATCCTTCCGGATCGCCGCCGTTGAAATCGGCACAGCGCGGCAGTCCGAGCGTATCGGCGGCCGCGAGGAAGCGCCGGATGAGCGGATTGGGTTTCGCGATATCGATGACATTGACCGGCCCGCCACGAGTGCGCTGCGGCGTGCGCGCGGCCTCGTAGTTCTCCAGTCGCTGGAAGTAGGGCTTAAGATCGGCGTAGCGCCAGCCGGGCAGCTGCCATTCATCATATTCGCGCGGATGACCGCGGAAATACACCATGCCGTTGATCGACGAACAACCGCCGAGCACGCGGCCCCGCGGCACCGGCAGCACACGGTTATCGACATGCCGCTGCGGCACCGTCTGGTAGCCCCAGGACTGTCGCGGATTGCCGATGGCTTTCGCCACCATCGCCGGCACGCGAATCGCCGGGTCGTCGTCCGGCGGGCCCGCTTCGATCAGCGCGACGGTGACGCCCGCTTCGGCAGACAGCCGGTTCGCCAGCACGCAGCCGGCGGTACCGGCGCCGGCGATCAGGTAATCGAAATCATCGCTCATCGGCCGCGGCGCAAGCGGTGCGGCGTCACCCGCCGCCGCCGAACAGGGTTGCGACGTAGTGACTGTCCATGTATTCGCGGATGGCGAAGATCTTCCCGTCCCGCACGTCGATGCTCCAGGCGTAGCGATTGTCGTACGCCCTTCCGTCGCGCAGCGTGCCCATGCCGCGCGATTCGCACATCACGGTGTCGCCGGTTGACACCATGCGATCGACCGTGGTCTTCGGATCGCCGGGTACGAACAGGCCGCGCACCGGCGCCAGAAATTCATCGACGATCTTGTCGCGCGGCCCATGAACGCCGGCCCCCGGCACGCCCTCGACCATCGGCCGCCAAGTGGCATCAGGATGCAGCGTCGCCCGGATGGCCTCGAGATCGCCGCTGGAGAGAACGCGGAAGAAATCGAGCACCAGCTGTTCCTGCGGTGTGCGTGCCGTAACCATGTGTCGTCACCCCTGCTTCGGCTGGTCGACCTCGGCAAACGCCTCGCGCGCGATGCGCATGCTGTCGATGCCGGCCGGCACGCCGCAATACACAGCCACCTGCAGCATCGCCTCGCGAATCTCCTCGCGCGTCACCCCGTTATTGAGCGCCGCCTTGACGTGCAGTTTCAGCTCATGCGGCCGATTCAGCGCGCTGATCATCCCGATGTTGATGAGACTGCGATCGCGCAGCGCCAGCCCCGGCCGAGTCCATACGTAGCCCCAGCAATACTCGGTCGAGAGCTCCTGCATCGGCATGCTGAACTCGTCGGCGCTCGCCATCGAGCGTTCCACATAGTCGGCGCCCAGCACCTGCTTGCGCAGCCTCAAGCCCTTGTCGAATCGATCCTGTCCCACGGCCTTACTCCTCTTTGCCGCCGATCTGGCAGCCCGCCCAGTTTTCTACAACCCTCACCAGATCGGTGCAGTCCGCTGCGGCCCCATGGATCTGGTGGGTAATGGATAACATCTGCCGCACGGCCGCGCCGACCACCATCGGCACGCCCAGTGCCTCGGCTTCGTCGAGGCACAGCCGCACGTCCTTGAACGACAGTGCATTGGAAAATCCGAAATCGAATTTGCGGTTCAGCACATGCTTCGGGAATTTGTCCTGGGTCGCGCTGTTGCGTCCCGACGATGCGTTGAGCACGTCGAGCATCGCGGCCGGATCGACTCCGGCCTTCACGCCCATCGCCAGCGCCTCGGCGGCAATGGCGAGCGATGCGGCGGACATCAGATTGTTGGCGAGCTTGACTGTCTGGCCCAGGCCCGGCTTCTCGCCCAGCCAATAGACCTTGCCCAGCACCTCGAGGAGCGGGCGCACCCGTTCCATGGCCGGCGCGGGACCGGAGGCCATGATCGCGAGCTTGCCGGCAGCCGCCCCCCTGACGCCCCCTGAAACCGGCGCATCGATGGCGGCGATTCCGCGCGGCGCGAGCAGGGCCGCAATCGCTTGCGCCGCAGCAGGGCCCGAAGTGGACAGGTCAACGAATACCTTGACCTCGGCGGAGTCGGCGATGGTGCGCGCAGTCTCGCGTGCATCGGCGGGACCCGGCACGCTGGCCATGGCCACGGTGCTGTGCGCCGCAGCGTCGGCCGCAGAGCTTGCGACCTTCGCGCCGAGCGCCGCCGCCGGCGCCAGCGCCGATGCCACCGGATCGTAAATCGTGAGTTCGTGCCCGGCCGCGATGAGCCGCGCCACCATACCCGAGCCCATGCGACCCACGCCGATGAAGGCAATCTTTTCGCGCACGCAGTCCCCTGTCTCAGCCCCGCAGCGCTCAAGTCTAACAGCCGGCCGCGTCAGCTGCGCGGATCGGCATCCACACGCACCGCATTGGCGAGGCCGGCGCGCGCAGCCGGATAGCGCGCGAGCACCTTAGGATCGTGACCCGGAATGACATGCTGCGGCGAACTGGCCAGCGACTCAATGGCCGCGAAGGCATCGAGGTAGGCCGCGACATTGTCGACAATCGGGAATGGCCGCCGCTCAAGCCAATTGGCGTAGAAATGCGCCGCGTCCGACGCGAGCACCACCCAGCCGCGCTGCGTGTGTACGCGAACGACCTGCAGGCCGCGCGTATGGCCGCCGATGCGGTGGAGTGTGATGCCCGGCGCCAGCTCGGCGGATCCGTCGTGATACGCGACCCGTCCGTCAAACAGCTTGCCGACCATCGCCTGCACATCGCGCGCATCATAGGGCGCACGGACGAGGGCGTGGCACATCGCGCTGCCTGTGCAGAAGGCCATCTCCTCGGTCTGCAGGTGGTAACGGGCGCACGGAAACAGCCCGTGATTGCCCGCGTGATCGTAGTGCATGTGACTGATGATGACATCGGTCACCCGCTTGGGATCGACGCCCACGGCCGCAAGCCCCGCCTCGACCGGCTGCACCAGCTGGCGGCCGCGCGCAGCGCCCATCGCCGCATCGAATCCGGTATCGAGCACAAAACACACATCGGGGCCTCGGATCGTCCAGACGTAGTAGTCGAGCGGCATGGGTCCGTCGTGCTCATCGCCGTCGATGAAATTGTGCCTGGCCGTGCGCTCCAGATGGGCGTAGCGGACCGCGCAGATTTCATAATTCGGGGCCATAGCGGTATGCTCGCGGGATCCGCTGCAACAAGCAACTCCAGATGCGAACACGACCATGACAACCGCCGATATCGTTGCCGTGGGGTCGGGCCACAACGGCCTGGTGGCTGCCGCCTATCTGGCGGCGGCCGGCAAGAAGGTGCTGGTGCTCGAGCGCAATGCCTGGTTCGGCGGCGGCGTGGTCACGCGCGAACTCACGCTGCCGGGCTTCCGCCACGACCAGCATTCGATGAGCCACATCTTCATCCAGGCCAATCCTCTGCTGAAGAATGACGAGCTGGGCTTGAAGTCGCGCTATGGACTCGAATACATCTTCCCGGAAGTGCCGATGATGTCGGTGTTCGAGGATGGCAGCACGCTGAAACTGTATCGCGATCGCGAGAAGTCGGCGGCCGAGATCGCGAAGTTCTCAAAGCGCGACGCCGAGGCCTTTCGGCGGGTGTCGCTGCAGGCCGCCGCCTGGCTGCCGATGATCGCCTCCTCGCTGTATTCGCCGCCGGCTCCGGTTGGCGCCACCCATGCGATGTTCGATTCGAGCCGCGAGGGTCGCGAGCTGTGGCGCGTCATCCAGATGAGCAGTCACGATCTGCTCTGCGAGCTGTTCGAGCACGAGCAGGTGCGCATGCATTTCGCGCGCGTGGCCGGCGAGAACCTGGTGTCTCCCGATGAAAAGGCCACGGCCATCGGCGTATACGTGTTCCTCGGTTTTCTCGAAGGCTGCGGTTTCGGCGTGGCGCGCGGTGGCGCGGGCCGATTGACCGATGCCCTCATCGCCTGTATCCGCGACCACGGCGGCGAAGTCATCGCCAATGCCGATGTGGCGCGGATCACGGTCGCCAATGGCCGCGCCACCGGTGTGGAGACCGTCGACGGTCGAAGCTTCGCGGCAAGGGATGCCGTCATCGGCGCCATTCACCCGCACCTGCTCGGCGGCATGATCGACGGCATGGACCCGAAGGCGCGCGCAGCTGCGGAGGCCACGCACATCACCGCTGCGGCCTGCATGACGGTGCATGCCGCGCTCAGCGAGCCGCTGAAGTTCCGCACCCGCGATCCGGTCGATGCGGTCATGGTGGAGATGCTGCCGATGAGCTACGAAACTCTGCGGCGCGGCTTCGACGAACTGCGCTACGGGCAGTTCATGCCCTACCCGCTGCTCGGGCTGGGCTCCCTGGCGCAGTTCGACCCGAGCCGCGTGCCTTCGGCCAAGGCCATTCTGCATTTGTGGGATTATGTGCCCTACCTGCGCCCGGACGGCCGCAGCTGGGATGAAACGAAGCAGGAATACGCTGATCGCATGCTCGCCCATCTTTCGAAGTTCGTCGCTAACATTCCAGGCTGCGTGCTCAAGGCCCATATCGACAGCCCGGTCGACATGGAGCGCACGAGCCCAAGCTTCCGGCGCGGCGACCTGCACGGCATCGCCACCGCCACCTATCAGAGCGGCGCGCATCGCCCCACGCCGGAACTGGGCCAGTACACGGTGCCCGGCCTCGACCGATTCTATCTGGTGGGTCCGTTCCAGCATCCCGGCGGCGGTGTGTTCGGTGCAGGGCGCGCCACGGCCATGAAGATGTTCGAAGAGCTTGGGCTTGACTTCGAGAAGCAAGGGCGCGTCAAGTGAAACTGTACTCCACCGACGGCAGCGAACTTCTGACCGTGAGCTCCCTGACGCGCGACGGCAACTCCCTGCTCATCAGGGGCAAGGTGTTCGGCGCGATGCCGCTGAGCGCGCGCCTTGAGCCCAAGGCCGCGCGGGCGGCGCTGAAACTGCTGACGCCGCGGCTCGTCCTCTTTCTGCTGACGCTGCCGTTTCGCAGGGGCTAGAAGCCTGTCTGAGTATTCCCCGTGGCCGCGACATCCGTGACGATCGACGCCCGGTTCGACTACGTCATCGTTGGCGCAGGCACGGCCGGGTGTGTACTCGCCGCGCGCCTCTCGGAAGACCGTCACACTCGTGTGTGCCTGCTCGAAGCCGGCGGGCCGGCGCGCCACCCGTTCATCCACGTGCCGGCGCTGGTGGGCGCAGCGATCGCGCATCGCGGCCTGACCTGGGGCCTTAGCACCGAGCCGCAGAGCGCGCTGAACGACCGTCGCCTGCCGCTGCCGCGCGGCAAGGTGATAGGCGGTTCCGGCTCCATCAATGGCATGGCCTATCACCGCGGCCACCCGAAGGATTACGACGATTGGGCGGCCGCCGGCAACGCCGGCTGGAGCTTCAGTGAGGTGCTGCCCTACTTTCGATTGTCCGAATGCAATGCCGATCTGCGCGACCCCGACGTACACGGCGTCGACGGAGCCATCCACGTGACTTACATCCCGAAGCCCAATCGCCTGAATCAGGCGTTTCTCGACGCCTTTGCGGCGGTCGGCGGATATCGACACTGCGACGATTTCACCGGCCTTGATCCGGAAGGCTACGGACTTCGCCAGGGCACCATCCATCGCGGGGTTCGGGATTCTTCCGCGCGAGCCATGTTGATGCCGGCCCTCCTGCGCCCCAATCTCACCGTGCTCACGCGGACCGCCGTCGCCGGCATTCGCATCGAAGCGGGCCGCGCCGTCGGCGTGAACGTATCGGCGGCCGATGGACAGCGCCCGGTGTTCGCCTCCCGCGAGGTTCTGCTGTGCGCCGGCGCGGTTCACTCACCCCAGCTGCTGATGCTCTCAGGGTTGGGTCCGGCACGGCATTTGGAATCGCTGGGCATCGGCGTCGAGGCCGACCTTGCCGGTGTCGGTGCGAACTATCACGACCACCCCGCCGTGCCGATCGCGCTGGAGATGCGCGATACGACGTCCTACGGATTGTCATGGCGCACGCTGCCGCGCGCGCTGTGGAACCTCGCCGAATACGCGCTCGCGCGACGAGGGCCGCTGGCGAGCAACGTGTTCGAGTCGACCGCGTTCATTCGCAGCAGCGCGGGCGCCGTTCGCCCGGACATCCAGATCGCGTTTCAGCCGGCGCGCCGCAACCCCAATACGTTCCCGCTGCCCCTCGGTCATGGTTTCGCAATGAGCGTGGTGAATCTCTACCCGCGCAGCCGCGGCGAGGTTCGGCTCGCCAGCAAGGATGCGCGTGTCGCGCCGCGGGTCGATCCGGACATCCTGGCCGACCCCGCGGACGCTGCGCCGCTGTTGCGCGGCCTGCGTCTTGCCCGGCAGCTCTGCGATACGCCGGCTTTTGCGCCTTACAAGGCCGCCGAAGTGCGCCCCGGCCGCAGCGCCCGGAGCGATGCCGAACTGATGGCCTATCTGCGTGAGGCCACCGCCACCGTCCATCATCCGGTGGGGAGCTGTCGCATGGGCGTCGACGCCATGGCCGTGGTCGACCCGACTCTGCGTGTCCGCGGCATCGATGGCTTAAGGGTAGTGGACGCCTCGGTTTTTCCGAGTATCGTGGGCGGCAACACCAACGCGCCGATCGTGATGGTGGCCGAAAAAGCCGCCGATTTGATCACGGGGCGCGCTCGGGAGCACCTTGGGAGCAGGCATGGCTGCTGAACATATCCGGCACTGGCGCGTAGGCGATGTCGATATCGCGCGCATCGTGGAAGTGTACGGCTTTGAAGACGACATCAGCATGCTGCTGCCCGACGCCACGCCGCAATACGTGCAGCAGTTCGGGTGGCTGGTGCCGCACTTCGCGACTCCCGATGGCCGCATGATCATCTCCTTCCAGTGCTTCGTGCTGCGCTCGAAGGGCCGCACGGCCATGATCGACACCTGCATCGGCAACGACCGCCGGCGTGAGTTCGAGGTGTTCTGCAACATGCAGAACACCTTCCTGGAAGATCTGCGCAGCGCCGGCTTCCCTGCAAGCCAAGTCACCGATGTGCTGTGCACGCACCTGCACTTCGATCACGTGGGCTGGAATACCCGGCTGGTCGGCGGCAAATGGGTGCCGACCTTCCCCCAGGCGCGATACCTCTTCGGGCGGCGCGAATGGCAGCACTGGAAGCATCTGCGCGACACCAACGGCTATCATCATATGGACCATCTCGAGGATTCGATCGACCCGATACTCGCAGCCGGTCTGGAGGAATTCATCGATGCGGACTTTCGCCTCACCGATGAGGTCTCGCTCATCGCCACGCCGGGCCACACGCCGGGTCATGTCAGCGTGCTGATCGATTCGCGCGGCGAGCGGGCCGTCATAACCGGCGATCTGATGCACAACCCGATCCAGATCGCCGTGCCCGCCACCGAAGCGCGCTTCGACATGGACAAGCCCCAGGCGGCGCGCACACGCTGCGATTTCGTGCGCCGCTTCTGCAACACCGGCGCGCTCGTCATCGGCAGTCACTTCGCCGAACCCACCGCCGGCCGGATCGTGCCCGACGGCAAGGCGTGGAAACTCGAGCTATGAGCGGCATGGCGGCCTGCCCCGATCTGTCCGGCCGGCACGTGTTCATCACCGGCGCCGCACGCGGCCTCGGCCGGTCGGTAGCGGAGAAACTGGCGAGTTGCGGCGCCACCGTGGCCGTGACCGATATCGATGCCGACGGCTGTGAGGAGGTCGCCAGTGACATTCGCGCTGCGGACGGCGCAGCGCTGGCGTACCCGGTCGATGTCGCCGTGCGCGAACAGTTCATGCAGGCCGCGGCGGAGTTTGCTGAGGCTTGCGGCCGCATCGACGCCGTGGTCAACAACGCGATGTGGCTGCGCTACGAGCCGGTGGAGAAAATCACTCCGGAGACGCTCAATCGCATGACCGCCATCGGCATCAACGGCAGCGTGTGGGGCGCGCAGGCTCTGCTCGCGCACTACGATGCGGCGCGCGGCGGCTCGATCGTCAACATGGCCTCACCCGTGGCGGAGAAGGGTTTCCCCAACACGGCGGCCTACAGCCTCGTGAAAGGCGCCATCGTCACGCTCACCAAGGTTCTGGCCGCCGAACTCGGGCCGCGCAACGTGCGCGTCAACGCCATCGCGCCGGGTTCGGTGCCGACGCCGGGCGCGCTGGGGCTCAACGACCAGGCCGAATACGCCCGTCGTGCGCGTACGATCCCGCTGCGCCGCCTTGGCCGGGCAGAGGACAACGCCGAGGCCTGCGCATTTCTCTTGAGCGGCGCGGCGTCGTTCATCAACGGCGAAATTCTGCATGTCGATGGCGGCATCGCCGCCGCGGGGTGATCACATGGGCAAGGCGATTCCCATATTCGACACCGATCCGTTCTCGCGCGAATCGGTGCGCAATGCACGCGCGGTGGACGATCGGCTGCGCGAGCTGGCGCCCGTCGTCAGACTGCCGCGGGAAAGCATCACCATGCTCGCACGCTTCGAGCATGTGGCCGCGGGCCTCAGGGATTGGAAGACCTTCTCATCGACCTCGCGCCCCTGGCACGATCCGAATTCCGTGCGCCCCGAACTGCTGCTCACCGACGATCCGCCCAAACACACCCGCGTGCGTGCGGTCGTATCGAGCGCACTCTCGCCGCGGGCGCTGTCGCACATGGCTGAGGCCTTTCGCCGCGATGCCAGGAGCATCGTCGACCGCTTGCGGACGCGCGAAGCGCAGATCATCGATGCGGTCGCCGACATCACGCAGCCGTTCGTCTACAAAGTGCTGCCGGATCTCATCGGCCTCCCGCAGCAGGGGCGCGAACACATGTACGCATTCGGCAACATGGTGTGGGCGACCATGGGGCCGATGAACGAATTGTTCCATGAGGCCATGCAGAACACCGAAGCGGTCATCGCCTGGGCGAGCCAGTGCTGCAAGCGGGAAAACCTCGCGCCCGGGGGCCTTGGCATGGCCATGTACGAAGCGGCCGATCGCGGTGAGGTCACGCCGCAGGAAGCCAATCTGCTGGTGGGCATCCTGCTGTCGGCGGCAGCCGATACCACCGTGCTGACCCTCGCCAACACCATTCGGGCATTCTGCGAATTTCCGGACCAGTACCGGCTGGTGCGCTCTGACCCCGCGCTCATCAGGGCCGCGTTTGAGGAAAGTCTGCGCTGGGACTCGCCCTCCCGCATGGCAGGACGAATTGCCATGAAGGATGTGGAGATCGAGGGCTTCGTCATTCCGGCGGGCGAACGCTGCGGCCTGATGTTCGCCGCCGCCAACCGCGACCCGCGCCGCTGGGATGAGCCGGATCGCTTCGATGTGCAAAGAAACAACAGGGATAACCTCGGTTTCGGCTATGGCGTGCACGCCTGCGTGGGCAGGGTACTCGCGCTTCTGGAGGCGGAAGCGCTGCTGGGAGCGCTCGCCGAGAGCATCGAACGCTTCCAGCCTGCCGGCGAACCCGAACCTTGGATGACCACCATCGGTCACGGCCCCATTCGGCTTCCCGTCAAAGCGGTATTCGCCGCGCACTGAGACGAGGTTTCGGCCGGTCTCACGGTACGACAGCGGTCTCGCGGTACGACAGCGGTCTCGCGGTACGACAGCGCTCTCACGGTACGACACCGGTGTCACTGAACGGCAGAGATAACCATGTCCGAAAGCTTCTGGAAGCGCTCGATATTGGCATTGCTGTCCATGACGCCGGCCGAGAGGAAGGTGAACGAGAGATCGCGCTCCGGATCGACCCAGAACAACGTCGAGCCTGCGCCGTAGCTGCCGAAAGTGCCCGGCGAGGCGAGCGTGCCGAACATGTGGCGGCACATCGCCGTGCCGCGCAAGAAGAACCCGAGACCGATGTACCCTGGCTCAGGATCCCAGCCGCGCTCGCGGCCCCGTGCCGCGTGCAGCTCGTTGGGCTTTTCGCCGGTCCAGTTGCGGCGCGCCAGGGCAAGCGTTGCCGGCGACAGGATACGTGCGCCGTCGAGTGTGCCGTTCCGGCGGAACATCTCGGCAAAACGGAACATGTCGGGCACCGTGGAGGCGATGCCCACCCAGGGCATCTCGGCGTGTTCTTCCTCGAACGCCCCATTGGGGCCCAAGTTGCTGTGCCCGCGATGGCCGATCGGGAAGTTACCCCGAAAATCCGGCACCACATGGCGCCCCTTGAGATCGGCGCGCAGTCCCACCGACGTATCGCTCATCTTGAGCGGCGTCAGGATCTCATCCTGTACGATCTGCCGGTAGCCGCGGCGCTTCGGATCGCGGCGGCGCACGCACTCCGCCAGCAGCACGTGATTTACCAGGGGCGAGTAGGCCACCGTGGTGCAGGGAGGTTCCGCGGGCTTCACCACGTCGATGACCGCGGCGATCATCTCCTCGAACCGATCGATGTACATGCCGGGCTTGACCTCGAAGATGATCGGAAAGCCCGCCTGGTGCGACAGCAAGTGCCAGATCTGCACCTTCTCGCGCCCGTGACCGCTGAACTCGGGAATCAGCTCCGATACGCCCGAGGTCAGCGCGAACTGTCCGAGCTCGATGGCCCGCAGCACCAGCGCATTGGTGAACGCCTTGGTGATGGAGAAGATGCTGAACACCGAATTCAGCGCCAGCGGCTTAGTCTGCGCCGCGTCGGCTGCACCGATGGCCGCCTCCAGCGCGACCGCACCCTCATGAGCCACCTTGATGACGGCGCCATGATACAAGCCGGCCTTGATGTCCGCGCGGATGACATTCTGAAGCTCTGCAAGACGTTGTTGATCCATGCCTGACGATGCCATTGAACCCCCGCAGGTCAGTTGTGTGGGAACCACCAGTATAGCCAGAGGGCCTCCGGCATCCTGATCTTTCTCGAATGACCCTGTGGGACAAACAACAGTTCGCTCTCAATTGAATCGCCATTGCACTGATGGTGTATAAAACCAACAGGTACGGTCCGGGCGCGGCCTTGCGGCGCGCTTCAAAAGCTATAAAGGACGGTACCGGGGAGATCTGAAAGTCATACGCAACTGTGATCGCCACGCGCTCTTTGGACCTGGAAAGATCACTGGGGGAATCGGGATGTCCAGAAGACTATTGCTAGGGAAAACAATTCCCGCAAACGCTCGCCGCTGCCGCATTGCAATGGGTTCGTTCGCGGCGATCGCCGCCTCGGCGCTGATCGGATCGGCAGCATTCGCCGATGAGCTGCAGGAAATCGTCGTCACCGCCCAGAAGCGCAGCGAGAACCTGCAGAACGTGCCGATCGCCATCACGGCCTTCACCGCCGAGACCTTGCAGAGCAAAGGCCTCACCGACATACACCAGCTTTCGAACCTGACGCCGAACGTGAACCTCGACGGCGGCGCGCCGTTCTCGGGCGACACCTCCGTGCTGTCCGCCTCGATCCGCGGCATCGGCCAGGACGACTTCGCCTTCAATCTCGATCCGGGTGTCGGTGTGTACCTGGACGGCGTGTACTACGCGCGCACCTTCGGCGCGAACCAGAGCCTCTTGGATGTGGATCGGATCGAGATCCTCAAGGGTCCGCAGGGCACGCTGTTTGGACGCAACACCATCGGCGGTGCGATCAATATCATCACCCACACGCCGGGCACCGAATCGACGCTCACCGGCAGCGCGACCGTGGGCCAGTTCAACCGCCACGACGTTCAACTGTTGGCCGACATGCCGATCTCGAGCGACATCTTGACCTCGGTCGCCGTGTCTTCGCAGACCCGTGAGGGCTACCAGAACGTCATCAACTATCCGTCGAATTCCGTCATCGGCAGCACGCCGTATCAAGTCGATGCACAGGACGACTTCCCGAAGGCCAGCGGAACTCAGTCCTCCTCCACCAACGGCGGCCAGAACGTGCAGGTGATACGCGGCAAGCTGCTCTGGCATGCGAACAGTGTGGTGGACGTGACGCTCGCGGGCGATTACACGCATGAAGACCAGTCGGCGCTCGCCAACGTGGTGCAAAGCGTCTACACCGAGAACGCCACTACTTACGTGCCACCCACGCCGGCGGTGTTCGGTCCGCCGGCCGGACCCTTTGCCAACATTTTCGGCAATCTGTACAACATGTGCATCACCACGCCGGCTGCCGGGCTGAACAGCGGCGGATTCGGCGGCCTGTTCAATACGACGAACGGCCTGTGCGGTCCGCTCGCGGTGGGTACCTGGAACTCGACCACGGGAAAATTCACCGGAAACGGTTTTACCTCGGGCAGTCCGGCGCTGGGCGGGGTGGGTGCCGTGGGGGTGCCCAACTCGGTCCTGGCGGGACTCGTCGCCGCCTATCCGGGGGTCGCTCCGTACGTCACGCGGGGCGCCAACGGTGTCGGCAGCGTGATTTACCCGGGACAGACCCCGCGCATTTACTGGGACTTGGCGAACACGCAGACCGGCAGCATCGACAACACCTACTCCAACGGTCCGAGCTTTGCGAAATCGGATTCGTGGGGCGTATCGGCGACGCTCGACTGGCAGCTCGCCAACGAGATGAAGTTCAAGTCGATCACCGGCTTTCGCGGCATCGGCTGGAACATCGGCACGGATCTGGACGGCATGCCCGAATCGATGCAAGAGGTGACCGACACCCAGGGACAGCACCAGTTCTCTCAGGAGTTCCAGCTGACGGGTAAGGCGATCAACGATCGCCTGGACTATGCCGGCGGTCTGTACTACTTCACGGAAGCCGGCTACGTGCATGATTTCGTGCCGTTCGACTCGGGCTATCTGTACATTTATGACGCCGTCAATGACGTCAAGACCGATTCGTACGCCGTGTACTCGCACCTGGACTTCAAGCTGACGGATGATTGGACTCTGACGGCCGGTGGCCGCTACTCGTTCGAGCGCAAGAAATTTCTGGGTGGTCAGGAGGATCTGAACGGGTTCAACTACAAGATCTCAGGCTGCCTGGATCCGAACGCCCCTGCCCACAACTACATACCACCTGTTCCTTCTCCCGGCCCGAACTGCCAGCAGCTGCTGGGATTCCCGGTCCCCGGGCAGCCGCTGCGCTACTTCCCGAACCAGTGGGACAGCCAGAACTGGAATGTGTTCACGCCGACCTACGGGACGCAGTACCAGATCACCCCGGACATCATGGCCTACGCGAGCTACTCGAAGGGTTTCAAGTCGGGCGGCTGGACCACCCGGCTGTCCCAACCGATCTCCAGCCCTGTACAAGCCCGGTTCAGCCCCGAATATGACAAGTCCTACGAACTGGGTCTGAAATCGCAGTGGTTCGATCACCATCTGCAGGCGAACCTGGCGCTCTTCGAGAGCAAGTACGATGCCATCCAGCTGAACGTTCAGGAAGGCCCGTCGCCCGTGTATCAGAACGCGGGCAACGCCACCATCAAGGGTGCAGAGCTCGAGCTGCAGACGGTGTTCAACAATGGCCTGTCGCTGCTGCTGGCGGCCGCCTATCTCGACGACTACTACACCTACCTGAATCCCTGCCTGCTGTATTTCGCCAACGCGGCGGGCCAGTGCGTGCCATCGGCGGGGTCGCAGTACGTCCCGGGTGTCGGCGGCTTCTCGTACGAGAGCCAGCTGCCCAAAACGCCGAGGACCAAGGTCAGCTTCAGTCCGACCTACGACTTCCATGTCCCGAACGGCGGGATGGTGCGCCTCCAGTCGGATTACACCTACGTGTCGCGCTTGTACAACGACAGTCTGAACACGCCCGAACTCGAGCGGCAGGCGACGAATACCGTCAACGCGGCCGTGCACTACACTGCGCCGAGCAAACTCTACGAGTTCATCCTCGGTGGAACCAACCTGGGCAACAATCGATACGTCACCACGGGATCGACGAATTACGCCGCCGGCGAGGTCGTGGCTGCCTACAACCCGCCGCGGATGTGGTATTTCACGGTCAACGCCAAGATGCCGTGACAGAGGCCCGGCCGCCCGGGATGTGCCCTTGGGGTGGGGCCTTCCCGGGGAGGACGGGGTTTCGGTAGGATGGCCGGGACGGCCCCGGTCGGGGTCGGGACCCCTACTCTTTAGATCGCACTTGGCGAGGAATCACCATGGCAACCGCATCAACCGTCATCCAATCGGCCGCTTCTTTCGTTCAGCCCGACTATTCGGCAGCGGCCAAGCGCGCGCTGGCGCGCGAACCGGCGCTCTTCATCAACAACGCATGGGTGCGCTCGACGCACAGCAAAACACTTGCGGTGGAGGATCCGTCGGTGGGCCGGGAGATCTCGCGCATCGTGGATGCATCCGATGCGGATGTGGACCGTGCGGTCGGCGCGGCCCGGGCGGCGTTCGATGATGGCCGCTGGTCGAATCTTCCGCCCAACAGGCGCGAGCGCATCATCAACAAGCTCGCGGACCTGATCGAAGCGCACGGCGCGGAATTCGCCGAACTCGAGGCCATCGACAACGGCAAGCCCGTGGGCATGGCGGGCGCGATCGACATTCCCGGTGCGGTCGACATGCTGCGTTACATGGCGGGCTGGGCCTCGAAGCTCGGCGGCGAGCTGATTGAGCCGCAAGGCGTGCCGCGCGGCAAGATGTTCAGCTACGTGACGCGTGAGCCGGTCGGCGTCGCGGCGCAGATCATTCCGTGGAATTTCCCGCTGCTGATGGCCGCGCTCAAGATCGCACCGGCGCTCACGGTCGGCTGCAGCGTGATCCTCAAGCCCGCCGAGCAGACTTCGCTGACCGCGCTGCGCCTCGCCGATTTCGTGGCCGAAGCGGGTTTCCCGCCGGGCGTCATCAATGTGATCACGGGCAACGGCCATACGGCCGGTGACGCCCTCGTGAAGCATCCCGGCGTCGACAAGATCGCCTTCACCGGCTCGACGGAAGTGGGCAAGCTCATCAACCGCAATGCCACCGATACGATGAAGCGCGTCACGCTCGAGCTCGGCGGCAAGTCGCCGGTGGTCGTGATGCCTGATGTCAACGTCGACGAAGTGGCGCCCGCCGCCGCCGGCGCCATCTTCTTCAATTCCGGCCAGGTCTGCATCGCCGGCTCCCGCCTGTTCGCGCACCGCTCCATTTTCGACCGTGTCATCGAGGGCGTCGCGGCTGCGTCGGCGTTTTGGAAGCCGCGCCCGTCGCTCGACCCGCAGGCGCACATGGGTCCGCTGGTCTCGAAAGAGCAGATGGACCGCGTCATGGGTTACATCGAGGCGGGCAAACGCGACGGCGCGTCGGTCGCGCTCGGAGGCGACAGCGCTGCGGCCAATGGTTACTACGTCAATCCGACCGTGCTGGTCAATGTGAAGCCCAGCATGAGTGTGGTGCGCGATGAGATCTTCGGCCCGGTCGTGGTGGCGCAGCGATTCGATGACCTCGACGAGGTCGCGAAAGCGGCCAACGACACCTGCTACGGCCTGGGTGCCGGTATCTGGACCAAGGATCTGTCCGCCATGCACCGCCTCGCCGCCAAGATCAAGGCCGGCACAGTCTGGGGCAACTGCCACGCCGTGATCGATCCGGCACTGCCCTTTGGCGGCTACAAGCAATCCGGCATCGGGCGCGAACAGGGGCGGCAGGGCGTCGAGGCTTACACGGAAATGAAAACCGTGATTATTCAGCTCTAGGTGCTTCAACGATGTCTGCATCATCACGAGGCGCCGTTGCGTCGCTCGAATCAATCCTGAACGGCGTCGACAGCATCGTTGAGTTCCTGCGCAATCAGCAGGCGGGCCCGAACGTCTATCCGGGCGTGCCCGCCGAATACACGAACTGGCGGGATGAGCAGCGCGCTTGGGCTCAAAGCTGCGTGCTATTCAACCAGTCCTACCACATGGCCGAGCTCATGGTGGAAGGGCCGGACGCGCTCGCGTTTCTCAACGGGCTCGGCATCAACAGTTTCAAGGGCTTCGCTCCCGACAAGGCCAAGCAGTTCGTGCCGTGCAGCCACGACGGCTACGTCATCGGCGATGTGATCCTGTTCTACCTGGCGGAAAATCAGTTCAATCTGGTCGGTCGTGCACCGGTACTCAACTGGGTGCTGTTCAGCGCGCAGAACAGCGGCCGCCGCGTGACCTGCACCTACGACGAACGCACGGCGGCGCGTCCGGATCCGCAAAACCGGCGCCACTACCGCTATCAATTGCAGGGTCCGAACGCCTCGAAGGTGATCGAGTCGGCAACGGGCCGCCCCGCACCGGACCTCAAATTCTTCAACATGTGCGGCATGCAGATTGCGGGCCGCGCGGTGCGCGCCTTGCGGCACGGAATGGCCGGGCAGCCGGGATTCGAATTGATGGGTCCCTGGGCCGACGGTCCCGCGATTCACGCGGCCCTGGTCGAGGCGGGCAAGGCGCACGGCTTGAGGCTGGTCGGCGGGCGCTGCTATTCCTCGAATACGCTGGAATCGGGCTGGATACCCTCGCCGCTTCCCGCCGTGTACACCGGCGAGAAGATGAAACCCTACCGCGAATGGCTGACGGCGAATCACTACGAGGCCAAGGCCTCCATCGGCGGGAGTTTCGTCTCCGCCGATATCGAGGATTATTACCTCACGCCCTGGGAGCTCGGCTACGGGCTCTTCGTCAAATTCGACCACGAATTCATCGGCCGCGCAGCGCTTGAAAAGATGGCCGCAGGGCCGCATCGCAGGAAGGTCACACTGGCCCTCGACAATGTGTCGGTGACCGATGCGCTGTTCACGATGTTCGATCAGGGCCTGCGCGCCAAGTTCATCGAGTTCCCGAGCGCCGTGTATTGCATGCACCCCTTCGATCGGGTGACGGCGGACGGCAAACTCGTGGGCCTGTCCACCTGGATCGGCTACAGCGCCAATGAAGGCAAGATGCTCACGCTGGCCATGGTCGATGAGCGCTACGCGGCGCCGGGCACCGAGGTGACCTTCGTGTGGGGCGAGCCCGGCGGCGGTACGACCAAGCCGACGGTCGAGCGCCACAGACAGGTGGAGATCAAGGCCGTGGTCTCGCCCGTGCCGTACTCGAACGTGGCACGCACCGCCTACGCCGACAGCTGGCGCAACAGGTCCGCTTGAGCTGCTGACGTCTCGGCCGGGCGCTTTCCTAGGCAATCGCGCGAGCTACTCGGTCGCTCGCACCTTGAGCGCCAGCAGCGCCGCCGCCGACAGCAGCGAGCCTGTGGCCATCATCGCGGCGACGGCCTGCAGTCCGAATCCCGCCTGGAATAGATACCCGGCGATGACGGGCGCCAGCACCGCGCCCCCGCGGCCCACGCCTATCGCGAAGCCGGCGCCCGTCGCGCGCACATGCGTCGGAAAAACCTTGGCGAACAGCAGGTAATACCCTCCAATGCCTGAGTTGATGAACAGGCCGGCCATCGCCACCGTGCTCGATAGCGACGCAAGACCAGGCGGGCCGCGACCGAACCAGACGACCATGGCCGACGAGCCGACCAGCGCGACGATGGTAAGCGCCTTCAGCCCGACGCGCGTTGCAATCAGTCCGAAGATCACGACTCCCGCGGCGCCCCCCACATTCGCCCAGGTCAGCACGCCGGCCGCCGCCCTCGGCGCGAAGCCCATGTCGACAACCAATTTCGGCACCCACTTGATGATGAAGTAGAAGCTCGTGACATGCGCGAAATAACCGAAAGTGATGAGCACCGTCGTGACGATCAGGCCCGGTTTGAAGATATCCGTCACCGAGCGCTGCGCCGATTCCACGGTGTCCGGGGTGAGCGCAACCATCGACTCGTGACCAAAGCGCGTCAGGATCCGGTTGATGGCTTCCAGCGCGCCCGGCTTGCGCCGGCGATCCAGGAAAGCCACGGATTCGGGCACCAGGAACCATGCGAGAGGAATGAAGGCCGCGGTGACCCAGCCGCCGAAGATGAAGACATCGTGCCAGGTGCCGCCGGCCAGCAATCTCTGCACGACCATGCCGCCGAACACTCCACCGAGCGGATAGCCGATCACCATCAGGGACATGGCGAGGCTCCGCCAGCGCTGGCTGGATAGTTCCGCCGCGGCTGCACTGATGGAAGCCAGCATGCCGCCAATCCCAAGACCCGTGAGCAGCCGCCAGATGAGCAGCGTCGGGACGCCGCCGGCCAGACTCGCGCCGAGCATGCCGACGGTCATGGCAAGCAGACAGCCGAGGATGGTGGGGCGCCGCCCGGTCTTGTCGGCCACCCCGCCGAGCAGCACGGAACCCAGACCCATGCCCACCAATTCCATCGAAAGAACCCAACCGAGCGTGGCCTTGTCCACTCCCCAGTCCTTCGCAATTCCGGGAGAAGCGAAGCTGATCGACAGGACGTCGAAACCGTCCATCGCGTTGAGCCCCACGGTGACGAGAACCGCAAGCCATTGGCCCACGCTCATGGCGCCGTGATCGATGATCGATTTCGGGTCCTTCCCTCTCACCGTCTAGCGCATCGCTTCCGTGCGGCAGCCAGGGGCATCAGCCGGCGACATCGAATCACGCGCGTCCCTCGTTGCGCGCGAAGTCGCGCTGATTCTTCGCATAGTCGATGAAATAGTCGAGCGCGGCGGGATTCCTCAGCGCCGCGCGGTTGGCTGCCTTGTCCGGATCCACACCCATGAGAATTCGCCGTATGGGCACCTCGAGCTTCTTGCCCGTGAGCGTGTAGGGAATCTCCTGCACCTGGTAAATCTTGTCCGGCACGTGGCGCGGAGAGTAATCGCGGCGAAGCTGCTCGCCCACACGCCGAGCGAGCGGCTCATCGAGCAGCCGCCCGCCCCGCAATTTCACGAACAGCGGCATGAAGAATTTGCCGCCCGGCAGATCCAGATTGACGATCAGCGCATCGTCGATCTCCTCGAGCAGGGCGAGCGAGCGGTAGATTTCCGCAGTACCGATGCGGATGCCGTGCCGGTTGAGGGTGGAATCCGACCGACCCAGCACGTACACACCGCCGCGCTGATTGAACCGAACGAAATCCCCGTGGCGCCAGATGCCGGGATAGACGTCGAAGTAGCTCTCGCGGTAGCGCTGGTCCTGCGGATCGTCCCAGAATTTCACCGGCATCGAGGGCATCGGCTGTGTGATTACGAGCTCGCCCACCTCATCGATGATCTCCCGCCCCTCACCGTCGAACGCAAAGGCGGCGCACCCCAGCGCGCGCGCCTGGATCTCACCCGCGTACACCGGCAGCATCGACACCCCGCCCACGAACCCCGTGCAGCAGTCGGTGCCCCCGCTTCCGGATGCCACCCATAGATCCGCCTTCACGTTCTCGTATATCCATTGCATGCACTCGGCCGTGACCGGGGAGCCCGCCAGCGTCACCGATTCGAGCCGATTCAAGTCGAATCGCTGCGCCGGGACGACGCCGGCTTTGCGCTGCAGATCGACGTAGGCGGGACTGGTGCCGAACAGCGTCGCGCCCGATTCCTCGATGACTTTCCAAAGCGCATCCGGCCCCGGGTATGCCGGGTTGCCGTCATAGAGCACGGGGATGACATCCGCGGCGAGTGAGCTTAATAGAAAGTTCCACACCATCCACGATGTGGCCGTGAAGAAGAACAACGGTTGGCCGCTCGTTGCCTCGTAGTTGAAGTGCAGATGTTTCAGATGTTCGAGGAGGATGCCCCCATGCCCGTGAACAATCGGCTTGGGGAGTCCGGTCGTTCCCGAGGAAAACAGGATCCAGAGCGGGTGGTCGAACGCCACCTGCTCGCATGCAAAATCCGCCGGAGCTACCCGCGGCTGATCCATCAGCTCGTCCCAGCACCGTGCATTGCCGGGGCGGGGCATCCGCTGCGTGCCTCCTGCGGCGTAAGGCACATGAATCGCATGCTCGAGGGTATCCAGTCCCTTCAGGATGTCGCGCAGTTCGGCGGAGCGGTCGTAATGCTTACCGCCATACTGGTAGGCATCGACGTAAAAAAAGACCTTGGGCGCAAGCTGCCTGAAGCGCTCCAGCACGCCCTTGGTGCCGAAGTCGGGGCCGCAGCAGCTCCAGATGGCGCCAATGCTGGCGGTGGCCAGGGTTGCGATCGCCGCCTGAGGTGCATTGGGCAGCACCGCCACGACGCGATCGCCGGGCCCAACGCCCATCCGACGCAATTGCGTCGCCAGGATCCGCACCTGGTCGCCCAGCGTGGCCCAACTCATCCGCGACAGCGGTTCACCCTCGCGCATGCTCATGACGGCCGTCGCCTCGGGACGCTCGCGCGCGAGAATATAGCCGGCGTAGTTGAGCCGCGCCCCCGGGAACCATTCCGCACCCGGCATGCCGCGCCGCCCAAGCACTCTGCTGAAGGGCGCCGATGCCGATGCCTGAATGCCGAAATAATCCCAGATCGAGTGCCAGAACGATTCCAGATCAGTGACGGACCAGCGCCACAGGGCATCGTAGCTTTCCAGGCGAAGTCCTCGATGCTCTTTCAGCCACTGCATGAAGCGCAGCACGTGTGAGCGTTCCCGCCGGGTCTCGCTCGGCGTCCACAACAGGTCGCCTTCGCGAACGCTCGTCACCGCGTCACACCGGCGCGAAGATCGGACGGCGATGGGGGCACGCTCTCAAGCAGATCGCCGAGGCGCTGCAGGACTTGCTCGGGGCGCCGCAGGCCGGTCTGGCGCTCCCATTCCTCGCGTGCAGTGACTCCCGTCGTCACGCCGAAGGCCTTCGCGCCACCGCGCCGCGCCATGATGATCTCGACCGATGGGTCGTCACCCACGATGCCGAGGTCGCGGGGCCGCAACCCGAGACGACGCGCCACGAACCGCAGCGCGTGCAGCGAGGGCTTGCCCGTCAGGATCATCGGCGCGCGGGTCACACGGCGAATGGCGCCGACGATCGCATAGGAATAGCCCATGGCTCGGCCTTGCTTGGTGGCGAAAAACGGCACATCGGAAGCCACGTAAAGCCGCGCTCCGGCCCAGATCGCATGACAGGCGGCTTCGATGGCCTTCATCGTGCATTCCGGATACCAGCCCACGTACACGGCCTGAACGTCGCGTTCGCCATGCTCACCCGCCTGCACCGTTTCGATTCGCGCATCCCGCAGAGCCTGACCGACCCCGGAGCTGCCGAGGACCAGCGCGTGCCGCACGCCGGCGCGCACCATGAGGTCGGCTGCGACGCTTGAGGGAGTGATCATGCACTCGTCGCGCACCGGCAGGCCGGCGCTGCGCAGTTTCGCGGCCTGCTCGGCCGGTGGATAAGCGCTCCCATTGGTCAATACCACGAAGGGAACGGCCCGCCGCGCAAGTTCGGTCAGCAGTTCGGCCGCACCCGGCAGGATTTCGTAACCGCCCAGGGACCGGTCGCTCAACAGGAGCGTGCCGTCCAGATCGAACATCAGCCCCTTCAGGCGCAGCGGCGCGGCGGCTTTCGCAGGCCTGCTCACCGCACGGCCCCCGCCAGGTCGTCAGCCGCACCGCACGCGGCATGGCGGCGCAGTTCCAGCCTCATTCCCGGCTTGTCGATGGCGATGTATTCGAGGTCGCTGCGCGCGGCGAGTTTTCGGATGAGATCGAGGACAGGACTTACGGCCGGATCGTAGTGTCGCCGGGCGGGGCCGGCCCCCACCATCGCATCGACCTGCCCGGCCGGCATCGTGGCGCGCAGCAGAAATTCCTCATCGCTGAACCGCCCGCCAATGCGCCGCCGTAACTCCTCGAGGCTCGCCATTTCAGGCTCGGCGCGCAACTCTCGCGTGCGCGGCAGCGATTCGATGCGCTCCATCACGTGAGCGGCTATCGGCACCGTCGGCCGGCCGAATCGGCCGATCGCGTAGCGGATCGCCTCGTCCGGGATGACTTTGTAGCGCTCCTTGTTCATCACATTCATCACGGCGAGCGTCATGAGGATTTGCGCGAAGGGCGTCATGACGATGGGCCACCCGAGCTCCTCGCGGACCCTGCCCAACTCCTCGATCACAGCTCCCTCGAGGTGCGACAGCCGGGCTTCGGCAAGCTGGCGGCGCGTGGTGCCGACCATGCCGCCCGGCAGCTGATGCTGGAGGTAGCGGGCATCGAAAGCCTGGGGCGCGCCGACGGGCAGACCCTCCGCCTCGGCGAGCTGAGTGAAGTACCGGTTGACACGGCCCAGCGCCTCGTCATCGACGGCCACGCGATGTCCCAGCGCCCGAAGATTCGCGACCAGGCGTGCGGAATGCGGGTTCGAAGTCCCGTCTGCGGCGGCCCCGGAAGCACACTGCAGCGCCGACACGCCGTGGTTGGGTGCGTCCATATAGGTGTGCTCGGCGAGCCCGATGGTGCAGTGGGAGTGCAGCTCCAAAGGCTTCCCGGCCATCACGGCCTTGACGGCCGGAATCAGCGTTTGCGCCCGCGAGGGACTGAGCAGTCCGCCCGGGTCCTTGATATAGAGCGCATCGATGGCCGGACAGGCTGCGAGCTTGCGCGCCCGCTCGATGTAGTGGGCATCGTCATGGATCGGACTTAAGGTGAATACGAGCGCCACGATGACGTAACCGCCGCCGCCCTCCTTCACCATGCGTGCGCAGGCCATGTTCGAGTCCGCATCGTTCATGGGATCCGCGAGGCAGAAGCGCCGGATGCCGCTGCGCGCGAGCGTCCGGAACGCGAGCGCCATGAAATCCGGGCCTGCAGTCTCCCAGGAGATGAATCGAAAACCGGTCGACATGAACTGCAGCGGCGTACGCGGCGTCGCGGCCGCCATGAGTCGAATCCGCTCCCACGGATCCTCTTTCTTGTATCGCGCCGCCACCCCCATGTGTGTCGAGGTCGTGAAGTCGATGGCGCGGAAACCGACGCTGTCCATCGCCTCGGCGATGCTTAGTGTCCTCGCCGTATCTATACCCAAGGCCGCCCACAGGCACTGGTTGCCATCGCGCAGCGAGGTCTCGACCAATTGAACGTCAGCCATGCGAGGCACCGGTCTTGACTCGATCGCACAGGTCCGGCCGGCGCGCATACAACCGGGCCACGAAGCCCGTGTCCACACCCCCGGTTTGAAACTCCGGATCGTGCAGCACGGCGTCGTGGAAGCCGAGATTGCTCTGCACCCCGCTGATGCGCGTCGCGGCGATTGCGCCGCGCAGGCGCGCCAGCGCACCGGCGCGATCCGGACCCGACGCGATGATCTTGCCCATCAGCGAATCATAGAAAGGGGGGATGCTGGATCCCGGAACGATGTGTGTATCCACGCGAATACCCTCGCCGGAGGGCCATGACACGTCGCGGACGCGTCCGGGACTCGGGCGGAACCCGTTGCGATAGTCCTCGGCGTTGACCCGGCATTCGACGGCACATCCCGTTGCTCGAACTTCGAATTGCCGCAGCCGCAGGCCGCTTCCGTCCGCTATTGCGATCTGTTCGGCGATGAGGTCGATGCCGGTGACGGCCTCGGTCACCGGATGCTCGACCTGGATGCGGGCGTTCATCTCGAGAAAATAGAAGGCCTCGCGCTGCGCATCGACGATGAATTCGACCGTTCCGGCGCCTCGATAGGCGAGGCGTTGCGCGAAGCGCACGGCGGCTTGGTGCAGTGAAGTGCGCAGCGCCGCCGACAGGCCCGGAGCCGGCGTCTCCTCGATGAGTTTCTGGTAGCGGCGCTGTACGGAGCAATCGCGCTCACCCAGCTGAATGACTCGCCCCTCGCCATCGCCCAGGACCTGCACTTCGACATGGCGAGCACGGTCAATGTAGTGCTCCAGATAGATGCGCGCGTCGCCGAATGCCGCCCCCGCCTCGGCTGCGGCCAGATCGAGCAGCTCCGGCAGGTCTTCGATCCGCTCGACCAGCTTCAAGCCGCGACCTCCGCCCCCGCCCACCGCCTTGACGAGCAGCGGCACCGTGATCCTTCGTGCCAGAATCTGCGCCTCCGCACGCGAATTCGCGGCGCCGCCCGGCACGACCGGTACGTTGGCCGTCTCCGCTTCGCCGCGCGCCCGCAGCTTGTCGCCGATCGCGACGATCTGATCCGCCGTCGGTCCGATGAAAACGATGCCCGCGGCCGCGCACAACTGCGGCAGGGCCGCGCGCTCGGATAAAAAGCCGTATCCGGGATGGATCGCATCCGCTCCCGTGGCGACCGCGGCGTGCACGATGGCCGCGACATTCAGGTAGCTGTCGGCGGACCTTGCGGGGCCGATGCACACGACACGATCGGCCTGTCGTGCCGGCTCGCCGTCGCGGTCGGCCGAAGAGACTGCCAGCACCGTCTCGATATCGAGGGCGCGGCAGGTTCTGATGATGCGCGTGGCGATTTCTCCGCGATTGGCAATCAGGATTCGGCGAATGGCCATGGATCAGGCGCCCTTGCGCACCCGCATCAGGACTTCGCCGAACTCCACCAGCGTCTCGTCGGCCGGCAGGATTTCCGTGATCACACCCTTTACACCGGCCCGTACCGAATTCATGAGCTTCATGACTTCGATGATGGCGATGACGCTGTCCTCGTCCACCGCCGAGCCGATCTCGACGAACGGCGCGGATCCCGGCTTGGGCGCCCGGTAAAATGTGCCGAGCATCGGCGATGTGATATCCGAAAGGTTCGCGTCGCCCGGGCCCGAAGCGGCAATAGGCGCCGCAGTTTGCGCGATTGCCGCTTCCGCATGCGAAGCGGCCGTGGCGGCTGCGTCCGATGGACCCGATTGCGTCGTCAGGGTCCGAGCAAATCCGCCGGTTGCGCCGGCACGGCGCAGCGTCAACTTGACGCCGTCTATCTCGAGGCTCAGCTCGTCGAACTTCGACCCTTCGACCAGCCGCATGATTTCCGCAACATCCGCGGCGGTCAAGGTCACCGTCGTCCTCCGAAGATGCTCATGACGTGCAGCAACGGGTCGGTGACGCTCGTCACCGCCGTCTCACTGTCTCTGTTCGACCAAACCGTCTCGGGCCGGCTCTGCAGCAGCAAGATCTGCTCCGTGTGCCGGTCGATGGCCCACTCGATGTCCTGCGGCCGTCCGTAGTGGCGCTCAACCTGTTTGCCGATGGCGCGAAGCGAGTCCAGTTCCCGGTCGGAAAGGCAGGGCTGGCGGCGCAGAGACTCCTCCACGGGAAGCTCCTCGACGCCGCCGAGCGGCGACTGCGCATGGCGTATGGCCTTGTCCGAGATGTCGCGCACCGAGATTTCGCCGGTGATTTTTGCCACCACCCAGCGATCCGGCGTCACTTCGCCGCTGACCAGCGCCGAACCGAGTCCCCAGGCCCCCTCGATGGTGATCACGGATCGATCCCCGCTGATCGGACTGCGCGTGAACATCACACCGGCCGTGCGCGCATCCACCATGGTCTGCACGACCACCGCCATGGCCACGGTCGATTCCGCAATCCCATGCCGCAGGCGATAGCTCAGCGACTCGAGTGAATACAGGCTGGCCCAGCAGCTGCGGATCTTGCGCATCACTGAATCGGCCTGCGTGACCCAAAGGTAGGTGTCCTGAAGGCCGGCGAAGCTCGCATCCGCAGCATCCTCGGTCGTCGCCGACGATCTCACCGCGACGGCCGGCGGGACCCCCGACGCGCCCAGGCGCCCGTAAGCATCGCGGATCTCATCGTGCAGATCCTCCGGCAGAGGCGCCTCTTCGATGCGCGTGCGCAACTCGCGCGACACAGCGCTCATCTGCTCCAGGTCATCCGCAGGGAGTCCCTCGACGCGCGCCCGCAGCGGCGAGCGCCGTTCCAGCGCGTCGATGAAACCCTCGAACGCCTCGGTGCGCACGACGAAGCCCGGCGGCACATCGATGCCGGCTCGATGCAGCTCGCCCAGGCTTGCACCTTTGCCGCCCGCCCTGGGACGGTCGTCGAGCCCGATATCCCGAAACCAACTAATGTACTTCGCCACGAGCACGCGGTTCGATGCCAGGAATTACTGCAGCAACGTAACGATGCCCCGTCCGCCGTCGACGCGAATCCGCTGGCCGTCCTTGATTTTCGAGGTGGCATTGCCGGTGCCCACCACCGCCGGCAGCCCGTACTCGCGCGCGACGATGGCGGCGTGGCTCATGGAGCCGCCGATGTCGGACACCGCAGCGCGAATCTTCTGAAAGATGGGTGTCCAGGTCGGATTCGTGACCCGGCAGACGAGAATGTCCCCCTGCTGCAGGCGCGAGATCTCTTCGACCGACTTCACAATGCGTGCGGTCCCTTCCACCACGCCCGACGAAGCCGCAAAGCCGCGTACCTCGTTGCTGTCCGCCGCCGCGCCGGCCGACAGCCAATTGTCGAGGCTCTCGCGCGTGATCCCCCACAGCATCACGATGGCGGGGTCATCGATGACGTCCGGAATGGGTCCGAGCGCCGGCGGCGTTTCGTGCCGCGCCCACTCGATGATCGCCGCCTTGCGCTCGGCGACGATCGGCGGCCAGTAGTCGGGGCCTCGCGGTGCGGAACCGCTCGACCACGCGTTCATCAGGTCGATGATCGCCGCCTCGAGCTCGTAGTGCGTGAGATGGAACACGTCCTCGGCGCTTCCGAAGAAGCCGTGCGCGGTCAGCAGTGACCCGAAGCTGCGGATCTTGTTGAAGAACAGGTTGGTGTACCAATGCTCGCAGTAGAACTTGTGCCCCTCGACGTACGGGAAAACTCGGTGCGCCAGGGCAATCATCTGGTCGTAGGCCGCGCGCTCTGCCTCGCTTGCGAGAAGCTCGCGGTAGTCGGCGATCAGCCGGCTGCGCTCGTCGAGCAGCCGGCCAACCTGGCGCTCGAGCGACTCTCCCGCGCGCACGCTGCGCGCGTAACCCTGAAGCGCGGCGAACGGCATGGACAAATCGTCGTTCCAGCTGCGGTGATAGTGATAGAACCCATCGCCGACGTTGATGTTGAACCAGGGATCGCGCGAAATCTGCAGCTCCTCGAGCCAGCGGCGGCCGGGTTCGCCCGATGCGCGCAGCGAGGCAAGAATGTCGTCGACCGAGGCCCCTTCAAGGAAGTGCGCATCGACTTCAAGCTCGACCGCACGATGTGCGAGGCGCCGCAGTTCATCGTCGGGCCGGAATATCTCCGCATCGATTCCCGCCACCATCCGCGCGATGGTCTGGTCGGTGATCTCCGGAAACGCCTTTTTGCAGAACCCGAAAAAGGTCAGATATGCGCCGTAGCCCAGCAGCAGAAACTCGAAGTGGTGGTGCCACATCCGAAAGTAGCCCTCGATCGTCCTCTGGTAGATCACCAGCAGGTCGTGGTTCGAGGCGATACCGCGGCCCGCATGCACGTGCTCGAGCGGCTCGAACTCGGGCAGTGCGGGGTCCGGCGTGGCCTTCGCGTCCTCGATGAGCCGCAGCATCTTCTGCTTCCATTGCGCGTACAGCG
This sequence comes from uncultured Gammaproteobacteria bacterium, assembly GCA_963837045.1. Classification (GTDB taxonomy): domain Bacteria; phylum Pseudomonadota; class Gammaproteobacteria; order Steroidobacterales; family Steroidobacteraceae; genus Bog-1198. The sequence continues at coordinate 586,817 of CAWIMA010000009.1, forward strand.
ATTCCCAGTTCTGGTAGTAATAGAAGGCGCGCTTCTGGAACTCCGCGGTGCGGCGCGCGATCTCCGCCGGATCGGTAACCGCGTTGCCGCCGATGTACACCCGGCCATTGATGATTCGGTGATCGATACCAAGCGTGGTAGGCAGACAATGCACGCGGGTGTTGGCCGCGCCCAGCGCGCAGTAGGCCGCCTCCGCCGTCACCATGTCGAATGCGGACATGGGCTCGGGAAAGTGCATGGAATTGTAAAACCAGAATTTCCGGTCGTCGGCCTTCGAAAATTGAATATGGTATGGATAGGCCGCCTGCGCCCTTTCGGTACCCTTTACGACCTTCACCGAACTGGGCAGCGGGAACTCGCGGGGCTTAGGCTGCGCATTCATGGTGCACTCCCGATGCGAAACGTGTACGCCATAGTGCGACAGCCTCCTACCCGAACGCAATCCCGCGCCTTTTGCCGCCCTGCGGATCCGATCAGGACTGCCGCGTGCGCCAGCCTTGGTGATATCCCTCGCGCGCATCACGCGCGTAGGGCACCGGCGCCACTTTCACCCGCACATCGAGCTGTTTGTGCCGTTCGACCGTGGTTTTCTTGGTGCCGCCGTTCTCCTCGCCCCACACCAGCGTGAGCACGTCGCCCACATTGATGTTGGGATCGACCACACCCAGCGACAGCGCCGTGCGTTCGTTGTAGCTGTAGCCGCCAAACATCGAGTAACCGACAACCCTGCCGCCCATCATTACCTTGTCGTACGAGGACGATGCGTAGTTGGCGATGGGTATGTCGAGAAACTTGTAATTGTCGGTGCCCGGCATGAACAACGAGGCGTAGATCTTGGCGCAGTCTTCGCCGTTCCACGCAAAGGTCACCTTCTTGCGATGCGGCTCCTTGGATTTCTTCTCGAGCGCCTCGCGTCCGATGAAGTCATGATCGAACTTCACGAACGGGCCGTAGCCCAATTCATAGGGCGTCAGGTAATAGTCTTCAATGTTCTTGGAGACGAAGCTTCCGCCGATCGAACCCGTGCCTTCGTAGCCGGCGGCCGGCAGCCACTCGCGATACTTCTTCATCTTTTCGCCGGTGTACACCGCCGGCAGCGGTGACGGAATCCATCCGGATTCCAGCGTATTGCTGGCGTAGGCGCGCGAACCGACCGGCACCAGACCGAAGTCGCGCCCGGCTTCCACTATCGCATCGCGTATCTCATCGCCCTCAGCGTAGGGACCCCAGACTTCCAGTCCGGGAGCGCCCGCCATGCCGTGACGCAGGGCGCGCACTTTGCGGCCCTTGATGTTGATGGCATCCATGGTGAAGAATTTGACGTCGGGGAGCGGTCCGCCGTTGAGCTTTTCCAGCACTTTGGCGGCATTCGGCCCCTGCACCTGATAGCGATAGTGGCGTCGCGTGACAGCCTTGCCGCGCGGATGCGAGGGCGAGCGATCGTCACGGATCATATCCACCTTGAAGCCGCCGGTCTCGCCTTGAAATTGAATCCAGTTCACCGACGGCGCGCGACCGACGAACAGCAGCTCGTCCTTGCCTAGATAGAACAGGATGCCATCGCCGATGACATAGCCGTCGTAGCTGACCGGCACCATCTGCTTGGCTTTGTTCACGGCAAAGTTGTTGAAGCTGTTGATGGTGGTATGCGAAATGAGCTTCAAGGCGTCCGGGCCCGTGACGGTCAACTCCGCCATATGGTGCGTCTGGTCGAACAGCACGGCGGTCTCGCGCCAGGCGCGCTGCTCGTCGCGCCAGTTGTAGAACTCGCTGGGCACCACGGGATACACATAGGCCCCGATGCGCGAATTGCGCAGCATGTCCACAATGTTGCCGGAGCTCTTTAGCAGGCTTTCGAGATTTTGCTGGCTCATGACGATGATGTCCTCCGTTGTCTGATCCGTTGATTTTTGGGGTGGAAACCCGCGACGCTTCTAAGGAGTGCGCGGCGCCGCCGGCAACAGGCCGGGGCCTGCCGGTGCACGCCTATAGCCGCCCCGCAGCCGCCTCGCGCCCAATATGCTCAGCCTGGCGCAGCGTCAGGGCGACGATCGTGAGCGTGGGATTCGCAGCGCCGGCCGTAGTCTGCACACTGCCGTCTGAAATAAACAGGTTCGGCACCTCGTGCGTGCGCCCATAAGGGTCGGTGACGCCCTGCCCCGGGTCGCGGCTCATTCGCGCGGTGCCCATCTGGTGCGTGGCAGGCGGAATGGGGCTCACCACCGTGCGCTTCGCGCCCACTGCTTCGTATATCTTGCGCCCCTGCCCGGTCGCGTGAGCGCGCATGGCCAGATCGTTCGGGTGTGGATCGCAATGGATGTGCGCCACAGGCAGGCCGTAGGCGTCCTTGCGCGTCGTCGACAGCGTGATGCGATTATCGGCGCGCGGCAGGTCTTCGCCGTTGACGAGCATGCCGGCCATGTTGCGGTAGTTGTCGACGACCGAGGCAAAATCGCGCCCCCAGCCGTAAGGCAGCCCGATGAGCGGAAGCGTCGGCAGGTCGAGCATCGCGAGCTCCAGGTGATAGCCGCCCGCGAAGCCGCGGCGCGGATCGTGGATATTTTCGTCCTCCACGACGCCTGCCAGCACCGCGCCGCGCCAGAAGCTTACGGGTTGATCGAAGATGCCGAAAACAAAGCTCAGAACGTGATGGCAGTAGTTGCGACCGACCTGGTCGGATCCATTGGCCAGTCCGTGCTTGAAGCGCCCCGACTCCGAAAGCAGGAGCAGGCGCGCGGTCTCGATGGCGTTGCCCGCGACGCACACGATGCGCGCGCGCTGGCGCTGCTCCACTCCCGCAGCGTCTCGATACACGACGCCGGTGGCGCGGCCCGCATCGTCGTGCTCGATTCGTGTAACGAAGCATTCACTGCGCAAGTCGAGCCTGCCGCTGGCTTCGGCCCGCGGAATCTCCGTATACAGCGTGCTCCACTTGGCGCCGGTCTTGCAGCCCTGGACGCAGAAGCCCTGCTGGATACAGAATGCCCGATCGTCGCGCGCGCGCGAATTGATCGCCAGATAGTTGGTGTGCACGCGCTTGTAGCCCAGGCGCCGCGCACCGGCATACATCACCTTGAAATTGTTCGATGCCGGCATGCCCGGATTGCCGTTGCGGCGTGTGACCCCGAGCCGCTTCTCGGCCACCTGATACCAGCGCTTCAGCTCCGCGTAGTCGATTGGCCAGTCGGCGAGCGAGGCCCCGGGTATGTCGCCATACACGCTGCGCGCGCGTATCTCGTAGGACTGGAGCCGCGGCGTCGCGGCGGTCCAGTGCACCGTCGTGCCGCCCACCGTGCGGCAGTGCCAGGCCGGAAGCGTCGGCGAAGTTTTCACCGGGTCCCAGGTGCCGCTCTGCGTGCGCGGCTCGAGCCAGGTGAGCTGAGCGAATGCTTCACCTGGATTTTGTGAAAAAGTCGCGAGCGATTGACGCTTGCCCGCCTCGAACAGCACGACCTTGAGGCCGCGACGCGTGAGTTCATTTGCCATAGTGCCGCCGCCGGCACCGGAACCGACGATGACGACGACGTCCGAATCGTTGAGCTCGAAGCGCGGCACGAACCTGTTCCCTACACGGCCGGCATCGGGCCGCTATCGGCCAGCGGCACTTCGGGTAGCCACTTCAGATCGTTGAAGCCGCGCAGCAGGTACCCACCCTTCGAGAACGACTCACCCTGAAAGCCGAAGTGCGCCCAGGCGATCGGATTGCTGTAGAGGACCATCAGGGTTTTCACACGCACGGACTGGAAGAATGCGCCGGATTCGATGCGCTTCAGGTGCTCGACACGTTCGACCTCCGGCATGAGGGCAAACCCGTCGCCCAGGCTCGCAATGCCGGCCTTGAGATCGGTGCGCGCCTCCGCCGAACCCGCCGCGTCCCCATCGACGGCATCGACGACCAGGGCGTAAGCGGCATCTTCGAGCGTGTCGTGCGGCGCAATGGTGCGGATCATGGCCAGCAGCGCTGCGGCCTCTGCCGAAGACAGCACGCGCAGCTCCACTGCCCAGGCGCGACTCGGCACAATGGCGGCGAGCGGACTGCCCAAGGCGATCACCCCGGTCAATATGCCCACCCCGCGTACGAACGAGCGCCGATCAACGCTCTGCAGCGAACCGATATGCGTGGCGCGTGTATTCACGTGTCTAGTTCCGCGGACAAAACCATTGCGACCGCTGCGCTTCCACAGCGGCGGCACCGTGCAACCCGAACTACCATAAGGGTCTGCCGTAGGGAGCTGTTAGACTCTACCCATAGTGAACAAGAACCTGCTGTCCAGCGTACCCACCTGCAAACGCTCATCGAGTAGAGTCGCCCGGATGAAATACGAAACCAGGCTGATTTGGGTGCTCACCATCACCTTTGGCTTCGTGTTCTTCGACCGCAATGCCGCCAGTTTCCTGATGCCCTTCATCGCCGATGACTTGCATTTCAGCAACAGCCAGGTCGGGCTCGTGGCATCCGCGCTGTCCTTCACCTGGGCTGTCGCCGCGTTTCTGGGCGGTGCGTACTCCGATCGCACCGGCAATCGCAAGATCTTGCTGCTGATCACCGTAGTGGCATTTTCGCTGTGCTCGTTCGCCTCTGGGCTCGCGGTTTCATTCGTGACCCTGTTTTCGACCCGCCTATTGATGGGCCTGGCAGAGGGACCGATCCTGCCGATCTCACAGTCGCTGGTGGCGATCGAATCCACGGCCGCCAAGCGCGGCAACAACATGGGAGTGATGCAGAACTTCGGCAGCAATCTGCTGGGCTCGTTTGCGGCGCCCCTCGTCCTGGTGGCTGTGGCGTCGACCTTCAACTGGCGTTGGGCCTTCTATCTGTCGGGTGTGCCGGGTCTCATCATGGCCCTGCTCATTGCCAAATTCGTGCGCCAGCCTGCCTCGACGATGACGGCTGCCCATCCGGCCGCGCACCCTGCGCAGACGGCCGAGCCGCTCGCTGGGACGCCGCTCGCTGGGATGCCGCTCGCTGGGATGCCGCTCGTCGAGACGAGCATGAGCCATGGAGAGATGAGCTATAGAGAGATGTTGCAGCACAGGAACATGTGGCTGTGCATGGTGATGGCGATATTCATGGTGGCGTGGATGGTGCTGGGATGGGCCTTTCTGCCGCTGTTCTATACCAAGGTCCGGCAGATCGGCAACGGCCAGATGAGCGTGCTGATGAGCGTGCTGGGCCTGTCGGCCGCCTTCTTCAGCTTCGTGGTGCCGGCGCTGTCGGACCGCTTCGGACGGCGACCTGTGATCGTCATTTTCAACTTCATCGGATTGCTGGTTCCGCTCGCCGCGCTCCATTTTCATGGTTCACTGTTCATGCTGGGCACGCTCATTTTCATCGGCTGGTCAGCCAGCGGGACCTTTCCCCTGTTCATGGGCACGGTGCCCTCGGAAACCATTCCGGCCCGCTACGTGGCGACTTCGCTGGGGATCGTGGTGGGGCTGGGTGAGATACTGGGCGGCGTCAGTGCGCCGGCAATCGCCGGCCGGGCTGCCGATCGCTATGGTCTGCAGGCGCCCATCATGATCATGGCGGTCTGCGCAATCGTCGGCACCGTGCTGGCGGTGTTTCTGCGCGAGACGGCGCCGATCCGCTTGTCGCGAAGCAGTGGTCGGGTTGCGCCATCATGGTCCGCGGCTGGATAGCAGGCCGAGTCCGCGGCCCCTCGAGGTGATTCATGCCCCTGACCCAACTCGAACACTATCTGGTGCTCACCGACGATCTCGACGCGACGCGTGATTTCTATCGCGACGCCCTCGGATTGCGCGAGGGCGCGCGACCGCCGCTGGGGTTTCCCGGCTACTGGCTGTACATAGGCGATGTGCCGTGTATCCATATCGCCGAATGGAATACCTACACCGCGCATTCGATCGCGGCCGGCATCGGCGTGTCGACGCCGGCGCCGGGCACCGGGGCGCTCGATCATATTGCATTCAATGCCGCGGATTTGGCCGGCGTGAAGGCCCGGCTGTCCGCGCACGCAGTCGATTATTCCGTCAACGAAGTGCCGAACGCCGGATTGATCCAGTTGTTCCTGAAGGATCCCAATGGGATCAAGGTCGAGATCAACGTCAGATGAATGAGCGCACCGGGTCCGCTCCGTCCCAGCCGATACTGGCGCGATAGAACTTGCTGAAGACCGCCTCGAAGCCCGCACCCAGCTCGATGAGCTCGACGTAGCCAGGCAGCTGCGCCGTGGTGTCCATGTACGCCACGCTGCCCCCGCTCGGCACGCCGGCGAGAAACACGAGATCATGCCCCTGCGCCTGATAGTGCGCGACGTCCCGATCGAAATTCCTCGTCGCGCGGCCCCAGTGGTGAAAACCGTAGCCACGCTTCTCGATCCATTCGCGATACACCGACGGCTCCGCATCGTTGGGCTGGATGAGTTCGATGTTCATATGCCCCGCGAAGCTCATGGCAAGCGACACATCGGCCTTGGAGTCTCGACCACGATACTTCGGGTTGGTACCGCCGAAGTGATCGAGCAAGAACCAGGGGCCCACCTTCAGCTTATCGATCCACAGATTCATGGCCGCACGAATATCGGGCACCACGTAACATATTTGAATGATTCCGTCGTCCGGTTGACCAAATCCCACGAGACCCATACCTGACCTCCTATTGGCTTTTCATCGGCGGCGCCCAAGCGACCAGCCAGAACTGGGAGCCCCTTCATACTGGCCGCGCCTGCGGGCTGCTCGACCATGAGCGAAGACCGGCGCGCCTTCCGGGGATTTCGTCCTCGCGCACCTAAGCACCTCAAGCTACAGAAAACCGTAGGAGAAATGGCGCTTCGCACGGCGGACGCGACCGGCGGGCGGATCGGGGAAATGAGCGGGAAACAGCACGGCGTCGCCGTCCGCGCACTGCGCCAGCAGGCGCAGTCTCGTGGCACAGGCTTCCGAGGGATTCTCGTCGGCGAAGAACGGAATGTCCGGCCGTACGAGCTGGATCAGGTGGTGCACGACGTCGCCCATGAATATTGCACGCGATCCGGCGCGTTGGGCGTTCACGACGACGCTGCCGGGCGAGTGACCGGCCGCATCCTCGAGCCAGATGCCATCCTCGATCTCGCGATGTACGCAGTAGCTGCTGTCCACGATGTCGGCGAGCCCGGCCTCGACCACCGGCAGCACCGAATCGACGTAGGCCTCTCGGTTGTGGGCTTCATGCGTCTGCCGACCAAAGAACTCGAAGTCCTTGCGGCTGAACACGTAACGGGCGTTCGGGAACGTCGGGACCCAGCGCCCGTCCTCGAGACGCGTATTCCACCCGACATGATCCGCGTGCAGATGCGTGCACAGCACGAGATGAACATCGCGAGGATCGCAGCCTGCGCTGGCGAGGTTTTGCAGCCACTGCGACTGCAGTCGATGCGCCCAGGGAACACTGCGCTGCTTGTCGTTGCCACAACAGGTGTCGACCAGCACGTTGAGGCCATCGACGTTCAGTAGGTAGCTGCGCACCTCGATGCGAAAGATCGCCGAGTGCGGATCCATCGACAGCTCATCGCTCCAGTACCAGGCCTGCAGCTCGGACAGGTCTTCGCCGGTTACGCCCGGTACGGCGAACTGCATGGGCATCCTGCCCTCGCCTTCGCGAACGCTCTTGACCTCCAGCTTTCCCAGGCACCGCCTCATAGCGCCCCCCGATCGTCATTTCACCATACTCTCACAGTCGGCATCGCGTGAATAAGCCCCGATACTCAAACCGCGTTGCCGCGGCGTATCATCACCGCACACGCGCACCGTCGCGTCGCGGGAACAGGAACGGCGAGGCGCAGATGACAGATGCCGCACAGGGGTTCGACTACGTCGTGGTGGGCGGTGGGACAGCCGGCTGTGCACTGGCTGCCCGGCTGTCGGAGGATTCCCGCCGCACGATCTGTCTGCTCGAGGCAGGCGGTTCGGGCAAGAGCGTGTTTGTCAACGTGCCGGGCACCATCGTGATGGCGCAGCGGTCGGCGTCGCTGAACTGGCGCTTCCAGTCCGTGCCTCAACCGCACCTGAACGGTCGCAGGATATCGGTGCCTCGCGGGCGGGGCCTCGGCGGATCCGCGCTCATCAATGGCATGGTCTACTTCAGGGGAAACCCGCGGGACTATGACGCGTGGGCCGCCGCTGGGGCCACGGGCTGGAGCTACCGGGAGGTCCTGCCGTACTTCCGCAAGAGCGAACACAACGAGAATTTCGGCTCCAGCGTGTACCACGGCCACGGCGGCCCGATGAACGTTCGCAGCGTCACGCACCCGAATCCTCTCAACTTCTCTTTCTTTGACGCGCTTGCCGGTCTAGGTTACTCATACCGCGACGACTTGAATGGCGCGGACAGCGAGGGGATGGCGCTGCGCCAGCTCTCGATCCGGGGCGGCGCGCGCGAGACCACGGCGAACACCTTCCTGCAGCCGGCGCTCGGACGACCGAATCTGGTCGTGCTGACCGGCACGCTGGCCACTCGCATCGTCCTCGATGGTCGGCGCGCAGCGGCGGTCGAGGCCCGCTCCGCAGGCGGCAGCCTCATCGTGAAGGCGCATCGGGAAATCGTGCTCGCCGCGGGCGCAATCCAGTCACCACAGCTGCTGATGCTCTCCGGAATCGGCGACGGCGAGCACCTCGCCGCCTTGGGGCTCACGGTACGGCATGATCTTCCGGGCGTCGGACGCGATCTTCACGATCATCTTGCAAGTCCGGTTCACATGCACATGCGGAATCCCGTGTCCTACGGCGTCTCGCTTCGCGCGATGCCGCGAAATCTCTGGAATGTCGCCGACTATTTGTTGTTCCGCCGCGGCCCAATGGCCAACAACGTCTTCGAATCCGCGGCGTTCGTGAAGTCGACTCCCGGACTCGACAAGCCCGACGTACAACTCGTCTTCCAGCCGGCCAAGCGACCGGGTCCATCGTTCCCGTTTCCAGTGGGTCACGGCTTTGCGGTCAGTCCCGTCGGCCTCTATCCACGCAGCCGCGGGCGCATCACTCTGGCGAGCCCCGACCCATTCGAGGCGCCGCTGATCGATCCGAATCTGTTGTCCGCGCCGGAGGATCTGCCGCCGCTGATCAACGGCATACGTCTGACGCGCAAGATCTTCGCCTCGACCGCCTTCGCGGCGTACCGGGCCCAAGAGATCTCTCCCGGACCCGCCGCCGAAAGCGACGCCGAGCTTGCCGCCTATGTCCGCGCAGAGGCCTATACGGTCCATCATCCGGTGAGCACCTGCCGCATGGGCAACGATGCCGCTGCGGTGGTGGACCCGCAGCTGCGGGTCGTCGGTCTGGATAACCTGCGCGTCGCCGACGCATCCGTCTTCCCATCCATCATTGGCGGCAACACCAACGCGGCCGTCGTCATGATCGCTGAGAAGGCCTGCGACCTGATCCTCGGCCGCCCGCCGCTGGCGCCGGAGACCTTCGAGGCCTGCGATACCCCCATCAGGAACCATGCTCATTCCTAGTTCGCAGATCACCATAAGTGGAGCTCGCCATGACCCAAATACCCAGCGCTGCGGAACGCATCGAGATAGAGCGCGCCTGTGAGCGCATCGTCTACGCCTATTCACGCGCCCTTGATTTGGGCGATATGAGCGCAGCGGCGGACTTCTTTGCCGAGAACGGCTCATTTGCCCGGCCTATGGCACCCGAGCAGGTGATTCAGGGCCGGGAGACCATTCGTGCCGCCCTGCTGACGCGACCGAAGACGCTGTTGACGAAGCACCTTGCCACCAATGTGATGATCGACGTCGTCAGCCGCGACGAGGCCCGGGGCCTCTCCTACCTGACCATGATCGCGACGTCGCCGCCGGGCGATGCCGTCGCACCCTACGTTTCCGCCGGGCCCGTTTACTTCGGCGAGTTCAAGGATCGCTTTGTGCGCGAGGGCGGCGAGTGGAAATTCCTCGAGCGGCGCGGCTCGATCCAGATGAAATTCTTCGGCACATCAGCCCCCTGATCGACGCCGGGTTCAGTGTAAGGAGAGCGGTGATGTCGAGATCCACGAGACGCGTGGTCACGGGCCACGATAGCCACGGAAAATCGGTCGTCCTGTCGGACGGTCCGCCGCCCCAGCATCACCCGATGCACGGCTTAGGCGTAGGCGCCGACTTCCATGAGATGTGGAGCGATGCCGATAGGATTCCTGAACTGACCTCGGCCGTAGCCCGGGAACCGAACGAGCGACCGTTCGCCATCATGCCCGTGGCGGGCCATCTGCTGCGGATCCTGGACGTCTATCCGCTCAAGGACGGCGGCAGGCGAACCGTGATGCATCGGACGCGGTCGCTGGATTACGTGGTCGTGATCGAGGGCGAGCTCGTCCTGATTCTCGACGATAGTGAGGTGATCCTGAAGCCGGGCGATGTGGTCGTGCAGCGGGGTACGGACCACGCCTGGGAGAATCGCTCGGGCACGATTGCCCGCGCGGCGTTCTTCCACATCGATGCGCGTTTCAGCGAGGAACTGCTGGCCCGGCTGCCGAAGCCTCTGATGCTCACCGTCTAGGGATGAAGATCGTGCCGGGCCGCCGAGCGCCGTCGATCCGCATTTTGGCGTGTCTTTGCACGGTTGTGTTGCTCGACGCGAGCCTCGCACGGACGCCGGGCCCTGCCGATCCAGCCGCTCCCGATCCTGCATTCAACTCGACGCTGGCGACCGGCGCCGGCAGCGATGAGCCGAAGTCACAGTCGGTTCGCGTCGATCGGATCTCATTTCGAGGCAATCGCGCGTTATCCGTGAGCGCGCTGCAGGCAGTCGCGGCACCGTATCTGGGACGCGATCTGAGCGCCGCCGACATCGAGGCTCTGCGCAGCGCGTTGACGCATCGATACACCGACCACGGTTACATCAACTCCAGCGTGGTGCTGGATCCGGACGCACCGTACCACGACGGCGTGCTGAGCTTCCTGGTCATCGAAGGGCGGGTCAAGGATATCCGCGTGCATGGCCTGAACGGTTTGCGCTCTTCCTACGTCGTCGATCGCTTGCGCGGGCAGGACGACGAAACATTGAATACGGATGTGCTGCGCGCGCGGCTCCAGCGTCTGTCGGACGACCCGCTGTTCGCGCGCGTGGCCTCGAGTGTCGAACCCGGAGCGGAACCGGGCGATGCGATATTGGACGTGGACGTGCAGCGAGCCCGGCCCTATTCCTTGTCGCTCGCGCTGAACGATTATCGCCCGCCCTCGATCGGGGAGAAGGCATACGACATCGGCGGCCAGGTGCGCGACTTGACCGGCTTCGGCGACGTGGTCGACGCCGATGTATCGGGTCCGATCGAATTTTCCGGCGGCATCGGCTATGGCTTGAACTGGCAGCTTCCGGTTGGACCACACGGCAGCCTGGCATCGCTATCGGCGGCGAGAATCTATACCGTTCAGAGCGCCGAGCCGCAGTCCTCTCAGCTCATCAACAGCACCATCGAACGCCAGGAATTCAAGCTGACCGAAGCCATATGGGGCTCGCTGCAACAGCAATTCAACCTGAGCGCAAGCATCGCCAACGAGCGGGAGTCGACGACGGGCGATGCGCTGCTGTCGTTCGTGCCGGGGTTGACCGAAGGATCCACGCGTTCGTTGACCGCGCGCTTGATCCCGGAGTACAGCTACCGGTCCGCGCAACAGTATCTGAGTGTCAGACTCACACTGCTGCACGCGGATTTGCTCGATTATCCGTCGGGAGCACTCTCGTATCCGCTGCCGGATCACAAATATTTCGTCTTCATCGGCCAACTGCACGACTTGTGGAAATTCCCACATGCGCCATTCGAGTTGGAATCGCGTGCGACCGTCCAGCGCACCGATTCGCAGATCTCGGATCTACACGCGCTGGAAATCGGCGGCATCAACTCGGTGCGCGGCTTTCGGGAGGATGAGTTCCTCGCCTCCAATGTTGAGAATACCAATCTCGATTTTCGTTGGCTTGCGTTGCCGGATGCGGGGACCTCGCTGCGTCCGGCCGTGGCGCTCGGGACATTCTTTGACTGGGCGACGGGACATGATGTCGACCAGTCGGCCGACACGTTTTCATCGTGCGGCCTGACACTTCGGCTGAAATGGTCGCATGTCCAAGCCGATCTCGCGTACGGGCTGCGGCTGATCCATCCCGCCTTCGTGAATGCGGACCAAGGCAGCTGGCAGGATCACGGAATCTATGTGCAAATTTCGACGACGCTTTAAGTCGGCTGCATAACCGGTTGATGGCGCATGCCTTGCGCAAGAGGCTGGAAAATTCACGAATCGCACAAACTCTAAACCGCATTGAAAAATATCCACTCATTATGTCTAATTGGCGACAATCAAACGATCTTAGGCATAAATTTTCAATCGTTAAACTCATGGAAGTTGACTGAGCGACGCATCGTTCTGGGCGCATCGCAAGTCAATAAAAATAGAGCACGGTAGGTGCCAATTGGCTGGCGAGCTTTCCAATAATAACTTGCAGCTTGCGCGGCGGGCGTCCTGGATAAACAGCGGGCCGAGCCACTCGCTCACTCGAGCTGCCCTCGCCCGACCGTCCAACGAATTGCTACCCGATGGCGCGAATCTTCCGATCGACGGAGGCTTGATCGGCACCCTTGCTCCTGTGCGTTCATCGAATTGCGGCCGGATCCATGAAGACGACTCAAGGTGCGGATACATCGTCTTGAATTGAAAACTACATAGGGGAATGCGTCATGGGGAACGGGTCAGGTCGGCGATGCTCGGCATCTGTGGTAGGCGCGAATGCACTCTTAAGAGACGCGGTGAAGACGGCGTTGCGTTGGTCGCCCCCCTTGCTGTTGGCCCTTGCCGCCACCCAGGCGTTTGCCGGCACGGTGATGGTCACCGGCACGGCCGGCACTCCCGGCACCAACGGCAGCTCCGGGTCGCCGAACGGTACGCCCGGCGGAGCTGGACAGACGGTGAGCGCCACCACGGTCACCCCAACGGATTCGAGCAATACGGCTCAGGCGACCGGCGGTGCCGGCGGTGGCGGCGGCAGCGGATATGCTTCAGGTGGAAATGCCGGCGCCGGAGGCAACGGCGGGGGTGCCACGGCCACGGTGGGTGAGACGGCGCCCGCTGCCGGTACTGCCACCGCCTCGGCTACCGCACAGGGCGGTGGGGGCGGGAGTTCCGGAGCGCCGGGCACCGGTGGCAAGGGCGCTTCCGGCGGCAAAGGCGGGAGCGCCAGCGCCGCCGCCTCGGCAACCGCGACCGGTGCCAACTCTGCGAGCAGCAGCAGCTCCGCGACGGGGGGTACGGGCGGCGCTGCCTATGGCAGCGGATTCAGCGGCGGCGCCGGCGGCACGGTCACCGGCAGCACGGCAAAGGCAACCTCCGGCAGTGGGACAGCCTACGCCTATTTGACCCAGACCGGCGGCGGCGGCGGCGGCGGCTACTCAGGGGCAAGCGGCGGTGCGGGCGCCGCATCGACGCTCACGAATGCGGTCAGCGGCAGCACGACGGGTGGTGCCTTGGAGTTGTATCAGTACGCCTATGGTGGAGCCGGCGGCGGCTCGACGACAGCGGCGGCCGGCGCCGGCGGCGCTGCCAGCTCGACGCTCGGGACCACGACGACTCCGTACACCGATACCACCGCCGGTTCCCTGACCGTGGGTCTGCTGGCCGAGGGCGGCACGGGCGGTGGAACGACGTCCGGGACTGCGGCCGCGGGCGGCACGGGCACGGTCAGCGCTGTGGTCAAGAGCGCCGGGTCGTTGAGTTTGAGCGGCACGGCCTACGGCGGGGGCGGCGGTTACACTAGCGGCAGCGGGAACGGTGTGGCAGGAAGTACGGCGACGGCGACACTCACCGGCACGAGTACTGGAGCCGCAGCGAGTGTCTCCGACACTGCCGAGGGCGGCACCGGCGGCGGCAATAACTCCGGTGTGTCCGGATCCGGCGGCGCGGGTGGCGCCGCGACCGGCTCGGCGGCAGCGACTGCGAGCGGTACCAGCAGCGCATCCGCAGACGGCACCGCCTACGGCGGCGGCGGCGGCAATGGCTATGGCAGCGGCAAGAGCGGCGGCGCCGGCGGCACGGCGACGGCTACTGCGACGGCAACCTCGGGCAGCGGGAGCAGCCAAGTGACTGCTTATGAGAGCGGCGGCGGGGGCGGTTATGGCTATTTAGGGGCAACCGGCGGCGCGGGCGCTACATCGACGCTGACCAATGCGGTCAGCGGCAGCACCACCGGCGCCTTGTATTTGTATCAGGACGCCTATGGTGGAGCCGGCGGCGGTTCGGCGACTGCGGCGGCCGGCGCCGGCGGCGCTGCCAGTTCGACGCTCGGGACCACGGCGACTCCGTATAGCAATACCACAGCCAGTTCATTGAGTGTGAACCTGTACGCCGCTGGCGGCAGTGGCGGCGCGACGTCGTCCGGGACTACCGGCAAGGGCGGCACCGGCACGGTCAGCGGTGTGGTCAAGAGCGCCGGTACGCTGAGTTTAGACGGCACGGCCTATGGAGGTACGGGCGGTTCCAATGGCAGCAGTGGGAACGGAACGGCAGGAAGTACGGCGACGGCGACACTCACGGGCACGAGCACTGGCGCCGGCGCCGGCGCGACAGCGTCTGCCTCTGCCGTGGGCGGCACCGGGGGCTACGGCTACGGCAGCGGATTCAGCGGCGGCGCCGGCGGCGCGGGCAAGGCGACGGCGGCGGCCACTTCGGCCAGCGGAACGGCCGAAGCCGTTGCTGCCGAGACCGGCGGCAGCGGCGGCTATGGCTACTCGGGGGCCAAAGGCGGTGCGGGCACCAAATCGACGCTGACCAATGCGGTCAGCGGCAGCACCACCGGTGCCTTGTATTTGTATCAGGACGCGTATGGTGGAACCGGCGGCGGTTCGGCATCATCGACGGCCGGTGCCGGCGGCGCTGCCAGCTCGACGCTCGGGACGACGACGACTCCGTTGAACAATACCACGGCCAGCTCGCTGTACGTGAGCCTGCAGGCCGAGGGCGGCAGCGGGGGTGGGACGTCGTCAGGGACTGGGGTTGCGGCCAAGGCAGGTACCGGCACGGCGAGTGCTGTGGTCAAGAGCACCAATTCGCTGAGTGTGGCCGGCTTGGCCTCCGGCGGCACTGGTGGTAACACTGGCGGCAGTGCGACCGGAGCGGCAGGAGGTAAGGCGACGACAACGATCACCGGTACGAGTACCGCGGCCGCGGCGAGCGCCGACGCGACGGCCGAAGGCGGTACCGGGGGCAGCAATACCTCCGGCGTCTCCGGATCGGGCGGCAAGGGCGGCGCGGGGACCGCCACGGCAACGGCGACGGCGAGCGGCGCAAACAGCGGAACCGCCACCGGCGACGCGTACGGCGGCAACGGTGGCTATGGCTATGGCAGCGGCAAGAGCGGCGGCGGCGGCGGCACGGGTGCGGGTAAAGCGACGGCAACCTCGGGCAGTGGGACAGCCGAAGCCATTGTCTACCAGTACGGCGGCAGCGGCGGCTATGGCTACTCAGGAGCCAAGGGCGGCGCGGGCGGCGCCTCGACGATCACCAATGCGGTGTCCGCCAGCACGACCGGTAATTTGTATTTGTATCAGTACGCCTATGGGGGAACCGGCGGCACGTCGGCGACATCGACAGCCGGCGCCGGCGGCGCCGCCAGTTCGAACCTGGGCACCAGCACGACCGCGTATACCGATGCGTCCGCCTCATATATCGACGCATACATTTACGCCGACGCCGGCAGCGGCGGTGGTACTACCAGCGGCACCGCGGGCAAGGCCGGAGCCGGTACGGCGACGCTGTATCTCACCTCGACGGCGAGCGGCACGCCGTCATTGATTGGAACCACCACCGCCTACGGCGGCAATATCAGCAGCGGCACGGGTGGGGCGGCGACGGCGATTTCGGACCTGACTTCCCCCTACACCGCCAACGCTACCGCCAACGCGACGGGCGGAACGGGCCCTAAGCCGGGAGGAGCGACGGCCACGGCGACGGCGGTCGGTACAACGTCAAGCGACAGTTCGGTTACTGCAAACGCCACGGCCTCATCGCTGAGCGGCGCTGTCGGCGGCAGCGGCTCGGCCACCGCCAACACCACCTCGATCGGCACCATCACGGGAGAGGCTGTCGCGACAGCCACAGGCGCCACGGGCAACGCAGTCGCCAACAGCACGGCGGCCAATGCGGCGACGGGCGCGACCGATACGGTGCTGGCGAGCGCCAGCGCTCCGACCAACACGGGCGGCGTGAAATCTCTCACCGAGGCCAACGTCGGCGGGAACTGGTTCGGCAATCCTCCGAACTCCTCGAACGGGTATGCCGCGTATGCAGGGGCGATGGGCCTGCCCTCGGCCGCCGTGCAGACAGCCTATCTGGCGAGCCCCACGCTCAATACAGTGGTTTATAACAACCTTCACTCGAGCGGCTCGAGCATCTTCGGGGCGGGGGTGTTGGGCGCCAACTACGCAAGCGGCACGGGGAGCCACACCTTCACGGCGACCAATACACATGAGTACAACCTGGCCGGCAGCAACTCGATCACGCTCGGTCTGCTCACCATGGGTGCCTATAGCAGCGGCTTCACGAGCCTGACCTTCACGGTCGCGGAGGGCGCCACGAATCTGCTGACGAAGTCTTTCACGGGCGCGGGCGCCCTGGCCGCGGCACAGACCTACTTCACCGATGATCCCGTGGCACTCGGCAAGATCACCGGGCCGCTCGATCTGGTTTTGACCTACACTCTGACGGCATCCACTGCGCAGGGCGCCGGGATCAGCTATCTCGTCGCCAGTGCTCCGGCTGCGGCTTCGGCCAAGCCGGCGGCTGCGCTACGCCTGGATGAAGCTGTGTCGACTCAATCGATTCGCCGCCCGGAATTGGCTGCCGTTCTGTGGAGATTCGACTCGGCTGATCTCAGTGCCGCCAAGGAGGGGGCGACGCGACTTGTGCGGATTCCGGTGCGCGCTGCCGAACTGGCTAAATTGCGCCACAGATGATCGGGTCGCGCTGAAAAGACCGGTCGACGTGGCCTGGAGGCGCCGATCTTGCCAGCGGGGAGCGCTGCGCCATGCGGGCGATCATGGCACTCCCCGAGCTTGAGACGGTCTTAGCCTGAATATATGGACTCCCCCTACGTTGCAAGCGGCGTCTCCGCCTCTGGATTCAGGATCGGACTGCGACAAATATATCCGGCCTCTGATGCGTCCGTCGACGCGGGCCCAGATGACAATTCGCTCGCGGGAGCCTCACAAGTTCTACGGCGTCTCAGCCACCGTCCAGACTATCAGGCTTATCCTGCGGCGGTCTTACCTGCTTCCATCTGCGTAAACGCTCTAGCAATCCTGGCGGGTAGTACCTCCTCTCAACAACTCGACCGGTGGCGATCTAGGAACCCGGCCTGCGTCAGGCCGCAGCCTCCTCAGTGCCCGCCTGCCGATACTCCGTACCCTTGGCAAGCATCGCCCAGGCGATGCGCGCATGTTTGGCCGCCAACGCGACGGCGACGACGTTGATGTGTCGGCGCTCCTTGAGCCGCCGCGCCCAGACACTTTTCCCATCGGTCTTTTTGTCGACGACTCGCAGATACGCGCGCGCTCCGTGCACCAATAGCGTTCGTACGTAGCTATCGCCCTGGCGCGTGATCTGCCCCAATCGATCTATGCCACCGCTCGAGTGCTGACGCGGCGTGATGCCGAGCGAGGCGGCATAACTGCGCCCGCTTTTGAAGACGTGCGGATCGCCCATGCTCGCCACCAACGCGGTCGCGGTCTGCGGTCCGATCGCCTCGACCTGCATGAGCCGCCGCGCCGGCTCACTGGCTTCGGCGAGCGCGCGGATTTGACGGTCGTACGCCGCGACTCGTGTGTCGAAGTCATGAAATTGATCGAGCAAACCGGCCAGTACCTCGCGCGCGAGCACCGGCAATCCGTTCTCCGCATCCTCGAGGATACCCGGCAGCTCACGCCGCAGCCGCGCCACGCCCTTCGGGACTACGAGCCCAAACTCACCGAGAAGCCCACGGATCTGGTTCACCTGCGCGGTGCGATTCGCCACCACCAGCGTTCGCGCCCGATGCACCATCAGGACCGACTGCTGCTCCTCGCTCTTGATCGCGACGAAATGCATGTTCGGTCGCCCCACCGCTTCACAGATCGCCTCCGCATCGTTCGCGTCGTTCTTGCCGCGCTTACGGTACGGAATCACGAACTGGGCGGCCATCAGCTTCACCGTGTGCCCGAGCTTGCTGAGCTCGCGACCCCAGTGGTGTGCACCGCCGCATGCCTCCATCCCGACCAGGCACGGTGGCAGCTGCGCGAAATACTCCAGCACCTTCTCGCGCGCCAATGTTTTTCCCACCTTTACCTTGCCGTTCTCATCCACGCCATGCACCTGGAACACCCGCTTGGCAATATCGAAGCCGACTCGTGTAACCTTCATAATCGCTCCTCCTGCTCCGTGATTGAGTGACCAACAACTCTCAATCTGGCACAACCGATGCCGTAGGAGCAGGGGGAGTCCATGTCATTAGTCGTAGTTGACCGTATAGAACGGCGTCTCCATGCGCTCGCCGTTTGGCCCTTCTCCCGGAGCATGCCAGTCGAATTGCGCCACGAGCGACTCCTTCATCCCGAACACGGCGTCGGAATCGAGGTATCGGCTCCCAGCAACGAACAGGTGGGTCGTCACCGGCAGGTGTCCGGCTGCCGAGACGATCATGTGTATGTGCCCGGGGCGATACGGATGGCGCCCCATCTTGCGCAGCATGCCTCCAACCGGCCCATCCGTCGGAACCGGATAGAACGTCGGCCTGATCGAACGAAACCAGTAGCGCCCTTCGGCGTCGGTTCGGATCCTCCCCCGCGCCTTCATTCCCGTCTCCCCGGGAATCTGCATGTCATAGTTGCCTTCCCCGTCGCCCGACCAGATGTCGAGCAGCGCATTCTCGAGCGGCTGGCCATCCTCGCCGAGCACCCTTCCGGAATAAAACGCCGGCTCGCCCTTCACTCCTTCGGCAAGATTGCTACCGCGCGGCAGATCGGGAGCGCCTTCCCAATAGAAAGGACCCAGAACCGTCGACTCGACGCTGCCCTTGTCCGCGGAATGGTTAAGGGTGATCACGAGCACCGACACCCCCAGCGTGTCCGATAGGAGGATGAACTCCTGGCGCTTCTCCGTGCACGTATGGCCGACGTCGGTGAGAAATTGGATGGCCGTAAGCCATTCCGGCTCGGTCAGCTTCACCTCCCGAACGAAGTCGTGAAGATGAGTGATCAGCGAAGTCATGATCCGCTTGAATCTCGGGTCGTCGCTTTCGGAGAGGCGCCCGATCACCGCTTGAGTAACGCTCTTCTCATCAAACTCGCGCATGGTACTCACCCACAACTTGTAGAGTTGCCGCCGCTTCGCCCCAAAGGCTTCATTCGGTCGGCCCTCACTTAGCGGTAGGTATTGTTCGAGGTGTGATCGCCCGCCATCCAGCGCTTGAGGTCGGCGTGTGCGCTCGCGCGCCGATCACGGTTGATCTGCTGCGCCTGGGGACTATCGAGCGTGAATTCCAGGATCAGTCCGTTAGGATCGGTCACGTAAACCGAACGGCAGTAGCCATGCTCGAGAACGAACGTCTGCGGCTCCTTGTAGCCCGCCGCAGCGAGGCGCTTCTCGATCGCCTGCTGCGTCTCCTCATCGACATTGAGTGCGATGTGATGGAAGGGTGTGGCGGGCATCTTCGGCCCGAACAGCTGCTCGTCCTCGGGCTTGGCGAACTTGAAGAAGGCGAGCGCGCCCCCATCGCCCAATGCAAAGAACAAGTGGCAATAGACGCGCTCGGCTCCGAACAGCTCATCCTTCTCGCACCAGGTTGCAACCAGCGGCAGCCCGATCAGCTCCTCGTAGAACTTGCGCGTCGCCTCCAGATCACGCGTGACGTAGGCGGTGTGATGGAGCCGCGAGGGCAATTTAGACAGTGTAGCCATGATATTTACCTCCCAATCAGAAGCGGTAATCGAGGTCGAGGCCGTAGCGCCGCGGCAGGGCACGCCACAGGAACCCTGAACCGCCTACGTTGCCCGGTGAGAACTCCGCATTATAGATCTTGTTGCCGAGGTTCTTGGACCAGGCGGTGAGCGTCCACTTCTCGCCTTGGAGTCCGAGGCGCAGATCCACCAGCGAGACCGGGTCGCGCGAGGTGATGTTGTACGGCTCCCACCACGTGCGTCCAATTTCGTTATAGTCCAGACGCGCCGTCCCGGTGAGGCCATCGCCGAGGGGCTGCTGATACTGCGCACCCGCATTAATGGTGTTCTTGGACACCAGCGGCGCCTGGTTACCGATCACCGTGGGGTCGGCCATGCCGGTAATGCGGCTATCGGTGTAGCCGAAACCGGCGTACAGGTTGAGCCGATCGGTCGGCCGAGCTGTGAGCGAGAATTCAGCTCCCTTGTAGGTCGCGTCGAGATTGCCCAGATTCTGGGTCGAGTCTGCCGCGATGTAGACAAAGAAGTACCCGTTGGTCGATTGGGTGTAGAAGACATCCGCGTCCAGAGTGAGGTGCTGGTCGGGAAACTGGCTTTTGAATCCTATCTCGGTGGTGCTGGCAATTTCTGCCTGGAACACATCATTGACCCCCAGCACCTTGTTCTCGCGTGCCACCTCCCCCACGCCCGTCTGGTTGAATCCGCCGCTCCGGAAGCCGCGGCTCCAGCCGCCGTAGATGGTCCAATCGTCGTTGGGCTTAAAGCGCAGGGTGGCCTTGGGCTGCGGCGCGCAGAAGACGGCATCGCGCACCTCGCCCGTAAAGGCTGTTACCGATCCTACCGGCAAGAACGCGGTCGGTGTGTCAGTCGTGTTCTGCACATGCTCGTCATCGTAGCGTAGTGCGACATCGAGTTCCCACTGCGGGGTGAATTCGTAGATGGCGTCGCCAAATCCCGCCCAGGCATAGTTGTCCTGGCTGTCCGCGAGGAATGTCTGGTTCGTGTTGGTCGCGTAGGGATTCGTCGGATCGACTATCGGCGTGTAATAGACGGCGGGCACGCCCAGTCCCCGGTCCGCCAGATTGCCCGTGGAGATGAAGCGATCGATGTGCAGGTAGTACGCGCCTGCAATCCACGAGAAGCCCCCGATCTTGGGGGACGTGAAGCGCAGCTCCTGACTCCATGTCTTCACATTGATGTACTGACTTTGGCTCTCATCGAACGGCCCGCCCTGAGCGGCCGTCGGCGTCGCCCCGATGCAGATCGGGCAGTTGTACGCGATCGACGCGGTGACCGGCCGGAAATCGTAGGCATCTCCGGTGTCGATCTCCCGGGTATAGTTAAAGTCCGTGATCGAGGTGAACGTTCCATATCCCGGGTGGTAGTCGAGCTTGAGCGCGGTGTTCAGGATGTTGCGATAATCCGTGCCCAGATTGTTGTTCTGGATCGGTGACGTCGTGTTGTTGGCATTCCCGGGTGTGGTGAAATCGGTGTATGGATTCGCCTCGTTGCTGCGGGGAATGATGTAGTAGTAAGCGGTCGTATCGGTCCAGTCGTACATGAATCGCAGGTCCGCGCTGAACTCATCGGTAGGCTTCCACACCAGTCGAAGCCGCCCCGTGTCGTCGCGATAAGGGTCCGCCGTGCGGTCGAGATACACGTTCTGCAGATAGCCGTCCGTATTGTAGAAACTCAACGAAGCGCGGTACTTAAGCGTCCCGGCGGAATCGATCGGGCCGCCAAGCGCAAGTTGGGCCTTTTCGGACGGGCCGTTGCCGACACCCACTCGGCTGGTACCCTCGAATTGGGCGGGCGGATCCACGGTGTTGATGATGATCGCGCCGCCGATCGCATCGCGTCCATACAAGGCGCCCTGCGGGCCCTTCAGCACCTCGATCTGCTGAACGTCGTAGAGTTCCTGGTTGAACTCGTACGGGTTGGTCTCGAGGACACCATCGACCAGCACGGCAACCGACGGCTCGCTGTTGCGCGCCTGCGAGATGCCGCGGATCGTGATGAAGGAGTTGCCGACGTTCTGCACCGCGACCATGGTCATGTTCGGCACCATGGCGACGAAGTCACTGGGGCTATAGATTCCTGCGGACTGAATCTCCGGCGCCGTGAACACGCTCATGGTGATCGGCACGTTCTGGGCTGTTTCATCGCGCTTGCGCGCCGTCACCACGATCTCTTCCAGATCACTTGTCTGCGCTGGTGTTGGCGCCGCCGCGGTTAGCGACGCCACTGCGGCGACTAATGCTGCCAGCCATCTCCCGCTCGGAATATTCATCGTGTTCTCCCCTATCTCATTGTAATGTCAACCAAACCCGTTGATGGGCTGCGGACGTCGCGCAACGTGGGGTCGAAATGTTCACCGCGCCGCGTTTCCCTTTTGCCGAGTACTGCAATCCTCCGACACCGTCCAATCTGCCCAACGGCTTACACAGCTAGTCGCGTGACACACCTGCAGGGCCGAGGTCGCCCGAGTCCTCCTCTCTCCAATCAGTTCTCGTGGCACGAATGGGCCACCGTTCGCCCCGCGCTAACGCTTCGCGAATCGCGGCGCCATGTTCGTTAAGGAGGGGCGCGGCGTACACGGAACTGCTGCGCACGCCGGCGAATTGCACGGGCGGCCTGACCGCTCGTGCGCCGCCGTGCGCCGATTCGACCGGAACAATGAGCCCCAGGTGTTTAACTTGTAGATCGCTAACCACCTCATCAATAGTGTTTATGGGCGCATAGGGAACGTCGTTGTGTCCCAGTCTCTCGATCCAAAAGGCCAGGTCGTGTCGCGAAAACCGTTGATCGAGGGCGGCATTCAACGCCTCATAGTTCGTAATGCGCGCTTGACGAGAACTGAAGCGCTCATCCGCCGCCAATTCCGGCGCATTCATTGCATCTACCAATCCTTCCCAGAACTTCTCTAGCGAGGACAGATGGATTGCGATGAGGCGCTCGTCGGCAGTCCTGAGGATGTAAGCTTGAGCGAGTCGCGGTCGATCGCTCGAGGTGGGGGTATCGCCGAGTGCAAAGAAGGCCGCAAAGGGTTCAATGGCGAAGTGTGCCATCGCCTCGAGCATCGACACTTCGACCAGACAACCCTTGCCCGTCCTAGCGCGCTGTACTAACGCCCCTAAAACACCGTACGCTGCGTAGATCCCGGTGATCGCGTCGGCAAGAGCCGGACCGAGGAACCTAGGGCGACTGGAATCGACCACGACGCTCAAAAATCCACTGAGCGCTTGAGCCACCGAGTCATAGCTCGGTCGTTCCGCATACGGACCGCTTGAACCGAAACCGCTGATTGACGTGTAAATGAGCCGCGGATTAATTTCGCAGAGCCGCTCGGGCCCGGCACCCAGACGGGTCGCCGTGCCAGGCCTGAAGTTTTGAATGAAGACATCGGCCTCTACCGCCAACGAATTGAAGAGACTGCGATCCGCAGAGTCCTTCAGGTTAAGAGCAATGCTGCGCTTGTTGCGGTTGTATGCCTGAAAGTGCGGCGAGTAGTGTTCGCCTTGGTAGCTGCGATACGGGTCGCCGTCGGGACTTTCAATTTTGATGACGTCGGCGCCCAGATCGGCGAGCATCATGCCGGCACAAGGTCCCGTGATGAAGGTGCCCTGCTCTACGACACGGATGCCGCTCAAAACGCCGCCCATGTGAAGCAGGCCAGGCAAACTGGTCATCGCACGGCTGAAAACATCGGGGTGCCGTAAGGAACTCGTGACTTACTCTTCACTTCAAGGTCCGGCGTTTCCTGTATCTATATTTCGTATAACGAAATACTCTTCGTATAACGAATATGCTGAACCCGAAGCGATCGTCCGTCAAGCCGGCTCAAAAATGATTGCCCTGTTTTCGCATATCGAAATAGACTGCATCCTGTGGCCAAAGACAAAAACCTTCAGCGGCGCGAAGCAATGGGAGGTCTGGCAAAGGGGCTCGGCGTCATCCGTGCCTTCACACGCGAGCATGCCGCTCTGAGCTTGAGCGACATCGCGGGCATCACGGGTATGCCCGCAGCCACGGCTCGCCGTTGTCTGCTGACACTCGAGGAACTCGGGTATGTCACACGCAACGGTCGCCAATTTCTCCTTCGCCCCAAAGTGCTGGAGCTCGGAGCTGCCTATCTTGAGTCGATGAACATTGAAAAGCTTACTAAGACGCACTTGGAGGAACTTGCCCGCAACACGGGGGACTCGGCTGCGCTGTGTGTTCTCGATGGCACGGATATCGTGTATGTCGCTCGCGCATCCATTCGCACGCTGGTACGGCTGGAGGCCCACGTCGGCAGCCGATTTGTCGCGCATGCGACTTCCACGGGTCGCGTGCTGCTCGCGGGCTTGAGCGCCGAGCGGCTGCAGCGTTACTTCGATACCGCAAAGCTGGTCGCGCTGACAGATCGAACGGTGACGGATCCGGTGAAGCTGCGCCGCTTGATCGAGGATTGCCGGCGCACCGGCTATGCCGCCGTCGAAGATGAATTGGCCTACGGCGTCGTAGCGCTTGCAGTTCCGGTGTTCGATCAGTATGGGCATGTGGTCGCAGCGCTCAACAGCTCGAGTCATTCGCGCCGGATTTCGAAGAGCAAACTGATTCGCGAGCGATTCACCATGCTCCAGCAAGTGAGCCGCCAAATCTCCGCGGATCTTGCCAGCGTACCTGGGCTGTCACTTAGCGCTAACGCGTAACGGCGTCTCTTGACCCATCAAGGACGCCGGCGCGAGATGACGAAGGTCTCGTCGTTGAACCACAAACCACCGTGGTTCTGTAGCACCTGTTGCGTGGCGCTGAGATATGCGCCCGTGGTCACCACCGTATCGAGCCGCTCGTCCTCGATCTGATTGACATAGATGGCGGCATTCCAGGCCGCGAACAAGGTCGAGGTGCCGATGCGATCGCCAATCTCGGATGGCAGCGTATGCATCTCGTAACGGAATATGCTCTTCGCGTCCGGCATTGCGGAGAGCTGGAAATCGCGAACGTCGCGACCCAGTTCCAGTTTGAGAGCGGCGATCAGCTGGTGACGATCGACTTGAAACGGATTCTCTCCAGGCCACAATTGTTGAACGATTTCGACACCCGGATCGTGCCCGTACGATTGAATGGCCAAGAGTCGGCCGCCCGGCGCAAGGCTTCGGGCCAGCGGCGCCAACACCTTTTCGGCTTTGAATTTTGCCGACATGCGGGCCCGCCACGGTTGCGAGGCCAGGATCAGATCGTAGCTTTCGAATACTCGGCCGGGTTTCGGGATCACTGAATCCAGCAGGAATTTGTGATCCTCGCGATAGATCACCAGCACCGAGGGGCGCACGTAGGTCGGATTGCCGGTCTTGACGCTAGGCTTGGTTTGCCAACCGTGGGCAAGCATCGGACCCAGCTCTTCAATTTGCTCGGCATACTCATGCGCCGAGCCGCCGGACAGGCGAACTTCCTGCCAATTCAGCGACGTTGCCGCCTGCAAGTCGCGCGGCATCAGGCGGGGCGCTTCCGCATAGGTCAAATTCGTCACCACGAATACGGTGCCAGGATGTTCCAACAAGCGATCAGGCAATTTTTCCAATCCCAGCCGAACATCTTCCAAACTGATTTCCTTGGCGACGACCAGCATGGGCACGATGGGAAAATGTCGGTGCACGCTGCGCATCAGCCTGACGAGCACTGTTGCATCGCCCATTCCGGCGTCGAACAGGCGGATCGCCGGTGGCGTCGGATGAACGTGAGCCAGTTCATGCGCTGCCCGTCGCGCCACGGCCGATTTTTCATTGCAGGTGTTGACGAATGCCAGGTATTTCTGGCGATTGTCATAAAACCGAAACGGCGTCGTATTCGGTGTGGCGCCGCCCGGCGCTGATGCAAGCGGTGTGGCGGTAGTCATCGCAAGGACCTACTGGTGAGTGCGTCCCATAAACTGCGCAGTTGATCGGTGTCGAACAGCTCCTTGCGCGGGAGAGGACACTTGGTCTTAACTGCCGAGTGAACCGTTGACGTCGCGCGCGACCGTTGCGGCGGCGCGCGGCGCTGCCGCGCGCGTGCGCCAAAGTCGTTCGGAGGCGATCCGAGCACCCTGGACCAACGATCCGAGCTTCAAGTACACGATGTCGGGTTCCACCGGTCCGAATCCCGCGAACGTTCCGAACCCGCAGTCGGTGCCCGCGATAACCCGGTCGCGGCCAACAATGCTTGCGTACGTCTCGAGTCGCTCGGCAACCAACAGCGGATGCTCGATGTAATTGGTGGTGGTTGCGAGCACCCCCGGAATCAGAATCTTGTCGTCCGGTATCTTTGCGTCCCGGAAAACGGCCCACTCATGGGCGTGACGAGGATTGGCGGCCTCAAACAGAAGTCCCTGTGGCTTGGCCTTGAGCACGATCGGCAGCAGGCGCTCCATCGGCACATCGTGGTGATGCGGGCCCTCATAGTTTCCCCAGCACACGTGCATCCGGACACGGTCGGCGGGCACGTTTCGCAGTGCGTGGTTCAGAATCTCGATGTGCTTCGCAGCCAGGGCCTCAAACTCCTCCAGTGACCGATTGCGGTACATGGTGTGGCGCCCCATCGCAAGGTCCGGGGCATCGATCTGCAGGACGACCCCCGCCGCAACAATGGCCTCGTATTCGGATCGAAGCGCTTCCGCCAGTGCTGCTAGATACTCATCTTGGGACTGGTAATAATCGTTCGGTTGAAACAGCGCGATCACGCCCGGTGAGGCCGCGTTCATGAACGCTTCGACCGGCGGCGTTGCCGCGGCCGCCGCGCGAAGATTATGAATGTCGGTTTGAAGCGGTCTTTCGTTTATCCGCCGGACCGCACCGACACAGCGCGGTCGCCGGTACTTAGCCGTGGCGCCTCGCTCGGCGAGCTTGGTCAGTAGACCCGGGAATTCAACGAGGTCTTGGCCAGGCTCCCGCGGTGTATCGCCGGCAAACCCAGTGAAGCGCTTCGCAATGTACGTCGCGTAGCTGATCTTGCTCATCTCTCCGTCGCTGACGACGTCGATTCCGACAGCAACCTGCCGTCGGACGACATCAGCAACCGCCGCGGCGATGACCGAGGCTCCCATCTCGGGGTCCGTGGCGTCGTCTCGTTCGCGGGCGAAGAGCACGTCCGTAACGGCTTGGCTTCTTGGCAGACTCCCGACGTGCGTCGTGAGGATACGATCGGTGCTTTGATGCATTGCTGTCTCGATGTCCTTTAGCGGTACAAATTGTTCGACGCGTGTACGCCGGCTAGGCCGCGCCTAAGACCCTGACATTACGATTCTCATGCGACCGCGCCCTGGACGCCCCTCGTCTGTTCGCGATCATGTTGCGCCCGCACGATCTGAGCGCCTGCGACCATCGCTTTTAACTTACCGAACGCGACGTCGCGCGGTAGGTACTTCATGCCGCAGTCGGGGGCGACCAGCAGGTCTGCCGCACCGACATATGGCAGCGCGCGGCGGATCCGCGTCGCGACCACTTCGGGCGACTCGATCTCCTGATTCGACAGATCGATGACACCAAGAATGATTTGCTTGCCGCGAAGTCCGGCGAGCACCGCACAGTCAAGGTTCGATTGTGCTGTTTCTATGGATACCTGTCGGCAGCCACATTCGGCCAGTTCCGACAGGAACGAGTACCCCGACGGCCGCGTATGAATGATCGCCGCGTAGCCGAAGCAAATGTGCACAGCGGTCGTACCGGTGATTCCTTCAAGCGCGCGATTGAGTGCACGGAGACCAAAGGCGCGCGCCTCCTCTGGACGGGCCTGCATATACGGCTCGTCAATCTGCACGACGTCGGCGCCTGCATTGAAGAGGTCGCGAATCTCGGCATTGACCGCTGCGGCGTAGTCCATGGCCGCGAGCTCACGGCTGCCGCCGTAATAGTCAATCTGCGCCTGCTGCGCCATCGTAAATGGGCCCGGGACCGTCACCTTGACCCGACGCTGCGTGTGGCGGCGGAGGAATTCGAGGTCGGCAATCTCCACCGCATGGCGTCGTCGGATCGGGCCGACTACTCGCGGGACCGGATTAGGGTGACCGCTGCGATCCAGCGCCGTTCCCGGATTATCCAGATCTACACCGTCTAGGGCGGTGGCAAAGCGATTCGAATAGCTTTCGCGGCGGATCTCTCCGTCGGTAATAATATCCAGGCCCGCGTCTTCTTGCGCCTTGATCGCCATAATCGTTGCGTCTTCCTGCGCTTCGGCCAGGTACGGCTCTGGCACCCGCCACAGCTCGCGAGCCCGGACGCGGGGCGGAAATCTTGCCGCCAAGCGCTGGCGGTCAATGAGCCAATCCGGTTGTGGATAGCTTCCAACGAGTGTTGTCGGAAACAGCATTACAGCCCCCCCCCAAAAACGTCTAACGCTCTACCTCATGCACTGTCGCTCGGGCGAAAACCGGAAGGCGAATCTCCGTCGAAGGCGATCGATTGTGCCGCAGCATGGGACATCACAAAACCGATCGGCCGCAGCTGCTCTTCCAGCAGGTGTGCGATTAGTCCGGCGGTGCGAGCGAGGATTGGCACGCCTTTGAGTGCAAGCAAGGGATACCCGGCATCCAAGAGCACTGCCGGAATCGCACCCGATACATTTATCGCGAGCGGCTTGCCTACAAGTTGCGGCAATAGCTTCTCCACAGCGTGCGCGATCTCGGCATGACGACCAGAGGCACCGACCTCGGCCGCGACTTGGAAGAGCCGCCGTGCACGAGGATCGAATCCCTTGTGTAGCGGATGCCCATAGCCGGGAATTGCCCGTTTGCCGTCGTGGTACTCGCCGATGACTTCGGCCGCGGCTTTCTCCAACCCTTGGCCACCCCCAACTCGCGTCGCAATCTCGGCGAAGAACCGTCCGGCGGCCTCGGATGATCCCAACACGACCGAACCACATCCGAGGATTCCTGCGGCGACCGCCCCTTGCAGTGCTTCCGGCGCAGCCGCAAGTGTCATGCGGCTCGCTACGACGCTTGGAACCAGTCCGTGCTCGGCGATTGCCACCAGCGTCGCGTCGAGAACCCGTCGCTGCGCACTCGTGGGCAGGGCGCCGGTGACGAGTAGCCAGAAATGTTCGGTGAAATTGATTGCGCCGATTAGCTCGCCCGTGAGGTCCCGGCCGCGGACCACGATCGTCTCCTCGTTCGAGGTGGATATAGCGGAGCTGCGCTGGTTCTGGCGACCAATTTTCAAGTATCCCCCGGTGCAATATTTCGTATACCGAACAGCATGTCGATATGCGAAATATACTGGGCCACGATCCAGCGCTCGTCAAGATGACTTGAATTAGAGATTTCGTATACCGAAATATAGCGCCTGGGTCCCCGCCGCGACCGCACGACGTCGTTTGCTGACGCTGGATGAGCTCGGTTACCCGACAGGCAACGGACGCAACTTCTTGCTGCGCCCCAAGATGTTCGAACTCTTTGTGGCTGCCGCGGGATGCCGATGAGCGCTCCCCGGACGCTGTGAGAGCATTTCCGAGCCTGCCCGGTTGGGTGGTAGCATCTCGCTAAATTGGTTGTTCGCTGGCTGGTTTCCAAAGCTCTACCAGTATTTTGAGATCGCGCGTTGGGTCGCGACTTCGCAACGGAAAACAGCTTGCGGATGCTCGATGCCACGAGAATATTCCCAGGCCGTGCAACCGCATATACAGCTCGATGGAAGACGTGATAATCATCGGAGGCGGACCAGTCGGCTTCGTCAACGCTCTCGGCCTCGCGCAAGCCGGAGTCCGCGTGAGTGTCATCGAAGCCGAACCGCAAATCGTCAGTTCCCCGCGGGCGGCGGTATACTTCTGGTCGGTTCTCGGCGGTCTGGAGCGCCTGGGAATACTGGAAGAGGCCGAAGCTACTGGCGTGCGCAAGCAGGACTATACGTACCTCGTCCGACGTACCGGTGAGCGCGTTGTCTATTCGATGGAGATACTGACGGGACGAACGCCCCACCCCTATAATCTGCACCTGGGCCAGCATCTCTTAGCCGATATTGCGATGCGCCGGCTGAAAACCTTTTCGAACGCGACTGTCCGATTCGGCACTCGACTTCAGCAGCTTCACCAAGATGCCGATGGGGTGACGCTCACTGTGGTGACCAACCGCGAAACGGAGGAATTGCGCGCCAGGTGGGTCATTGGTGCGGACGGCGCCGGGAGCACGGTGCGCCGACTGCTCGGTCTCTCTTTCGACGGGATAACGTGGCCGGAGCGGTTCGTGGCCACCAACCTCTATTACGATTTCGAGCGCCATGACTACGGGCGCTCGACGTTCGTGATCGACGATCGCTTCGGCGCGGTCATCGCGATTTTGAATAATGGGGGTCTCTGGCGCTGCACGTACATGGAAGACGCAACGCTTCCGGAGGAGACCCTCCTCGAGCGGCTGCCGCACGTATATGAGGCAATACTGCCTGGCCGGGGGCCCTACGAGCTCGAACGAGCGTCCCCCTATCGTATGCACCAACGCTCGGCGCAACGATATCGTGTCGGGCGTGTCGTACTGGCCGGCGATGCGGCGCATGTTACCAATCCCACTGGTGGTCTCGGCCTGACGTCTGGCTTTTTCGACAGCTATGCACTTTACCCTGCGCTGGCCGCGGTCGTTCTCGAGCGCGCCGATGACGAAGTGCTGGATCGCTATTCGGCGGCGCGTCGCGACACATTCGTCAACCGCGTATCTCCACAAGCGACTGCAAACAAACAGCTCATTTACCATGCGAACGGTGGCGGGCGACAGCTCGAGGAGGGGCTGGCGAGCTTGCGCCGGCTCGCGACGGATCCGGAATTCCTGTGGCAGCGTCTGATGTTCACCAAGTCGTTGGAGACACCCCCGCTCCTCGGAGCTTCCCGGGCGGGATTTGCAGCTTGACGGGGCCGGTCACCCCGGCGCGACGACGTTGAACTGTCCTCTACGGAGCGCGCACTATACCGGCATCGCGAGGGCACGAGAGGGGGGCATGCCGGTGTCCGAGCAGGAAGTTCCCGTTCTGGTGGTGGGCGGTAGCCTGGTCGGTCTGACCACCTCGGTGCTACTGGCGTCGTATGGCGTCCGGCACATGCTGATCGAGAGGCACAGGGGCACGGCGATCCATCCGCGGGCGGCCTCGTTTCACCAGCGCACGATGGAAATTTTCCGCAGCCTCGGCCTGCAGCAGGCAGTGGAGGCCGCTGCCGAGCGGGAGTTTGTCCAGAATGGCGCGATCATTTCTGTCGATGCTTTGAGCGGCAAGGAGCTCGCCTGCTTCTATCGCTCATTCAACGATGGGGTCGAGGGCTTGAGCCCCACCTCGCGGCTGTTCATCACGCAGATCGGACTCGAGCCGGTGCTCCGCGAGCGGGCGCGGGAACTCGGGGCCGATCATCACTATGCGACGGAGATGACGAGCTTCGAGCAGGACGATTCGGGAGTTGTCGCCTTGCTATGCCCGCGCGACGGAGGGCCGGACCGAAGGGTCCGCGCCAAATTCATGGTCGCGGCCGACGGAACTCACAGCTTCGTGCGCGATCAGCTCTGCATCGGCATGGCCGGACGCGGCAGCTTCGCCGATTGCGTGACCATCTACTTCAAAGCCGACCTGCGCGCGCTGATCGGCGACCGCGCTCTCAGCGTTGTCTACGTGAATCAGCCGGGGCTGCTCGCGTTCTTCAGATTCTCGATCACCGGCGACGCCGGGTTCCTGGCCGTCTTCGCAACTTTCGACAAGGACGGCACCCGCCGCAGCCATGTCGACCAGGACCTTTCTCCGGCCCGTTGCGCCACACTCGTGCGCGCGGCGCTTGGGGTACCGGCCGAATTCCCGGTCACGATCGACGACGTGCAGCCATGGAGCGCGAGTGCCGCCACGGCGACGGCGTTTCGCAAGGGGCGCGTCTTTTTGACCGGCGATGCAGCGCATGTCATGCCTCCCACCGGTGGCTTTGGAGGCAACACCGGCATCGCGGACGCTCACAATCTTGCGTGGAAGCTCGCAATGGTGCTCGAGGGAACCGCCGGTCCCGGGCTGCTGGACAGCTACGAGTCCGAGCGCAAACCGCAGTGCGAGCTAATCGTCGAGCAGGCCTACGCGCGCTACGTCAAGCGCGTCGATCCAACACTGCCAGCGACGAATCTCGCGCCCCTGTTCGACGATGCGGCGATTGAGCTCGGGTCCGTCTATTGCTCCGATGCCATACTGGACGAGGAGGACTACAAGCGCAGGGCCGCCACCACGCTGCTCGAGGACCCGCGCCACCCAAGCGGCAGTCCGGGAACGCGCATGCCTCATATCATGCTGCAGCGGAACGGTGTCCCCGTTTCCACGCATGATCTCCCAGAAAGCGGGTTCGTCCTGATCACTGGCGCTGACGGCCGCAATTGGACAGACGCCGGCAACGCCTTGACGGTGGCGACGGGAATTTCCTTGAAGGTTCACCGGATTGCACCCGACGGCGATCTGGCGGACCCCGACGGTCTCTTCGAAGCAACCGTCGGGGTCGGCCCACAGGGCGCGCTGCTTCTACGACCCGACGGTGTCATCGGCTGGCGTACCAGCGGGCCGCACGCGGATCCGCGAGCACGTCTCGATGAGGTGATGCGACGGCTGACATGCCGGCGATGACGCGTCATAGGGATAAACACTCGTCTGATCGGATCTGGTCGGTAGGTTTCCTCCTTGAGCGCAATCGTCAGTTCGCCGAGCCACCGCTGCGCCCCGTACGCCTCGACATCGGCAAAGTCCTGGCCGTCCACTCCCGGCGCGCCCTTATTCGAGCCGCACTGGTTCGCGGCCTCGCCTCGGGCTTTGCGTTATCGATCAGGAGCTTGCTGAGCACGTGGGGGGCAACTCCATTTGCTGCATCGAAACGCTGGGGGCAACTCGGTACTTTACAGGCCGATTTGGGGGCAACGTTCGGCAAAGTTGCCCCCTACTGTCAAGCAGAATAAATTTCTGGAGTTAGGCGCGGCCGCTGATAATTTATTTATATTGCCCAGCGGATTACGCGCAGTCAGGCGTGTTCTGGAGAGGTCAGGCGAAGTGGAGAGAAGAGGCGTTTGGTGGTGAGAGAGGGACTCGAACCCTCGACCTCGGCACCCTTTATTATTCGAGGCAATCGTTCTCGTCCGCGAGTGGAGTCGTGGCCCGGACCTTGGCGATCCTAAAAGATCCCGGTTTTCGGCTGACAGTCAGAGAATCATTCGGACAGCATTGCCCGCCTAAGCTGAGAGCCGCTATTCAACGCTACACGGCGTTCTTGTGGCGCCTGACATTCTCGGTCACGCAAACAGGGAGCTTAGCCGGGCCCCGCGCGCCCGTTTCCAGGCGGCCCGGGGATTCGGCTATTCGCGAGTGCCGCCCGGGGCGCCACGCCTCGCTTCGGTGCTCGTCAGCGATCCAGCTCCGGGTAATGCCGGAACAGATCCTCGTTGTTGAAAGCCTCGCGACGGCCCGAGGCGGCGTACCGCGCGATACGCGGCTGCGCAAAAACGGCATCGTGCAGCGCCCTCAGGCGCGGGCGGCTTCGAAATGCCCTGCTGCTGGCTGACGGGAAGGCGTAGCGCAGTCCCGCGATGACCTGCGCCATGGACAAGTCCACGTAGCTGAGCCGCGCGCCGACCATCCACGGCTTGCCCGAGTGGTTGAGCTCGAGGACGCGCTCGAAGTAGCCGAGAAACTTCGGCAGGCGCACCTTGAGGAAGTCGCTGGTGCGCCGCTTGGCGGCCGATCTCTGTTCCTCGTACGCATAACCATCGCCGAGCGGGTGATGCGTGTGAAAGATCTCCAGGTAGAGGTCCAGGATGGTCAGCTGCAGCTGGTGCGTCCAGAGCCTGCCGGCTTCATCGGCCGGCGCAAGTTTCAGTGGGCCGCCGAGGAACAGCAGGATATTCGGCGTCTGCGCGATGAGCTGCCTGCCGGCCTTCAGGATCGGCGGCGCGAAAGGCGGACGGCGCACGCCTTTGGCCTCCAGCACCTTCACAATGGCGGGCACGCCGCCGCCTTTCGCCTTCGGTAGCGCGGCCACGTCGACGTACCGGGCACCGGCTTGCTCGAGCGCCAGGCGTATGAATTCACCGCGTCCCTGGATACCGGGCCAGTAATAAAGTTCGTAGTTCATGAGGAGTCTCCGCCCGCGCGGGCAGCTTTAGTTCCTGGCTCTGATCTGGAAGTGATCCGGCTCGGTCCACGGGTTGCCGGTTCGATCGGCGGCATCGAAGCGGACCATGGTCCCGGTCAGTCGCTCGTCCTGCAGTATGAAGCGGATGTAGTGAAAGTTTACGGAAGTGGTGAGCTTGGATCGCTCGCCGAACATGCGGACAGCGGGAACGGGCTTGGCGCCGCCGCCGCCGCTGACGAGGTAGGTGACGCCGTCTCTCTCGTAGCGCTCGTAGTTGTGCACATGACTGCCGACGACAATGAACTGAGCGCGTAAGAACTTCGCGCTCCGCGACAGATAGCGGGCGATCTCCTTCTCATCCCGCACCGAGGGATAGAACACGTCCCGGACGGGTGGGTAGTGCAGCATGATCAATATGAATTTGATTCGCTCATCGGCGCGGGCGATCTGTTGCTCGAACCAGATCCGCTGCTCGCTCCCGGGCTTCAGGGCGGAATCGGAATCCACGATCAGTGCCAGCAGCGTCGACCCGATGGTCACCGAGTACCAGCGATACGGTCTTAGAGCGCTGAACGTCTGCCACCAGTTCTCCAGACACGGGCCGGTGTCGTCGCCGCATCCCTTGAACTCGTGGTTGCCGAGCGCGGGAAATACCGGAATCTTCTGCTTAACCCACTGCAGGGTCTCGCTCCGATACGTGTCGTAGTCCTCCGGATTGCTGCCCTCGTAAACGAGGTCCCCGCCTATCAGGATCGCCGCCGGGTTCTCCTGCGCGATCTTGTCCACGAGCGCACGCCGCGCGAGCACGCTCACGACGCCCTCGCGCTGAGTGAAGCGCGCATCACCGTAGACGACGAAGAGCGCCGGACTTCCTGGCGAGGACGCCGGCACATCGAATCTCGGCGGCTCGTCGCCGGGTGCGGCCCACGCAACCGAAGATGCGACCGACAGCCACAAGCCCGGCACGATGAAAAGGAACTTAAACGCTGTCCTACGCATTCCGTGAACCTCAGGACCGCTGTGACCCAAGCCGCACCTTAGTACTCGCGGACTTTAATTGGGCAGCCCCGCACCGGTAAATCTCACTTTCGTCAGAGACTTGGGCGTGTCACCGCCGATCTCGGTCCAGCGAGTACGCCCAAGGTGATCGGCCGCGTCCTGAGCGGGATCGGGCCATGATAACTTCAATTGAAAATCGCGGGAGGGGGTGCCAAGGCGGGCCTGAATGCAGCGAAACACGCCGGCACATCAACTGCGGATACACGCGGTGCGATCCCGCCGGTCGAGCGTCAACCTGGAGGGCGTTCGGGCACTCGAGCGCGACTGCATCGCCGCACTTATCGACGCGGCAGTACGCAGGGATCGTTGATTCCTGGGTCCTTCAACCACAAGCTACGGGACGCATGCGGTCAGGCGGACAAAGGCGACGATGATCTATCGTCGCACCAAGAATTTGCGGGCGGTCCAGTTGCTGATTGGCCACACTAAGCTGGAAAGCACAGTGCGCTACCTCGGCATCGAGGTGGATGACGCCCTTGAAGAACAGACCGAGGTGTAACCAGGCGACGCCGGTCGGCGGCAAGGGTCGCTGACCGCCACAAGCGGAAGTTCATCGAGACTAAACGACGATTCGGAAGCAGACTTTCGTGGACGCGCAGGCGCACGTTCTTTCGACAAGCGTAGCTGCACACTTAAAAAACCCCGGCTCTAAGCGCCGGGCTTGTGTGCCGTCAAATGAAGTGCGTGATTACGCGTTGCGGCGAGTGCCATGCAAGTTCACTACTGTGGAATTAGATTCACGATGGAAGCCGGGTTCGGATCGACCGTAACCACGGTGTTATACAAATTGTTGGGAGTCAAGGTGTCGCCGCCCACAGAAGAATCGGTGAAAATCCCGTAAGCAGCCTCGTTCACCGTGTTTTTGGTGACAATGTTCCCTCCGAGGGATGACTCATCGTATATCCCGTCGAACCCCAATTGGCTGAACCTATTGGACTGCACCACGTTGTTACCGGCGCCTTGCAGGGAGACCCCATACCCGAAGTCACTCGCTGTATTTCCGCTCACCGAATTTGAGGATGACTCGTATACCCAGACTCCAATGGCGAATCCAGGTGGCTTGAAGATTTCCTTTATTGACATCCCACTTTAGCTGTTAGGGCGAACGCGCGACTGCCGAACGGCGGCCAAGGACACCAACGATGATCACGAGAAGTCGTCCACCTTGACGCTTGGCGCGTCAGTCATCCCTGTGAGCGGCACCAATCTCCGCGCTTGCGTTTGTTTTGGCAATTAGCCCTTAGCTCCATCCATGTGACCCATGTGACGAACACAAGGCAAGCCTCTCAGGCTGGATGCGATACTGAGAGAAGTACCAATGGCTGTTCTATAAACTCAGGGCCTATTCTGTTTAAAAATTAATTGGTTTAACGACACTTTTCGACTGGGTTTGAAGAAGGACCGGAGTGGCTAGGAGATCGGTATCTTTTGGCGAAACCGATGAATTCGACTCCCGGACTCGCCGCGGTGTGCAGGCATATTCGTGTTGCCGGTTCCCGAAGGCCAATATCCCAAAGTGTCAACTGGACCAAAAAATGGACCAGTTGGTCCGTAGAGTGAGTTTGTGAAACAGCACGATAGATTCCATTAATCGATTCCATTGATCGAATTTCGTTGATCAATCGGTGTCCGAGACTCTAGACTGCACCCAGTAGTAAATTAAGACGCGAAGGAGAAGAGCGTGTCAGCTGAATCCAAATGCCCATTCTCGGGCGACGCTCGCAAACACACGACTGCTGGAGCCCCATCGAACGCGGACTGGTGGCCCAATCAACTGAAGTTGAACATCTTGCACCAGCACTCCTCCAAGTCCGACCCCATGGGCGAGGAGTTCAACTATGCCAAGGAGTTCAAGAGCCTCGACCTGAATGCCGTCGTCAAGGACCTTCATGCCTTGATGACGGATTCACAGGACTGGTGGCCGGCGGACTTCGGCCACTACGGACCTCTGTTCATTCGCATGGCATGGCACAGTGCCGGCACATACCGCACCGGCGACGGCCGCGGCGGCGCAGGGAGCGGCAACCAGCGCTTTGCTCCTTTGAACAGCTGGCCGGACAACGTCAACCTCGACAAGGCGCGCAGGCTCCTCTGGCCGATCAAGCAGAAGTATGGTCGGAAGATCTCCTGGGCCGACCTGATGATCCTCGCCGGCAACGTCGCTCTGGAATCGATGGGATTCAAGACGTTCGGTTTCGCCGGCGGGCGTGAGGACATCTGGGAACCGGAAGAAGACATCTACTGGGGCTCTGAGAGCACCTGGCTGGCTGACAAACGCTACTCCGGCGACAGGGATCTCGAAAATCCGCTCGCTGCCGTGCAGATGGGTCTGATTTACGTCAATCCGGAAGGCCCGAACGGCAACCCGGATCCGATCGCTGCGGCGCGAGATATTCGCGAGACCTTCGCCCGCATGGCAATGAACGACGAAGAGACGGTTGCGCTCATCGCTGGCGGTCACACCTTCGGCAAAACCCACGGTGCCGGCGATGCGGCGCTGGTGGGTCCTGTGCCGGAAGCCGCCGGCATCGAGGAGCAAGGCCTTG
The DNA here is from genome assembly GCA_963837045.1 of uncultured Gammaproteobacteria bacterium. Taxonomy (GTDB): domain Bacteria; phylum Pseudomonadota; class Gammaproteobacteria; order Steroidobacterales; family Steroidobacteraceae; genus Bog-1198. Next base: position 624,398 of record CAWIMA010000009.1, read on the forward strand.
GCTGGAAGAGCCGCTTTGGCACAGGCAAAGGCGGCGACACGATCAGCAGTGGCCTTGAAGTCACCTGGACTAGCACGCCGACAAAATGGAGCAGCAACTTCTTCTGGAACCTGTTCGGCTACGAGTGGGAGCTCACGAAGAGCCCGGCCGGCGCGCACCAGTGGACGCCGAAGGGTGGCGCGGGGGCAGGTTCTGTTCCGGATGCCCACGACCGGTCCAAGCGTCACTCGCCGGCCATGCTGACCACTGACCTCGCGTTGCGGCTCGACCCTGTTTACGAAAAAATATCGAGGCGCTTCTACGAGAGTCCGGATCTGTTCGCCGACGCATTCGCCCGGGCGTGGTTCAAGCTGACGCACCGCGATATGGGCCCCCTGTCGCGTTATCTCGGCCCGCTCGTTCCTAAGGAGCCGCTGCTGTGGCAGGACCCCATTCCCGCAGTGGATCACAAATTGATCGACGGTGAGGACATTGCCGCGCTCAAGGCCAGGATCCTCGCATGCGGACTCTCCATCTCCCAACTGGTCACCACGGCCTGGGCATCTGCTGCCACGTTCCGCGGCAGCGACAAGCGCGGTGGAGCGAACGGCGCGCGTATTCGCTTGGCGCCGCAAAAGAATTGGGAAGTCAACCAGCCGGCAGAACTCGCCAAGGTCCTTGAGAAGCTGGAAGCGGTCCAGAAAGACTTCAACAGCGCCCAGTCCGGCGGAAAGAAGGTTTCGCTGGCTGACCTGATCGTTCTGGGCGGCTGCGCAGCCGTCGAGGCGGCTGCAAAGAAAGCCGGCCACGACGTGATGGTTCCCTTCTCGCCGGGGCGCATGGATGCGTCGCAGGAGCTGACCGATCTGGACTCGTTCGCCGTACTGGAGCCGACTGCAGACGGGTTCCGCAACTACGTCCGTAAGGGTCTAGAGGAATCGGCGGCCGAGTTGCTGGTGGACAAAGCGCAGTTGCTGACGCTGACCGCCCCTGAGATGACCGTTCTGATCGGCGGGCTGCGCGCTCTGAATGCGAACGTCGGCCAGTCCAAGCACGGTGTTTTCACCAAACGACCGGAAGCCTTGACCAATGACTACTTCGTGAATCTCCTGGACATGAGAACGAAGTGGCAGAAGTCCACCACCAATGAGGGCGTGTTGGAGGGGCGCGATCGGGCGACGGGCGAGTTCAAGTGGACGGGCACTGTTGTCGATCTTGTCTTCGGTTCGAACTCCCAGCTCCGAGCCCTCGCGGAAGTCTATGCGTGCAGCGACTCGCAGAAGGCGTTCGTGCGCGACTTTGTGGCCGCCTGGAACAAGGTGATGAACCTTGATCGCTTCGACCTTGCGTGATCTCAGAGGATAGGTCTCAGGGCTGTTATTCCACCGGGTTCCGTCCTCAGCAATTTGTTGTACGCCGCCACCGGAGCATTGATTGCCGCAGGCGTCGCAAGCCGCAGCCAAAGTCCGAATGTACGGTTGCAATCTGATCCTGTCGGCCTTCATGAACTGAAAGCTTGGCAAAGTGGGGGCGTCCATGTACGGACGCTCAAGGATTTGGCTGCGTTGAACATATAGGGGTGCCCCGCCACAGCGTCGAGGGGAACGAACAAGTCTCGTGTTCTGCTCGCCAAGCCTTGAGCGATATGGGGCCAAAGTCTACTGGAAACGCGAGCACCGATCCGGCATCGTGCGTTCGGGTGTCGGACTGCATGCGAACGCTGCATCCAGCCCGCTCATGGGGCGTACAGCCAGTCGAGCAGCGGCAGACATGTGGGGAGCGCACGCCGGGCAATTGGCGCAATTTCCATTGCGACGCACCAGAGAAGCCGGTGTGGAAAAACCATCACGTCTTACCGACGACCACCAGGCTTAGCTTTGGTGACGATCTTCATTAACCACTATCAGTTCGCGGGATGATTACCGCCGCCCGATCTAGGCATCGGACCCTCGCCCTTCTGCTGGCGTGTGCTGCCTTGTGTACACCGCTCGGCGCGATGGCGGCGGAGACCAAGCGGGTGTTGCTCCTGCATTCGTTCGGGCGGGAATTCGCGCCGTATGATGTGATCGTGGCTGCGTTCCGCTCGGAATTGGCGAAGAGTTCGAGCGAGCCCGTAGCCGTCTATGACGCATCGATGGACGCTGGGCAAGCATCCGGATCGGATGTCCAGCAACCGCTCTTGGAACTTCTGAGCCACCGCTTCTCCGGCACGTCCCCGGATGTGGTGGTCACGATTGGCCCGCCTGCTGCGGCCTTCTATCCGCAGAATCGGGACAAGGTGTTCCCCGGGACGCCCCTGGTGATTGCGGGAATAGACGAGCGGTTCATCCCCAAGGCCGCGCTGCGCGCCGGAGACGCTGCAGTCGCCTCTCAACAGAGCCTGCCCGGAGTGGTTGACAACATTTTGCGGGTGCTGCCCGAGACGCAAAGGATCGCCGTAGTGATTGGAGACACGCCGCTGGAACGGTTTTGGGTTGGCGAAGCCAGCAGGCAGTTCGCGCGTTTCGCGAACCGGGTGAGTTTCGAGTGGCTCAACGATCTCTCTTTGGGGCAGATGCGCCAGCGGGTTGCCGCTCTTCCACCACACTCCGCCGTGCTGTATACAATCCTGATTACAGATGCTGCCGGCGTGCCGCACGAACGGGGGGCTGCGCTCGCAAGCCTGGTTGAGGCATCGTCTGCTCCGGTCTTCAGTCTCTTCGAGAGTGAGCTCGGACGCGGTGTCGTCGGGAGCAGCGGCCCATACCGTTCGCAACAACGTGAGGGCGCACTGGCGGCAGCCGCAGCGTTGCGCGCATTGAGTGGCCAGATCCCCGCGGACCCCGCAATTCATCTCGTTGACTACGATGGCTCAGTCTATGATTGGCGCGAGCTCCAGCGCTGGGACATCGACCCCGCGCGCCTGCCCCCTGGGAGTGAAATTCGCTTTCAGCCGCCGTCGGTTTGGGACGAACATCGCACTTTGATCATGACGGCCATCTCAATCTTTGTGTTGCAGGCTGCGTTATCGATTGGACTCGTGTGGCAGCGTATCCGCCGCCGCCGCGCCGAGCGAGAAGCACTGAGCTTGAGCGGACGCCTGATCACCGCGCATGAAGACGAGCGGCGCTGGCTGGCGCGCGAGCTGCACGACGACATCACGCAGCGGCTCGCCGGATTGGCGATCGACGCCGCCAAACTTCCGGGAGGCGGCCTGTCGCCGTCGGATGATGCACGCCGTTCCATCCGCCGGGGACTGGCGCAACTGAGCGAGGACGTACACAATCTCTCGTACCGGCTGCATCCCTCGGTGCTCGACGATCTCGGCCTGGTCGAGGCGCTGAAAGCCGAGTGTGAGCGGGTTGCGCGTTCCGAGTCCGTGCACGTGGACATTGAGGCGGACAGTCTTCCGCCAAGCCTGCCGCGCGAAGCAGCGCTCTGTATCTATCGGATCGCCCAGGAGGCTTTGCGCAATATTGGCCGTCATGCCAAAGCAAGTATCGTGCAACTATCGCTCGCGTTGAAGGATGGTGGTTTGCTGCTCGCCGTCAGCGACAATGGCAGCGGCTTTGAGCCTGGCCTGCAAACTCATCGGCCGAGTCTCGGCCACGCAAGCATGCGGGAGCGGATTCGGTTGCTGGGTGGGAAGCTCGATATCCAGAGCACTCCCGGCAGGGGTACAACCGTCATTGCATGGGTGCCGATTCCGGAGGCATCTTCGTGAGCCGCGTGCGCGTCCTGCTTGCCGACGATCACAGGATTGTTGCCGAGGGGCTGAAAAGCCTGCTCGTTGCCGAATTCGAGCTCATCGGCGTGGTGGAGGACGGCCGTGCGATGGTCGAGGCCGCCAAAGAGCTCAAGCCCGACGTGATCGTGGCCGACATCACGATGCCGCACTTGAATGGCATCGAGGCGCTCGAGGAGATAAAGAAATTTGATCGAAATGTGCGTGTGGTTTTTCTCACGATGCACCGCGACATTGTCTATGCGCGGCGCGCCATCGAGGCGGGTGCGGTAGGATTCGTGCTCAAGCATGCGGCACCGGAGGAGCTGGTGCGCGCGGTGCGCGCCGCGGCGCAAGGACGCGTGTTCATTACGCCTGACCTCGCTGGCGAGATGCTGCAGGCACAAAAGCATCCAACGGAGGCGCCGGATTTGGTCGCGACGTTGACTTTGCGCCAACGAGAAATCCTCCGCTTGCTTGCCGACGGACTCACCGCGCAGGAGATTGGGTCGAAGCTTCACATTTCAGCCCGGACGGTTGAGGACCATAAGTATCGGATGGCGGAGTCGCTCGGTCTTAAGACCAAGGCCGAGCTGATTCACTTCGCGATCAAGTACGGCATCATCGGGCCGTAACTTGGGCTGGCGTCCCGTAAGACTCCGGCTGCAAAACCAGTAATTTTACGGGTGCGAAACCCGTAGTTTTACGGGTTCACGGCAGTCCGCGCCGCGGATACCCTCCTTACCCTGCGTTGCGAGCCGCCCTATAGGCGAAGCGGTGGGCGTACTAGGATGAATTACCCATGTTTGCCGAAACGGCGGCCTGTGTACTCATTGCTGATCGGCATAACGGCCTGTTCGAGCGAATTCGTGGCCTGCTCGAAACGACCTTCGACAAGGTATTTCTCGTGACCGACAAATCATCGCTGATCGAAGGTGCTGCAAGGCTCAAGCCCACCGTGATCGTCATGGATCTGTCATACGCTGCCGGGAGCTTGCCGGACCTGATGCGCGAACTGCGTGATACCGCGCCGGCAGCGAAGCTCTTATTGCTCAGCGTGCACGATGAACCCACGGTTGTTGCGGCGGCCATTGATGCAGGCGCTGACGGACTGGTCCTGAAGCGTGCCATCGGTCAAGCGCTTCTGCCGGCGATTGACGCTCTGCTCGCCGGGCAGCGCTACTTCGACTCAAGTGCGGCTCATTAAACGAGGAGGTTCCATGTATTTCGTCAGCGACTCAATGCTTCCCGAAAATCAGCAGCCGTTGATCATCACGGTGGCGCCGTACGGACCGCAATGGCTTCCTAAAGATTACCCGGAAGACATCCCCGTAACCTGGGAGGAGCAGACACAGAAGGCAGTGGATTGCTACAACGCGGGCGCCACGGTGCTGCACCTCCATGTCAGGGATCCGAAGACCGGCCACGGCTCGAAAAATTTCAACGAGTTCAACGAACAGATTGCGCGCCTGCGAAAAGCCGTGCCGAAGATGATCATCCAGGTCGGCGGTTCCATCTCGTTCGCACCGCCCAAGGAGGGCGAGGGAGAGGCGAAATGGCTCGGCTATGACACCCGGCACATGCTGACGGAGCTTAATCCGAAACCGGATCAGGTCACGATCGTCGTTGGCACCACTACGATGAACATCCTGGACCTCACGACGCCGGACGACGTGCAGGGGACGCAGCTCGCAAATCCGGCGATGCAGGCGGCGTATCAGAACATGGTCGCCGACGCCACCCCCGAGTTCTACATCGAGCATTTGAAGCGCCTGCGTGAGAACCGGATCCAGCCGATGTTCGCGATGGCCCACATCCACACCCTGGAGGCGATCGAACATCTCATCCGGACTGGCGTGTACATGGGGCCCTTGAATCACACCATGACGGCCATCGGTGGGGCCGGAGGTTGTGGCCGCAATCCCTTCGACTTCATGGAGTGGGTGCGTCGCTCGCCCCAAGGCTCGGTCGCGACGTACGAGTCGCTCTGGCGCACCGTGCCACCGTACGCGGCCATGGCGGTTGCGCTCGGCATCCACATGCGGGTCGGCATCGAAGACAATCTCTGGCGCCGCAAGGGTGAGCGCATGACTTCGGTGCAACAGCTCGAACAGGTCGTGCGAATCGCCAAAGAGCTGGGGCGCAAGGTCGCAACTGCGGACGAAGCCCGCCAAATCCTAAAGATCGGCACCTGGTACAACAGCCCTGACGAGACGCTCGCCAACTTGGGGCTGCCGCCGAACCGCAAGGACGGTCAACTAGGATTCATGGTGAAGGCGACGGATGGCAAGCTGCGACCGGCGGTTCAATCATCTGACGGACACGCCATCGCCTGAAACGTCTAAAGGACTGTGCACAGCGGCCTCAAGGCAGAGGCCGCACTCGGCCGATGGGGGAATCGGCCGAACACTGAAGTGAAGGGAGGTGAGATGGCTGACTTTCTCGAGGTCGCGTCGCTCGCGCAAATCCCGCCGGGAAGGAGCCTGGTCGTGAAGGTCGCTGGCAAAGACGTCGCGCTCTTCAATGTCGACGGGCAGATCTATGCGATCGACGATGCCTGCGTTCACCAAGGCACATCGCTGGGATCGGGAAAGTTTGAAGGCAAGATCGTGACCTGTCGCGCGCACGGTCTCAAGTTTGACGTGACGACAGGTTTTGTGGGCGGCTCACCGGGTTACGGCGTGGCCTCGCATGCCGTGCAAGTCGTGGATGGGAAGATCGCCGTAGCGGTGTGAAATGGATGATCTGTGGAAGCGAATCACGGAGAACCTTTCCGATCGGGTGAGCGGGCCGATGCGCCTGAGATTTTTGCTGCAACCCATCATGGCGACCTTGCTCGCGATTCGGTCCGGATTAAGGGACGCTAAAGCGGGCAGGCCGCCCTATTTCTGGTCCCTCATTTTCCATCCGTACGACCCGTCTCGCCGCCGCGAGATGATCAAAGACGGCTGGCAAAGCATCTCGAAGTTATTCTTTGCCGCGATCGCTCTTGATCTCATCTACCAGTTCATCGAACAGCCCTTCATCTATTTACGGCAAGCGATCATTGTCGCTTTCCTGCTGGCGATCGTGCCCTACTTGGTGCTGCGCGGAGCGGTCACGCGTCTGACTTCCAGGCTAATGACCCGACCGACAACCTCATCCGCAGTCAAACTCCGCACTTTCATGACACGAGGAAACGCTCATGACCATTAAGGACAATGCATCTTCGGCCGCGGCCACGAGTAAGACCTCCGAACGGGGCCCATGGGAGGATCTCGCACTGGCACAGTTGCGAGCATGGGACCGCACCTGGGCGGAAGCGGTCGAGCGCGTGACGCGGAACCCTTGGAAACACGAGATCCTGCCGCGCAAGACCGTGGAACTCATCGGCTTAGCCGTAAACGCCGCCTGCACGAACCTTAATCCTGAAGGCACAAGACGGCATATCCGCGCAGCGCTCGATGCCGGTGCAAATCGAGATGAGATTCTGATGGTGCTCAAGATGGCCTCGCTTCTATCCATTCACTCGTGCAGCTTGGGTGCTCCGCTCCTCCTGGAGGAAGCCAGGGCCGCGGATGTACACCCGATGCAACATTCGCAACCCCTCACGCCGACTTGCGACAAACTTCGCGCCAGCGGCGGGTGGAACGAGGCATGGACGCCGTTTTACAATCTCGACCCAGAATGGACGGAGCAATTCATGGCGGCGGGCATTCCCGTCTATGCTGGCGGCGTCTTATCCCCGAAACTCGCGGAACTCTTGAGCATCGCATTCGACGCCTCATACACCCACATGTACGCGCCGGGAACGCGCCGGCACATCAATGCGGCTCTCAAGCTGGGGGCCACGATGGAAGAGATCATGGAAGTGCTCAAGCTCTGCGTCATTCAGGGCGTGCAGGCCTGCAATCTGGGAGTGCCAATCCTCGCGGAGGAATTGGCACGGTCGCAATGATTGATCGACGCACAAGGAGGCTGCGGCGGTGTGGGTAAACTCTTCAAGTTCGGCAGGCTGCCGGTGAACATGCAGATCGGCGGGTACTACAACGTGGTGCGGCCGGACTTAACGAATAATTGGCAGCCCAGGTGCAGCTGATGTTCCCCAAGTAATTTCACGATCAATCCCGTAAGGAGCCTCGGTGACAGACCAAGCGGATACCAGAGAGAAGGCGGTTGATGCCTCTACCAGCCTAGCGGTCGACCGCACGCAGCTCGCCTATGACCGAACACTGCTCGCCTGGATCAGGACTGCGACCGCGCTCATAACCTTTGGTTTCACGATCTACAAGTTCTTTCAGCTCGAACTTGCGCGTGCGGCACCAAGACCAGAGCGGCTGATCGGGCCGACCCAATTCGCGCTCCTGATGATCGTGATCGGACTCGTGTCGCTGGCGCTCGCTACCCTCGAACATCGTAGGGATTTAAAGGCGCTACGCGCTCAGTATCCGGGAGAGCACCGGACCCTGGCGAGGGTGCTGGCAGCGCTGGTTCCACTCCTCGGAATCGTGGCCCTGTTCGCGGTCCTGCTGCGGCAATAGTTCTTCAATGGCAATAGTTCTTCAATAAAGGAGTTCCCAATGTCCTTGCACTCAGCATCCATCGATCGACGTATACGAGCAACCTTCGCGGCAGCGCTCATCCTGGCTGTTTTTTCTCCGTCCCTCGCGGTCGGCGATTCGCCGAGTTCGCCGTTTACGGGACTCGAACTCATCCCCTCAAAGAATGTCGGGGCCCTGTATCGCCGGCCCGACGTGGATATCTCTGCCTACAGCAAAATAATGATCGGTGAACCCGCGGTTGAGTTCAGCAAGAACTGGAACCCGCGCAACTATGGGACGTTTGGTCTCTCGGCTGCGCAGCTGACGAAAATCCGGGTCGATCTGGCGGCCATGGCCAAGAGCGTTTTTGCGAAGGTCCTCAGTGATGGCGGATATGAGATTGTCACCGACGCGGGCGACGGCGTGCTCACGATCACGCCGAACATCGTCGACGTCTTTATCAACGCCCCCGATGTCCCAACTGCGGGACGATCCAAGACCTACACCATGGATGCGGGATCGGCGACCCTTGCTCTACAAGTCAATGACGCCGTAACGGGCACGTTGCTGGCCGTGGTCTTCGACCGGCGGCGAAGTGGATCTTCGACCATGCAGTGGGCCACGTCGGTGTCCAATCGAGCGGCGGCCGAAACGATGCTTAAGGGTTGGGCTGAACAATTGAAACGCGAGTTGGACGCGGCACGCGCCAAATAAATAGATCCGTCTCGTAGTCAGCTGCGACCGAAGGTCGAACGAGCCTATGCGAAGGAGCAATTGCCAGAACTTGAAACATCGATTCGTGCGCGAGCTGCGGAGATTGAAAAGCTGACCGCTAAGCCATAGGCGGGTGTGGAGGCGTCGAACAACTGCGGCGTTCGAAGGTTCAGTATGTGCGCCACATAGCAGTCAGTTGGTCGTGCTACCACATGGTTTGTTGCGGCGTGCCAGGCGCATACGCGTGCGGGCCGGATGGTCACTCATTGCCGCTCTCGGATGGCACGATCGTGCGGGGCTATAATCGCGATGAGATTGCCTCGAACCCAGCCTGATGCGACACGCCCGAAGGAACGAGCCGAAGACAAGCTCGCGTACGCGAGCGAACCGCAGGCACATCAAAAAGGGGATACAACATGAAATTCAACCGGAACAGCGGGCGCCATACTTGGGGGCACTCACGCGTGGGGAATTTCTACGCTTATTCTTTGAACGGCAGTCGCTTTGCCTAACGGCCGCTCCCGGTGATCTCCGAAGCCGATTTGTGCTGACGCCCCCGAAACAGGAGTGCATGTCATGTCCGATTCCTGCTGGTGCCATGGTCAAAGAAGGGTATCCGCGATCGGCAGTCGGCGGTGCTCGCTCATTTTGACGTCCGCGCTGGCTTTCGTGGCCGTATCCTTTGCGTTGGCCGACGCTATGTCACAACCCAGAGAGGAGTCGGGCGCAGTGCTGCAGGCTAAGCTTGCGGCTGAGGCCCCTTACGTGGCGGAAAACGACGCCGCCATGAGAACGATGATGAACGACATGGCGGTTAAGCCGACGGGCGATGTCGATCACGACTTCGTGGCGATGATGGTGCCGCATCATCAGGGCGCTATTGCTATGGCATTGGCGGTTCTGCGTTACGGCCATAGTGAGCAGCTCAAACGCCTGGCCCAAGAGATCATCGTCACCCAACAGCAGGAGATCGCCGCCATGCGGCTCGCTGCCGGCGAGCCTCTGCCCCCATCCATTCCTTCGCCAACCCAACCTTCATCTTCGTCGAGTCGTTAATCAATGTCGCGCGGCGCAATGGCGACGCCCGCAGGGACAAGGATGCCATAGGAGCCAACAATGAAACTTACCCTTCTGACGATGACGCTTCTGGCGAACAGCCTTCTCGCGGCTTCGATGCCGGCCTGGGCCGGACAGGCGCCCGGCGCAGCCTCCGATCCGGATGTACCGGTGAGCCATCGTGACCGCGTTTACGCGGCCGAGCAGTTTTCGAACACGGTCTCCGTTACCGATCCAGCCGACAACAAGCTCCTCGGCGTCATTCGCCTGGGCGACCCGCAGCCGGGCAACCTCAGTCCGCTTTACAAGGGTCAATTGCTCGTGCACGGCATGGGCTTCGCCCCCGATCACAAAACCATCGCCGTCGTGTCGATCGGTACCAACTCGGTCACGTTCATCGATACGGCCACCAATGCCGCCAAGCACATCACCTATGTCGGGCGTGCACCGCACGAGGCTTTCTTCACGCCCGACGGCAACGAGGTATGGGTCACGGTGCGCGGCGAGGACTATGTCGCCGTGCTGGACGGGCACACGTTCGAGGAGAAGACACGGATCAAGGTTCCGGCGGGGCCGGGCATGACGATCTTCTCGCCGGACGGGAATTACGGTTATGTCTGCTCGTCCTTCAATCCAGAAACCGACATCATTTCCGTTTCCGATCATCACATCGTCGGCAAGGCGCAGCAGGCAAGTCCGTTCTGCCCCAACATCGCGGCAACGCCGGACGGCAGCCAGGTCTGGTTTACGCTAAAAGACGTGGGAAAGACGCAAGTGTTCGACGCCCATCCACCCTTTGCCCTGCTCAAGACGCTCGATACCGGCCCCATCACCAATCACGTCAACATCGCCCGCAACATCAACGGCACCTTTGCGTATGTCACCGTTGGCGGTCTGAATGAGGTGCAGGTGTTCCGCACCGATAATTTCGCGCAGGTAGCGACGATCCCTGTGGGTAATCTGCCGCATGGCGTTTGGCCGTCCGGGGATGGGACCAGGATTTATGTCGGACTTGAAAACGCCGATGCGCTGGCTGCGATCGACACACTCGCCAATAAAGTGATTGCGATGATACCCATCGGCCAGGCTCCGCAAGCGCTGGTGTATGTGCCCGATGCGGTGCCGGATGGCGCCGGCACGCAAAACCTGCAACCTCTCGGCATCGCTGGCGAGGCTGCCCATCTGGCGCTTGCGCCGAGCGGTAAGGTGATCGGCAACGCGCCGACCAGCGTGTCGTTGTTCGACCAAGGGCTTACGCAGGTGCTCCAGGCATCGGTTACCGGTCTGCTGCCGAAGTCGCCTTACGTGCTCGCCCTGGCTACCCGATCCGATGGGAGCGGCTCGCTCGAGCCCCTGGCGGGCTTCACGACCAATCCTGCAGGATCGGCCATCGTCAATGCAGTCGGACCGATCCGGCAGATCGTGCAGAGCAATGTGGAGACCGAGCGGCGCTATCTAGTGATAGCTTCCGGCACCGCAGCTAAGCTCGGCAAGCCGGAGCAGGTGCAAGTCCAATGAGTCTAGACCGACGGTGTATCGCGCTCGACGGATTGGAAAGCATACCGAGCACAGCGTCCAGACTTAAGGTGATTAGGCACCAGTTTTCTGAAGGCCGCATAGTTGACGCTCACCATCGACCGCACAGGGGTCGATAGGACTCATTAGTCGCCGGCCCCGCACGACGGGCCCGGGCCTTCCCCAGCAAGCCCAATGGCTACCTTCTAGGCTCATACCGCATCGCCACCACCCCGGAGCCGAACTCCAGCCGGCTCACGAGCTTCAAGTCGATGTGCTTCGATAGCCCCGCGAACAACGTCGGCCCGTGGCCCACCAGCCTGGGCTGTACCAAGAATTCGTACTCATCGATCAATCCCAGCTCGGCCAACGCCAGCGGGAGCTTCACGCCTCCCAATAACAGACCCTTGCCGGACTCCCGCTTGAGCTGCAGAACGGCACTCCCCAGATCCCCGCGCACGAGCTCCGCGTTCCAACCGACCCGGTCCATGGTGCGCGACACGACGTACTTCTTTGCCGCGTCGATCGTTCGTGCGAAGGGCTCCATCCAATCAGGCCTCGCTGCCGTCCCGGCGGGCGGCCGAAACGCTGCCTCCATCATTTCGTAAGTCACCCGGCCAAAGAGGAGGGCATCGGCCTGGGCGATGTTCTCGGCCGCGTGACGATGCAATTCTTCGTCCGGGAATATTGCACGATGATCGCAGCACCCGTCCAAGGTGATGTTGATGGAATACCGAAGGGGTCGCATTGCGTAAGCGTATCGCCGACGCGATAGACCAACAAGTTATCCAAGATCGACATGCATTGCCCGGAAGCGGCCGCTTGTAACAGGCGGGTCAGGGTCGCGATTTGGCGGTGGTTCGGCGTATCTTGAATCTTTGTGCTCGACTTTGGCGGGGCGAATCGGATCGGCCGTGGCTCGACACGCCACCGCTGATTCAAATGCAACGCGATCCGAACAAACGCGAACCCTATCCCCTGTCAGTCGCGGAACAGCGTCTCCTGTTCTCCGAACTCGCGGGTCACCTGGCCGAGATGGCTCTATTCAAGGTGAACACCGGGCTTCGGGAGCAAGAGGTCGTCAATCTACGATGGGTGTGGGAGGTGCCGGTGCCTGAACTCGACACGTCTGTGTTCGTCGTTCCGCGGGCATTTGTGAAAAACGGCTTGGACCGATTTGTGGTCTTAAACCGAATTGCCAAATCCGTGATCGATGGCTGCCGCGGAGTGCATCCGGAGTTCGTGTTCACGCGTAGAGGGAAACCCATCACGAAGATCTATAACTCGGGATGGAAAGCGGCGCGTCGCCGTGCCTCGAGCCGCTACGTGAGCGAGTTCGGGAGATCCTGTCCGAAGGGATTTCAATCCATTCGGGTGCACGATCTGAAGCACACCTACGGTCATCGGCTGCGAGCCGCCGGCGTCGGGTTCGAGGATCGCAAACTGCTCCTGGGTCATAAGGCCGGCCACGTCACCACGCACTACTCGGCACCCGAAATCGAGGCGCTTATCCAAGCCTCGGAGAAGGTCTGCGAGCTGGGGGCACGCAAAAGTCACGCACTGATTATTGTGCGCGCCCGCCCGGTGCAGCAAGTGCTTGATTTTATTGGTGGTGAGAGAGGGACTCGAACCCTCGACCTCGGCATTATGAGCAGCAAGTCAGCAGATAGTCTTACTGAATTCAACAACTTACCGCGTGGCGCCCGTTGCATTTGGCACCACGAAGCACAACGAAGCAGCACCGGGTCCCGCAAAAGTCCCGCAAGAATTACTGCCGCTCTCATGCGCGCGCACTGGCGCGTAGGCCGCTCTGGTGGTAATTTTTACTACCAGGATTAGAGGTACAACCGTGAGCAAAGCTGTCAAGAAAGCGATCTCTTTACCAGCGGACCTTGCAGCCGAAGTCGAGGCCATTGCACGCGATGAGAACAAATCATTGAGCGCCGTGGTGCAGGACGCGCTGCGCGCCCTGAAGCGATCGCGATTACGCGGCGAGTTTCGCGAACTGCAAGGCTACTGGTCCAATCGCGCTCGGGCTGCAGGCATCCTGTCCGAGCGGGACCTTGAGCGCTTACTCCGTCGTTGAAAGCGGTCTTCGACACCAATATCTTCGTTTCCGCGTTCGCAATCCCCGGCGGACGCGCTGAACGTGCTATCGACTTGGTCATCGACGCTCGGGTCAATCTCTGCATATCCAAAGAGATCATTCACGAAGTGTTGGGCGTATTGGCACAAAAATTCTCGAAAGGACCGGAAGAGCTGGCCAGAACCGCAGTATTTTTATCTGAATTGGCTGAACTAGTCGTTCCCCGCAAGAAATTTGCGATCCTCAACGACGAGCCTGACAACCGCATTCTCGAGTGCGCTGTGACGGGGCATGCCGACGTTATAGTGACGGGCGATCGGGCGATGTTGAATCTCAAGAAATATCAGGAGATCCGCATACTCTCGCTCCGCCAATTCTTGGATGAGATCTCTAGCCCCGACCCGTAAGCGGCACCACCGGCGACTACCGGGCCAATTCCAGCCGTTCGGGAGGGCTAATCAATTGTCTCAGCAGCGGTCATTCGCATTAGGCCGAGCATCGCCTTCCATGAAGTGCCGCCCTCCTGACATGCACGCACGGACGGGTCATGGCTTAGTACACCTTGATTGACTTATCGAGCGCCGCGCTGGTGCAGACGCCGAACGGCTTGGGTTGCCCCGCTCGTCCGATTATTGCAATACTGCCCCATGAGCAGGTCGCCCAACGCCCGCTTACAGGTCAAAGTGAAGTGGCTCGCCGCTGCGGTCATACTATTGTGCCTCGCGGCCTGCGGCAGATCCAAGCTCGCCTCGAACGCCCCGTGCGACAATTCGCTGACGCGCGAGATTCCCGCACGTCCCAACGGGGCGCCGGGCGGAAAGCAATTCGGCAGGCAGATAGAAGGCTTGAGCGATGACGAGCGCGAGCTGCTCATTCGAGGTGAGCTCCTGACCGGGAATATTCCAGACTTCTTGCGCCGCTTCGTGCCAGTCCGATTCAGCGCGGCGCAGCCTGATGGGCACGTGGCTCAGATCGTTGTGTGCGCCGCGCCTGATTACCTGGCGATCGGTTCCGATCGCGACTTTCTGCTGATGCCAATGCGTCTGGAAACCGCGCTGGCGATGGCCATTCGATTCGACTTGACGCTTCCGACGCCTAAAATGGTCGATGGCATCTACGCGCAAGCTGCCGTGCACTTGGCGCCACGACCGCTGCCGGCGGGCGACGCGATGCGCTCGACTGAGTATTACCGACATGACAGCGAGCTCATCCGAGCTCAGCGCTTGGCTCTCGGTGCGGTACCGGGCGACTTGACCGCCGGTGACAAAAAGGACCTGGTACTCACCAACCGTCTGTGGGGCAATCTCGATCGCGTCGCTATTTACGGCTGGCACCTCTCGGATAACTCGCCGATCCAGCCGCTCAGTACCGTGCACGGCTGGCGTTACGCGGATTACAGCCATGGCGTGCGACTCATCAGCACGCGCGTATGGGTGGATGGAGTGCCTCGGTTGATATTCGACGTGCTGCAGGATCGGCAGCTGTCCGCAGCCCTGAGCCATGAAGGCGACATCCCCCATGTGGTGCAGCTGATACGCCTACTCAGCGCCGACCCACACACCGCTGTTGCGGCTCTAACGCCCGATAGCCAGAACTAACTCTCGCCATAGTCGGCAGAGCGAAGGACGCGCCACAGCGCTGGCAGGCGTGCATGCGAACGTCCTTTGGCACACTACGGCCGCTCGACGTGTGCTCACTGTCGGCCAACTTCTGCCGGTCACCATGCTGAAATGACTGCCCAATACCTGACGTTGGTCGGCAAGCCGAGGCGCGTGGCCGGCCATGGTTTACGGTGGTTTGTGAACTTCAACCGTGATATGCGACAGCCCTTTAAATCGTTGCAGCACGGCGTGATAGAAGGCCGGCCCACGCTGCGGCATGTTGCTTATCACCGAAACGATCGCTCCAAAGTGGCCGGGCCCAAGACGCCAAATATGCAGGTCAATCAATTGATCGCCCGCCATATCGACAGCCGCGCGGACATTGTTCGCCATCGATTCGCTCGGACTCATGTCGAGCAGAATCGCCCCGGTGTCGCGCACCAGACCGTAAGACCAGTTGGCGATGACTAGGGCGCCTAAAATACCGGCGAGCGGATCCATCCACAGCCAACCAAAGCCACGAGCAAGGCTCAAACCGATGATGGCGAGAACGGAAACCGCGGCGTCTGCCATGACGTGAATGTATGCCGCGCGAATATTGTGATCGCGGGCATCCAGACCGTGCTCGAGGTCATGCTCCTCGAATTCGACGCGGTGTTCGCCGCTTGGCAATGTCACCAACGCCCTAAACGCATGAGGTTCGGGGATCGGGTCCGTGGACTCGAGGTATCCGGGCTTCTGTGAGAATTGAAATGTTTGTCGCGTGCCGTCCGGCCGAATCGTCGTCACGGTCACGAACTCGGCCGGCAACACCTCCTCGCGATGCTCGGATTGAAGGCGAAAGACCGGCGGGACGCCGTCTTCAAAGATAGATAACGTCAACACGCCGTCGAGCGTATTGATGGACGTCGAATCCTCGTGACCGTCGCCGACGTGCTCCCCATGCCCGTGACGGTGCCCATGCTGATGGTCACCACCGCTCAGGAGCCACGCACTGGCAATATTGACCAAAAGCCCCACCACCGCGATCGGGATCGCCTCACGAAAATGAATCGGTATCGGTGACAGAAAGCGCGTGATCGCTTCATAGCCGATCAGCAACGCAATCATCGCAAGAATGACGGCGCTGGTGAATCCCGCCAAGTCCCCTAACTTGCCGGTACCAAACACAAAGCGCCGGTCCTTGGCATGCTTTCGTGCATAAGAGTACGCGAGGGCCGCGATCAACATGGCGCTTACATGGGTCGACATATGCAAGCCATCAGCGACGACCGCCAGCGAACCGAACAGGCTCCCACCGACGATTTCAACCACCATCATCACGCCGCAGAGAACAATCACTGCCCACGTCTTGCGTTCGTTCTTCTCGTGACCGGCACCGAGAAATACATGCTCATGACTACGGAAAAGATCATTCGATGCGCTCATGTTTCCTCACCCGGTCAACCCTTCGTGACCCGGTAGAAATATCAAAACCGCCACGAGAGTCCGCCGAAGAAACCGCGTCGCTGTCCGTACTGCGACGCAAATACGCCCACGCCAGAACTGCTTCGGATTTGATAGACCTTGTCGGCCACGTTGATGACCGCGAGGCGCACCGTCAGCGGACCGGAGCCGGCGATTTCAAAGGGATGGGTCAAGCCAAGGTTGATCTGCGTATAGCTTGGCGTGTGATCGCCATTCGGGATGGTGCTGCCGTCGGGAAGCGTGAGATCCTGGCGCAATCCGCTTCCAAACAGCGCATCGACGCTGAAGCGAGTTCCCATCCACAAATAGGAGGCCCCACTTGACGCAGACACCCGTCCCTCGTGATCGAGGTGGATGTAGTTGCTGGCAATGTAGTCGAGAGATGGCTGATCGAAGTTGAACTGCGCCGACTCCACGCCCTTGCCATGAGCGGCCTGCCAGGCGGAATTGAGGTAGGCGGCAAAATTCCTGATCGAGTAGTTGGCGGTGAACTCCACGCCTCCGATCAAGCCGTAGCGGTAATTGAACGGCGTGAGAATAATCGGCGCGCCGAACTGTCCTTCGTCGATCAAGTGCTGCGCCTGCTCGTAAAAGCTGTCGACGCCGAGGGTAAGAGTTTTATCGAATAGCTTCTGCTGCACGCCCAGGTCGTAGTAATTGGCGCGCTCGGCAATCGGGGCCGTGTCTTGCGTCACCGTGCCCGGCGGCACGGCGGTCGTGCCGGCGAACTTTGTGAATGTCTCCGAGCCGATCAGCTCGAACGGCGGCGGAGTGTAATACCGCGAGTAGCCACCGTGCAGAGTTGTGTCGGTTGGGAATTCCCATACGAAGTTGAGGCGCGGACTGAGCTGGTCGCCGCTGGAATACGCGCTGTAATGATCGTAGCGCAGGCCATAATTGACGGTGAGAGGTGAAAGCGGTTTCCACTCGTCCTGCAGATAGACACTCTGAATCTGCTGGACCTGTGTACCGTTGTCGATGACAGACAACGGCACATTGCTGGTCTGCGCGCCCGTTGCATCGATCGGCAGAACCTGCGAACTCGTATCGCTCTTGGAGCTGTCGTGCTGAACATAGAGGCCGGCGCGCACGGTATGGGCATTACCGAGCTGGTACGAGCCATCCGTTTGCCACCCCACCGCCGTGTCACTCTTGAACGCATCCTGAGCGATACCGTTATACAGAAGATCCCCAACCCAATCAGGCGCGAAATGCAAGCTCGTGTAGCGGGCCGACAGGGAGGTTTGCCAGTTGAGCGCGCCTTCGGAGTGCTGCCAGCTGACGATCGCGTACTCCGCGAGCTCGTGCTGCGACTCGTTCAAATCATTGCTCAGAAACGCGGTTTGACCGTTCACGTCGAGACCCAGTGAGGGCTGCAGACCCGGATAATTTGGAATTTGGAACTCTTCGTCCGAGATTCCCATGATCAGCGACAGGCGATCGTTGGTATCTATGATGTTCTCGAAATAGCCGAAGCCCTGAACCTGGGTCGTGTGATCATGGAGCGGATTGGAACTGCCATCGGGCGATTCGATGCCGAGATTATCCTGCTTGTAGCTGCCGGTTACATAGTAGGTGTATTTGCCGTCGCTGCCACCGTACTCGGCAGCCGGCTGAAAGGTCGAATGGCTGCCGCCGTAAACCGACACTTCGCCGCCGGGCGTGAGCAGGCCGCTGTTGGTACTCAAGTCGATGATCCCTGCGGTTCGCAGGCCGTACTCCGCCGGCAGCGCGCCGGTGATCAATTTCAACGAGGAAATCAGCCATGGACTCAACGTCTGACTGAAAACGCTGATGCCCTCGGGCAGGATGATGCCGTTCAACCGGTATTGCAGGTCGTTGTGGTCGGCACGCACGTGGATCTGTCCGAAGGAGTCCTGGACCACGTCCGGCGCTTGCAGCAGGATCTGGTTGAGCGGGTTGTTATCACCGCCGGGCATCGCTTTGATCGCCTCGTTATCAATCGTATAAGTCGATGCTCCGGTCTGGGTCTCGATACTGGTGCGAGCCTCGTTTAAGTGCTGCGCAGTGACCTGAATCTCCTTCAGTTGGGTCGGAGACGCGGCGTTCGATGAAACTGATACATCAGTGGTTGCTGTCGTCGAATCGGCCGCATCTGCGAATGCAGCAGAACCTGTCGCGATGAACACGAGCGCCGCAGCAGCACAAGACGCTGCGGGCGCACTTGGAAATCTGGACATCAGAATTACTCCCCGAAGGCTGAATGAATACGAACCGCTGCCGATTGCTCGGGCAGTTCACTTCGCGAGGCAAAGATTTCAGCTTAGGGAGGGAGGTCCGCGGCTACGGGGTCGAGGGACTGCGGCATCGATCGCCAGATATCGCGGCTCTGAAATGACTTCCAGAGCGAAGCGAACGAGGAGAGGAATATGAAACGAATGACTAAAAGCCGGGGTGACTACTTGCGCAAAGGCGGGACACAGTGCGCAGGTCGTATCTGCGGCCCCGTCCGACTGCGCTCGCAGCTCGCCGTTGCTGGCGCCGGAGACATGACTGAGTTCGTGAACCACAGCACCTTGCTGTGCCACCATCAGCAACAGCAAGAGGCCTAGGCTTTTGAACACCTGTCTCATTCGGATTGGTATCGACCATTACCCCCAATCGGACTCCGTAACGCTACCAGAATACTTTGGAATTTGCAGTATCTGTGGCGGACGTACGACAGTGCGACCCTAATTTACAGGGATCGACGAGTCGAATGGCATGGCTATTTATACCGCCTGCGCCTGAATTTGACTGCCACAGAGCTGCCGCTGGTGACCGGCCGGAGAGGGTCGAAAGGGTAAGCTCGCCTGCGACTTCATTCGTGGAGCGGCAGGCGGCTATTCCCCGCCGTTCGCTTCTCCGTTCCTCCCCAAAGCCCTAATCAACTCTCCAAAACCTGGCTAGAAGGACTCGCTTACAGCACCCCCGCGCGTCCCGCCCAGTTCGCAATGTAGCTCTTTAGGTACGAGGTGAACTCATCCGCTCCCGGCGGCAGCTCTTTGCCGCGGGGACTGATCATGTGAAAGTCGAATCGCACCACCGGATTGATCAAGGGGCTGACCACCACTTTGCGATTGCGACATGCCGGCAACCCGAAGGAGGGAATGATGGCGATGCCTTCTTCCGCTTCGACCAGTGCGATCTGCGTGTCGAGTAGGTTGACGACGGAGTTGATCTTGACCTTCACACCGGCCCTCGCGAGATGCTTGTCGATCAGTTGTTGATGGGGATGGCCCGTCGAAAGCGAGATCAGTGTCTCGCCATCAAGCGCCGACCACGTCGTGGTTCTCCGCGGCTGTGTGTCTTCCTTGGCACCTCGTGCGATCATCAACGAGAAGCGGAAGAAAGGCTCACGACGTATATCCGGCATCGCCTTGAAGATTCCTAAGCTTAAATCGAGCTTGCCGGCTTCAACCAGCTTGATCAGGGTCGGCAGGTCCGCATCGTATAACTGAATCCGAACATCGGGCCTAAGCTTTCGAAACTCACGAATTGCCGGCGGTAGAATGTTGGCGGCGACCAGCGGCGTCGTGCCGAGTGTTAGAAACAGGTCGCGACTCTTAGCGCTTCGTCCGATGCTGGCGATGGCCGCATCAAGCTCCTCCAGGTTTCGCTGAATGACGTCGAGGAGTTCCTTGCCATGAGGGGTCAGCTCGACGTGGCGAGTCGTGCGGTCGAAGAGACGGAACCCGACGCGGCCTTCCAGCTCTTTGATCAGCACGCTTAAGCCCGATGGCGTGATGAAGAGCGCCTCGGCCGCGCGCGTGAAATTGTGATGTTGCGCGACAAGTCGAAAAGCGCGCAGCTGCCGCGTACTAACTTCCATTATTGAGATTTTATCACTATTAGTTGAACACTCTGAACTTAATATTCATAGAAGGTGGGCGTAAAAAGTGTCCATGAGCTTTAGACAAATGACGTCGGCTCGGAACGAAACCTCACAAAACATATGGAGATCGTCATGTCTACGAATGCAAATACCACTCGGGGAGCGATTGTTCTGGTTCACGGCGGATTCGTCGATGGTTCGGGCTGGGAAGGCGTCTACCAGATCCTCAAGAAGGACGGCTATCGCGTCAGCATCGTGCAGAATCCGACCACCTCGCTTGCCGACGACGTGGCCGCCACCAAGCGCGTCATCGCCGAGCAGAAAGGCCCCGTGATTCTCGTGGGACATTCTTACGGCGGCGTCGTCATCACCGAAGCCGGCAACGACCCGAGCGTCGAAGGCCTGGTCTACATCACCGCGTTTGCCCCTGACTGCGGGGAATCGGTTGCTTCCCTGATCAAGGATCCGCCGCCGGGCGCACCGGTACCGCCCATCCTTCCTCCGACAGATGGTTTCCTGGCGCTCGACAAAACCCGATTTGCCGCAAGCTTTGCGGCCGATGTGGCAGCGGGAAAAGCGGAATTCATGGCGAATTCACAAGTCCCTTGGGGCCTCGCCGCGCTCAACGGTGCGGTCACCGAGCCCGCTTGGGCTAAGAAGCCGAGCTGGTACCTGGTCGCGACTGATGATCGGATGATTCCTCCGCCCGCTCAGCGCGCCATGTCAAAGCGTGCGGGCTCCAGTGTCTTCGAGGCGAAGGGTAGTCACGCCATCTACGTGTCGCAGCCGGAAGCCGTCGCCGATCTCATCAAGAAGGCGGCCACGAGTCTTTCGATGAAGTAGGTTCTACAGCGCGAGCGCCGGTAGAAGCCTTCATTCACTACCGGCGCCCACTGGCTCCGACATCTAGCGACCCTGGCCTATGAGACACGGAAGTTGGGGCTGACGGTTGGTTCAACTTCGTTCGGCCACAAAGCAGTGTGTCAGGAATGGCCGAGAAGGGTCGACACCGGAAACAAAGCTTGCCGGGCCGATTGGCCGCAAGAGCAACGATCCTGCATCGAAATTGATCAATTGATCACTAGAAAACTCCGCACACACGCTAGCCCTTCTAGGGATGAACAGCTGCAATAGCCGAGTCCCGCAGAATTGTGCATCGCAAATATGATACAGCCAAGCATTGCATAGCCACGTGGGTCGCAGTCGCCCGTGGTATTGCGCCACGCCGCTATCGTACAATTCCGCTACAAGGGCAAATCGAACACCAGTAGCTCGGCGTTCGCACCGCTGAGGAACCTGAGCGTTTGCGGCCCAGTGATCTTGAGCGCGTCACCCGCTTCGAGCCGCGTTTCATTGACACTGATTGTCCCGCAAGCCACGTGCACGTAACCGCGCCGGCTTTCGGCGAGTGACAGGGTTGCCTCTTCGGCGGCATCGAACAGACCTGCATACAGGCGCACGTCTTGGTGTAATGTCACTGCCCCTTCCGAGCCGTCGGAAGCGACGATCAGGCGCAGCTTGCCACGCATCTGGGCAGGCGGGAAATGCTTCTGCTCGTAGCTCGGCGGTATGCCAAGCACAGCGGGCTGGATCCAGATCTGCAGAAAATGCACGGGATCCTTGGTCGAGGCGTTCATGGAGCAACCTTGTCTTCGTTGATCACGCGCAGCACACCGAACCCCATGTATTTCGGGTCGTAATAGTCCGCGAACGAAAAGGAATGGCGGGATATCAACCAGCCGTGATCGGCCAGTCCCCTCTCGTTGCTCTTGCGAAGCTCCCACATATTATCCGCCTCCTCCCGGACTCATTGATGACCCAGGCAGAGAGCCGGTGTCGCCTCTGAATGGTGTATGCATTTCCCGCCCAACGTACATTACGACCACTTCAATCGAGCACCTGCAGTCGGTGCGTCCCGAATGCCACCTTCATTACCTAATTCCAATCCGCGAGCCACCAGTCATACCGACCGCCGACTTGATTCAAACAAGAACCAGGTACGGCGTTCGGTTTCATCAATCCAATTCTCAATGAGGCTCGCCGTTGCGATATCTCGCAGCTCATCGACCACCTCATGAACTTCGCGAAGCTGCGCCGCTAGCGTCATGTTGTCTTCCCGCAATTCCGCAAGCATGTCCAGTGGCTCGACGTAATCGGCGTCGTTATCCTTAACTCGCTGGATACGCGCGATGTGACCAATCGACCGCAAAGTGGTGCCACCAGTCTTACGAATCCGTTCTGCTATCGGATCCGTCATCGCATATAGCTGGTCGGCCTGTTCATCAAGCAGCAGGTGATAGTCGCGAAAATGCGGTCCACTCATATGCCAATGAAAATTCTTTGTCTTCAAATAGAGCGCAAAAACATCAGCAAGCAAAGCGTTCATGCTTCCGGCGATGTTTTCCGATGCCACCTTCCCAAGGTCCGTCGGTGTAATCAACGGCGCTTCACGCCGTCGCCTCAGTTCGCTGCTCGAGTCATCCTTCGTGGCCATTGATGTATGCTCCTAATGTTGAAGAGAGGTCCGGCCCCAGCTGGCCGGCACCCTGATTGGTACCGGCCGATCATGGGTATGCGAAGACTATGACTTGATAAAAGCCAAAATGTCCGCGTTGATCGTCTCAGCTTGCGTAGTGAGCATGCCGTGCGGATAACCCTTGTAGGTCTTCAAGATACCCTTCTTAAGCAGCTTTGCGCTCAACGGACCTGAGTCGGCGTACGGAACAATCTGGTCGTCATCCCCATGCATGACGAGCGTCGGCACCGACACTTTCTTCAGGTCAGGCGTGAAATCCGTCTGAGAGAATGCGACGATGCCATCGTAATGCGCCTTCGCACCGCCCATCATTCCCTGGCGCCACCAGTTCCTGATGATTCCCTCCGAAACCTTTGCACCCGGCCGGTTGAATCCGTAGAACGGACCCGCCGGCACGTCCCAATAAAACTGGGCCCGGTTATTGGCAACCTGGGCCTGGAATCCGTCGAACACGTCTTTCGGAAGACCACCGGGGTTCGCCGGCGTCCTGATCATGATCGGCGGGACCGCGGAGATAAGGACGGCCTTGGCGGCCCGGCTTTCACCATGACGAGCGAGATAATGCACAACCTCACCGCCACCGGTCGAATGACCAACGTGCACGGCGTTCTTGAGGTTCAGGTGCTCCGTTAGGACCGCGAGATCGTCCGCATAGTGATCCATGTCATGCCCGGTGGCGGTCTGGGTCGAGCGCCCGTGACCGCGACGGTCATGGGCGATAACGCGAAACCCATTATTCAAAAAGAATATCATCTGCGGATCCCAGTCGTCCGAGGACAGAGGCCATCCATGCGAGAACACAATGGGCTGCCCGCTGCCCCAATCCTTGTAGAAGATGTCCACGCCATCTTTCGTGCTCACCTTATTCATCGAATGATCCAGTACCAACACGCAGCGAACGATTAATAACGCGGTTTCACCTTCCTTCAGCCAACGATCCCCCCAAGCTCGCATGATACCGATGCGTCGCGACCAGTCGGTCGGCAATTGCGCTTCATCGACCGCTTGCCGGGACACCTCATCAGGAATGTCAATCTTGACGAATCGATGCCACGCGAGTGCCGCGGGTTCGCGCACCTCGCTGTGCACGAGAATCTCGAGGATCGCAGTCGCTGGATTC
Organism: uncultured Gammaproteobacteria bacterium; assembly: GCA_963837045.1. Taxonomy (GTDB): domain Bacteria; phylum Pseudomonadota; class Gammaproteobacteria; order Steroidobacterales; family Steroidobacteraceae; genus Bog-1198. The sequence continues at coordinate 648,530 of CAWIMA010000009.1, forward strand.
GGCGCAGGCACGTAGGAACCCTGAGTTACGTTTCGGCGCCGCCCGGGCTCTATTGCTCGTTCTCCTCCGTGTGCCGGCGCCGATAGGCCGTGGTCAGGTCCTGTTGCAGCTTCGGAGGGGCGGGTTCGTAGTGGCTGAATTCCATGGTGTAGACACCCTCGCCGGAAGTCAGGGCCTTGAGCCTTTGCCCATAGTCCTTCAGCTCGGCCAGCGGCACCTGTACCGCGATCACAGCCTGGTTGTCCGGTAACACCGTCTCGCCATTGATGCGGGCACGCATCGACCTGAGATCGCCGGCGATGCTGCCGATCGCCGAGGTAGGTGCCGCGATGTTCAGATTGACGATCGGTTCCAGCACGATAGGGTGTGCGTTTGCGACCGCGCCGAGAAAGGCCTTCCTGCCGGCGGTCACGAATGCAATTTCCTTGGAATCCACCGGATGCGTCTTGCCGTCGTGCACGACCACACGCAGATCCTCCATCGGATAACCGGCAATTGCACCCGCCTGCAACACCTGACGCACGCCCTTCTCCACCGCCGGGATGAACTGGGCGGGAATGGTGCCGCCTTTCACTACATTCACAAACTCAAAGCCGGCACCGCGCCGCAGTGGCTCGACCCGCAGAAACACCTCGCCGTACTGACCGGCGCCGCCGGATTGTTTCTTGTGCAGGTGGTGACCTTCAGCGCTGCGCATGACTGTTTCGCGATAAGGGACGCTGGGGGGATGCAGCTTGAGAGCCACGTTGTACTGGCGCTGCATTCGCTCCAGCACCACGCGCAGATGCAGATCCCCCAGACCGTAAAGCACCGTTTCGTTGAGCGACGGGACGTGCTCCAGCCGGAGGCTCGGGTCCTCGGACATCAGTTTGTGCAGCGCATCGGCGAGCTTCTGCTCGTCGCCATGCCGCGCAGCGGTGATCGCCACGCCTTGCATCGGCGCCCAAGAGTCAGTCGGGCGCAGGTGATGGTGGTCCTCATCGTGCGAATCGTGCAGTACCGCATCGAAATGTACTTCATCCACCTTGGTCACGGCGCATAGATCGCCGGGCACTGCTGCGGAAATCTCCTTCAGCGCGGCGCCCTGTACGCTGTAGAGATGCGCAATCTTGAAGGGCTTGCGCATGTTGCCGACGAACAGCTGGCTGCCGCTCTTCACCGTGCCCTGATGCACGCGCAGCACACCAATACGCCCTTGATAAGGGTCGATGGTGATCTTGAACACATGCGCCACTGCGTGCAATGACTGATCGGGAATGACCTCGACTGGCATCGCGACCGCACCTTCGCCTTTCAAAAAGGCAGGTGGATTCGCCTCGAGCGGGCTGGGCAGCAGACGCAGAATCAGATTCAGCAGTTCTGGCACTCCTGCGCCGGTCAACGCGGAGGTGAAGCAGACCGGGACCAGATGTCCCTCACGCAGTGCCTTCTCAAAGGGATCATGCAGCTGTTCCGCCGTGATCGCCTCGTCCCCGCCGAGGTAGCGCTCCAGCAGCGCCGCATCCACTTCGACCACTTGCTCGACGATGTCGCGGTGTGCCTTTTCCACGCTCGAGAAATCAGTAGAGGGCCCTTCGCGCGTAAAAAAGCAGTCCACCACGCGCTTGCCGCCTTCCGCCGGCAGGTTGATAGGCAGGCACTGCGGTCCGAAAGTCTCCCGAAGCTGCCCCAGCAATCCGAGCAAATCGGTCTCACCTTGGTCGATCTTGTTAATGACGATGATGCGGTCGAGGCCGCGCTTGACAGCGGCCTCCGTGATGCGGCGGGTCGCGATGTCGATGCCGGACTGGGCATCGACGACGATCACGGCGGTCTCAACCGCTGCCAGCACTGCCTGCGAACGACCCAGCAGATCGAGGTAGCCGGGCGTGTCGATCAGATTGACGCGCTGACCCTGCACATCGAAATGACAGACGGCGGTATCGATCGAGTGCCCTAGCTCCCTCTCCATCGGATCGGAATCGCATACCGTGGTGCCGCGCGTAAGGTCACCCATGACACGGATTGCGCCTGCCTTGTACAGCAACGCCTCCGCGAGCAGGGTCTTGCCCGCGGCCGCATGTCCCACCAGGGCGAGATTGCGAATATGTTCGGTCTTATAAGCCACCCGGCCCCCTTTCCGGACCCGCGGCTTGGGTCTGCCCGAGCCAGTCTGAGAGTATAAGTATTACATTTGAACATAGGCGGTGACGAACGTGATCTTGTGGGCCGGCGCGTGCATCTGGGTCCACGGTGCGGGACCCACATGACCCGAGAAGGGTCCATTGGCATCCCAAGGTGTGAACCGGCGACCTGATCGGACGCCGGTCGGCGTCGCAACCATTTGATTTATGATGTCATGCTCGCCAAAAAGCTGGTCAATATTCGATACGTATCTACAGACATTGAGATCCACCGAGTGGAAATCTACCGACGGAGGCAGCAGGAGTTCTCGTAGAACGCGCCTTTCCGTAAAAGGCCCTGGCCACGGGGTCAAGCTGCCTGGTCTGGGGCGAGCGGGACGGGGGTACCAAGAAACCCACCATCTAGCCTAATGTGCACATCGAGATCCGGGCGATCGCCAGCCGGATCGATCGCCGGCTTGTAAGACTGGACCTATACCTTGCCGTATGCCGGCACCACCGCACCACGCGTAACGGCATTCTGTGGTGAGGCCAGAAAAACGATCGTTGCCGCCACCTCCTCGACCTTCGGCCAGGCATCGAAATCTGCCTTAGGCATCGAATTGCGATTGGCGGGCGTATCCATGATCGACGGTGCGACCGCGTTCACCAGAATACCCTCCGGAGCGACCTCCTCAGCCAGCGCCACGGTGAGGGCAGCCAAGCCGGCCTTCGACACAGTATAGGCCGTGAGGCTTGCGCCGAGCCGTGGCTCCAAAGCCTGACGTGCCGCGACATTGACGATTCGGCCCGGGCCCGGACCGCGTCTGAAGGCACCGACTGCGGCTCGGCTGCACAGGTACGCTGATATCAGGTTCGATTCAAGCTGTACGGTCAGCAGGGATTTGTCGCTCTGGGCGATGGGCGCGAATGCGAACCCGCCGGCGATGTGAATGGACGCCCACAGCGTGTTCAAACCACCGTAGAAGGCCGTAACGGCCAGCTCGTCGGCGAGATTCCCGAGCGGCACCAGCGAGACCTGTTTGTGATTGCGGTGGGCGAAGCGTTTCGCCCCCTCCTCGCTGTAATAAGGAACGTGGCAGACGGCGCCCGCGGCCAGCAACGTACCAACGACGGCCGTGCCGAGCGCCCCCGTTCCGCCAGTAACAACGACATGGCGATTCTGATAATCCATGTGCCCTCCTGACTTGCCTCTCCTTCGTCCACAACGCTGATTTCGCCAATATCACCGGGACCATACGCTCCGTCACCTAGACCCAATTTGTATTGTTGAGTCGTCATGAATCCGCGCCGCTTTCATGAGTATATCAACAGCGGAGAAGCCGGCATGGCGGCACCCCTGCACAAGGAAGGGCGGGGAACCGTATCTCTCGTCCGCTTTACGCTGTGGTTTGACGCCAAGAGATATTTCCACGAGTAGACGTTGCAGCCGCACCGTCGAAAGCGTTACAAAGAGATGTTAAGCATATCAGCACCGGCCAGATGACCCCCTGTGCGAAGCGGGATCGCAAACTCAGGGCTTCGAGCCGCAAGGAGTGAATCAATATGAGCGATCATGTCTACAAGAAAGTCGAGCTTACGGGCACATCGACCGTCGGCAGCGACGATGCCGTCAGCAAGGCCATTGCCAAGGCATCGATGAGCTTGCGCAATATTCACTGGTTCGAGGTCGTCGAGACGCGCGGAATTGTGGAGCGCGGTAAAGTGGCTCACTGGCAAGTGACGATCAAGGCGGGCTTTACGTTGGAAGAGTAGTCAACAGAAGTAATCTTGCGCGCTGAGCCACTGAGTCACATGGTTCGACACGACCGCCGATCGCGCGGCTGCCCTCAGCGATCGGCCTTCCTCCAGTGAAAACCCGAGATGCTCGAGACCGTCATCGCCCCGATGCGAATTCCTTGGGAGTTAACCCGGTCTTGGGCTTTGAACAGGCGACGGGCCGGGCGGGAATATAAGGGATTCTCCTAAACGGCTATGCCCGCGTGGTCGTGACGCTTACCGGCCCGCGGCGCGCTGACGGGACTTGATCTACAATCGACCAGTGCCACTGCGAGCCATCAATCACCTCAAGGGGTCCGACCAACGGCTGGGAGAGTGGATCGATCGCATCGGAGTGCTGCAGCTGCCGGCGCCGGACGCGCGCGAAACGCACCTCGCCCTGCTCGAAGCCATCGCACATCAGCAGCTCGCCGGCGCTGCGGCGCGAACAATTTGGAATCGAGTGCTCGGCTTGTTCGAAGGCGGTGTCCTCTCTCCGGCGCGCTTGGTCGACATGAGCGAGGCGCATCTGCGCACTGCCGGCCTGTCGCGGGCGAAGGCCGCGTCCATGCGGGACATCTGCACGCGGGTTCTCGCCGGCAAAATTCCCGGCGCGGCTCTCATAGCGCAGTTGTCGGACGGCGAGATCTATGAGCAGCTGATGGACATTCGCGGAGTCGGCGCTTGGACGGTCGATATGCTGATGATGTTTACGCTGTGCCGCCCGGACATCATGCCGGTGACGGACTACGGCGTGCGCAGAGGCTTTCAGATTTTGTACCGCAAGAGAGCGCTGCCGACGCCCAAACAGCTGTTGAAAGAATCGGAGAAGTGGCGCCCGCACCGTTCGGTCGCCGCGCTTTATTTGTGGCGGATCGCTGAATCGGCCAAGAGAGTCAAACCGGCGAAGAAGGCTAAATTGGGGAAGAAAGCCAAATCGACGAAGAAGGTCAAATCTCCGAAGAGAGCCAGATCACTTTCGAAATAGCTCGTCCAGCGCCGACTTCGCCCGTGCAAGCTCCGCACCGTCCTTCGCGACGTAGGCACAAGGCAATACGTTCTGCGCCGCGTCCTTGAATGCCAGACGCATCTCGCGACAACGCACGCCGATCCATTGATAATCTCCGACTTCCTGCGCATGTGCTGGCGACTCATTGGCATCGGACATCTGGCGATAGCACACAGCGAGGGGTTCGACGGGCACGTCTGAAAGTTTCGGTCTCTCTGATCGTGGAACGCGAATACACAGGCCCGTTGCTCGCCCCACGCGGGATTCTCGTTCGCCATCCGGCGGATCAGGGCCTGAATCTGCCGCGGAATCGGCGGTCGGCCGGGTCGGGACTTCAACCGCCAGAATAATTTCCATCCCGCTCGGTGCCAGCCGATCATCGTCTCGGGGCGCACCACGACCAATGTGTCCCGCCAGTTGAAGAATCGTGAAAGTAACGCCAGAGAGATTCGTGTTACCGCGTCAAAAGCGCCCCACCTGTCGGCGGTATGAGATTTGAGGTGCGAGATCAGGTGTCATTTACGCACGGAAGTCGATGAATGTATCCGGAGGTGTCCGGACGCCGAGTTGAGCGGTCTGTCTGGTTTCGGCGGACGTCCGTGGACGGCAGTGGAGGTGGGGGTGGTGAGCTTGCGGCGGGTGAATCCAAAGTCCGGGATGGACGGACGTAGGTTCAAATCGTGGGCGCGCTTTGTATTTCGAACACCCCTGATTTTATTGATGTTCAAATGCGCTGAAATCGAATGCAATCCGCGCGGGCTTGCCCTCGTTGCCGAGCCTGAACCATCCGCAGCACTTGAGCGGGTCGATCCGACAGATCGAACCAGTTCTGCATGAAGTAGATGCGCAGCATTTGCTCCATCGGCTTCGGCTGCGTCCCGTTGGCCCGCCTTCGGGTAATGCGGCTCGATCAGCGCCAGAACTCTGGCCCACGGAATCACCGCGTCCATCTCGGCCAGAAAACGCTCGCGGCGCGTGATCTTGCCCTTCTTCTCCCAAGCTACCGTTATTGCTTGCTGCACACGGTATCGGTCATTTAATGACACCTGTGCAGAGCTTCCCTAGCTCGGGCGTGACGGTATTCGGAACCAACGCGCACCCTGAGGTGCAAACGCAAATAAACACCACAAGCGCGAGCACCGATAGGACGGCTATCGCATTATCCATCCAATTTTCTTCGCTCATGGCGCACGCTTTAGCGCAAGATCAGCCACTTTAAGCCGCGCGCAATCCGAATCTTGTTGTTCATCTTAATCCCCCTTGATTTACCGCATCTCCGGGAACGATGGTCCTGCCCTCTTCGATTCGTGGCAAAGCTGCATTTGCAAAAGCACGTCGTCTATCACAGGCTGCAACACGTTATGTCACACGGAGCCCCTCGGGCGGTTGCTCATACAGTGTCGAGTTGCCTCAATCCCTCTGTACGAGTTCTGCGGCGCGTTTTCTGTCCGTGGCCCACTGAAGGGCGTGTAGGATCTTGCCTATCGGATCACTGCTCGGGCGTTTGCCTAAAGAGGTACGCGACATTGCCGGTCTTCTGATTCGGCGCGAGGAACGTGATGACGACCGCCCGCGAGCTGCACCGCCCACAGCGCAGCCTGTCCTTTACGTTCGCCAGCGGGAAATCATCCCCGAGGTGCGCACGCAGTTTCACCAGCGAAAGACGTGCCGAGTGCTTGCACTTGCGACAATACGCGCCGTAGTAGTACGAGTCGTCAACGTAAGCGAGGGCTGCGGTCTCCAGCTTGGCGTATTCCATGCGGTCACGGTAACGCCACTCGGCTGTGAGCATCCATGGGATAACTCGTACAGCTCGGACCGCGGCAAGGACTGGATAGGATTCGCGAAAATGGAATTTAACTTACCGTGATGTGCCCTGGGATGCGCATCGCGATGCTCTCGCAAATCCCTAGTCTCTGGGAATGCCTGCCTGCAGAGTATCCGTACTCGCCACCAGACCTGAAAAGGCAACAACCATGGATGACGCGAAAACTCAGATTGACAGCACGCCGCTGGATGATCCCGAACCTCCGCAACAGCTTGACCCCGACTTCTATCACGAGGCGCTTCTACACATTGCGCGCCTCGCGGCGAAGCAATTACTCCAAGAGCGCGGTACATCGGCTGATATTGAAAGGCGGAGCAAAATCCCCCTCGGGACGTCCCGCCCGCTCGATGCCATAACGGCGAAATCGATAGCGATCAAGGAAAGTCTGGAGCACGGACAGTGGCTGCCGTGGCTGAAAGAGAACGAGGGGATGTTGGGATTCTTTGAACGTAGAGCAAATCGGACGTTGAAGTCCGATATGAACTCAAGTAGTGCATTAGAGGTGAGCCGTGCGAAGTAATCGGCTCTCGGCATTGGCGCGAGTCTCACGGTTCGGAGGTTCAAATTGTGAACCGGCGTGCAATTCTGACCAGGTTTTGGGTGCAACCGCCGCCCAAAGACATAAATTCAGAATGTTGATTTCGAGGGCAGGACGAAGCGGTTCGTTTCGCTATTCTAGGTAGGGCGCGAGCACATTTTCGATCCATTTCATGAATGCGCGGACTCGGCGCGACAGGTTGCGCCGGTGAGCTACAACCAGGGAGACGTCGAGCGGCTTGTGCTGAAAATCTGGTAGAAGCTCTATCAACGCTCCACTCTCCAAGTAACGGCCAATCGCCAACAGGGGTGCCTGAATCAGGCCAAGGCCGGCGACACCAGCGGCTTCGTAGCTCTGCACGCTGTTGACGTGCAGCGCACCTGGCAACTGAAGCCTCGCGTAGCTGTCGCCGTGCGGATACTCCCATCCATAGGGTTTTGCGCCGAGCGTCCGTGCGAAATGAATTGCCCGATGTTTCTGATGCTGCAGATCTTCTAGCGATCGAGGGACGCCATAGCGCGCCAGGTAGGCAGGACTGGCGGCGTTGACCATGCGTAACTTGCCCAGCGGGCGGGCAATGAGCGTCTCGTCCCCGATGGGACCAAGTCGCAATACGCAGTCAAACCCCTCTTGAACCAGATCAACTTGGCGATCCGTACTCGACACCTCCAGCTCCAACTCTGGATAAGTCGCCATGAAGGCCGGCAACGCCGGCACGATAGTGGTGCGCGCCAACTCGCTCGGCAGATCAACCCGTAAGCGCCCGCGAAGTGCCACTCGATCGCTTGCGAACATGGAGTGCAGATCATCAACGTCAGCCAGCAGATCGCGGGCACGTGCATGAAAGACCCGTCCGTCTTCCGTCAACTGCACGCTGCGCGTCGTCCGGTGCAGAAGCCTGACACCGACATCTTCTTCCAGCTTCCGGACCGCCGTTGAGGCCCTTCCCTTCTGAATCCCTAAGCTATCGGCTGCGCGGGTGAAGCTCCCCATGTCCGCTACCGTTATGAAAATGAGGATGGGTTCGAGATTGTGCATTTCGTGCCTCGGTATTGTTAACCACAGAGAGAACAGTGAGTTCAGTTCCTCGGTGATTATCATACCTAAGAGACACAGTAAGCTACGAATATTGGGATTCCCCCATAGGAGAACGACCAGTGTTCGAAACCATGAAACTGCATCGCGTGCCTGAAACTATGACCTTGCATGGCGCCCTGTGGGCCGGTCGGATAATGAGCGCGTTTGTCGTTATCGCACTGGTGGCAGACGGCACTATTCAGCTTTTCGCGCCGGCACAGATCGCGAGCATGTTGCAGGAAACCGGGTTCGCGATGGACCTGACCCGTGTCCTGGGTCCGATCATACTCGCCTGCGCCATCCTTTACGCCATCCCGGCCACCGCCGTGCTCGGCGCGATCCTAGTGACGGGCTTTTTGGGAGGTGCCATCTGCGCCCACGTCCGCATTGGTGAGTTGGGGTCGCCGCCGGAAATCATTGCCCTGCTTCTGGGCGCGATGACATGGGGCGGCCTCTACGCGCGCGATCCCCGTATCCGGGCCATTCTGCCGCTCATCCATTGAACCAACCGGGGCAGTGCTCTGTCCCTCAACATCAGGAGAAATCGCATGTTTTTAGTAATGGGAATCACGGGAAAAGTGGGCGGCGCGACGGCAGAACATCTGTTGGCGCACGGCAAGGAAGTACGCGCGCTGGTGCGCAATCGCGAGAAGACATCAAGCTGGGCGAACCAGGGTGTGGAACTGGTTGACGGTGATTGGAATGATTCGGCAGCCATCGAGCGGGCGCTCAAAGGCGTCGAAGGCGCGTTTGTCATGTTGCCGGCTGTCTGGGCCCCCTCGCCCGATTACAAAGAAGCCAAGGGCGTGATTGCGAACTATGTCGAGGCGCTCACCAAGGCAGTGCCGCCGCGGGTGGTAGCGCTTTCGTCGATGGGTGCGAACAGGACCAGCGGGCTCGGGATGATCACGGCCTTGTCGCTTCTGGAGCACGGTTTTCGCGACCTGGCATCGCCAATCGCATTTGTGCGTGCAGGTGGATTCTTCGAAAACTTCCTCTACGGCTTGCAGGTCGCCCAGGGCGGAACGCTACCGGTCTACTACAATCCGACAAACCGGAAATCGACCATGGTCGCGACGAGCGACATCGGCGCGGAGGTCGCAACCCTTTTGACCGGGCCAGCGTGGTTAGGGCAGCGCGCCGTCGAGCTCGGTTCGATGGTCACCGCGGATGAAGTCGCGGAGCAATTGGGTGAAGTCCTGAATCGCGACGTGAAAGCATTTGCAGTCCCGCGTGCGGGGTGGGCGAAAGCGTTCGAGCAATTCGGCATCCCGAAGGGCCACACCGGACCCGCCGAAGAAATGTTTGAGGCCGTGAATGCAGGATGGATGGACCTCGGCGTCGAGGGTACGGAGCACGTAGCGGGGACGACGTCCGCACGCGACGTCTTCGCGGCGGCCCAGAAGGCCGTGACGGCGTGAACCGCGATGTTCAGTGGTAAAGCGGCTGCAGTGCTCGCACTGCGGAAGGAGGCTATGCAGTGTCACGGTGCGCCCCGAGACAAAACGCGACGGCTAACCAATTCGTGGGACCGCCATCGACCCGATGGCGCCCGTCAGAAGCGGCCGCTCTCTGGAAGGCCGGTTGAAGCTCCGCTCCTCATCGCGCTGGTGATATACGGGTTCTCCTGCGGGGTCTTTTTGCAATAACAGCAGGAAACTCGAGTAGGCTTTAGTACAGAATCGACGGTAAGTAAGCACCGGCAGGTTCATTGTATAGACCAGTAGTCATCAACGTCATTTGAAAGACCAGCTTCAGCTCGCAGCTCAAACACCAATCGAAAACCTCATGATTGCGAGTCGGTAACAGAAATCCCGGACCGGGAAATTCTGTTGCCGCGCCAATCAGAGCCTTCAAATCTTGATTTGTGCGAGCGACGGCGTGAGCAAGGAAGCCAATCGCCGTTGCATATCCCGTGATCTCTTCTAAATGTTCGACCACACTTGCCGAGCCCGCGCGAATCGCGTCGCGTAGCTCGAGATCCCGGTCAAAGCCGTGAACGTCGCGGCACAGCTTGTTGCACCCTTCAACATCGCGCTCTTCAGCCGGCCGGACATCGTAACCGGCATACTTGGCATTGGGCTTGGGTCCTTGCAACAGCGACAGGGGTTCGCGGGTGACAAACCCGAGCTTCGTGTAGAGACAAAGCGAGCGATTGTGGTAACCCGCTTGTACCAGGCGGATCCCTGCGGCCTTTTTTGCCGCTGCCCTATCGAGTACGGCACACATCAGGCGTCTGCCGACAGCGTGATTTTGCACTTCAGGAGCGACAGAGATCGGACCGATCCCAAAAATAGTCGAGCGTTCGTCCATGAAGGTGCTGCCTATAATCGTCCTGGCCTCTTCCGCAACTACGCCGTAGAATCCTGGATCGCCAATTAGCATTGACGCGAGACCCGTCGCGACTTCGGGAGAAGGAAAGTCTGGTGGAAAATTGTGTTTTTCCGCGAGATTCTTGAAAGCGTCATACAGAATACGGCCACACCTCTGCGCATCGACTTTGTTAGCGTCGCGAATATTCATAATCGAATCCCCTGCCTGGCCGAAGGGCCCAGCGCGGCCGCCAGGCCGCACCGTGGTGGCATTCTAGACTCCGGTGATTCACTCCGGATCTTTGTCGCCCCAAAAGAGACAATATGCACCCAGAGCATACCTGTAAAACCGCCGTTATCGCATGCGATGTCGATACGACACCGGCAGTCTGCGAACGCAGGTATTGAGCGACCATTCTGAGCCAGTGTGTGTCCGCACCTGGCCCGATCAGCGACCGATTACCCGCCTGGAACCTGCCATTCAGCGCGACGAACCGGGAACCGCCGGCGTCCGGCAAATCTCGACCCACTGCTGACCCTCCTGGGCGTCCGCTAACGGGCAGTGAATACTTCGCTGCGTCAGCGCATAAATGAAAAGCCCGGCGCGAGTGGCCGGGCTTCTCATCAACAAGTGGTGGCAGTGACCTATCGTTGCGCGACCAATTTATCCCGCGCCTTCAGTTCTTGGATTACCGCTGATAGCTGCTGTTTCAGATCGTCCACCTCGGCGACTTTCTGCTCAAGTGAGGCGATCTTCGCGGCATCCGCCTCATGCTTTCCCTCAAGGGCGGCGATCTTTGCTGCCTGGGAATCAATTTTCTGATTCTGGGTCACTATGGTCGCCTGCTCCTTCTGCACTTCATTCAGCAACATCGGCGCAAGCTCGTCATAGCGCACTCCCTGGATCTTGCCCGCCTCGTCCCGGATAACCAGTTCGGGATACACCTTGTCCACTTCCTCGGCGATCAGGCCGTATTGCACGGCGCCATTGGGTTCAGTCTTCAGGTGGAAGCTCACCGGGCGAAGCTGCTGTAGCTTCTCGGTATTCGTGCCCATCGGTGCGATGGCGGTCTTGTACCGCTCCGACGATGCCAGCACGCCCAGCCGTCCAGCAGCAGTTACATATACGGCGCTACCGGTGATCTGGGAGTTTTCGATGCCTGCAATGAATACCTCCTTCTGGCTGCCCTTGGTGCCGATTCGGACGATGCCGTTATCGGTACCCACGCCGTAGTTCCCGATCTCAATGTTGTTGCTGCCGGTCGTTACGTTGTAGCCAGCCGCGTTACCCAGCGCGATGTTGGCCGAGCCAGTCGTATTGTTGTAGAGCGCGGACGCACCGAGCGCCGTGTTGTTGTTACCGGTCGAATATGAATTGAGCGCCGTGGCGCCTACCCCCGTATTGCCCGAGCCACTCGCGGCTGAAGCGCCGTAGAGCGCACCGCTGCCAAAAGCCACGTTGTAGTTGCCGGTCGAACTGTTGTGCATCGCATAGTACCCGTCGGCCGTGTTCTCTGTGCCGTTGGTCGCAGAGTAGAGCGCGCCCATTCCTGAGGCCGTGTTGGCTTCGCCGGTGGTGTTGGAGTAAAGGGCCGTGTACCCGGTGGCGGTATTCCAGGAACCGGTCGTGCTGGAGTAGAGCGTCTCGTACCCGGAGGCGGTGTTGTCACTGCCGGTCGTGTTAAAGGTGAGGCTCTCGGACCCAGAAGCAGTGTTGTTGCTGCCAGTCGTGTTGGCGTAGAGCGCATTGACCCCGGAGGCGGTGTTGTTGCCGCCGGTCGAGTTTGCGTAGAGCGACGCGAACCCGGAAGCGGTGTTATTGTCGCCGGTCGTGTTGGACACCAGTGCGCTTGTGCCGGACGCAGTGTTATTATAGCCGACCGTGTTGCTGCCAAGCGCGTTATATCCTGTCGCGGTATTGGAGCTGCCAATAGTGGCATTGAGCGCCCCAGCTCCCGTAGCAGTATTGAAGCTACCACTTGAATTGAGTGCAAGTGCTCGTTCACCGCTCGCGGTATTGTAGCTTCCACTCGAATTCGAAAGCAGCGCGGCAAAGCCGATCGCAACATTATTGGTGCCATTGAGGTTTGAAGTTAGCGCCGCGAAACCGACGGCTGTGTTGTCGCTTCCGGATGTGGGCGAAGTTAGCGCATCTGTTCCGCAGGCCGTATTATTGTTTGTGTCGCTTGTGACGCAGATTTGCCCATAAGATGCCTCGGAAATGCCCAGGAGAGCGACAAGGGCCAGAGGAGCAATCGTGTGGCTGTATCTCATGTGATTTCCCTTATAGAATTTGGTTGTTGACCTGTAGCTCACTGTTCAATCCTGGCACTCATTACTCATCAAGCAAAATGACTGGCCTTGGATATTCGGACCATTAGCTTAGTGAGTTTGCGACATCTTGATATCGCCAGAAATGATTACTGAGTCGACCGAGCTGGTTACGGCTTTGCGTTATTGACAATGATTAGATCACCAGCATCCGCCCGAGGCCGTGTCCACCGTGGCAGCTGCGAACCGCCAAAGACCGTCGGCCTTTTACGAATTGCACGCCTTAGCGTGGCAAAACACGCCGAAGGGGCCAATTGGGATGGGGCCACCCCAATGCATACAAATGTATGAATAGAGCCGTCCGCTTCCGGGCAGCCATTCCAGCACCATCAATGACCGCGTTGGGCCGGGTGGAGCCGGTGGCGGCGGCAACCGGCTTCCACCGACTCGTCACGACCCGCTGTGGACCTCTGCGGGCGGCGGCTTCGGGGCGGGGCAATTATTTTTCCGCGGGGCAAGGGAAGTAAGGGTCAATCCAATCTCGGTTAGCTACGCGCAACTTCAATGCGTTTTCGGTGATAAAGCCTCTCCCGATCCCATATCGCCCTTGCTTGCAGAGTGAAGCAGCGGTGTGACGCTGATCTTGCCGGCATAGTCCGCGCTCAACTCCAATGCGGGCAGATTATTTGGCGAGTCAAACCCTATTGGCCAGACGTTTTTCCCACCAGGTGAGAGAATACGGTCGTCAGCACCCCTAATAACGCAAGCGCCGCCAGCACGAAGGTCACTATAGGCTCCATAATCACGAGCAACATGAGCACGGGTAAGCATGCCACCCGCCAAAGCCATCGAATGGTCCGAACAACATGGGAGCTATCGATAGCCACCGGTTGGCCCCTTTAAACGGATTGAAGGGATACTTTCTCTATCCGAGCATCAACACAAGCGAAGTTTGGAACGCGATGCGAGGGCACTTACGAGCTTAGATCCCTTCATTGGCGCCCTACCGCTCAAGCGGGTGCATCACGAGACTTTGCAGCCGTTCGTGAGAGCGCGACTCGAGCACGGGATCAGTCCCGGCACCATCAACCGCGACTTGGCGGTGGTGCGGCGGATTTTGAACCTGTCGGCACGGCTTTGGCGCGATCAGTCGGATCAGCCATGGCTCAGGACCGCACCGCTCATTCAAATGGAACGCCATCCAAACAAGCGGGATCCGTATCCCTTATCGATCGAGGAGGAGCGACTGCTGTTTTCGGAACTCGAGGGACACTTGGCCAACATGGCACTTTTCAAAGTGAACACCGGGCTTCGGGAGCAAGAGGTCGTGAATCTGCGCTGGAGTTGGGAGACGCCGGTGCCTGAACTCGACACCTCGGTGTTTGTCATTCCACGCAGTTTCGTTAAAAACGGTTTGGACCGCTATGTAGTCCTAAATCGGGTCGCGAAATCCGTGATCGATGGCTGCCGGGGCGCGCACACGAATCGTGTTCACAAGCGAGGGCGAGCCCGTGACCCGGATCTATAAGTCGGGATGGAAAGCGGCGCGGTGGCGCGCAGCGAAGCGCTATGCGATGGAGATCGGACGATCGTGTCCCGAGGGATTTATGAGGATTCGGGTGCATGACTTGAAGCACACCTATGGACATCGACTGCGCGTCGCCGGGATCGGGTTTGAGGATCGCAAAGTTCTCTTGGGCCATAAATCAGAGCACGTAACGACGCATTATTCGGCCCCGGAAATCGGTGCGTTGATTGAGGCGTCGGAGAAGGTTTGTGCACTGCGGTCCCGCAAAAGTCCCGCACTCGCAATTGTGCGAGCGAGACCGATCGTAAGCGCTTGATTTTATGGTGGTGAGAGAGGGACTCGAACCCTCGACCTCGGCATTATGAGGCGTAGGCGCTAAGAAATTACCGGGGTTTTTGCGGGTAAATGGCCATCTAAGCCCGCCAAAATCGACCTAACAGGGGTACAAAACGGGCACACGAAATCAGCAGTCGTCGATGCTGCACTCACCCTCTGATGTGGTGTACGATGTGGATCGACACACACATCGGAATCCACAGCGGTGAAGACGATCCAGATGACCATCGATGAGCGGCTCCTGAAGCTTGTCGACAAGCTGAGCCGGGCTCGAAAGACGACCCGATCGGCGTTCATTCGCGACGCACTCGAGGCAGAGATCCGGCGACAGCGAATTCGCGAGGACGAGATCCGCCATGTTGAGGGCTACACGCGCAAGCCAGTAGCGCGAGGCGAGTTCGATGTCTGGCTCAGCGAACAGGACTGGGGAGCATCGTGAATCGAGGTGACGTTTGCTGGTACACATTCAAGGCACCTGACAAGAAGCGGCCGGTGCTGATCCTCACGCGCGATTCCGCGATCGCAGTGCTGAACTCGATCACCGTTGCGCCCATCACCTCCACAATCCGTAGTATTCCCACCGAAGTCGTCTTGACGGAAGACGACGGGTTGCCGAATACCTGTGCGGCAAACTTCGACAACCTCCAGACCGTGCCCAAGAGCAATATCGGCGATTGCATCACCCGATTGACGGCGCGAAAAATGAAAGAAGCAGGCGCGGCAGTGTCATTCGCGCTCGGCTTCGACGATGACTGAGTCTACGACGTGCCAGGCACCATTGCGGAAGCCGACTGGAAAGTGTTGAGGCGCGTGCAACCGCTCGCGCTCGAGCGGCCAGTTATCGGCCATCTTCGAAAATCTTGAAGCGGGCGCCAGTATCGACGACATCATGCAAGGGGCTTGATCGCGAGCAGGTTAAGGCAGTCATTGAGTTTGCCGTTCGCAGTCTCGATAGACAACCAGCGTAGACGTCGCTAGATGCGCATTCTTATTTTGCGCTACGATCCAGATGCGGGTATTTCGGCGACCTCGGCCTTTGGCGCTTGTCCGGGCTTTCGACGGTTTGGTCACCCTCGCCGTCGCCGGATATCACTACGGTGTCAACTGGGCAATCTCCACCGACGGGACTTTCACCCGCTAGAATGGCAGCTAGCGTCGCTGCACGATCTCCCAGGTTCCGCACCCGCATGCAAGACTCGCTTCCGGCCGGTGGCTAGCCTTTGCCGGGAGGGAGTCGAACCCTCTGGATTCCATCGAAAAGTTTCTGTCCTCTACCCCGGACATCCTCCTTTCCCAGGCTTACCCTGGCGCGAACGCAAAACTCACGCAAGAATTCCCCCGCCAATCTCTGGATTCGCTTATGCCACAGCCAACTTATCAACCGCGGAGCCACGCGCGATCAGCAAATCTGCAGAAATGTTGAATCTCTCGCGGAGCCGTCGAATCATATTCATGCTCAACTCACGTTTGCCATTCATGACTTCACTGACGCGGCTCGCCGTGCCGAGCATCGGCACGAGGTCGCTACGTGAGAGGTCATGCTGGTCCATGAGATAGTTCAGCAGATCCGGCAAGGTCGGCACCGACCGCGGCCAACGACTACGCTCGTAAGCCTCAATCAATCGCGCCTGCGCAACCAACCGAACCCGGTCATCAGACCTGCGAGACCCCATCAGCTTCCCCACCAGCGCCTTCGCTTGGACATGGTCCGCCTCATTCTCGATTGCGATCAAGGAAGTCTTCATCAAATAGTCTCCGCGTTAATCTTGTCGTAGTCCTCATGCCGTTCGAAAAAACGAATCATCAGAATACCCGCCTCATATTGCACAACAGCAACCAGCCGATAGTCGTTCGCCTTGATGTTGAATACCACTCGGCCGCTCTTGAGAATGCTCGCCTTCGGGTGAGCGAACGGCGCTGGTCAAAATTGCAGGAGCGGCTGCACGAGCTGTCGCATCCGCACAATCCGGCTCGAAGGGAAGAATCGGCCTCTTCTGTCGTCGTCGAACCAGCAAAGTGTGCCCGGCAAGTTGATGGATGCACATGATGGGGTGCGCAAAACTTCCTAGATGCTCCATTAATGCGAATCGATCGCGGATATCTTTGGGTGGTCGATGATCTCCCTGCACATTACGCGCTGAAGCTCGATGCACGACAGCGGGCACTGCGGCGCTGGTTACAGACTGCGCGGAAGCGAGCGAGCGGCTAGATATAGCATATGTTGCAAAGAATTGCGCTCTCGACCCCTTGAATCAGCGAGATCTGCCACCATTATCAAGAGTCACGAGCGGAGAGTGCTCATAACATTCCCTCCGCAAACCCATTACCCCAGCATTAGGAGTCTAGTTTTATGAAGATTCGTCCCCTTCATGACCGTGTGATCGTGAAACGAGAAGAAGAAGAGCGTAAATCCGCAGGCGGCATCGTGATCCCGGACACGGCGACTGAGAAGCCCATCTTCGGGAAAGTGGTTGCCGTCGGCAAGGGCAAGATTTTAGAAAACGGTGAAGTTCGCCCGGTCGACCTCAAGGTCGGCGACAGGATTCTATTCGGTAAGTACAGCGGTACCGAAGTAAAGATGGATGGCGATGAGCTGGTAGTCATGCGTGAGGAAGACGTTATGGCTGTGATCGAAGGCAAGTAAGCGCTTCGATCGCCCGTATCGTTATCAAATTCAACTAGAGGTATCAGCAAATGGTAGCAAAAGACGTACGCTTCAGCGACGACGCCCGGCAACGCATGTTCAGAGGTGTGAATGTCCTGGCGAATGCCGTCAAGGTCACGCTGGGTCCCAAGGGCCGCAATGCGGTGCTCGACAAGAGCTACGGCGCCCCCACCGTCACCAAGGACGGGGTCTCGGTCGCCAAGGAAATCGAGCTCAAGGACAAGTTCGAGAACATGGGCGCGCAAATGGTCAAGGAAGTGGCGTCCAATACTTCCGATGAAGCCGGCGACGGTACCACCACCGCCACTGTGCTCGCGCAAGCCATCATCCGTGAGGGCCTGAAATCGGTCGCCGCGGGTGCCAATCCGATGGACTTGAAGCGCGGCATCGACCAAGCGGTCATTGCGACCACGGAAGAGCTCAAGAAGCTCTCCAAGCCCTGCAAAGATGCGAAAGCGATTGCGCAGGTCGGTACGATCTCCGCGAACGCCGACGAGAGCATCGGCAAGACGATTGCCGATGCCATGACGAAGGTCGGCAAAGAGGGTGTGATCACCGTCGAGGAGGGCCAGGGCCTCGAGAACGAGCTCGAAGTGGTCGAAGGCATGCAGTTCGATCGCGGCTACCTGTCGCCCTATTTCATCAACAATCAGCAGAGCCAGAGCGCAGAGCTCGAAAAACCGCTGATCCTGTTGGTGGACAAGAAGATCTCCAACATTCGCGAACTGTTGCCGCTGCTCGAAACCATCGCCAAGGGCGGCCGTCAATTGCTGATCGTGGCCGAAGATGTCGAGGGCGAAGCTCTGGCTACGCTCGTCGTCAACACCATCCGCGGCATCGTCAAGGTCGCCGCCGTCAAGGCGCCGGGCTTCGGTGATCGCCGCAAGGCCATGTTGCAGGACATTGCGGTCCTGACGGGCGGCACGGTCATCTCCGATGAAGTCGGCTTGTCGCTCGAGAAGGCGACGCTGAGCGATCTCGGCGAAGCGAAGAAGGTTCTGGTCGAGAAAGAGAACACCACCATCATCGACGGTGCCGGCAAGCCCGCGGACATCAAAGGTCGGGTCGAAAGCATTCGCCAGCAGATCGAGGAAGCGACCTCCGATTACGACAAGGAAAAGCTGCAGGAGCGCGTTGCCAAGCTCTCCGGCGGCGTGGCCTTGATCAAGGTCGGTGCGGCCACCGAGATCGAGATGAAGGAGAAGAAGGCGCGCGTCGAAGATGCGCTGCACGCAACCCGTGCCGCCGTCGAAGAGGGCGTGGTTCCGGGCGGTGGCGTGGCCTTTCTGCGCGCGCTCAAGGCGATCGAGAAGCTGGTAGGCGCCAACGACGACCAGACGACGGGCATCAAGATCCTGGCCCGCTCGATCGAGGAGCCGCTGCGTCAGATCGTGGCGAACGCCGGTGAAGACGCCGCAGTGGTGCTGAACCGAGTCCGTGAGGGCAAGGGCACGTTCGGCTACAACGCCGCGACGGGTGAGTACGGCGATATGGTCGAAATGGGCATCCTGGATCCGACCAAGGTGACGCGTCTGGCTCTGCAGAACGCCGCCTCGGTTGCGGGTCTATTGCTCACGACAGAAGTCATGATCGCCGAGTCGCCGAAGGAAGAAGAGCATGCGCACGCGCCGGGTGGTGGCATGGGTGGCATGGGCGGCATGGGCGGCATGGACATGTAACACCGGATTTGCCGGTTACAGTCAAAAGAGAGCGGGCTTCGGCCCGCTCCCGTTTTCGCTCCGCCTTGAAATTGCAGGGGCGAATCATCTGACATGACACCGCACTCCTGTATTGGCGATCCAGGCCGGCCGATGCCGGCGACAGCGGATATTGCTATCGCAAAAGGTGCGTCCGGCCGGGCGTCAAGGCAGCGACAGCTCCATTTGCTCGGCGCCGTCCTCTTCCTTCGTCATGCGAAGCGAGTCTCGAGGACCGCCCGATCCCAATGCGCCGTTTCGGCCGCGGCCTCATAGGTGCTTTGAAGAAACAATAGCAACGACGCCTCTGGATCCGCCGCGTTTCGGACCTCGTCGTAGGGCAACAAGAACTCCCCGAGCTTCTCATCGAAAAACGCCCCCTCGGGAGCCACCGGAGCATCCTTGAATCCGTCCGGAGTTGGGTAAGCATACGAGTAGAAGGATGCATAGTCGATCCCACCACCCCCGGGCCAGAAGCCGGCACTGCTCACCTCATGGGAATAGGCCTCGGCCATGACCGCGGTCGCGAGCCCGGGAACCTTGCTCGTAAATGGAGGAGCACGCCGGCCGGAGAAGCGAGTAACGGCTAGATCGAAGCTACCCCAGAAAAAATGAACCGGGCTTGCCTTGCCGATAAACCCTGTACGGAATTTCTTGAACACACGATCCACTTGGACCAGAGCCCACCAAAATCTTTGTGCGGCGTCGGGATCGTAGAATGCATGGGTGCGATCATCGCTTAATAAGATCGCATCGGGAATTTCGCAGGGCCGCTCCCTGATATGTACCCCGATCCCGAGATCGGCGAGCGATTTCATAACCGCGGCGTAAAAATCGCACACCGGCTGAGGCATCAGTGGGATGCGTCTGCGCTGTCCGGTGCTCACGTCAATGTCGAGAGTTTGATCGATGAAATCAAACCGTATCTCGAAGACTTCGTCTTTATAAGGTATGACCGAGGTCGACAAGCCGCGCGCAGTCACATAGAGCGGCACATGCCAGCTGTGATTGAGCCACGGGGTCAGCGTCAAACGAATCTTGCCCGCGATTTGAGTCCACAAGTGCAGGGTCTCGCACGTCGATTTCCACGCCGAGTAAGGAAGCGGGGGCCAGGCTGTGTCACCGGACATTGCAAATACTATACGACGCCCGCTCCTTTGCGCATACGCGCATCAACAAGTGTGCCGGCAGGGCTGTCGAGGCGAATGAGCACCGAGGACTTGCCCCTTCGCTCAAGAACATAGCGCAGATTCGATCACCTGAACGCGCAAGCTCATCCATGGTGCCGATATCGGCGCCGCGAACCCGCCATTCATGACTCACAACACCATTTGTGAGACGCAACAATCGCTGGCCACACCCGATCAGACATTCACCATACAATACGTTATGCGAAGTTGCGGTGCAGCAAAAAAATATGGCTTTGAGTATACTCGCGGCCAGTTGGAGCAGCCCCATTTGAACCGAACACAGCAGCCTGAATAAGGAAGGCGCCAAATCGGATTCCGACGGCCTTACACACTCCGCGGAACGGGCGACCCTTCACGCTCCTCTCGAGACTGAAGCGCGCTACGTGTGTATAGGAACTCGTTCAGTTTATCGCTTGGATGCAACAGACTCCCTACGTGTATGTGTTTAAGTATTCCGTATTGCTCAATCAGCGGCTTGAAGTTTTCCGCAAGGTCGGTCAACCCGTCGTAGAAAATGACGCGAAGTTCAGCGTCCGAGAGTTGAGCGCGAGCAATGTTCGCGTAATAAATCTTCTGACGTGCGCTCAGCTGCGCCTCGCCGAAATCACAGGACTTTCGAATCCCCGTCGATAGCGTTACGAATTGGACCCCGCGGGCTATGGGCAACCGTCGTGTCTTAATCACCAGTCCATTCCCGCGCACGGTCGGCGCACATGCGATAGCGTGCAAGGCCGAGCCAGAGGGATAACGCAGACTGCGGCAGAACGATCAAAACGACGACGGACATTGAGTATCCGAGCATCTTCTCACACTGTTTACCGCGCCCCTTCGTGCGGGGTGGTGTCGGCGGACTCGCAGTTGCCACGCCACGGCTTGCCATCGAGCCGCGCACGCACCCAATCGAGCTGCAGGTCGATGGTTTTTTCCATGAGCGGATCGTGGTCGAGGCCGGGCCGATGCACGAACTCGATCGGCAAGTGGTTGCGGCATGCCTCCGCGACGCCCGCCCGGATGTTGGCAAAAATCACGCTCGCATCGTCGTCGCCGGCCAGAACCAAGAGCGGTCCGCGAATGGACTTGTCGGTGCTGCGGTTGTCCCGGTTGTAGCGCGCGAGCTCGGGCACCTCGTTCCACCCCGGCCGGACCACACGCTGATGTCCAAGCTCCGCGGCCGCGGCGTAGGCGTAGTACCAGCAACCTTTCGTGGTCACATCCGCGTAGCGCTCGAGCATGCTCGGCGCGAGAATTCGCGCGACGTCGAGCGAGGGATAGCTCGCCTTCACCCCAAATGCCGTCAAGGGCCAGTACATGTTCGCGATCGTCTCAAGAGAGACTGCATCGTGCGCCTCGAAGCTTTCGAAATTCATGTCGCCCGCGACGGAAATCGCGCCTCGGTAGGTCGGGTCCTTTAGCTTCGCCTCGAGCTCGGCGACGCCCCAAACCGCCGCTCCGCCCTGCGAATGACCGATGGCGATCCAGCGTCGACCAAGCGTCGGGACCGCAGCGCGAGCGGCCGGAACCGAATAGACGACATCGTTGGCCTGGGGAATTTTGTTGTCGTACTGGTGCGCTCCCGGTGTGCCGAGACCGGCGTAGTCGGTCGCGACCACGGCGAATCCCGCGGCCACCATGGGCATGAGACCTTCGCCGCCGTATTCGAGGTCCTTCATGAGCGAAGGCGCGCACATGCGGGCGACGCCGCTCGTGCCGTGTGCCCAGGCGATGACCGGCCAGCCACGGCGTGGCGGCGATCCCGCGGGGATCAGTACGGCCCCCGAGGCCGCGACCGGAGTGCCATCGAGCGCGCGCGACACATAGAGTATGCGTACTGCATGCGCCCCCGGCGGCAGGCTGTATCCGTCGAACGGCTCCGAGCGGATCAGCGCACCCGGAGTGCGCGCGCCGAGCGGTTTCGGCGGATCATAGAAACTGGTGAGCGGCAGCGCGTCCTTTGCCTCCATGGCAAGCGCCTCGGCCCGCGATTTAGGCAGAACGTCATCCGCGGTCGCGGTGACCGCCGCGAGCATGCTCAACACTGCGATCAGCACCCGGCTCGTTTTGTTCATGCACTCCCCAACTGACCTTAGCGTCGCAAATCCTAAATCGGCCGAGGCGTCTAGCGACCCCAGATCTGGCGCATTGATTACATGGCCCGATGGTCCTCGTAGATGTCGCCCAGACACCGAAAGGCCCGTGGATCATGGCCCACCAAGATCGCGCCCGTATGGTCTGCGAGGGCAGCCTGCCACGCATCATTTTCACCCATACGGCGCGCGACGCGCCGCTGGATTAACGCCACCTTGTCAGCGTGCACCCGATGGATCCCTCGCCACGAGTAGCGGCGCAGATAGTCCTTGACGGCGTCGGGATCACGCGCTCCGTCCAGCACTTCTGCAATGGTCACCGGTGAGATCCATAGCTCAGCTGTAGCGTTGCGGCGTAACCATCTATGCGCTGCGCCAGCGTTGCCCGCAGCGATTTCGTTCAACAGATCGATCAAGAAGGAGGAATCGAGAAGACACGTTTTCACTTGCGAGAAATACGCAGTCGCGAATCACCCATTCGTCTCGCCGCGTCGGCGAGAACATCAGCGCCAGTGATGAAAGGTTCTTCGCGAATAAGATAACGGACGTAGGTTGCTTTCTTCATGCCGGCGCCCCGGGAGCGCTTGGCAAGCAAGCGTTCCTCCTCGGCGGTGAGTCTAACAGTGAGTATCGCCATTGGAAACACCATATGATGTATGCCTTTTGTATGTCAATATCGAGGAAAGCCACAGAGGGAGCATCGTGATGGGGAACAGCGCGGTACGGATCATGCTGGCCGTTTTGTGGATAGCAGGCTCCACCGCCGCTATCGCGGGTACGCATCTGGCCGCCGGCGAGATTACCCCGGCACCGCCGTTCGATGCGGGCGACGGCGTCCCCGCGCGCGAGGGCTGGGCGCTCGGCCCTGGCCGCCCTGCGACCTTCCGCAGCATTCCGGAGATTCTGCCTACGCGTCGCGTCGCACCGCCCGCCGTTGCCTCGAAGCTCCTCGAGCCGCGCAAGCCCTTCGACCTACATTATACCTTAGACGGTCAATCCCACTCGGTCGCGCAGTTTGCGGCACGCACCGACACCACCGGACTCCTCATCCTGAAGGGCAACCAGATCCTGTTCGAGGGCTACTACCTGGGAGCAGATCCGCAGGACAACTTTCTCTCCTTCTCGACCGGCAAGTCGTTCGTTTCGACCCTCGTAGCCCTCGCAGTCGCAGACGGAAAGATTACGAGCATTGAGGAGCCGATCGCGAAGTACCTGCCGGAACTCAAAGGCTCAGCCTACGAATCGGCGCGCATCCGTGACGTGTTGCAGATGGCCTCGGGCACGAGCTACACGGAGGAATATGAGGACCCGCACTCCGATATCGCCGAGTTCGCACGCATCGTGGATACGAGCCGAGGCGGTCTCTATGACTTTGCTCGCTCGTTCAAGGCCGTGCGGCCACCGGGCCAAAAGTTTTACTACGCCAGCACCGATACCGAGGTGCTCGGAGCACTGGTTGCTCGGGTCACGGGGACATCCTTGTCGGCGTACATGTCCGAGCGTCTGTGGAAGCCGCTCGGCGCCCAGGCCCCGGCACGCTGGGTCATCGATCAACCGGGCTCAGCTGGCCGCGAGATGGCGGCCGGTGGTCTGCAGGTACGGCTACGCGACTACGGCCGCTTCGGCATGCTGTTCGCCAACGACGGACGGGTGGGCAATCGCCCACTGCTGCCCGCGGGTTGGGTCGAAGCTGCGACGCGGCCCCGAGCTTCATATCTTGACTTCGGTCAGCTCGAGCCGGGCTATCCTCTGGGTTACGGCTACCAGTGGTGGTGCATCCCGGGACCCCATCACCGCTTCACGGCCGAGGGCATCCATGGGCAGTTCGTGATGGTCGACCCCGTCGAGCATGTGGTCGTCGTCAAGCTGTCCGCATGGCCCCGCGCCTGGGAGGACGACAAGGAGAAGGAGACCCTCGCCTTCTTCGACGCCGTGACGTCGCAGCTAGAGTGACCCAAACAGTTGACCGGCCTCGGGTCGCCGATTTAGGGGTGTTTACGACTTTCGACCAAAAGTAACGCTTTCCTGTGAATAACCGATTATGTGGCGATCGAACGTCGTGGGGCGAGGCCAGCAAGATTTATCCGAGAATGACCTGCATCGCCGCCTTCAGGGCTGCGCAATCGGCTTCGTGGAGTCGGCCGAGCGATTTGCGCACGAGATTCTTATCGAGCGTGGTGAACACTGGTTTGATAGCGGAGAGCTTCAATAGATTGGCTGCCCGCCAATGTTGTACGATGACCTCGCCGAATGAGGCGGGTGTGCGCAACTGGCCGGTGATGGCCATCAAGATCAGGTCGGGCCGCTCGGTGTTGTAGCGAGCGGAGCTGACGACGACCGCGGGTCGCTGCTTTGCTTGGCTTTGGTCGGTGAACGGGAAGGGCACCAAGATGACATCGCCGAAATTATAGGCGGTCATACTCGGCATCGTCATCGTTGTCCCAGACGTGAGCAAACGCGGGTTCCGCGGTTCTGGTGGCGGCGTCCACGAGGTGTCGGTCCTCGTCACGGCTACGCAAGAAGTCCACGAAATCCTCAACCTCTGCCTGGCGCTGCTCCGGTAGGGATTTGAGCTTTTCGGTGAGACTGTGAAGGTCACGAGCACTCATGTGATTTCTCCGTGTATTAGGGTCTTAAGGCTCATGCGGCGAGAGTTTGGCGCAATAACCGGGACACCGTGGCGGGGTGAACACCGAACAGGCGTGCGGCGTCCGCGGCCGTCTTCTTGCCCCTCTTCACGAGTTTCACGATTTCTTGGCGCTGCTGAGCTTTGAGTTTCGGTGGCCGCCCCCCGATCCGGCCCTCCTTGCGCGCGACTTCGAGACCCGCAAGGGTTCGCTCTTTGAGCATGGCGCGCTCGAATTCGGCGAATGCGCCCACCATCTGCATCATCATCCGACCCGCCCGCGTCGTGGTGTCCACCGCCTCGGTCAGACTGCGAAACCCAGCCTTTTTTTGCTGTACCCGCTCCATAAGCGTGAGCACATCGCGCAGCGAGCGCGAGAGACGATCGAGCTTCCAGACCACGAGTACATCGCCTTTGCGTAATTGACCGAGCAGCTTATGCAACTGCGGTCGATCCCAGCGCCCACCGGAGGCTTTCTCGCGAAAGATGAGTTCACAGCCCGCCGCCTTGAGCGCCGCGCTTTGGGCGGCGGTGTCTTGCTCGCCCGTGGAGACGCGGGCATAGCCGATTAGCATGATTGCACAAAGGTATTGCGAAGATTGTTGATAATGCAATACCGTTCTGCAATGCGCAAGTGCTGATTTTCCTGAAGGTCGCCAACCGCTGCGAATACCTTCGTTTTTGCAAGGCCGGTAGATCCCGGTGCTGGAGGTGTGTATGCAGCGCTGGGGAATGGCCTACGTTGGTCGCAGCACGTTTCCAAAGGATATATCCGAGTTTGAGCTGCAGCGAGCTTTCAGCTTTACGCACCGGGAGCGGCGCGACATTCGCAAGGCCTTTCGCGTCAAGTATCGCCTGGCGGCGGCTCTGCAACTGGGAAGATCGCGTGGTCCCCTCGATGCCGACCGCAAAAGTAGCCGTCCACGCATGACCGTTATGCGAACTTTGGCTGCGGCGCAGCATGACTCATTCAACGCGCCTGCAATTGGCGATGCCCAATGTATACCCACTACCAGAATTCACCACAGTCACATCCTCAGCGTGCCCGAATCGCCAAGTCTAATGCTCCCCATGCCACTCGCGTTTGGGAGCATTCATGTCAACATTGGAGCATCGTTTCGAGTGCTTCGCGAGGCGATGGTTTTCGGCGCGCCGCAAGATCACTCTTTTCCCGCGGCCGCAACCAAGTATCTATCGGAGCATCAACACAAGCGAAGTTTGGAACGCGATGCGAGGGCACTTACGAGCTTAGATCCCTTCATTGGCGCCCTACCGCTCAAGCGGGTGCATCACGAGACTTTGCAGCCGTTCCTGAGAGCGCGACTCGAGCACGGGATCAGTCCCGGCACCATCAACCGCGACTTAGCGGTGGTGCGGCGGATTTTGAACCTTTCGGCACGGCTTTGGCGCGATCAGTCGGATCAGCCATGGCTCAATACCGCACCGCTCATTCAAATGGAACGCCATCCAAACAAGCGGGATCCGTATCCCTTATCGATCGAGGAGGAGCGACTGCTGTTTTCGGAACTCAAGGGACACTTGGCCACCATGGCGCTTTTCAAAGTGTCCGATCTCCATCGCATAGCGCTTCGCTGCGCGCCGCCGCGCCGCCGCGCCGCTTTCCATCCCGAGTTATACACCTATGGACATCGACTGCGCGTCGCCGGGATCGGGTTTGAGGATCGCAAAGTTCTCTTGGGCCATAAATCAGAGCACGTAACGACGCATTATTCGGCCCCGGAAATCGGTGCGTTGATTGAGGCGTCCGAGAAGGCTTGTGCACTGCGGTCCCGCAAAAGTCCCGCACTCGCAATTGTGCGAGTGAGACCGACCGTAAGCGCTTGATTTTATGGTGGTGAGAGAGGGACTCGAACCCTCGACCTCGGCATTATGAGAGAGAAATGGCACCTATTTGGTTATTTCTTGATCATCAATACGTTGCATGCAAACTGTACTGAAACCCCTATTTTTACTGCATTAATTCGACTTCGACCAAGCCTGTGCGAGTACGCCGGGATTCGCCTGAGTTGCATTGCACTTGCACTTATAAGTGCATAGCATTTAACCGTTTAATGCCACGGTTTAAGGCCGCCCGTGAAAGCTGTTATCAGTGCCCGCCTTCTAGGCGGTCCGCACGCCCGAGCCCTCAGCCGACCGTTCGAGATCGGTGACCGGGACTTGCGCGGATTTATTCTACGCGTCCAGCCTTCGGGTGCACGTTCCTACGTTGTTCAAATTGGCCGCGGACGCCGCATCACTATTGGATCGGTCGGTCATCTGACGCCGACTGAGGCGCGGGGTCGCGCGGAAAAGGTATTAGGCAATCTAGCTCATGGCCTTCCGCCTCTCGCCGGCCTTGATCCAGACGAGAAGTTGTCACTGAAGGAATTCATTGAAACAAAATATAAGCCCTGGCTTGAGGTCAATCGGCCTCGAACGTCTGCATATACGTTAGGACGATTGAAGCGGTGCTTTGGTCGTTGGTATACTTGGAAGCTGGGTGAGATCACGGCCGAACTTGTCGAGGATTGGAAAGTCGACCGATTCGGCGAAGGTTGCACGCCGTCCACGGTTTTGCGGGACATCGCAACGCTCTCAGCTGTCCTTACGCGAGCGGTGAAGATGGGTAGACTTGACGACAACCCGGTCCGAAGAGTAGACAAGCCGAAGATCGATCGCCGGCCGCAGGTTCGCTACCTGGACACTGGCGAAGAAACGCGACTACGTGAAGCCCTGATTCGTCGCGATCAGAAGGCGCAGAAAATGCGGATGTCAGCAAATCTTTGGCGGCGCAACCGACGAAAAGAAGTATTAGCAGCCTTGACTTACTTTGCAGATCATCTAACGCCCGCAGTTCTGATTTCACTGAACACAGGTCTGCGCCGTGGTGAGCTATTGGCATTGTCGTGGACAGACGTGAACATGCACGAAGGAATTCTCACTGTCCGCAGTCACTCAGCCAAGACTGGCGACACTCGTCACGTCCCACTGAATGCCGAGGCTCTTGAGACTTTGCAGCGATGGCGTAAGCAGAACCCGCACCATGAACGTGTATTCCAGATCACGACGAGTTTCAAGACAGCGTGGGCCGCTCTGTTAGAAGAGGCAAAGATAGCGACACGCTTTCGCTGGCATGATTTGCGCCACCATTTTGCATCTCGTCTTGTGCAAGCGGGAGTGCCACTGAATACAGTTCGCGAACTTCTCGGGCATGGCAGCATGGCAATGACGATTCGATACGCTCATTTAGCTCCCGACCAAAAACGCGAAGCAGTAGATAAGTTAGCGAGGATTCTGACAGCAACCCCTTCGAATAAGCAGGCGCCTCCCCCAGTAACAGCCGCAGCGTGACCCCCGGACTTCAACGTTTCGGATCAAACCGCAGACACCAGTCGGCGGCGGCTGCGGAATGGGATAACTTCCACATCTCACCCGTATCTGTGATCCCGCCACAAGGAAGTTCGGATGTGCCGCCGTCGATTCGATCTGACGAGCGACAGGATCCGTGGAAGGTAAGTGCCCTTGATCGCTCAAAAGCGCTACAGCAATCCGACTGCAGTCGGCCGAGAGTGTGTGAAAACGTCACACGAAGATCGTAATATAAAGTTGAGTTCGTGATCGAGGACTGCGCATGAGCGGATTCATCGATGAGGCGGATCGAAACCAAGGGGCATTGCTCCCAGAGCACGTCGACGAGTACGTCTCCGATGAGAACCCTGTGCGGGTCATCGACGCGTTCATCGGCGAGCTGGACCTAGCGAAGCTTGGTTTTGAAGGGATGGAACCAAAGCCGACGGGTCGGCCCGGATATCACCCGGCGACGATGCTCAAGATTTATCTGTATGGGTATTTGAACCGGATCCAGTCTTCGCGCCGACTGGAACATGAAGCGTGCCGTAACCTCGAGCTGATGTGGTTGGTGGGGCGACTCGCGCCGGACTTCAAGACGCTGGCGGACTTTCGAGTCGAGAACGCGGCGGCGATCAAGAACGTGTGCCGCGAGTTCATCGTGCTATGTCGCAGCTGGGGCTTGTTCACTGGAGCGACGGTCGCGATCGACGGCAGCAAGTTTAAAGCGGTCAACCATCGGGACCGCAACTTCACCAGCGGCAAGATGAAGACGCGCATGGCGCTGATTGAGCAGAGCATTGCCGAGTACCTGACGCAGCTGGATCGGATGGATCGCAAGGAAACTCCGAGCGCACCGCGGCAGGTGACGCGGCTGAAGGAGCGCATCACTACGCTCAAGCAGGAGATGCGGCGGCTTCGGGTTCTGAAGTCGCGCATAGAGGCCACCCCCGATGGACAAGTCTCGCTGGTCGATCCGGACGCCCGCTCCATGGCGAGCCAAGGCAAAGGGACCGGGATCGTCGGCTATAACGTGCAAACCGCGGTGGACACGAAGAACCACCTCATTGTCACCCACGAAGTGACGAACGTGGGATCGGATCGTCATCAGCTCAAAAAATGGCCGAGGCCGCTCGCGAGGCGTTAGGCACGGAGAAACTCACGGCGATCGCGGATCGCGGTTACTACAGCGGCGAAGAGATCAAGGCGTGCGACGATGCCGGAATTGTTCCGCTGATACCGAAGAATTTTACTTCCACCAGCCGTGCCGACGGGCGCTACGACAAGAGCGACTTCGTTTATGTCCGCAGACGCGATGCGTATCGCTGCCCTGCGGGAGAGTACGCCATCCGGCGCTTCACCAGCATCGAGCACGGCATGGCAATCTACAAATACTGGTCCTCGGCCTGTCCGCGATGCGCCTTCAGGTCCAAATGCACTACCAGCGAATACCGACGCATCGGGCGATGGGAACATGAACAGGTACTCGACAAGATGCAGGCGCGCCTGGATCGTGATCCGTCGCGAATGCAACTGCGACGTCAGACTGCTGAGCACCCGTTCGGAACCATAAAATCCTGGATGGGGGCCACACACTTCCTCTGTAGAACCCTGCCGAAGGTATCAGCGGAGATGAGCCTGCATGTTCTAGCGTACAACCTGAAGCGGGTGATGAAGATCATGGGAACCGGGAAGCTGATGGAAGTGCTGCAAACCTGACCTTCAGATGCAGTCTTTTTGTCGGCGAGATTCTATGCCGACCGAAAGATTGACGACGGCCTCGCCGAATTGGGGTTTTCACACGGCCTCGGCCAACTCCAGTCACCGACGGGGCCGAATTCACTGGCTTAAAGCCGACGTTCGCGGCTGCAGTTAGACGGCATGAACTATTCAATCACCAACACTCCAGCTCCCCCAAACTATTGTGGCCCGCGGACCGGCCCAATGTTGGATTTCAGCAAGAATTCACGAATCGCGCTGTACGCATTCAGCATCTGCTCGTCCGTGAAGTCCGCATGAGTATTGCTGTCGATCGTCAGTAATTGATTGCGGACGCCTGCCTTGCTGAGCGCTTCGTGGAAGCGTACCGCTTGCGAATAAGGCGCGATCGGGTCGCCGTTGCCGTGAATGGTTAGAATAGGCGGCAATCCGGGTCGGACATAACTGATAGGCGAGAGCCGTTTCGCGAGTTCCTCGCGATCGGGTTGGTTTCCCAGCCAGGAGATAGCCCAAGAGCGGATATTCGCCCCATGCAGCGCGTCGGCGACGTCCGTGAGCCCAACCCAGTTTATGACCGCCGCCACATTCGGCGTCGGGTCAGTCCACGGGCCAGACCAATTGGGGTCGTCTTCCGATACACAGCCACTGTCAAAACCAGCCGAGGCCGGAATCATCGCCGTCGTCAGCGCCAGGTGTCCACCGGCGGACGCTCCCGTAACCACAACTTTGCTCACATCAAAGTTGTACTTGTTAGCGGCGGCGTAGACCCGCCGTATTTTGGCGGTGCGACGCGGTTTTTGAGCAACGCCGCGTTTTCCGGCGACCACGGGGTTGTCAGAACGGCGGATCGGCGAGATTGGTGTCGGGGCTGTCCTCGATCGAGTTGTCCTGTCGTGGATAATTCCGACGCATGAGTTCAGCGGTGTAGTGACGCTCGAGCGCTTCGGTCAGGTCGTAGAGGAAGTCGAGGAGCGTGGCGACATCGGCGTCGCAGAGTCCCAAGGGCAGGCATACCAGAGGCATATCGTTCGGTTTCATGGAGGCTATCGTGATCGTTTGTGTTTTCGCGCGGCGCGCAGCGCGGCTTTGGCCGCGGCCGCTTCTTGAGCTTCTTTGAAGCGGTAGCTGTCGCCGTCGATGGCGAGGATCTCGGAGCGATGCACCAGTCGATCGACCAGCGTGACGACGCAGGCGGCGTTGGGGAAGACTTGGTTCCATTCGCCAAAGCTCTTGTTCGTGGTCAAGACCGTGGCCCTCTGCTGATAGCGGCGTGTGATGACTTCGAACAGCAGGTCGGCGTAACGAGCGTCGTAGGATAGATACCCGACCTCATTGATGCACAACAGCGGCACGCTGGTATATCGGCGTAGCCGGCGCGCGAGCTGCAGGGAGCTGTCCTGAGCGGCCAGATCATGCAGCATGTCGGAGGCGACGACGAAGCGCGCGCTGTAGCCGCGCAGGATCGCCTGATGGAGCAGGTTCTTCGCGATCATCGTCTTGCCGACCCCGTTCGGACCGACCAGGATGACGTTGGCGGCTTGCTCGAGGAAGTCCAGGGTGAGCAGCTCCTCGAGGAGCTCGCGATCGATTTTTTTGGGCCAGGTGTAATCGAAGTCCGCGATGGATTTGAACTTGAGCAGCCGGGCATTGCCGAAGCGACGCTTCAGACTGCGACTCTGCCGTTCGCCCTCTTCGATCTCCAGCACGCGCTGGAGCCAGGGTTCGTTGCGGATCTCCTCGGCCTGGGCTAGCAAGCCGTAGAGGTTCAGGCGCTTGAGGCGCGCCCGCAGCACCTCAAGCGAGGGGATCGTCTCGGTCGGGTTCGGCGATGGCTTCAGTGATGCGTTCATGGGAGTCCTTGCGGGTCAGTTGTTCGTACTCGGCGAGGTTATGCGGACGGACGTTCAGTGCGCGCACGCGCGGATCGTCGGGCAGATGCACCGGGATCGGCGGCCGCGCGCCGCGTCGGGCGCGATGCTGATCGACGAAGTGGCGCACCGCGGCCAAGTGTGCGGAGTCCTCCGCGAGCGCGGCGCTCAAGGCTGCCTCCAGAGCCGCGGCGCCGTGGGTATCGAGCAGATCGGTCAGGCCGCGCGTGAGCGCGCCCAAGTGCACGCCGCGCAGCGCCGCGGCGGCGAAGAACTTCGCGCCGCTCGGCGCCGCATGGTGCAACCGATCCATCGCCCGGTGCCGTCGGGCGCTGCGCTTCTGGTCGGCCAGGTCCTTAATATGCGGGGGATCCTCGACCTGCTCGTCGCGATCGTAGCTGCGCGGATGGGTGGCGATGACGGCACCGGCATCGAGGAGGCGCACGGTATCCGGGGTGGCACGGACCTCGAGCGTGCGCCGTACGTGGGTGTGTGGGACCGAATAGTCGTTCCAGTCGAAGCGCGCGTACGGTGTTTTATGCACCCGTACGGTGACGCGCTCCTCGCTCGGGAAGGGATTATCCGGCAACGTGAGCAGCCGCGGTCGCTCCTCCTCGAAGCACTCGCGCACGCTGCGGGTCCGATCCTCAGGACACGGGCGCGCCGCTGCCTCCCCGCTGCACCAGGCAAGCGCCTGGGCATTGAGATCGGTCACATCAGTGTAGCGGCGGGCCGCAAAGAAGCGGTCGCGAACGAACCGGATCGCGCGCTCGACCCGGCCCTTCTCGTTGCCGCGGGCCACCGCCACCGGTCGCGGCTGGAAGCGGTACCACGCGGCGAGCTCGAGCAGCGTCGGGTTAAAACGGATGGCATCGCCGGAGCGTTCCAGCACCGCGCTGCGCAAGTTATCGTAGAGACAGACTCTTGGCACGGCCGTAAAGTAGGCGAAGGCCTGCACGTGGGCATCCAAGAAGCTGCCGGTGCTCGCGTTCAAGTAAAACCGCACGAACAGATGGCGCGAGTAGCTCAGCACCATCACAAAAGCCATCAGCGGCGGCTGCGCTCGGCCGATGGTGAGCTTGCCGAAGTGCGCCCAATCGGTCTGCGCTTGCTCCGCCGGCAATGTGCGCAAGCGAAGATACGCCTCGGTCGCCGGCCGCGGTCGCCATCGGGCCACCATGTGCCGGAAGTGATGCGGGCTGCCCACGTAGCCGCGTTCGCACACCATCCGATACAACCGACTCGCACGCAACTTCGGATATCGCTCGAAGGTCTCCTGGATGAACGGCACATAGGCATCGAGCTTGGAGGCCCGAGCGCACTCGCGCACCGCGGTGACACCGCTTTGCTACAGCACGCGGCGCACGGTGCTGTGATGGACGTGCAACTGACGCGCGATCGTGCCGATCGGCCAGCCTTCGGCGTGATACAGACGCAGGATCTCCGCCTCGACGGCACGCGAGATCATGAGGGAACCCGCGACTCGCCGCCGCGTCGCTCATCCGCTCCATCGCCACGGTTGCTGACGAGTCCAATCGGGGAGCGCCGCCCCACAAAACGCGCAGTGCTCGAGCGGTGGATGGATTTTGGAGCGTTGCTCGGGCTCGCAGGGACTCGCATCGATCGGTTGGCTCTGGATGACGGCACTGACCGCCACGATGCACTGGCTCACCGTGATCGGGGATCCGTGATGCGTCACTATTTTTAGCTTTTGCCGTTGTCGCTCTCGCCACCGGCGTTGTCGGGCGGCGTGCCGCCGCGCACCCTGATGGCTCCTCTGATACCGCGCCTGTGACCGCCGTTGCGACTCGCGGCGGCGGATCTTCGCGCACTCCCCGGCGCAATACACGTTGCCGTGATCGCAGCGTTCACAGATACGCACCTGCACCTGACAACGCTCACAGTTGTAGAGCCGGTACGCCGGCTCCCGCATCGCCCCCAACGGCTCCCTCCCGAAGCACTAGACAGCGCTCGGGTAGGCAGGCATAAAGGGCCTGCACACTGCCTTTCCCAGGCGCTGCGCATCGGGGGTCCGGGGGAGTGACGCCAATCAAACACCCCGGGCCCTCGCTCTACGTTCTTCACCGCAGCATAGCCTGACGAGGCCTCGTCGCCGCACGGCGCTCGGCACGACACAGCTGCTCATCCATCGATGGAAAAGCAAAGCCATGAGCGTCTGCCGCTCGCGCGGCAGACCGCGTCTGGGTGGTGGATCAGGGAATCAATATCTCGAAGACCGGGCCGGTCTTCCTCAGCCAATCAGCGAGGGTTGGGCTGGCGGTAACGCTCGGGCAGAAAACGCGGCAACCGCCAGAATTACGCGGTTCTCAACCGCCGTTCACAGTACTTCTTTGCGTTGCGTCCAATCCAGTGCAGCGCGCAACGACAGTCCTCGACCGCGGCTGGTGCGAGCGATACTCGCGCGAGCCGATACTCAACGTTTACTGCGGCCCACCCCATTTCCAGATAAGGCAGGAGCGAGAGGACCTCCCCTTCCTTATCATGTCGTATCCAGCCGCCACCATGGATCAGCATCACCACGGGGGTGGGTGCCTTCGCGGTCGTTGGGCGGTAAACGTCGAGTTTTAGCTCGTAATTGTTGGCGATTCCGTATGTGATATTCGGGAGTACGTCATAATCGGTGCTCATCCGTACCGCCGATCTCGCGGCCTCACTTAACTGTGCCCATGCCGCGGGAGTGAAAACAAGTTGGAGGCACAGCATGAGTCCACCAAATCCCAGCTTATGAGCCATCATTGCCGCCCCCTTGGACGATTTCCCTTTCTTTTTCGCCATCGCCTTGCCTCCCTACGCTTGGACGATCGAAGCCATAAATCATAGCGGGCCGCCGGACCAACAGCGGCCATTCGCGGCGTGCGGCGTGACCTCGTCTAACGGCGCACGCTAGGCCACTAGGTTCACACCCTCTGCCCCAAAAAGTCCGAGCCGCACCAACTAGAGCTTCTCTACCTTGCCAACCTTGATGGCCTTAACTAACCAGTGTCCGTTGACACGGGCGAGGCTCATTGACGAAAAGGCATGAGCGCCAATGGTATTGTCGTCCACGCTCATCCACAGACATTCGAAGTCTAGCGTGCCAGTGTTTCCTGTGACGTGACTTTTAATCCGCATCGCCGGTGTATAGCCGATCCAGTGATGCTCGGGACGGAATGGACCGCTGACATCCCTCCAGTAGGTGCGCACCTGTTCCTTGCCCGTATACACCTTGTTGTCGTGTGCGGTGTCAGTGAGCACTGCGTCGTCGGCGTACAGGCTCATCATCAGATCGAGATCCTTCGTCGGGAGGACGCTGCCTGCTGTGTGGAATATTATCTCGATATTTCGGACGGCAAGGATGTCCGCCGGAGGGCCGCTGTCGTTCGTCGGCGCGGCCAAGGCGGGCAGCCACAACAGCAGCCCAAGAATGATGGACGCTCGTCGTTTCATGTTGATTCTCCCCGAGGGTTGGCAGAAGACAACTATATCCGCGTCGACGTTTGGTGATTAACTGGCGATCGGGGCGTCCGTTGTCGCGTTAATCCTGACTATGGAGTCAGCGGTCAGAAAGCTTTGGTCTTCCCCATAGCAGCCCTTCGCGACCGGCAGAAACGGGTCGAAAGTGTGAGTCCGCTGGCGACCTCCATCGATGGGGCGGCACGCAGCCACAAACGGTCTGTCGGCTTCATGAGGAGATTGCCCGTAAGCGGACAAGGCGATTGCCTCGGTTTCAACTGAGCTTACGAGGAGGAATCAGTGTCAACGCCGCGGCGCTTGACGACGACGACCCCGGCGCGGTGTGGGTTGCCGACCGGTGCGGATGGTCGATTGTCACCTGCGATCGATAACTCTTTGTCCGGTCACAATTGCGAGCCATTATAGCGCTCCTGGTCACACATCTGATGGAATAAGTCAAATCCGGGAAGAAAGCCATAAATACGACGCGAAAGGGATGGCTGTTTCTAACGCTCATTACAGGACCACTCGCGGCCCACGCCGCGCTGACCAGCATCAACGAAGGGGCTCTCATTGATGACGCCACTGATAATCTGACCTGGTTGTCGGACGGGGCTTATTTTTTGACACAGGCGGAAGGCAGCGGCAATGCGGGTGAGTTCGTGGATGCCATCATTGCTGCTGCGGGCGGCGTCGTTGACTACACGCCGAATAGCCTTGACACGCCGGCTAAATCGGGCCGACACGTGCCCAGCGCCGAGGATTTCCACCACGCTGGTGCGATCGACGGCCGCCTCACCTGGTTCGGCGCACAGGCGTGGATCAATTATCTGAACGTTACGAACTATCAGGGCTACAGCGACTGGCGGCTGCCCACGACCAAAATCGACCTAATAGGGGTACAAAACGGGCACACGCAATTGACTCATGACAAGCTTTAGTTGCGTGAGTTTATGCAGCCAACGCTTTCAGCACGGCTTGGGGATTGTTTTTAATAGCCCTCAAGAGCGCTTGCGCGGGCCCTGTCGGTTCTCGCCGCCTCTGCTCCCAGTTGCGCAGTGTTCCTGCACCCAGATCACGTTTTGCGGCAATAAACATGCTTATTAGCCCCTATCCCACTCGGAATGATCTGTAAGAAAGGGGCCTAGGTAAATTAGCGCGACCGCCTATTCGGATAGGTTGCTGGAATCTAGCTTCTCCAGCCTAGCGAGTTGCTCGGCGGCAGTGAAACTCGGCTTGGTATGCTCGATCAAGAGCAGCCAGCCGGACATGAGCACCGCGCATAGCAGCGTGCCGGTGATCAATTGTCTTGTGATTCGCCAAATCAATTGCATGTCTTTTAAGACCACTCTATTTCTTACGCGATGCCAGTTGCGCGGGTGGTTGGCGGTGCGGCTAGCCGGTTGATGAGCGCCCCCCATGCTACCTCCAAATCCAAATGCAGCGGCGATTAATACAATCACAAACAATACGACGGCACAGTCAAGCATGGTAGTTCCTTAATTATGAGTCGGTTGGAAAATAGCGGCACTTGTGATTCGGGATTGCGGATTGCGGGTCGGAACATCGGAGGGGCCGCGCTTCGGTGACTCGCCGGACCGATTGGGTTCGTTGCCGGTCCGTTCGTGCTCGGGTAAATCGTCGGGACGCGGATTACTCGGATGTTCGTTAGCCAAGGTGATCTCCTCCGAATCGTTCCCGCCTAGTGTCTTCGCGCGGCCGGTAACTCGTTACCGGCCTTCGTATATGCAGGCGGCGAATAGAAGTTGAGCGTACGCAGGAGAGCCTGTCCCGTGTTCTTGACTTCGTGCCGGTCCTCGCGCTCGATCAAAATCAACACGCCCTTCCTCAGGGCAATGGTCTTGCCGTTGATGGTGGCATTGCCGGTGCCGCTCACGACGTAAAGCCATTGATCGGCGCCGCGGTGTCGATTGCGCGGATCGCCCTCCGAATCGCCTGGCGCAATCACCATTTCTGCGGCCTGTGTGCGACGGTTGCCGAACGCCACACGAAACCCCTCTGCGAAACGGAGCTTGGCCTTTTTCATCGCTGCCGCCGCACCGGTTTCTTCGGCACTTTCTTCCCTGTTCGCCGTGCTTCCGAGAGTCCGATGGCGATGGCCTGCCTGCGGCTTTTGACCGTGCGGCCGGAGCGGCCGCTCTTGAGGGCGCCATGCTTCATTTCCTGCATGGCGCGTCTCACTTTCCGGCCGCTCGCTTTGCTGTACTTTCTCGCCATCGAAATCCTCGCGATGATTAGATCTACTGGATCTTCACGCGCGCCTTGGCCGACTCGAATGCGGTATTCATGCGGCGGCGCTCACCGTCATCGAAATTCGCCTTGACATCACTCCAGATGGAGCTTTCCTCCTCCTCAATGTGATGCTCCACAAGTTCTTTCAGCACTTTGGAGGTCGCCTTGTGCTCGGGCGAATCAGGATTGTCGATGCCCTCGAGCCGTCGCAGCGTCTTCGCGGCCCACTCATGCTCAAGATAGCCCTCATGCCCATGGGTCTCCGCCGCCTTGTCCTTGAGCGCAATGACCGCATCGTAGACGACCTTTTCTTCGGCCTTCGTGTGCGGCAGCAGCGCGGCTTTGATCCGTTTCACCAAGGAACGGCGCTCCGCGGCCACGGACGCCGATTCAAGCGAGGCAAGTAGTTCCCTGACCTCGTCGTGCTCCTTCTTCAAGGTGTCTAAAATGTCGATGTCGGCGCCTTCGGCGCCGCGCTTCGAGGCATGGGCCGCCGCTTTGGTGGCCGGCTTTAGGGTTGACGTCACGCTCATCGGTTGGGTCTCCCAATCGTGTTAAGTACGTTGAGTCTCGCTGGCGCCGTTACCGGTGCGCTAGTGGCTCAATCGCTCGAGTGAGCGTCGGCAGGTTCCCGCATCGATCTGCGGACGGGACGATTGCCAAGCGGACGCTGTCCTGTTAAGGATGGACATGCGGCGAGTCCTCTGCAGTACGCGGTCTGGTTGAAATCTCGCCTTTGTTGATAGCCTGGTAGTACGCCTTTTCCTCGATTACTTGCGTATCGATCGGACCTCGACTGCTGTCGCTGTTCTATCTCCGCGCGCTCGGGCGGCGGGTGCGGCGATTTCCATGCCCATTCACTGAAGGATGGGAAGCCCGGACTCGATCCTGCGCGCTACATCGTGCGCACTGGCGCCTACGGCACCGAGTTGAGCGGCGCCCATCAGTATGGCAGCCGTTTGTGCAGGCGACGGAGACAGCTGTGAGCGCGCGCCTACGACTGGCAGCGCTAATGTCTGGCTGATCACGGGATGACTTTAGGTCCACACTTCAGTCTTCCACCGCATAGCAGCGAGGCCATTCTAATGAGTTCTGAACGCCCTGAGGAATTCTCCGAGCCGCCGGAAAGCAGAGGCCGGCCAACATCCGACGATAGGCGAGACAGCGACACCGCCGGCAACCATGGAACCTCCGACGATGCCACGCGCCATGAAGCCACAGTCGTGGTGCGTGGTGAGACCATTCGCGATCAGGCGCCAAAATCACCGCCCAAGGATAAAGAGAAGTCTCCGCGCAAGGGAGTCTCGGAGGCCAAAATTAAAATGCAAAGTCGTCTACCCGTCCTCGATGACGATCCTGACGTCGGGGTTCAGAAAGAACAACTTGTCATCAGAGACGGCAAAGCGGATCTAGCATTTGCCGGAACGCTGCTCGCCTCCGCCGCGCCGCCTTCGGCACCCAGGCAGCAGTGGCAGGAGTATCGGATTTACGAGACGAATGGCGGAAAACATGTGTTCTCAAAGGTAACCCGGAGCGTGTTTGCGGAAGAGCAGGATACTCACGAGGCGGAAGTATTTGACCCAACTCCATCTTCAGTGCCGTCGCAGCTGCTAAGAAGCGCGCGCGATCTGGCCCGCTCGCGGCCGCTGACATGGATGGATGCAGCGGTCGCTTTTTTTGGATACGACCCACTTGCCAAGGCTCTTTATCGAAAGCTCAGTGGTCAATTCGAGGAACACATCGGTTAGGAAACCCGGGTTTGGGCGGAATCCTTGAGCTACGACCGCGCGCTTCCGACCGCTAACTGAAAGGTCAATGAGCATGCCGCCCAACGCCTTCTCTCCGTAAAACGACGTTTTAATCGCCTATCATCGTTCGCTGCGAAGAAGCCAGCGGTCGTCGTTGGTGGGTAATTCAGTCCGCATTTTTCGGACGCCGTTGACATCGCCACAATGCCGCGAAGATATTTGCAATAAGGGCGCCAAGCAGATAAGACAGCGCCTGGCCACATAGGTCAGCGAGTTAGGATGTTTATCGTTGTTTATCGCCGAGTGGAGTCATCCAGCGCGCCCGTTCCAATTGACGTCACCGGCGGCGTGATGAGGCGGGACAACCAGTGCGATCCGCTCCAGTTGCTTATTCTGCTAGAGCTACCGATAAATCGCCCCGAGAGTACTACTGGAACGCTGGGGATGTTGCGTATTGCCTCGGTTCTGAATGCATTACCCCAATCCACTATTGCAAAAAAATCACTCAGCGATTGCTTCCAACGATTCATGGCGAAAATCCTCCTGCGGACTGGCCTTCGAAACACCGTGACGCCAAAGACAGAAGCGCTAGAAACACAGCAGGCGCTCAAAGAAAGAGCGGTAGCGCCGCAGCGCAATGCGCAGTGTTTCCGTGGACGTCTGGACTTTTTGGTCCAGTTGGCTCTCGAGCGCTGCGCGCTCCTCGGCAAAGGTTTCGGCCAAGGTTTTCATTACTTCGGCAACGAGCTCATCGCCTTGCCGGACGGCTTGTCGGGGATCATCGACGAAGCCCTTCTGAACGATATCCCAGCGCGCGCGGTAATCGTCGGCCACCTCCGGTACGAACAGTGGTGCGAGTTGCTCCTGCATCGCGGCGTAAGTTTGCACCGGCGCGTCGCGATGGCGCACCTCCGCCCGCTGCCCGGTCGGCGCCTCGGTGGAGCTGGCCAAGTCCGCCGTGGTCGGAGCCCTTCGCTTTGGCTCGCTGTCGAGTGGCGGCTCGCCGTTGATTTCTTTGCTGCCGCTGCTGTTCGTGCCGTCGCCAATATTCGCACTGCGTGTGTTCATGACTGCACCGAAACGTGTTTAGTTGACAAGACCCCAGGCTTGACTTCCCTCGCCTCGAGCAATTCATCGAAGAGCGCACGATAATGCACGACCGCTTTGCGCAGCTCCTCGGTATCGGCTTCGCCGCGCCCATCGCGCAATGCGATTGCCCGCGCCGCCCGATAGTTCGCGACGACGCCGGGGTGGTCGACGGAAATATCGGCGGCGCGCCGCTCGAAGTCGCCCATGGGATAGCCGCGCTTCTGCATCAATTCATACACCAGCTGATCGGCCTGGACGACGACCCCCTTTGGATTGTCGACGAAGCGTCCCTGCAGCGTACTCCAAGCCTGACTGAATCGGGCGGCGTCGGCTGGCGCTAACGGCGTGATATTGAGGCGCTCGACCCGCTTTTCCCGCGCCGCGAGTTCCGCTTCGGCCTTCGCTCGATTTCCCAATCGGTCGACGGTTCGGCCGTATTCGGGACCGAATCGCTGTTGCAGACGCACCGATTCCTTGCGCCGCGCGTAGTACGCGGCCGCAATCGCAATCACTACCACAATCAAGACAGCGGCCAGAAGGATCCAATTTGTGGCGGTCATATTCATGGAAGATCTC
This sequence comes from uncultured Gammaproteobacteria bacterium, assembly GCA_963837045.1. GTDB lineage: Bacteria > Pseudomonadota > Gammaproteobacteria > Steroidobacterales > Steroidobacteraceae > Bog-1198. The sequence continues at coordinate 689,626 of CAWIMA010000009.1, forward strand.
CGTTCAAAACGACACGTCGCCGTTAAAAAAGTCTCCTCCAAAGCGGGCGAGCGCGCAGTCGGCAGTTCACGCGGGGCTGCCGTAAGAAATGACTCACACGCATTGCACAAGAAGTTAAAAGAATCCATGCAGCTCGATGAAGCACAGGCGCTCATGCTCACGGCGCCGCAATGGCTTCCGGTTTTTCAACAACTGGAGTAAACGACCGGACAGGTCCGATCCATCTTGACGTAATCAAGACAATCACCCAGAGCGGCGAACGCACAAAAGAAGGCCACTGAAGCGCCGGCAGTCGTCGCGTTGACTGAGTTCCAGGCGCCCGCGACGCATTTCGCCAGAATGGCCGATCGTGTGAAGAGTTTTGAGGATTTCAATCACGATCTGCCGTGCTCCTGGGCGCGACTGTGATCTCGCCCACCCTCAGTTCCTTTCGGGCGAAGGGGCAAACGGGGTCTGCGGAGAGGGCGGTTGCGGCGAGGAGGCCGGCGCGGGCTCGGACGGTGACGGCAATGCAGGCGGCCGTGGGGCCGTGCGGCCGCAACCGCCCATCAACAACATAACGCCGGCTAAGACCAAAATAGGTTGGCGCATGTGAGTCTCCTAAAACTTATCATCAGTTCAGCACGGATTCGATCCTCGCTGCTACCGTCACTTTCAGCCGATGTAGTCAGATTCGACTGACAAGGGAACTCGTCAACTGTTCGAGGGGTTGCATAATCGGCGCAGCAAAGCGAGCCAGCGCGGTGTAGCTCTGTCCTACCTCAATTGCAGACAAGCGGGATTGCGGAAGTGGACGCTGCAATCTGGCGCAGCGGAAATCCGACTTAACGAACACAATCGACAAGCTTGAGCTGAAATCACGTAGGTGCGATCTGACGCTGACTTGCCGGTCTTTCGACCTTGGCGATTCGGGCGGAAGCAGATAGTGTCTCGGCAACATGCGAGCGAAAATAGAACTGCTGGGAGTCCATTGCATTCGATAGAACTCAAGGAGAAATCATTATGCGATTACAGTTAGCTTCGGCAATGATAACGGCGCTGTGCCTTGCGGCTTGCAACAATGCAAAATCGCCGGATGCAGTTGCTAAAGACGTAGCAACCGCTGAGCAAAAGGCTTCAACGGAAGTGGCGAAGAGCGAAGATTCGGCCGCGAAGGACCTAAACAGCACTGCGGGGAAGGTCGACGATAAGCTGCTCGCATTTAACAATGCGGCTGCAAAGGACGTCTACGATGTTGCGATCGCAAAAGCGGACGGAGATCGCAAGGTAGCGCTTGCCAACTGCGAGTCCGCGAGCGGCAACGCGCAGAAGTTGTGCAAGGACCAGGCGGAGGCCGACTACGCAGCCGCTAAGGCGAACGCAAAAGCTGTCGCAGAGTCTGAGAAGCAATAGACATGATCGGCCTTCAGTGTGTCCCACGGGGGGGGGTTTGAGATAATTCCAGGCTCATACGCAGAGTGACTATGCAGGCCATCTAACTTTGTCGGTACTCGCTTCTCGGGTCGAGAATAGTGACAACGAACCCTATCGACCGTCTCCCAAAAACCCTCGCCGGCATTCGGGATTTCAATGCCGGCAAGGGAATTCTGATCGTCCTGATTGGTGCGATCCTCTATATAGGTCATAGCGCATTCATTCCGGTGGCTCTCGCTTTGCTGGCGGGCTTAATTCTATCGAGCCCTGTAGAAATGCTTTTTCGCCTGGGTCTACCCCGAAGCCTGGGCGCTTTGCTTATTTTGGTCGCGACGCTCGCGGCCGCGTCCGGATTGATCGCGCTCGTGTGGACGCCCAGCCAGCAATGGTATGCATCGGCGCCTCATACGTTGGCGACAATTCAAAGAAAGGTGACTCCCGTCGCCCGCTTGATGACTCGCCTTGAGGAACTGACGGATCGGGCCTCCCAGGTCGCTGCAGCACCTACCGCGGCCCCGCCCGCCACCGTAGCCGTTGCCCAAGAGAGCGCACCGCGCGCGGTCGCGATAATTCGTGATTCTGCAATTGGCTTGGCGACGTTTGTGATCATCACTCTATTCTTGCTGGCTGGCGGGCCGCCGATGGCTGCCAGAATGACTGCCGCGTTCTTTGATCACCTCAAAGCCAATCATGTCCTAAATTACATTGAAAAAGTGCGGGCTCAAGTCGGTCAATTCTATGTGACCACGGCGTTAATCAACGTGGGTTTGGGGATCGCGACCACCCTCGTCATGATGGCCTGGGGAATGCCAACACCGTATCTTTGGGGCGCACTGGCTGCCACGGTTAATTTTATTCCCTATGCCGGCGCAACGGTAACACTCATTGTGGTAACGGTCGTGGCGGTTGTGACATTCAACGGTCTCGGCCATGTGATCGGGGTCGCTTTAAGCGACCTATTGCTCGCCGCTATTGAAGGCCAGGTTGTCCAACCGCTTCTGGTCGGTAGGCGTCTGGAGGTCAATCCGCTCCTCATCTTCCTGGGCCTCTGGTTTGGTGGAATATTTTGGGGAATCGCGGGCGTCATTCTCGCGACGCCAATTCTCGTGGCGTTAAAAGTGATCGCCGAAAACGCTCACGACGGTCAGTCGATGTTGCAATTCTTAGGTCCCAATGAATCGGCCGCTGAAAGACCCGAAGGCTTCAAGAAACCGGTGCAACCGCTCACGGATGGAGAGGCCGCTGCGTTGAAGACGTAATGCAAGCCAACGCGAAGGCCACCGCGACGATTGCAATCGATACGTTCTGCGAGGCAGAGGACTGCGCTGGCTGCTTCTGGGCTTTTTGATTTCGAAGGTCGCCTGGCCATGCGGCGAATTCGAGGCCAGGTCCGCGGGTTGTCCCGGACGGCCGAGTGCGGTCGTGGTTTCCGCATGCGTGTATTTTTGCACTGCAGCGGTGTCCATATGGCTGCGTCGGAATTATCCTACAGATCCTTCTCTTTTTTTCTTCCATCGTCGTAGATGACATTCACTTACAAGGATAAAAAGCAACCTCGCGTACAGCGCTGACCGCTCAGCGCGCGAAGGGCATTCGCAATAAAACTCCTGGGGGATGTCTTCGCTTGAACCTCACGATCACCCAACATGCTCATCGTCCGCGCCATGCTCATCATCGATTGCTTCATGCCCTGCTTGCCGCAAGCGTGCTAATCACGGCCTCGGCCCGCGCCGCACCCGAGGCGGAGGCGAGTGGCTCGGCGCCGGGATCGGCCGACCTCACCCGGATGTCGCTCAGCGAGCTCGCGAACCTCGATGTCACCTCCGTGTCGAAGGCGAGCGAGGCGCTGCAGCGCGCCCCAGCGACGATTTACGTGATCACCCACGAGGACATCGTTCGCTCGGGCGTGACCAGCGTGATGGAAGCGTTGCGTCTCGCCCCGAACCTGCTGGTGCAGCAGCAGAACTCGAGCTCGTACACCATCTCCGCACGCGGTCTCGCGGGTAACGCGGCGGCGCAGAACTTCTCGAACAAGCTGCTGATTCTCATCGATGGGCGCAGCGTGTACACGCCGCTTTATTCCGGGATCTATGCGAATACCGTCGATATGATGCTGGAAGACATCGAGCGTATCGAGGTCATCAGCGGCGTGGGGGCGACGCTCTGGGGGGCGAATGCCATGAATGGGGTCATCAACATCATCACGCGCGCCTCCTATCTGACGCAGGGCGGCTTTCTCGACGCCGGCGCCGGCAACTCGACCCAGCACCGGCCTTGCGGTTCTCATCGCCGGTGCCGCCATGCTCGCGCAGGATTTCAACGTCTATCGCAAATCCTGGGCGGACAATCTCTCGAACGAGGCCCAGATCCTCGCGCTCTCCGCCGCGCCCGCGCTCGAGTTCGACGATTTCGAGGTGGCGGAGCGCAACCTTGACGCTCTGCAGGCGCGCCCGCAGGTGCTGGTCGCCGCGCTCTACTCGTTGCACGGCAATCTCTATGCCTCCTACGTGCGACCGGGCGCGGCGCCCCCGCCCGTCCGGGCACCGGCGATCGGGCTGCGCATGTCGAGCGAGGTCATCGAGTGGGCGCAGCCGGTCGAGCGTAAGGGTGAAGCGCTCGGCGTCATCTACCTGCGCGCACGCTACGATCTGTGGAACCGGCTCGCCTCCTACCTCGGCATCTTCGTGCTCGTGACGACTTCGAGCGTGGCTTTTGCCTATGTATTCTCCTCGCAGTTGCAGGAGGGCATCACCGCACCGCTCGATGCCATGGCGGCGGTTGCACGTCAGGTGGTGAGCCGCCGTGATTACTCGTTGCGGGCCCGCAAGCGAGCAGACGATGAGATCGGCGTCGTGGTCGATGCCTTCAACAAGATGCTGGAGGAGGTGCAGAGCCGCTCGCAGGCGCTCGAGCGCACCAACCTCGCCCTCGAGGAGGAGATCGCGGTCCGCAAGTCCACCGAGGCCGCTCTGAGCGTAGCCACCGCGCGCCTCCAGAGCACCATGGCCGCCGCCGAGATTGGCAGCTGGCAGTGGGACGTGCGCGAGAACGAGTTCTCGGCCGACCGCAACCTCGCAGCGCTGTTCGGTCTTGCCGAGGGTGCGCTCGACGGTGATCCGGAACTGCACCATCGCTACATCCATCCCGAGGACCTCGCCGCAGTGCGCCAGTTGGAGAGCGAGTCGATTCGCACCGGGTCGCTTGCCGCCACGGAGTTTCGCATCTGTCTGCCCGACGGACTCGAGAAATGGGTGGCACGGCGTGGCCGTGTGCAATTCGATGCGGACGGTAACGCGGTGTTGATGTCGGGACTGCTGATCGACATCACGGCGCAAAAGCGCGCCGAGCGCGCGCTGCGCGCGAGCGAAAAGCTTTATCGCGCCATCGGCGAATCGATTGATTACGGGGTATGGGTGTCCGATCCGGATGGCCGCTGCCAGTACGCGAGCGAGTCGCTCTTGCGGCTCCTTGGCATGACGCAGGAGGAGTACTCGAGCTTCGGCTTGACTCGGGCCCTGCACCCCGATGATTTCGAGGGAACCATGAAAGCCTGGTGCGAGTGCGTGAAGTCGGGGGCCGTCTGGTATCGCGAGCACCGCATGCTCGGCACCGACGGCGCATACCACCCGGTGCTCGCGCAGGGCGTGCCGATCCGCGATGAGAACGGCGAGATCACGGGCTGGGCCGGCATCAACCTCGACATCAGTCGCCTGAAGCGCACGGAGGAGGCGCTGCGCGAGGCGGACCGGCGCAAGGACGAGTTCCTCGCGATCCTCGCGCACGAGCTACGCAATCCGCTGGCGCCGATCCGCCATGCGATGCGCCTCCTCGAATCGAAGACGGTGTCCGAGCGACAGCAGTGGGCCCGTAACGTTGTCTCACGCCAGGTTCAGCGCATGGCCCTGTTGCTCGATGACCTTCTCGACGTGTCGCGCATCACGCGGGGACGGCTCAACCTCAAGCTCGAGTGCGTATCCCTCGAATCGCTGGTCGAAGCCGCGGTGGAGACCGCGCGTCCACTGATCGAGGCCAAGCAGCATCATCTCTCGATGCAGTTACCCCCGTGCCCGGTGATGATGTCGGTCGATCCGCTGCGCATTTCGCAATCGCTCTCGAATTTGCTCACGAACGCGGCGAAATACACGGACGCGAGTGGTAAGATCAGTCTCACCATCACGCTCGACTCAAGCGGCCTCTTGATGTCGGTCAAGGACAACGGCATCGGCTTCGAGCCGAAGGCCGCGCCCAACATGTTCGAGATGTTCTCGCAGCTCGATTCGGCCATCGACCGCGCAGAGGGGGGGCTCGGCATCGGCCTCGCGCTGGTGCGCGGCCTGATCGGGCTGCACGGGGGCACCGTGGCAGCCCACAGCGCAGGCCTCGGCTTCGGAAGCGAGTTCACGATCCGTCTGCCACCCGCGGTGGTGGTGTCTGCGCCGCCCCCGCCCGCCGATCTTGAGAGCGCGGCCGCGGCCGCGAGCCCCGAATCGCGTCTCACCGTCCTCGTGGCCGATGACAATCGGGACGCCGCCGAGAGTCTCGGCATGGTGCTCGAGCTCGGCGGCCACGAGGTGCTGGTCGCGAATTCCGGTCAGCAGGCGCTGCAGATGGCGCGCCGGAGGCAGCCGCATGTCGTGATTCTCGACATCGGCATGCCGGGTATGACTGGATATGAAGTCGCACGCGAAATTCGCGGCGAGCCCTGGGGTGCGAACGTACTGCTGGTTGCGATTACGGGCTGGGGCCAGCAAGAGGACAAGGAGCGTGCTCGCGCCGCGGGCTTCGACCATCACCTCACCAAGCCGGTCGACGCGGACCGAGTCGAGCAGCTGATCCGAACCTACAGCGTGAGCAGCTCCATCGTCTGACATTGCGGTGAAAATCCGTAAGAGAAGCCATGTCCTACGTACGCCAGTCGCCGCCAAGTATCTGATCTATGTTGCATCGCCGGCCGCGGATTTTCGAGCGCAACGTAGCACCTATGCGAATTGACCACCGCTTGATTTCTTGGAGGGTGCACTGTCATTATCGGCGGTGATTCAATAACCGAATTGGTAAAAGAAATCCACAGTGAGGTTACTCTTCTCCCACCGACGCGAGTTTTGAGGCAGCCGCTCTCCACTGGAGAATCAGCTCGTTAGATGCAGCCAGCCTATTCAGTCCAGTTCTCGATGTTGAGATCTTTGACGCGACCGAACTCCCCGGTATTGTTGGTCACAAGCGTCAGCGCGAGAGAACGGGCATGCGCCGCAATCAAAAGATCGTTCGCCCCGATCATCGTTCCGCGCGCTGTGAGCGCCGCGCGCATCTGGGCATAGTGAACGGCCGCCTCGTCAGGAAAGTCCAAAACCTCGACGTGCCGCAAATACTCCTCCAGGGCAGCATGATCCTGCTCATCTCCGCTTCGGAACAATCGGTCTGTGGGGCGAGCCGTCCGTTTCAACCGTCGCGCTGCCCGACAGTCATCAAGGCTGACAAAGGATCGAGAGGACGGCCGACAGGTTAAACGGCGTGTAATTCGTATCGTTTGCTTCTCACCACCACCGAACCGCGAAGGAGCAGACTCATGACCACCACTGACAACACGTCGCTAGATGTCATCTCGTCCGATAAGGTCGAGGGCACGGCAGTCTACAATGACGCCGGCGAGAAGCTCGGCTCAATCGACGACCTCATGATCGACAAGCGATCGGGAGAAATACGCTACGCCGTCATCGAATTTGGCGGATTCTTGGGGATGGGTACCGACCGATATCCAGTGCCCTGGCGAGTATTGAAGTACTCCAACGAAATGGGCGGATATGTGGTTCCGCTGGCGAAAGCCGCTCTCGAGAATGCGCCGAAATATCGAGAGGATGCCATTCCGCCCTACAATAATGTTTACGGAACACGAATCGACACGTACTACCGGGACTACTATTGAGGACGCTCAACGGCGCGGGGCCTACTCGGCCTCGCGCTGCTCGCGTCGCGCCTGACTACACGAGAGACGGATCTCGATCGCAAACGAAATAACTGCGATTACCGCATGTATTGACGCTGAAAATGCGAGATGCTTCGCAACCCGTCACTCGGTATTCGCTTCGCGGCGCGTGTCCCAGGAGACTCACTATCGGTGGATTCCTACATGAGGTGTGGGCGGTTTTGATCTGGCGCCGCATTACCGCGGGGGCAGACACTCCGCGCGTTCTTACGCGGGATCTTTTGATCATCCAAGAAGAAACTCCGATGAATGACAACACGCTAAATCATGGAGCGTCCGCTTGGGCGGTAGTCCTCGCGGGCGGCGACGGCCGCCGGCTGCAAGCTCTTACTCACGATGCGGACGGTATCCCGGTGCCAAAGCAATTCTGCTCGCTGCAAGGCGGACCTTGTCTTTTCGAAGATGCCCTGCAGCGTGCTTCCGCCGTTGCCTCTTTTCGACATGTATGCGTCGTCGTGGCAGCGCAGCACCGCCGGTGGTGGGACGGTCTTGTCGGCAATTTGCCGGAACAGAACGTGATCGTGCAGCCACACAACCGAGGCACGGCTCACGGTGTTCTGCTGTGTTTGCTGCACATTCTCGCTCGAGACCCTGACGCACACGTCATACTGTTACCCGCAGATCACTATGTGGGCGATGAAGACACCTTGGCGACCGCCTTGCGCCGCGCCGCTGAACTTGCCAGGGCCAGCGATCGCGGCGTTTACTTACTTGGTATCGAACCGGAAGCGCCGGATACCGAACTCGGCTATATCTTGCCGAGTCCGCGGCGCCTTAGCGGTAGTCCTTCTCGGGTCCTCCAATTTGTGGAAAAACCGACCGTCGTCAGGGCCAGGGCGCTGATTGATCAGGGCGCGCTATGGAACGCCTTCATTATTGCGGGCTCTGTCTGGGCGTTGCTGCGGTTATTTGATAGCTCGTTCTCATCAACTATCGCCTCCATCAGCCAGATGGCCGAACGCAGGATCGAACTCGAGGGCGCCCTCTTCGACCAACTTTATGAGCAGCTTCCATCAATCGATTTTTCACACGGCGTGCTGGAGGGTCATGAAGCGACGTTACAGGTACTGCCAGTGCCGCGTTGCGGTTGGACTGACCTTGGCACCCCTCAGCGGGTAGGGATGACCTTGCAACGTCTGCGGGAGAATTCCGATGCGCCGCGCAGGCACACAACGACATTTCACCTCAATCTCGCGGAGCAGTATGCCCGCGGCAGTGAGTCGGCGGCGAGAATGCCTGCAACGTAGATTTTAGAAACTGCGCAAGGGACACGTTCGATCGAACAGGCCCAAAACCGTAGCGCCAAATCACCGACCAAGACTTCTTACTGGGCTTTGTTACTCGTCGGCTCCGCGGAGCTGGTTTGCAAGCCTTCGCCAGTGTCCGAAGGACTGGACCCCGCGCACCGCACTTCCTCATCGCGAGCCATGACGCTAGATCGATCTTGACGAAAGGACACACAATCAATTGCCCGACGCTCACTCTTTGGGACAGGGAGGGGTTTCCGGGCGGCATCGTGTTGGCGAATGACCGCGCCCCGCTTGCGAACGTCGTCGCGCATTAGGTGGCGCCCCGCATCAGCGCCGGGGCGCGTTTTGCCGACGAGCGTCCCGGGGACGAGGATTTTTAGCTTCTTTGTCTTCCTCCTCCTGATTCGGCGCGGGTGCGAGGTCGCCCTTCTCGCGGCCGGCAGTGCGATGGCTGCTGTAATCATATTTTTCGCGCTCATCGAAGGTTTTTCGATTGGGCATGGCAATGACTCCTGGTGATTGTGGCTCGGCGCATCGTGTCGTAGACGGATCGCAATGCAATTGCCCTCTCGGATCGCGGTCCGACTCTGCCGCCGACGGCCCCGAAGACCTGTCAGGGTGACGACGGGTGGTCACATTGTCGTTGAGGCTCATTCATACACCCTTAGGCATCGATTTGTCCCTGGCCCGTCCCGGCCCCTAAACGCGTCGCTTGTGCGATATCCGCAGCGCGTTCGTAGGCGAAGGGACGCATCAGGCCCTTTCCATCTGGCTGCGGGCTTGCTTGATCGCGGCCACAATTTTTGGATAGGCCGCGCAGCGACACAGATTGCCGCTCATGTACTCGCGGATGTCGGAATCGGTGTCGGCGTGACCCTCGCGCACGCACGCGATCGCGGACATGATTTGTCCGGGTGTACAGATGTAGGGTGCCGTCGGTCCGTGCAAGGCCCTCGATGGTGTCGATGCATTTGCCTTGTGCCGCTACTGCAAGGGTGAGACAGGAAAGTACCCGCTCGCCGTCGATATGCACGGTGCAAGCGCCGCACTGCCCTTGGTCGCAGCCTTTTTTGCTTCCTGTGAGGTGAAGGCTCTCGCGAAGCGCGTCGAGCACAGTGGTCCGAGTATCGAGCATCAAAATGTGCGACTTGCCATTCACGACCAGATGCACAGAGGAAGTGCCAGATAGCGGCGGGCGGCTGCCGGCCGCTTGTTCGCGCGCTTTGATTGGGTCGAGCACTACGCCGGCGAGCGCGGCGCCACCCACGATCACGGCTCGACGGGTTACAGTCGGCATTTGGTTTACCTGCTCTCAAGTGGTTAACGGTGCCGGTGTCGCTCGCTATTATTTTATACATCATAGCGGCGCCGCGAATAGAGGTGCGCGTTCCGCGCTCCGGCGTAGGCCTAGTCTGGCAAAAGCAAGATTCCGATGTCGGTCCAGTCCTTCCGCCGTCCACGCCGCCGACCGACTGTGCGCGTCGATCCTTAGCGGTTTGATATTGCGCGGGTTGATTATCGCCCCATCTTTTCGGAGATCAAATATGAACAAGATCTTTTGGATTATCCTTGCTATGGCACTGCCGTCCGCGCTCCTGGCCGCCGATGCGGATCCGGATGCGACGTTCTACAAAAATGCCGTGGAAGGCGGCATGGCAGAGGTGGAACTCGGCAAGCTGGCGCAGGAAAAGGCCTCCTCTCCAAGCGTCAAGGCCTTTGGCACCATGATGGTGGTGGATCATAGCGCGGCAAACGATAAGCTGAAGACTGTGGCCGCCGGTAAAAACATTGAGCTGCCGACCAGCCCCAGCGTGGGGCAGATGGCAACAAAAACCAAACTCGAGGTGCTCAGCGGAACCACCTTCGACAAATCCTATATCAAAGGCATGATCAAAGATCACGAAGAGGATATCAAAGAGTTTCAACATGAAGCCGCTTCGGGGCGGGATCCGGACGCCAGGGCCTTCGCCAAGGCGACCCTGCCAACGCTACAAGCCCATATGAAGAAGATTCAATCCATCGCAGCCAGCGAGGGTGTAAGCGCCGACTAGGCAGCCCGCTACGGAACGTAGCCTTGTGAATTCTCGTGACGCAATTTGGGATGGCAGGGGGTTCCTATGTCAAGTGTGCTAATTGCCGACGACCACGCGATGGTTCGCGCCGGCCTGCGAGGCTATTTGCAGGAGGATCGTTCAATCCGCAACATTGGCGAGACTGCGTCTGGTAATGAGACTTTGGCGCGCCTGAGGAGCGAGCCGTGGGATCTGGTGATACTCGATATTAATATGCCTGACCGCAGTGGAATCGACATACTGCGGCACATTCGCTCGGGCTATCCCAACACGCGTGTACTGGTTATGAGCGGCTTTGCTGAGAAGTTATACGCGATCAACGTGCTCAGAGCAGGTGCATCGGGCTACCTATCCAAGGATCAGGCTCCCGAGGACATTTTGCGAGCGGTACACACGGTGCTCGCGGGGCGCCGATTTGTCAGCGAGGCATTGAGCGAGATGCTAGTGGATGCGCTGGACGAGCCCACCGATCGACCGCTCCATGCGAACTTGTCACAACGCGAATTCCAAATTCTATGCAAGCTGGCGGTCGGGAGAAGCATCTCGGAAATTGCCAATGAATTATTTTTAAGCGTCAAAACGGTCAGCACCTACCGCGCACGAGTGCTTGAGAAAATGAATTTGCAGACCAATGCCGATATTACCGCCTATGCGATTCGCAACGGCTTGGTCCAATAGCTTGTCGGCTTGCGCACCAACGGCTACTCAACGGTGCCTGTCAAAGTAAAGAGCTACTCTGATTCCAGTTCCCTTACAATAACGTCAACGCTCATGCGAGAGCCTTGGCGATTCATGCAAGATTGGCGAGCAAATTTAACGCGCAGCAACCGCCGAATACCTAGCGGCGAAGAGTTCGGATGCCCGGTAATCGTCTCCACACTGCGGTGGCAATGGCCGACACGATCCAACGAGCCGAGAGGTGTGCGATAAGCCAGCGGAAGGTATGGCTTCTAGGAAAGCCGGCGTCCCGCATTCCATCAGCACTCCGTGAGGATGGATCGAGGAGCGCCCGAAGCTCCCGCCGGTTCTGTGCCATCTGAAGCTCCGTAGAGAGCACTTTCGGGTCGTCCTCCTGGTTCATGATGCATCTGTGGATCGACGGTTCAACACCTCCTCGAGGAGCAGGCGGTCTTGGTCCCAGGCGCGAGCGGTTCTTGAAAGCGCGCCGGGAAAACGCCCCCCGAGTGATCGTAGATGGCAGTACGCAAGGGCCGCGACGCCTAGAAAAAATGTGGCCAAGATGGCGATGACAATTGCACGCCAATCCGTGTTCCAGGTCATGGCGATTATCCAGGCGCAGCCCAGCATGACCGTTAGCAAGAGAGCGGCCGCCAGGATTATTCCCGCCCAGACCCGATTGACCAAGCCATTCCACATTGAATCCAGGTCGCTCGCGATAAGATCCGTGTATGCGCCGGCATGGCGGACAACCACGGTTGCCACAGCGGCGAACCGCTCGATCATCAGCCGGGCCTCAACGACGGGCGACAAGGAAACCCAAAACCAACCCAGCGAGTGCGGCAACACCGAGCGCTTGCCACGGTTGGTCGCGCACATACCGGTCACCCGCATCCATGGCCGCGTGTGTTTTGCGCTGCACATGTTCGGCCCCTTGGATGAGGGACTTTTTTGCCAGCGAAACGGCTTGCTCCACCTTGGCCCGCAATCGGGCAATTTCCGGATCCGCCGCTTCGCCAACGCGTCCAACCAATTCCTCGACATCCGCAATAAGGTCGTTGACTTCCTGAGAACCGGCGGCACGCATCTTATTAACCGATTCTTTCACATTGGATTTCAGTGAGTGGCTGTCGTCGTGGCGCATGCCGCCGACATGCTCAATTGTCATATCCATTTGGTCCCTCCTATAAACGGTGTTGAATACTGAGTTCTTTCCGCTACACTCGCGTACGGCCAAAGAGCAAGGCGACGATCGCGCCAATCAAAAAGACGACGAAAAGTATTTTCGCAATCCCAGCAGCCCCAGCGGCGATTCCACCAAAACCAAAGACAGCAGCGACGATCGCGATGATAAAAAATACTGCAGCGTAATAAAGCATATCGCCCCCTTTTTATCCGGCCCTTGGAAATCGTTAACATCGACCGCCTCATCAAAACTTTCGCGGCAGCCGATACTTGGGAGAAACGTTAAGGTACATGCCCCGTGCAGTCGGTAGGGTATCATCGTGGTTCAGTGTAGGGCCCGCCCTACAGCTCGGCACGGCCATTCGAAGATTAGTCGGCTAAGAGCGTACAGGGTGAGGGTGTGTATTCCGATTGGTGAGCACCCCGCCGCCACGCTACCTCCAAATCCACGTGCAGCGGCGATTACTACAATCGCAAGAAATACGAGGGCATACCGGCTTTTGCTTTCGCGGCCCTCACCTTCCGGCGTCCAGAGGCCTATTCCTACGATTGTTGTCACGGTTGACTGATACGCAACTTTTGTGGCGACGGTCAGGGTTAATCTCGGCGTGCCCAGTTCAACCGCTTAATCACGGTTGGAAAACTGAGCTGCAGGTGTACGGGGGGCGGATGGTGATTAAACGGACAAAAGATAGGATTCGACGAGCGCTATTACTTCTTGCGACAGCGGCAATTTATGTTGCCATCAGACGCAATGAACAAAAGGCTTGGAAGCGCAAAACTGATCATGCGGCAGACGCGCAATGGGCCAATGAAGGAGGCGCAAACTCACCGCCATCCGTTTAATTTCATGCGAGGGGTATCGTCGGCATATTAGACAAGGGGAACGCGCGTGAAAACCGAACTCTCGATCTCGATTATCGCCAGCGGGGGGACTCTTTGCGTCAGTTTGCCTTTTCCCGCCGGCGCGGATGAGGCTGCCATTGCAACGTGCATGTGTCGGGTCGCCGGCGCGCTAGCAGTGGTTGATCAGCTATCGGGAAAGCAAATGCAAGATTGCCTATGGGAACAAAAAAGGCTTTCGCCCACCGAGTATTGCATCATGCTTCGGCGAGCTTTCTCGGATCCAGATTACCCCGACAAGTTTTACGGGGCGTTGCGAGACCTCAATGAAAACCTAAGTCAACGATGGTTTCATTGAGCTTAGGATGTATGGCGATGGCGAGGGAGCGGAGTCAAAGAGTGTTATTGGGGCCACCTGTCGCTGCGTCACATGGCGCCCGTCTTTCGCCGACATGTCTTTCAGCTTCGGTGAGGTGGCTGCACCGACAGCTTTCGGGCATGGTAGATGCCAGGTTTTTTCAGACCGTCACAGGAATGTCGTGCCCACCAAACGAAAGATCTCCTCCACGCGGCGCACCGTTGCCGCACAACGTGCCATCCAAAAGCAGGTGGCACGCGCTGATAGAACGAAACCCGGCAGACTAACCGCCGCACACATGGGCCAAACCGGCGCTCGCCGCTATCCCTATCCTCCGTTTCGCCAACCCCACCAGGTAAAGCCCGGTTCAGAAGCCACGTTAATTCCGGCCCCTTTGTATGACGCACCCTACTATCGAGGCGCAGACAAACTGAAAGACAAAGTCGCGATCGTGACGGGTGCCGACTCGGGAATCGGCCGAGCCGTGTCTGTTCTCTTCGCACGCGAGGGCGCCGATGTCGCCGCCCTCTATCTCGACGAGCACGAGGATGCGCAGACGACCCGGGAGGCGGTTGAGCGCGAAGGACGACGGTGCGAATTGATCGCGGGCGATGTACGCCGACGGGCGTTTTGCCGCAAAGCGGTGACGCGGGTGATTCGGCGTCTCGGAAAGGTCGATATTTTGGTTAATAACGCCGCCTTCCAAATACATTCCCCCACGTTTTTAGATTTAACGGAAGAACATTTCGACCAAACATTGAAAACGAATTTGTATGGATACTTTCACATGGCGCAAGCCGCGGTCGAACATATGGGGCCCGGCGGCTCAATCGTCAATACCGGTTCTGTCACAGGCATTCTCGGCAATAAAGACCTGCTGGACTATTCCATGACCAAGGGCGGCATTCATGCATTTACCCGCTCATTAGCGACCAACCTCGTGGCACAAGGGATTCGTGTCAACGCGGTCGCGCCAGGTCCGGTTTGGACGCCGCTCAATCCGTCTGACAAGCAATTGACCGCGATTGCCACATTTGGTGCCAATACGCCCATGAAGCGCCCCGCGCAACCGGAAGAGATTGCGCCTGCCTATGTCTTTCTCGCATCGGCTCAGTGCTCAAGCTATATCACCGGAGAGATACTACCTATCATTGGAGGCTATAGCGGCGGCTAGACGACGGCAGGTTTTGTGATGGAGGTTTGTTTAGGGTAATGACCGGCTTTGGCGGCGCAATCTGACCCCTGCCGGTGAATCACTCAAATCGCTGCTAGCGACTGTCAGCACCTGCCTACATGCACACGCGCCAGATTTTCCTAGTCGCGTATCCCCCAGCCGCATTGCATGATTAACGTGTACGGGCTCATTCATTGGCGCACTCACCGGGGCTGGCCGCTGGTGTCCCTCGTTGGACGGTCAGTCCGCGCTTGGGCGTCGCATAACGCCCCTAGCATGGGTGCGGCTCTCTCCTTCTACACGCTGTTTTCCATAGCCCCTGTCTTGCTCACGGCCACATGGGTTGCCGGCATGATGCTCGATCAAGAAGCTGTTCGACAGCACATCCTGTCTCAAATGCAAGGCTTAATGGGTGAGGCCGGGACGGCAGCGGTCAGCGCGCTGCTCATCGGCTCGGCACACTTCGGCCATGGCACCATCGCCACCATAGTCGGCATCACCTCATTGATGATTGGAGCCACCAGCGTCTTCGGCGAACTGCAGCGCGATCTCGACCGGATTTGGGAATCCCCAGTATCGGTTCAGACGAGCGGAGTCTGGCAGATCTTGCGCACGCGTATCCTGTCATTCGGATTGATCCTCGGCGTCGGTTTCCTATTGTTGGTCTCGTTGGTCGTGAGCGCAGCGCTTGCTGCGATCGCCGCCTGGCTGCAGACCCAGATGGCAGAGTGGGAAGTACTGTTGCATGTGGTTGACCTCGCCCTGGGATTGACTATCGCCAGCGCGCTCTTCGCCATGATCTATAAATTCCTGCCCAGCCAATCGATTGCCTGGGGTGACGTCTGGATCGGAGCTCTGGTGACTGCCGCATTCTTTACGGTCGGAAAACTTCTCATTGGCGTGTATTTAAGTAAGAGCGCCTTCACCTCCGGCTACGGCGCCGCCGGCTCGTTGCTCGTGCTGCTGCTATGGATCTACTACTCCGCCCAAATTTTCCTCCTCGGCGCCGAGTTCACCCGTGAATTCACCTACGCACACGGATCGCGGCGCGACACAAGACCGCGCACCGCCGCGCAATGTTCTTCGACCCGCCGCTGAAACGAGCACGACGGACTGGCAATATCCATCGGTTCTCCTATCGGAGGCACCCCTATGTCGCCGAGATAGTCGGTGCAGCCCTACAAAGACGCGACCTGTTAGCCCACAGACATTGAGAGTTTCCAGAGCCAACATTTTGGCGGAGATTAATGGCCGTTCCTCGTGAGGATAACGTGTCGTTCATAGCTTACTTACGGTTCGGGGTTCTCTCCGATGACTAATTTGCGCCGTCGCGATCTTTTGACCGGCACGGCAGTCGCGCTCCTTGGCCAGACGGTGGCCCGCGCCGGCATGGTAACGGGTCACCTTCCCTGGGAACCTAACGCCGGATCGCCGCCGCAACCGGTACCGGCAGGACCTTGGATTTTTTTTACCGCCGCCGAAGCGACCGCCGTTGAAGCCCTGGCGGAGCGCATTATTCCGACTGATCCACAAACGCCCGGCGGTAGAGAGGCAGGCTGCGCCGTCTTTATCGATCGGCAGCTCGCAGGTCCGTATGGTCGCGCTGAGGGCCTGTACGATCGACCACCCTTTGTTAAAGGCACCAAGAGCCAGGGCCCACAGTCGGAGAGGAATCCTGGAGAGCTTTATCGAGCGGCACTCGCCGCGCTTGAGCGGTATTGTCAATCGCACGCCAGCAAATCCTGGGTTGAGCTAGCCCCCGAGCGCCAGGATGAAATCCTGCAAGGTCTCGAGGGCGGCACCGTCGAACTCGAAGGGATCGATGGCAAAACTTTCTTCGAGCATGTAGTGAAAGATGTCCAGGAAGGTTTCTTCGCCGATCCTCTGTATGGCGGCAACCGCGACATGTGTGGGTGGAAAATGATCGGCTTCCCCGGCGCGCGCTACGATTATCGCGATTGGGTAGGCCGGCACAATGAACGCTATCCGCATCCACCGGTCAGCATCCAGGGTCGGCGCGATTGGATTCCCAAGCGTTGAAGGGGGTGAGCCGTGGCGCAGAAGCTTCCCGCGAAAGACGCCGTCATCATCGGCTTGGGCTGGACCGGATCGATCCTTGCGAATGAACTCACGGATGATGGACTCGATGTGGTCGCGATCGAGCGCGGACCGTGGCGCAATACCGCGACCGATTATCCGCCGAACTATGCGCAAGACGAGTTGCGCTATCGCATCCGGCATGAGCTCTTTTTGAGGCCCGACCAGACAACCTTTACCTTTCGCAACAAGATGAATCAGACGGCGCTGCCGATTCGCTCCTGGGGCGCCTTCATGCCCCCGAACGGCGTCGGCGGTGGCGGCGTGCACTGGAATGCGGAGACCTGGCGATTTTTGCCCACCGATTTCGTGCTCAAAACCCATCTGACGCAGCGCTACGGCGCGCGCTTCCTGCCTTCGGACATGACGATCCGGGATTGGGGCGTAACGTACGACGAGCTCGAACCGCACTACGATCAGTTCGAATACCTTTGCGGAACCTCAGGCACGGCCGGAAATTTGAAGGGTCAAATTCAGCCCGGGGGCAACCCATTCGAGGGACCGCGCTCGCGTCCTTATCCGAATCCGGCGCAGCCGCAGCCCTTCAGCCACACCCTCTTTGCCGAGGGTGCGCGAAAATTAGGTTACAAGCCCTTTCCGCAGCCGTCGGGCAACATGTCTCAAGCGTACACCAATCCACTGGGCGTACGCCTCGGGCCCTGCACCTATTGCGGATACTGTGAATGGTTCGGCTGCGGTAACTACTCAAAAGCGAGTCCGCAAACCACCCTGCTGCCGGTGCTCGTGCGCAAGCCCAACTTTCTCATCCGCGATGAGTGCGAGGTCACACGGATCATCACGGACCCCTCCGGCAAACGTGCGACCGGTGTCACCTTCGTCGATTCGAGCGGCGATGAATGGGAGCAACCGGCGGAACTCGTGATCCTCTGCGCCTATACGATCTTCAATGTGCAGCTTCTGCTCTTGTCCGGCATCGGCACGCCGTACGATCCGGTGGCGAACAAGGGCGTCATAGGCCGCAATTTCACGCACCAGACGATTTCGGATGTGGAGAGCTTCTTCGACAAGTCGAAATTCATCTTTAATCCGTTTATTGCCTCCGGCGCCATCGGCATGTGCATCGATGAGTTCAATGGCGATAATTTCGATCATGGGCCCTATGGTTTCGTCGGGGGCGGCTACATGGGTCAGGTGCAGACCAACGGCCGGCCGATTGAAACTACCCCCGTGCCGCCCGGCACGCCGCGGTGGGGCGCCAAGTGGAAGCAGGCGGTGCGTGACAATTACTTAAGCGCCCTTAAGCCTGGCACCGGTGTCCATGGAAGTATGTATAGCTATCGGGACGTGTATCTCGATCTGGATCCGACCTACAAGGATCGGTTGGGGCGACCGCTCGTGCGGATCACTATGGATTTTCACGATAATGAACTCAAGCAAAATGCGTTTCTGACGGATAAATTTGCGGAAATTTTCCACGCCATGGGTGCGGCGCAGGTGGTGAAGCAATACCGCACATCGCCCTACGACATCACCAAGTATCAAACCACACATCTCTGTGGGGGCGCCATCATGGGCACGGATCCCAAGACCAGTGCGATCAATCGCTATTTGCAGAGCTGGAATGTGCCCAACCTTTTTGTCATGGGTGCAAGCGGTTTTCCACAGAACGCGGGCTACAACCCAACGGCGACGCTCTCGGCCTTGGCCTACTGGTCGGCTCATGCTATTCGCAGCCAGTATCTTAAGAACCCAGGGCCACTCGTGCATGGTTAAGCACCACGCCAAAAGTGTTGTTGCCGCTGTCGCGTGGATGCTGTCAGGGCAGCTTGGCTTCGCGCAAAGTTCCCCGAGTGCTCAGAACTTTACGCAGATCGAGCGGGGCCGTTACCTTACTCAGGCGGCTGATTGCGCCGCGTGTCATAATGACCCCTATCAGAATCGGCCCTTTGCGGGCGGTCGGCGGATCGAGACCCCGTTCGGTGTGGTGGTCGCACCCAATATTACCCCGGATCGAGAGACGGGCATCGGCAGTTGGAGCGATGCGCAATTTGACGCGGCGCTACGGCAGGGCAAAATGCCCGATAATAAACACCTGTATCCGGCGATGCCTTTCCCCTATTACACCCGCATGTCGCATGCCGATGTGCTTGCGATCCGGGCTTACCTCAACACCGTGAAACCGGCGCACAACATCGTCGTTTCCGACCAACTCCCCTTTCCGTTCAGTATTCGCTCGAGCATGACAGTTTGGGACGCGCTTTACTTCGAGCCCGGTGAATTTAAGTCGGATAATTCCCGATCAGCCGTGTGGAATCGCGGCGCGTATCTCGTTCAAGGACCTGGACATTGCGCCTCCTGCCATACCCCAAAGAGCCATTTGGGCGGTGATAAAACTCGTGAAGAATTACAGGGCTATTCGCTTCAAGCATGGTTTGCACCCAACCTCACGAATGATGAGCGCAGCGGTCTTGCCGCCTGGTCGGTCGCTGATATTGTCGCGTACCTCAAGACAGGTCACAACCGATTGGCGGCGGCCTCAGGTCCCATGGCAGAAGAAGTTTCGAATTCGAGCTCTCACTTGAGCGCATCCGACTTGGACGCCATCGCGACGTATCTTAAGGACCAACGCGGAAAAAGCGGTTCGGCGACCGCGATCGCCGCCAGCGACCCCGTGATGGTGGCCGGCGCGGCAATCTATCAGGACCTCTGCTCCGCCTGTCACAAGGCGGATGGTTCTGGCGTGCCCTACCTCATCCCGAATCTTGCAAGCTCCGCGTCCGTAGCTTCGCGCGAACCCATCACTTTAATTCGCGTAGTGCTCGAAGGTGCGCAAAGCGTCGCCACGAACGAGGAGCCCACGGGGCCCGCCATGCCCGCCTTCGGTTGGCAATTGACCGACGCCGAGATTGCCGCGGTCACGACTTATATCGGCAACAGCTGGCACCACGCAGCCCCGGCCGTCACCGAGCACCAAGTCCATGACGCGCGAGAGATGCTCGCGAGCAAGCGATAAGCCGGCATGCCTTTGGTCGCCGTTTTCTCAACCCGTGCGCTGCTCGGTAGAGTGAGGTTCTTCAAGGTGGCCGGCGATTTTAGCCTCTCGTCAGCAGCCGAACGGTCTTTGACCATTATCGTGCCGAAATCCTTCACCTGTGTCGCTTGAAATACTGCACATCGCGTTCATGCTTCTCGGCGGCACCCCCGGGTCTTGAAGGTCCCGAGGTTGCGACGCTGCTTGGTTTTAGGGTTTACCTTTCTCGAATACAGGCGGTATTCGCCGCTAGTCAATTTGCGAATCATGGTTTTACTTCGCTGTTGCTTACGCAGTACAGCCTATAGCCATCCGCCGCGAAAACATCAGGCCGTCCCTGCCCTCCGGCCTGAGGACCGGGGTCGACCGGATCATGCGGCGCATTCGGCGGTTGCTCCGGATTAGGGGGCGGTGGCACGTTTTCACAGGTCATGTCGTTGCACCCGCTCATCGTCGACGGCCTAGAAGCATTCCGGTGGCGACGCCGAGGCACGCCACGAGCCAAACTGTCTGCCAGGGTTTCTCGCGCAGATGCTTGTCTGCTCGTTTTGCTACCTGCTGCGCCTGATTCTGCAACAGGTCTGCGGCATCGATCAAGGCGCCTCTAGCAACGACCGTGGCGACACGCACTTTAGCCCGCAATTTCTCGA
Organism: uncultured Gammaproteobacteria bacterium; assembly: GCA_963837045.1. Classification (GTDB taxonomy): domain Bacteria; phylum Pseudomonadota; class Gammaproteobacteria; order Steroidobacterales; family Steroidobacteraceae; genus Bog-1198. Next base: position 710,321 of record CAWIMA010000009.1, read on the forward strand.
TTTCGGAGCTATCCGTATCCGCTAGTCGCCCGATGAGCTCTTCGACGTCGTCGAACAGCTGTTTGAAATGATCGGCGCCGCCAGCGCCGTGCGCGAATGAGAAAGTCGCGTGATCCCGCGTCGACGAATCGTCATTGGTTCCCGTCATTGCATGTCTCCTGATTGCGGTACAAAGGCCGAGAGATAAATAGGTTGCGGCTGCTGTCGCCGCCGGGCCAGTCCGGTCGCGCCGGCTGTGCGTGCAGGACATTTCTCACCTTTGGTGCGCGCCAACAATTCGCCTGACACCGCTCCGGGTACTTTGATTTATGGACGCCATGAGGCGAAATAGAGGCCCTCGATCGACGAGACGAAAGTCGGTTGGCGGCGCCGCATCCCCAACCAACGCCGGCGCGAAGCAGGAGCGCGGCGCGCCAAACTGATCGCGACTATGGAGACCACGCAACCCTCTGATCCGCTGAGCCCTGCGGGTATGCGGGGAGAGTAGGCGTGAGCGGCCCTAGGTGCCATCGGCGCCGTCCTGAGCGTGCTGTAGGATTTCGCCTATCGCGTAGGTGATCTGGATCCTACCTCTTGACGGGCGGCCTCGGAGCGCATTCGCGGGTAGCTAAGTGTTAACTTCGGTGTACCGGCGCAAGTCAAGGGAGCGCGATCGCGTGTCGTCATTGATTGTTTGTCATGCGTGCGACCTGGTTCATCGTTTTGATAAAATCGCCGCTCCCGCCCGCGCCCGGTGCGTGCGATGTCGTGCCGAACTCTACCGCACCAACAGCGGAAACCTCGATACCGCGATCGCCTTGGCTGCCTGCGCCCTTGTGCTATTCGTCCTGGCGAATGTGTATCCGCTGGTCGTCCTTAAGGTAAATGGCACCACGCGCTCGGCTACCCTGCTCGGCGCCGCGCTCGGGTTGTACCAGCAAGGTTACGCCACCCTGGCGGCCTTGGTGCTCTTTACCACCGTGCTGATGCCGCTCGGCCAGATTCTGACCTTTTTGTATGTGCTGGTCCCGTTGCGCGGTAAGCATCGGCCTCCCGGACAGAATGCCTTGTTTCGGGCTTTGACGCCGCTGCGTCCGTGGGTCATGGTCGAGGTATTCATGCTGGGAACGCTGGTGGCGCTAGTCAAGCTCGCCGCCTTGGCGGACGTGGCGCCGCGCGTCGCGCTCATCTGCTATGGCCTGCTCATGCTCACTCTGGCGGCGCTCACGGCCGCCACGCCCACTGAACAATTCTGGCGCTGGGTCGAACGGAGTGGCGCGTGAGCACATGGGTCACGGGACGCAGTTTGGGACTGCTCGTGTGCACCAATTGCCGCGCCAGCGTGCGTGCGATCGGCGCCGACCGCTCGTTTTGCCCGCGCTGTTATACACGCCTGCATGAGCGCAAACCCCGCAGTATTGCCATCACCACCGCATTGGTGCTAACTGCCGCACTGCTGTACATTCCGGCTAACGTATTGCCGGTCATGCATAGGCACACGCTGTTCAGCGACGATGACGACACCATCATGAGCGGCGTGATGTCGTTGGCGCAGTCGGGATCGTGGCCGATTGCCGTATTGGTATTTTTCGCAAGCATCGTCGTCCCGCTGTTGAAGCTCATCGCCTTGGGCGAGATTCTATTTGCCGTGGCGCGTAAATCCGTACGCCATCCGCGGCAGCGCAGCCGGCTGTTCAGAATCGTCGAGTTCGTCGGGCGCTGGTCGATGCTTGACGTATACGCGGTGTCGCTGCTCGTGGCTCTGGTGCAGGTCCAAACGTTCGCGTCGATTGAAGTCCGCCCCGGCGCGCTCGCGTTTGCCGCGGTTGTCGTGCTGACCATGCTTGCCGCGCAATCCTTCGACGAGCGCCTGCTCTGGGACGCGCAAACCATGGCTGATCCGCCCGCTCATGGCTGAGCCGCCCACTCCACCCGACGACTTGCCGAGCGCCGTACCCGATGCGCCGCGTCACGTGCGCGTGCCCTATGTCTGGATCCTGCCCGCAGTGGTGGTGTTGGCCGGCGCGTTCGTCGCAATTGAGCAGAAAATCGCGCGGGGACCGAGCATCGAAATCGGCTTTCGCAGCGCCGATGACCTGGAGGCGAATAAAACCAAGATCCGCTACAAAGCCGTGGAGATCGGCGAGGTAACGGCGGTTCACGTGTCCAAGGATCGAAAACAAGTCATCGTCACGGCGCATATCCACCGGGATGCGAGTGATTATCTCGTTGAAGATACCCGCTTCTGGGTGGTGCGGCCGCGCGTCACCGGCGGCGGCATCACGGGTCTCGGTACGCTCGTGTCGGGCTCCTATATCGGCGTCGATGTGGGCCACTCGAGCGTTAAGCGACGCGCTTTCACGGGTCTCGAGGTACCGCCGATTGTGACATCCGGTTTGCCGGGGCGCGAGTTCGTACTGCACGCCGATGATATCGGTTCGTTGGCCATCGGCTCCGCCGTGTTTTACCGACGCATTCCCGCCGGTGAGGTGGTGGCGTACGAACTCGATCCCGGCGGCGCCAGCGTCACCATCAAGGTCTTCATCTATTCGCCCTATGACGGCTACGTCACGGCCTCGACTCGTTTTTGGCAGGCGAGCGGCCTCGATATGTCACTTGGATCGGAAGGCGTGCAGCTGCGCATGGAATCGTTGTCCGCGATTCTGGAGGGTGGCATTGCATTCCAGGCCGCGGGCGGCTCGACCTCGACGGCGGAGGTGCCGCAAGACACCGCCTTTAATTTGTTTACGGACCGCGAACGAGCCATGCGAGAGCCCAACACCGCGGTTCAAACCTTCATCATGTACTTCAACGGGTCGCTGCGAGGACTTTCGATCGACGCGCCGGTAGACCTTCGCGGCATCACGATCGGTGAAGTCAAGAAACTCTCGGTGGACTACGACCGATACGCCGGGGCGCTGCGCTTCCCGGTGGAAGTGGACATTTTTCCGCAGCGTATCCGCGGCCATTCTCGACCGCATGATCACCCGCTCGGCTTGGGAGACTCGTCCGACGCCGCCACCCGAGAATTGGTGGACAGCCTGGTTGCGCATGGAATGCGCGCCGAAATCAAGACCGGCAACCTGCTCACGGGCCAAAAATATGTGGCCATGGATTTTCACAAAGAAGTCCCCGCCGACCACGTGAACTGGGATGAGCGGCCTCCGATCTTTCCGACCACAGCCGGTGCGCTGGATGAAATTCAGGACTCGATCGGACGTATCGCGAAAAAACTCGATAAAGTGCCTTACGATGAGATTTCATCGCGCTTGGTGAGCACGATGGCCAGCTTGGATCTGGCCTTGAAGAGTACCGACCGCTTGGTGCGACAAGCCGACAGCAGCATCGTGCCGCAGGTCAACGCCACGCTGCAGGAAGCGCAACAAGCCATGAAAAACGCCAAGGAGGCATTGTCTCCGGACGCGCCCCTGCAAAACGACCTCAGCGGCACCCTATTGCAGCTGTCGCGCGCCGCAAAGTCCGTCAGCGCACTGGCGGATTACCTGGAGCGTCATCCGGAAGCTCTGATTCGCGGCAAACCGGGAGATCCGCCTTGAGGTCGGCAGGTCCAGCCTTGAGACCGATTTTGTACACATGCGCGAGCTTCGCGCTTCTGTTGGTGTCTTGCGCTGGTAGACCCGATCATTTTTACACCCTGGACACGCTGCCGGATGCCCCCCGCGGCGCGGCGGTGCCGCTGACGACTCACGTCATGCTCAACGTGACCGTGCCCCCTTTGGTCGATCGACGCCAAATGGTGATTAATGCCTCGGGAGACCAGGTGTTGATATTGGAGCACGAACGATGGGCTGGTTCACTGGCCGAGCAAGTCTCCCAGACCCTGGCCCGCGACATTGAGAGACGGCGCAGTGACGTGCTCGTCGGTGATCGAGGTTTCGATCAGGCCGGCGCCGTACCCGTTAAAATAAAAGTGGAGATCGTGCAGATGTCGGCGCAGAAGGGTGGCCGCGCCATTATCGAAGCGCATTGGCATATCGTGGATACCTCCGCCAAGGTCGATGAGATCGGCAGCGGCCTCTTCTCGGCACCGCTCGCTGGCGAAGAGTACGCCGCCGTTGCCAGGGGCTTCAGTGAGTGTTTGAGCTCTTTGGCGGACCGTCTGGCCGAAAAATTGCCGCCACGTTGAAGATCGGCTAAACGGTTCATCTGCGATCCATCCTACCTTCTTGGCGCAATCGCGTTCAGCGGATAGGCACCTGCGGTGGGAAATCTTACTCCAACCCAGTTGTTTCGCGCGTAGGTGCATTCCGACGTGCTTGCACGCTGCTACCGACAGCTTTTCGTGGCGGCGAGTGTGAGTCTTCAGTATCGGTGGCCCGCGTTAAGAGGACAGCGTCATGATTAACAATCTCAGCGTTCCGCGCCTCGGTACTATTCGCATCACGGTTGTACAGCGCAATAGCCGTTGGGACGTTTGGCAGGACGATTTGCCGACACCGGTAATCGACTGCGCCTGCCGAGAGGATGCACTCGACTATGCGATGGGTATGGCCGCAAGAAGCGGCGACGCCATTGTGGAAACCCGAGATGACCGGGGATTCATATCGCGTCAGGCGTTTCAGCGTCACCCAGACAAGGACCAGGTTTCACGGATTGCTGTGGTGGCTGTTGCTGGCACGCGTTTCGACCCGCGCACGGCTTAAATGTGATGTAGCTCAGGGTACGATGGCAATATCCACAAAATTCAAATGACCCCCACGGATACTCAGTGGTCGCTTGCCGGGGGTAGCTAGTGATCCTACTGCCCAATACTTCCATCAGATGAAGGCACGCGTTTTGAACGGGATCGCTCTGGTCGCGAATTCATCGGCCGGCGCCTTGGACTTGTGGAATGATCCCGAGCCAATTCGCGGTGAATTATTGGCGGGTCAACGACTGGAGGCGCTCGCTCGCGAGCTTGCCGAGGAACACGAGATTGCCCCCCGCCGCCGACGCGGCAATGCGCTAGCGCGTCGCGCCCGTCAAAACAGCCTGCGACTACTCCACGACTACCAACTCATCAGCGCTGCGGCTTCACCACCTGCCATGCCGCTGACGCCTGCGGCGGAATGGCTCAAAGATAACTACAACCTCGTCGAGAGACAGCTCCAGCAGATCCGCGATGATTTGCCGTACGGCTTCTATTATCAGCTGCCGAAACTGGCGAACGGGCCGCTTAAATGCTATCCGAGGGTCTTGAGTCTCGCGTGGAGTTACGTGGCTCATACCGATAGCCTCATCGACCCGGCCGTTTTGTGTCGATTTATCGCGGCCTATCAACGTGTAGCGACCCTAAACGTGGGCGAGCTATGGGCGCTGGCAACAGTTCTTAGAATCGTACTCATCGAGAATTTGCGTCGCTGTGCCGATCGGGTGACCAACGGCCATAGCTTGCGCAATCGAGCGGACGAATTAGCGGACCGGTTGCTAGGTACGCCGGCGCATGGCGCAGCATCGGCGGCTCATCTGGCGGAGGAGTATGCGAATCAGGAATTGCCACCGACTCTTGCGGTTCGGCTGTTGCAGCGATTGCGCGATCACGACCCAACACCGATACCAGCGCTACGGTGGCTCGAAGAGAAGTTGGCGCGCCAAGGACAATCCATCGAGGGCGTGGTTAACGATGAGCATCAACGCCAGGCCGCCGCCAATGTAACGGTGCGCAATATCATCACAAGTCTGCGGCGCCTGAGCTCCATGTACTGGACGGAGTTGGTCGAAGCGATGAGCTTCGTCGATGAGCGGCTACGCGCCGCAAGCGACTTTGCCAAAATGGACTTTGCGACCCGGACGCGGTACCGCGATGCAATCGAAGAATTGGCCCGCAATTGTCGGTGCAGCGAAACTCGAGTGGTTGATAGGGTCATTGAAGTGACCCGAAACACCCGGCCTTCTCTTGCAGTGTCGGGTGCACCCAATCATACCCCGGTGGATGTGGGCCACTACTTGATTGGCCCGGGGCGCCGCGAATTCGCCCGCTTACTGAGGCGTCGACCACCGATGCGGTTTTCACTGGCTGCTTTGATTCGGGCGGGTGCGCTTCTCGGTTACCTCACCTGCATTTTCGCGCTAACAGGCCTCGCGCTAAGTATGATGTTTGTGGCGCTGCGATCATGGATGAGCGGCCATTGGCTATGGGGATATTTGTTGGCCGCGCTTTTGCCCTGTGTCGAGTTGATCATACAAATTGTCAATTTTCTGTACACCCACGCGCTGCCACCGCGCGCATTGCCGGCCTACGATCTTAAGGGATTAGTCCCCTCGGAAATGCGCACCTTGGTGGTCATGCCGGTTATGCTGACCACGCCGAGCGAGATTGAGGCACACGTTACGCGCCTCGAGGCTCACTATTTGGCGTCCGCAAGAGGCGAATTGTATTTTGCACTGCTGTCAGATTTTGCCGATGCCACAAGCGAACATACATCGGCGGACGTTTCGCTGATTAAGGCCGCCGCGGCCGGTATTGACGAATTGAATAGACGTTACGAGGCGGGCAGCGCGGGTCCGCGCTTTTTCATACTGCACCGCCGCCGCCAATGGAGCGATGATCAAGGGCGTTGGATCGGGTGGGAGAGAAAACGCGGCAAGCTTCATGAGCTTAATCGGTTACTTCTAGGCGCTACCGATACCAGCTTCGACTCAACGATGGCGCATTGGAAGGCGCCTCCCAGCGGTGTGCGTTACGTAATCACGCTCGACGCCGACACGGAATTACCGCGCACAGTCGCCGAGAGGCTAATCGGTAAAATGGCTCACCCTCTCAATAGAGCCCGACTCAACTCCCAAGGTCGAGTCGTGGCAGGCTATGCGATCCTGCAACCGCGCGTCAGTCCGGCGCTTTTTGTGGAGCAGCAGGCATCGCTTTTTCACGAGGCCTTCACCAGTGGGGGCGGCATCGATCCCTATGTATTTGCGGTGTCCGATCTTTATCAGGATTTATGCGACGAGGGCTCCTTCATCGGCAAGGGCATCTACGAGGTGGCCGCGTTTGAAGCCGCGCTTGAAGGTCGTGTGCCCGAGAATGCCGTGCTCAGTCACGATCTTTTCGAAGGAATATTTGCCCGCGCCGGTTTCGTTTCTGACGTGGAACTGCTCGAACCTTATCCAGACCGATACGATGTGGCGGCGGCAAGGCAGCATCGATGGACGCGCGGCGACTGGCAATTGCTGCCTTACCTATGGAGAACCAAAGCGGGGCAGAATGCGGCAACTCGGGAGCAACGAATTCCGGCCCTCGGGCGCTGGAAAATGTTGGACAACTTGCGACGCTCGCTCAATGCGCCGGCCTTGGTCATCGCATTGCTTGCAGGCGGCGCGTTACCCAAATGGAGTGGCGTCATTTGGGTGAGCGCCGTGTTGCTCGTACCTTGCGTGCCTCGACTTCTGAGCCTATTCGACCGCCTGGGCGTGGTGAGGCGAGCTCATCGGGAGGTTAATGTGGGCGATGGGCTGCGCGGGGATTTGCGTGGCAGCGTGTTGCAAGGATTCTTCTCGATCGTACTATTGGCCGACCAGGCTTGGTTGATGGTCGATGCCATTTCTCGCACACTCTACCGATTGACGATTTCGCGACGTCACTTCCTCGACTGGACCACGGCGGCACAAGTGACTCTGAATGGTCGAGCTGACTTTGGAGCTTATCTGTGGCGCATGGCTCCTGCAATACTAATCGGGGTGATTAGCGGGGTGTGGTATGGCCTACATTCAGCTGCCGTGTTTCCTCTGGCGTTGGTGCCGATCCTATGGATTTGTTCACCCGTCATTGCGTGGTGGGTGAGCAAGCCTCGACCAATCGCTCTTGCGGCGTCGCTGAGCCCGACCGATGCCTTGACACTGCGACTGGTGGCACGCCGCACCTGGTCATTCTTTGAACACTTGGTCACGCCGGCCGATCACCATCTACCGCCGGATAATTATCAGGAAACGCCCGTGCCAGTTTTGGCACGGCGCACCTCACCGACCAACATCGGATTGTATTTGTTGTCGGCGGCCACCGCCCGAGCCTTCGGGTGGATCGGCTTACTGGATTTCCTGGACCGAGTAGAGGCAACACTTGGAACTATGGAGCGGCTTGAAAAGCGGCACGGCCATTTCTACAACTGGTACAGCACGGAATCGCTACAGCCGCTTGAACCTCAATATATTTCAACTGTGGATAGTGGAAATCTCGCCGGGCACTTGATCGCTCTGGCGCAGGTATGTGACGATCTGGCCGTCACTCCCCTTCTAGGTCTCGGGCGTCTACAAGGCGTGGCGGATGCCTACCAATTGGCTCTCGAGTCACAACCTTCAGCTCGTGAAGCATCGGTGGTAGACGCGCCAGCGCCCGCCGCGTGGTTGAATGCCGTCGCCTCAATTCTTTCATCGGATGTCAGATCACCGATTGCGCAGATACACGCAATACGCGAGCTTGCGGGTCTTGCCGATCAGCTCACGAGAGAGAGCGGCGGTAAGAGCGACGACGCGTCGTTGCCGGGATCCCCTGCTTGGGATGTGGTGGTGGGGCAGACCGCGCGCAGCCATGCCCGGGATCTAAATGCATTACTGGATTTGCAAGGAACGTTCACCTCTGGGATATCTCGGGAGCCTCTTGAACGGCTGAAACTAATCGCCGTGCGGGCCCGGGCGTTATCAGTCGCCATGGATTTTACCTTCCTGTTCGATGCGGAACGACAATTGTTGTCGATCGGTTATTCCGCGGCTGACAACCACCTCGACTCGAATTTCTACGATCTGTTGGCCTCGGAAGCTCGACTGGCCAGCTTTATCGCGGTCGCGAAAGGCGACGTTGAGACAAGGCACTGGTTCCGCCTGGGCCGCGCCATGACCCGGGTCGGGCGCTCGGCTGCGTTGCTGTCTTGGTCAGGGTCCATGTTTGAGTACCTTATGCCGTCGCTGGTGATGCATGCGCCCGTGGACAGCTTACTTGAACGCACTAACCGCGCGGTGGTTCTGCATCAGCGGCGCTACGCTGAAGAGAATAATTTGCCGTGGGGTGTATCGGAATCGGCCTACAACGTTCGCAATGTCGAATTTACCTATCAGTATTCTGATTTTGGCGTGCCAGGATTAGGACTTAAGTTGGGCCGCGGACGCGATGCAGTTGTTGCGCCCTATGCGACCGCACTCGGCGCGCTCGTGGACCCCGTCGCAGCAGTGCGCAATCTTGCGCGGCTGCGTTCGCTGGGGGCGCTCGGGCATTTTGGTTACTACGATGCGTTGGATTTTACAGCCTCTCGCGTTCCGCCGGGCCAGGCCGTGGCTATTGTCCGAACCTATATGGCTCATCATCAGGGGATGACTATCACCGCGATCGGTAACGTGCTAGGGCGGGGCTTTCTACGATCGCGCTTTCACAACGAGCCTATAGTCCGCGCCGCCGAATCGCTGCTGCAGGAGCGTGCGCCACAATTTATCGAAGCCCCGGTCCGGCACAGTCTTGGAATTGCTCGAGGTATCGCCGAACCGATCGCGAAGGCACCCCTCGCGCGCCGCTTTACGTCGTGTCATACACAAATACCGGTGACGCAGCTACTGGGAAATGGCCGCTACACCGTGATGCTGACGACTGCAGGGTCCGGATACAGCCGCTGGGGTGCGCTTGCAGTCACGCGCTGGCGCGAAGATCGTGTTCGCGACGACTGGGGGTCTTATATCTACCTGCGCGACGTGGATAGCAGGCGGCTCTGGTCCGCCGGCTATCAGCCGACGCAAGCTGTCCCGGATCAATACGCGGTGAGCTTTGCTGAGGACCGCTGTGAGATCCAACGCCGCGACGGACCTATCGCGACAACCACGGAAATTCTGGTTTCGGGCGAACACAACGCGGAGGTGCGGCGTGTTGCCCTTACCAATCGCGGCGGACGAGCCCGCACTATAGATGTCACGTCTTATTCGGAAGTGGTCCTCGCAACACCCAGCGCTGACCAGGCGCATCCGGCGTTCGCCAAACTATTTGTGCAAACGGAATACGTTGAGGCGGCAGGCGCTTTGCTTGCAGTTCGGTATCGACGCGATAGCGATCCAGATGTGTGGGCGGCACACGTTGCGTTGATCGAAGGCGAGGAAATCGGGCAGCCACAATATGAAACGGATCGGGCGCGCTTCTTGGGTCGGGGCCGCGAGGTTGACACCGCCGAGGCGGCATTGAGTTCCGAGCCTCTTTCGGGCACCGTCGGTGTGGTCCTCGATCCCGTGTTCAGCCTGCGTCGGCGCGTACGCATAGAATCTGGGCAGACCGCTTATGCGTCCTTCTGGACAGTAGTCGGCCATTCGCGCCAGGAAGTACTCGACGTGGTCAGCAAGCTGCGAGCCGACGGTGCGTATTCCCGCGCGGCGATGCTTGCTTGGACCTATGCGCAAGTTCAACTGCGTCATCTTGGAGTCGACCCCGAGGAGGCCAACCTGTTTCAGCAATTGGCCGCTTACGCGCTCTATACGAGCGATGCGCTTCGCCCGGCCCGTAGTGTGTTGCGCACAAATATCCACAATGTCACCTCATTGTGGGCGCATGGAATCTCGGGTGATCGACCGATCATGTGTGTTCACATCGATTCGCCAGAAGACCTGGGGGTCGTGCGGCAATTGCTGCGCGCACAGGAGTATTGGGCATGGAAGAACCTCGCCGTGGATTTGGTTATTGTCAACGAAGTCGACGCCTCCTATGCTCAGGAATTGCAGGGGACTCTGGAGGTTCTGGCGCGCGCCACGCGACCCGGCTTGCGAGACACGCAGCGAGTGGGGGCGGGGCAGGTATATGTGCTGCGATCGACGCTCATGGCGCAGGCCGCGCGCCAGGCGCTGCAGGCGGCATCTCGAATCGACCTCGTGAGTCGGCGTGGTTCAATCGCCGAACAGCTTGGGCGATTGAGGGATGTTGCTACGAACCCTCCGGTGCCCGTGCAGAAGAACGATTCATTTGCGCCGCTACCGGCATTGCCTGTTGCGCGAAGTCTTGAGTATTTCAACGGACTCGGCGGCTTTAGCGCCGATGGGCGCGGGTATGTGACGATTCTTGAGCCGGGGAAAGCGACTCCTATGCCATGGGTCAACGTCATCGCCAACCCAAACTTTGGATTCCAAGTATCGACCGAGGGAAGCGGATGCACGTGGTGTCTCAATAGCCGCGAGAATTCTCTGACGCCATGGTCCAATGATCCGGTCAGCAATCGCCCCGGTGAGGCGCTCTACGTTCGCGATGATGACACCGGGGAGCGGTGGAGCGTTACGGCGGCGCCGATTCGGGACAGCAACACTCGGTATGTCGCTACCCACGGGCAGGGATACAGCCGCTTCGAGGCCACGACCCAAGATATTGCGATGGAACTGTTGCAATTCGTGCCGCTCGTGGATTCAGTCAAAATTTCCCGCCTGAGATTGCGCAATCTAGGTTCTCGAACCCGGCGCCTCAGTGTCTGCGCCTATGTCGAGTGGGCTCTCGGACCCTCTCGCAGCGTGGCAGCGCAGTTTGTAATTACGGAGCGATGCCCAAGCACCGGCGCAATATTAGCGCGCAATCCCTGGAACGCAGATTTCGGCAGACGCGTGGCGTTTCTGGATTTTGGTGGACGTGCATCGAGTGGCACCTGTGATCGCGCCGAGTTTCTCGGCCGTTATGGCAGTGTCAGTTCGCCGGCGGCACTGCATGTGCGCACGGTGCTGGGCGAGCGTTACGGTGCGGGCCTGGACCCTGTTGCGGCGTTGCTGTCACACGTGAGCATTCCAGCAGGCGGGTCGACCGACCTGGTGATTCTCCTGGGCCAGGCGGCCGATACCGATCAAGCGCGCGCGATGATCGAGCACTATCGGCAAGCCGACCCCGAAGCATGCTTGAGCGAAGTCACTCAGCACTGGGACTCGGTGTTGGGGCGAATTCAAGTCAAGACGCCCGATCGGTCCATAGATCTTCTATTGAACCGTTGGCTTCTATACCAGTGCCGCGCCTGTCGGGTCTGGGCGCGAACGGCGTTCTACCAATCGAGTGGCGCATATGGCTTTCGCGACCAGCTACAGGACGGCATGGCATTGGCGGTTGCCGATCCCGCGACGACGCGGGAACATTTGTTGCGCGCCGCGAGCCGTCAGTTTCGCGAGGGCGACGTTCAGCACTGGTGGATGCCCGAGTGGGGTCAGGGCGTCCGCACCCATATTGCCGACGATCGCATCTGGTTGGGTTACGCGGTGTGTCAATATGTGGCCGCGACGAATGACATGAGAGTTCTTGACGAGCAGGTGCCATTTCTGGAGGGTCCTGCGGTACCGGCCGAATCGCATGACAGTTACTTTTCACCCACTGTGGCTGATGAAAGTGCGACGCTATACGAGCATTGCGCGCTCGGCCTGGATAGTAGTTTGCGGCTTGGTGTACATGGCCTGCCCCTGATTGGCACCGGTGATTGGAATGATGCGTTTAGCTCGGTCGGAGCCGAGGGGCGCGGCGAGAGCGTATGGCTTGGCTGGTTCCTGGCGGCGACGCTCAATGGTTTTACCTCTCTCGCCGCGATTCGCGGCGACACCCAGCGCGTGGCGCGATGGAGTGCTCATGGTATCGCGCTGCGTGAGGGACTGGAGAGCGCTGGCTGGGATGGAGACTGGTACCGGCGCGGTTACTTCGACGACGGCACACCCTTAGGCTCCAAGGAAAATCAGGAATGCCGGATCGATGCGATCGCCCAGTCGTGGGCAGTTATTTCCGGAGCGGCCAACGCGGCTAGAGCCGCGCACGCGATGGCGGCGGCGACAGAGCATCTGGTGCGCACCGCGGATGGCGTGGCGCTGTTGTTTGAACCTCCTTTTGTGATTGGCACACCGGACCCCGGCTACGTACGCTCCTACCCCCCGGGGATACGCGAAAACGGCGGGCAATACACCCACGGCGCGCTTTGGTCGATCATCGCTTCCGCCATGCTAGGGGACGGTGATCGCGCCATGGCATTGTTTTCGCTGCTTAACCCGATTAATAAAGGTGCGTCGCCGGAGGCGGTTGCACGGTACCAGGTTGAGCCCTATGTCGTCGCCGCCGACGTGTACTTCGCACGCGGGCACGTGGGGCGCGGTGGCTGGACTTGGTATACTGGCGCGGCAGGATGGATGTATCGCGCAGGGATCGAATGGGTGCTTGGCATTCGTGTATTGGGCGACTCCGTGTCGATTGATCCGTGTATTCCACGGGGCTGGCGTGGTTTCGAGGTTACGCTTCGCCATCGTTCCGCGACCTACGAAATTACGGTGACCAACCCCTTCGGACTCAATCGAGGTGTCAGTCATGCTGAACTGGATGATGGATCTTTGTTGCGAGCGCCCCTGATCATCCCGCTCAAGGATGATGGCACGGTGCACGGGGTACGGGTGGTCATGGGTAGATCAGAGTGAGCCGAAAACACAAGGCGGCAAGCCCTTGACGACCGTCACTTGTCGAGCATCGGTTTGCCTTCGTGGGCCACCAGCAAATCGTGCATATCATTGGCATGTTCCTCTTCCTTGGTCAGGATCGCCTCGATTATTTTTCGGGTTCCGGGATCTTTGTTGCCGAAGTAGCGAATGAGCTCGCGATAGTGATCGACTGCGATTCTTTCGGCGATCAGATTTTCCTTGATCATCTCGACCAAATTGCCGGCATTACCGTATTCCGAGGCCGCCCGTGATTCGAGTCCGTGCGGATTGAAATCAGGCGTCCCGCCCAATTGGTTGATACGTTCGGCGACGGCACGTGCATGTTCGCGCTCATCGTCCGCATGCTCGTCAAATTCCTTCTTGACTCCCTCGCTCGAAATGCCGGTGGCAGCAACGGCATGCATCGTGTAGCGCAGCACACAAACGATCTCCGTAGCCAGCACCGTCTGCAGAATCTCGATGGCTTGTTTCGGGTCCCCCTCGTAGGAGCGCGTGATGCCTCCATCACCGATGTTCTGGCGCGCCCGCTCACGCAAGGTTTTGACGTCGGTCAAAAAGTGCTGCGACGGGGCTCCTTCAGAGGCGAGTTCGTTTTGCATGGCGATCTTTCTCAGGTGGCGTAAATGGATGACATGGGTGGTGCCTGCGATGATTACTCACTACATCCGATCGGTCTCAATCGCCATCGCGTTGGCCTTGGCGGCTTCGTAATCGGCGTGGGCGCGATCCTTACATCGATTCTGATGCCGGCTAGAGCGTCGCATTTAGCTAAATTGATTTGGCGATCGCCCTCGGCTTTTGCCAGCGCAACACGGTATGCACCTTTCGCTTGTGCGTTGTTCAGATCGCCCGCTTTTTCGTTGACTTTCTCCGCGGCACTATCCACGCGTTTTGCGGCATCGTTCCTCGCGTCGGCCACCGCGAGCGCCTCCTTGTGTTGAGCAGTTGCGACATCATTGGCCACTGAGTCTGGCGACTTGGCATTGTTGCAGCCGCTCATCAGGGCTACCCCCATCAGGGCAACGGCAAAAATCGATTTGTGCATAAGTTCCATCACGACTCGCGGAGACCTCAATCATGTTTGGCGACCGGCGATTGCGCCCTTCGCGTGCCCACACTGACAGCCGTCTTACGCAATGCCAGTCAGCCGGCGGTGAGTGCCGGTGTAGGACGATGACCATAATCGCGCGGCCGCAAGATCCGCGCGGTCATCCAACTTCGCGCCGGCGATAGGACCGGAATCACTTTCTATCCGAGCGGACGCTGCTGCAGTTCATCACGGCGGTGGCTCATGCAGCGTGTCAGCCGCTTCCGGCTCTTCTTCGGGACGGATGCGCGGTGCGCGATCGACGCTCCAGTCGTAAGCTGAGTCATGCCCATTTACGAATCCGATGCCTGGCGCAAGCAATACTTCGATGCGGTGGCGTGCCCACCCGATGTTGATATTCCGACGGACGATATCGATGCGTACCGCCTGAATCCACGGCATCGCTGGGTCTACTACAAGCTCCTGGTTGCGCAATCCCAAGGGCTCGATTGTGGCCTGCACGATGCGGCGCCGCGGCGCTACCCGGTCTTCAGCAAGCCGATGATCAATCTCAAGGGCATGGGTGTCGGCAGCGCCATCCTGCGCAATGAACGTGAGCGTCAAGAGCACTGCTGCCCGGGTCATTTTTGGATGACGCTACTCACCGGCGAGCATGTAAGTTCCGACATCGCCGTGGTCGCGGGACGTCCCGCCTGGTTTCGGCACACGCGGGGCATTCCGGCTCCCCGCGGAACCTTCGACTATTGGATCATTCAGTCGGCGGGGAAACCCGATCTCGAGCGATTCCTGGGTCGCTGGATCCGCCGGCATTTGTCAGACTACACCGGCATGGTCAACATCGAATCGATCGGCGGGCACATCATCGAGACGCACCTTCGCTTTGCTGATCAATGGCCGGACTTGTACGGCGCGGGCTGGCTGGATTCAATGGTGCGACTCTATCAGCACGGCGAATGGCAATTCGATGATTGCGACCGCCGGGATGGCTACAGCATCGTACTCTTCGGTCCGCATGATCAACCGTATTCGCATCCACCCGCCGCCGTCCTCGCGAAATACCGCGCCACACCAGACATCCTGAGCCTGCAAATTACCTTTGCCGAGAATGTCGCCCCATCGGCGCACAGCATGCCGCCGGGCGGATTCCGGCTGGCGGTGATCAATACGCGCGATTTTCGTGCGGGCGAACGATTGCGATCGAGGATGGCGCGGGACTTTGGGTTGCCATGCAATCAGCAGCGCGAGCAAATCGCCGGCTGATCATTCGCCCGTGATGAGGCGGCTCGACCGGGAGAATCCAAACTCAGACAGCTCGCGCTGTCGAGCGGTCCCGCCATCCCTGCAGACATGTTCGTCGCCGTCCCGCGGGATCGAATACCCGCGCAATCCCATGCCGCGCTCAATGATGCATGATCAGGTAAATAACCACCAACACCGTTGCCGGCACTCCAAGGATCCAAGCCAATACATACTTTCCCATGGCGTTCTCCAGTTGTTAGACGATCAAACGTCACCAATAAACCATACCGGCGCCGGGCCGGATGAGTCTCGCGGCCCTTGATCCCGCGTCAGTTGGGGACTACACCGCGAATCCTGCGCATCAATCGCGGCTTTTTTTCGGTGTTTTTCTGACAGAAGAGAAATGCAGGGGCGCCAATTTCAAGGAATCTCAACTGGGTCGCCCGATTCGTAGCGGGCGACAGCTGCACGCTCAACTCCTCGCCTGCGCGTGAGGCGCTCGTCGTTCTCGTAGGAGCCACCTTACACTCGGTGACGCAGCCACCCGACTGTGTTCTTAGGAACTCAAGAATAGCCTCTCGCTGAGCCTCAACTGCATCGTGGGAGGAAACATGTCGATAAGCACGATACTACTAATAGTGTTGGTTCTTCTTCTGATAGGCGCACTGCCTACATGGCCGTATAGCTCTGGTTGGGGCTATTACCCGAGCGGTGGATTAGGCCTGGTCCTGATTGTCTTGTTGGTCGTGGTGCTCACCGGGCGTTGGTAACAAGCAGACATTGACTCCAAGAGCCACGTGGCTTCTGAAGATGAATGAACTCATATGGGGGTCTACGATGGACGAGTCGGTTGTCAGATGTCCCGTAAAGTGCCCGATGTGTGGTCAGGAATCCTTGGTCGGATTCACCTTAGATACGATCTTGCAGACTTTCGCAACTGACCGACCGATAAAGCTCCATGCAAATTGCGCTTACCACCGCGTCGTTTGGGTCGCTAGCGATATAGAAAGGAGGCAAATTCGAGACTACGTGGCGAAACTCAATTGCACCCCGCGGCGCAACGCCTCTCTATTCGCCCTTGCGTAATGGGCAAGTGTCGAGGTCCTTGGATGGCGGAAATTGGCGACGCCCACCGAGAAACGCTTAGCGTGCCAATTATCAGCTTGATTGAGGTGGTGATCCCGCCTCCTTAAGCCGAAAAGATTGTGCCGCGGTCAGCGAATCGGTGACAGATAAGTCTGGTAGCGGCATACACCCTACTGCCTCTGGCGAAATGCGGACCAAACGTCGAGAGTGAAGCTGCACACCCAGGGGGAATATGATGCTCTCACATGGCGGACTCGAGGTTGAGCCACAGCGTGTGGCCTAAACAATGGCACGCATGTCCGTGGAAACGCTTAAACCTCCGACCCCTATTCGACCGGCGCGCGTGCCGGCGAGGACTATCGCCAAACGCGTCACGCTTGCCGCGGTCGCGCTCTTCGCGCTCCTGGCGATCAGCGTGGCCTTGACACCCGATAGCGTCTGGAAATATCTCATCGTCCGCTTGGTATCCCACGAAACTGGGCGCGAGGCATCCATCGACGGCGGTGTCCGGGTGCATATCTTGCGCTTCGAACCCGAGCTTACGCTGGAGGACTTCCGATTGGCCAATGCCGATTGGGTGGCCGATAGACCCATGCTCGCGGTGCGTCGCCTCGATGTCCGGCTAAGCCTGTTGGCGCTGCTCAGGCTCCGTCTGGAGTTTCCGCGCATACAAATTGAGGCGCCGGACATCGATCTTGAGCGCGATGCCAGCAACCGGGCCAATTGGGACTTCTCCACGCCGGGTGCTCGAGAGCCCATGAAGCCTGACCACTCCCGGCCCGCGCGTCTGCCGATCGTGAGGCAATTGAGCGTGCGTGACGGGAATCTAACGGCGAGCGATGCCGTTCGCAAGCTGAAACTCAGCGGCCTATTTTCGGTTTCCGAGCGTCAGAAGACCACCGCGGACAGCGCATTAAAGCTGCGCGGTACAGGAGTGTTGAATGGCAAACCCTTTGACCTGCGTGTCGATGGTGGCCCGCTGTTGATTGTCGACACCAGCAAGCCCTACGGCTTCGACGCGGCGATCAGCGCCGCGGATATCAAGGTCAACGCGCACACTGAGATCCAGCACCCCTTCGACCTTGCCGCGGTTACCTCGAAATTCCACCTCACGGGCAAAGATCTGGCGGATGTTTACTATTTGACGGGATTGGCGCTGCCCAATACCCCGCCCTACGATGTCAGCGGAACCGTCGTACGTGACAAACTCAAGTTCATCATCGATGACTTGCGAGGCCGGTTCGGCAGCAGCGACATCGGCGGAAAACTTACCATTGACATAGGCCGTGAACGTCCGAAGCTCACCGCCGATCTTAGATCTGAATTCCTGAACGTCAGCGACTTGACCGCGCCCTTGGGAACTCAGGCCTCCGCAGAGATCAAGTCCGATACCCTCGCGCATTCGGCGGGCGATTCAGGTGGCGTGAATCCAATCTCTAAGGCGGGCAAGCGTGCACGTCCCACCATCGCGGCTGCCGACCCGCAGGCCAAGAACACGGGATTTCTGTTTCCGGATGCGGATCTGCAAGTAAACCGCGTACGCGCCATGGATGCTGATGTGCGCTTCGATGCCGCGGCGATCACTACGGCAAAGATGCCCATGAAAAAGGTGCGCTTTCATCTGCTTTTGAATGATGCGAGGCTGACATTGAATCCTCTCGAGTTCACGCTGCCCGAAGGCCAGTTCTCCGGTAATGTCGTGGTCAACGCCCGTGCCGCCATCCCGGATACCGATATCGACATGAAGCTCGATAACGTGAATCTGGCGCAATTTAAACCCAAGGGCAGCGAAACTGCGCCGCTTGACGGTCAATTGCTGGGCCGCATGCGGTTGCACGGCACTGGAAGCTCGGTGCACAAGACGGCGGCGAGCGCTAATGGTGATTTGACCCTGGTCGTGCCCAAGGGAGACATGCGCGCCGCATTTGCCGAACTCACCGGCATCGATCTCGACAAAGGCTTAGGTCTGTTGTTGACCAAGAAAGACGCTAAGACTGAAGTGCGTTGCGGCGTAGCGAGTTTCCACGCCGACCATGGAGATCTGAAGGCGACTACTCTCTTGGTCGATACCACGCACCTGCTTGTCACAGGCGGCGGCGATATCAATCTTCAGAATGAGGCGTTAAATTTGTCTTTGCGCGGCCAGCCCAAGGAGGTACGGCTGGTTCGCCTGCGCGCGCCCATCAAAATACACGGCACCCTGGCGCATCCCGAAATCGGACTCGAACCGGGCCACGTTCTCGCCCAGGCGGGCGGCGCGGCCGCACTCGCAACGTTGCTGACGCCGCTCGCCGCCGTACTGGCCTTCGTCGATGGCGGACTCGCCAAGGACGCCAATTGCGCAGCGCTCATTGGCCACGCCGAACAGGCGAAGAATTTGCCGCCAGCCCGTCAATAATCGTCATTCATAGCAACAAACAGGCGCAGTCCCGACGCCGCGGCCCCCACGCCGGGTATTTTTACTCCTACCCCTTTGTTCGGGCGTAGGTGCATTCCGACATGCTTGCGCGCTGCCGCTGACAGCTTTTCGTGGCGGAGGGTGTGAGCCTACAGCATCGGTGGCCCGCGTTAGATGATGGAATCTTTTGCGAGCGCCCCTGAGCATCCAGCGTAAGGATGCTGGCACGGTGCACGGAGTGCGGGTGGTCATGGTAGATCAAAGTGATTGGCATTCGGACTCCTACGGTAGCTGCCAATTGGCCCAACGGTCATGGGCACGAAACGGCGCCTTTTGATGCATGCATTGGCAGGAACAGGGCCAATTCGTCTAAAATAGTGAACCGTTTGCCGCACCAGCGAACGCCATCAAGACTCGAATGACGGGTACCGTTTAATGTGCAATATCTCTGAGCCGCACGAGGAAATGACCCCCAGCAATCGGGCGGATGCAGTGTTAGCGCAAGCGCGCCTGGCAGCGCTGGTCGAAAGTTGTGATGACGCGATCATTGGCAAGACGTTGGATGGGATCATAACCTCCTGGAATCGCAGCGCAGAAAATCTATTCGGGTATACCGCCGAGGAGTCTATCGACCGCTCTATCCTGTTTGTCGTGCCACCCGAGCGTCACGAGGAGGAGCGCGCGCTTCTGGAGCGGCTGCGGGGAGGTGAGCGCGTCGAGCACATGGAGACACAGCGGTGCACTAAGGACGGGGGGCTCGTGGACATTTCGATGACCGTATCTCCCATTCGCGACTCGCGCGGCGCGATTGTGGGCGCCTCGACAATTGCGCGCGATATCAGCGAACGGCGCCGCATCGAGGTCGCGCGAGATAGGCTGATGGAGGCCGAGCGTCATGCCCGAGAGGAGGCACAGCGTTTCAATCGGCTCAAGGATGAATTTCTGTCGACACTATCGCATGAATTGCGGACCCCGTTGTCGGCCATTCAGACTTGGGGATACCTGCTGGCAATGGGGAAAACAAAACCCGAGGAGATGAAACACGCGGGCGAAGTTATCGTGCGCAATGCGACTACTCAAAAGCGAGTAATAGAAGAATTATTGGACGCTAGCCGCATTGTCGGCGAGCGCCTGCAACTCAATCTTCAGATGGTGGACCCAGCGGCGATGCTAGAAGATGTGCTCAGCACGGCCGGACCGGCAGCCGCTGCGAAACATATCCGTATCGTGCCCGTGATCGACACCAACATGGGTTCACTGCCAGCCGATTCGCGGCGGCTGCGACAGGTGTTTTGGAATCTTCTGTCGAATGCGCTGAAGTTCACACCCGAACAGGGGGAAGTGCGCGTCACCCTAGAACGTGACGGCGATCGTGCGCGGGTCACGATCGCTGATTCGGGTGAAGGCATTGGTTCAGATTTTCTGCCGCGGATATTTGACCGTTTTAGTCAAGAGGATGCGTCTGCTAGTCGCGTGCGCGGTGGGCTAGGGCTGGGATTGTCCGTTGCGCAACAGATCGCTGATGCTCACGGCGGCTCGATTCATGCGTATAGCGCCGGCAAGGGTCATGGCTCGACGTTTGTTGTGGAGCTACCGATTGCAAAGACTGAGGTCGCTGGTGCCGCATTTGTTGTGAGCCCAGAGCTGACATTGAGTGGTCTCGACGAAAGGAAAGTCGATCTATCCGGCCTGAGTGTCTTGGTCGTCGAGGACGAACCAGATACCCGGCAGCTGCTGGATCGAATTCTGAGCGACTCGGGTGCGACTGTGCTGGCCGCAGAGTCGGCAGAATCCGCCCTCTCGATTATCCGAAAGCAGGTACCCCATGTCCTTATTAGCGATATTGGCATGCCCGGGATCGATGGCCATGAGCTACTGAGACGCGTTCGCGGTCTCAATATAGATGCAACCACCCTGCCGGCGATCGCTTTGACCGCGTTTGCTCGATTAAAGGACCGCACGGACGCTCTAAATGCCGGCTATATGACGCACCTCAGCAAACCTGTGGCGCCGAACCTAGTCATTGCGGCGGTGGCCGCCGCCGTCCATAGAGGCGCCGGCTAATGGCAAGCTGCGAAATACTGGTAACAAGCAACGGCGTTAGCGAACGTCGGCGGTTGTCAGAATGTACCGACAAGCATATGTCAATATCCCACATTCTTGCCCAACAGGATGGCTCTTAGTGTATTGGCTCGGTAGACGTGGCCTTGTGAATTCTCGTGACCCAATTTGGGATGGCAGGAGGTTCCTATGTCAAGTGTGCTAATTGCCGACGACCACGCGATGGTTCGCGCCGGCCTGCGAGGCTATTTGCAAGAGGATCGTTCAATCTGCAACATTGGCGAGACTGCGTCTGGTAATGAGACTTTGGAGCGCCTGAGGAGCGAGCCGTGGGATCTGGTGATGCTCGATATTAATATGCCTGACCGCAGTGGAATCGACATACTGCGGCACATTCGCTCGGGCTATCCCAACACGCGTGTATTGGTTATGAGCGGCTTTGCTGAGAAGCTATACGCGATCAACGTGCTCAGAGCAGGTGCATCGGGCTACCTATCCAAGGATCAGGCTCCCGAGGACATTTTGCGAGCGGTACACACGGTGCTCGCGGGGCGCCGATTTGTCAGCGAGGCATTGAGCGAGATGCTAGTGGATGCGCTGGACGAGCCCACCGATCGACCGCTCCATGCGAACTTGTCACAACGCGAATTCCAAATTCTATGCAAGCTGGCGGTCGGGAGAAGCATCTCGGAAATTGCCAATGAATTATTTTTAAGCGTCAAAACGGTCAGCACCTACCGCGCACGAGTGCTTGAGAAAATGAATTTGCAGACCAATGCCGATATTACCGCCTATGCGATTCGCAACGGCTTGGTCCAATAGGTCCCAGGAGCGTGCTTCGCGTGGCGACTACTCGCAGAGGAAAATAAATATCCGCCGTGTTCTTGGCGTGGGAGCCAAGGGCCGGAGCCTCACCCCTCAGGGTGCGGAAGCGCGCCGTATCGTCACGGCAATAGACCAAAGACGGCGACACTGTTCGTGGTCGCAACGAAGACCTTGCCGTCGGCGACCACCGGGGCGATATATTTATTGCCGGCGCCGAACTGGTCACGCCCGTTGGACGCCTGGTTACTGTTGTAAAGCTCCGTGGCGAGATTGGCAGCCGCGTAGGCGTGCAGCACCGCGGGCGAAGTGTTCTCATACGCCCAGACGATCGCATTCGCCGTGCCATTCGCCGAGACGACCGGGAAGGTTCCGGGATAGGCGAAGTTGGTGGAGGTCTGCGAGGTCGGTGAGCTCGAGAGCCGCGCGTCAGTCACCGAAAACGCCTTCAACGAGCCGCCTTGGGGACCATAGTAGATGCTCGAGTTGAAATAGGCGGGCGTCGCCCAGACGCCGGCACCCAACACCCCGTCGAGTTCCTGCCAGATGTTGTTCCCCACCGAGCTGAACTTGCCCATGCCGTCTCGATTGACGACATAGAGGTTGCCATCCTTGCCCGCTCCGACGGCCAGATGCCGCACCGTGCCGTTGGCGTCGGTCAGGTCGGGCAACAGCATCACCCCGCCGGAGCCGAGATCGTTGTCGTTGGGGACTCAGCGATCTCGCCCGACATCGTGAAGTAGTCGGCCACCGCCAGGGTGCCGCCCGAGGAGGAGATCTTCACGAAGGAGTTGCCGTAGTCCCCGTCGCTCGGAAATCCACCGGCGTTGAGACTGGTCTCGAAACGACCGTTGGCGGTCAGGACATACACGTTGCCGGCCGAATCCGCCGCCGGGCCGCCACCGCTCATCCAAATCGAAGGACCCTGACTGGCATAGCCGCTGCCGCTCGCACCCATCGCGACGTTGAGAACACTCGTCATCGCGAGCGTGGATTCGCTGAGCGCGATGATCCAGCCGCCGTACGGGCCATCATCGCAATGCGACGCCCAGCTCGTGTAGATCGTGCCGTTGCTCAAGAGCAGCGCGGCACGCTCCTTGTATTGTCCGGGCTCGAAACTCGTCGCTCCGAACGTTGCCGTGATCTCGGTCGGGCTCGCCGCTATTTCATGGCCCGTGGTAATGTCCAGCGCATGCAGCCGCTGGCGATACTGGGATGAACCGTCCTTCGTCATCGCGACCACATAAATCGTGCCGTGGGCCCCCGCATTCCGATCGATCACGGGCGTAGAGGTGATGCCGATCTGCGGTGTTACTTGGCTGCAGCCGCGATCATCGCTCGTGGTCTCCCCTGCGCTGATGAGAGAGACCTGCCATAGGATCGTTCCGGTATCCGCGTCGAACGCGTAGACCGAATCGTGCTCGGTCGCGACAAAGACGACATTGTGTGCGGCACCGGCCACGGTGAGTTTCGAAAGATACAGCGGCTGGGCGTCGACCAGTCCGTCCACCATGAGAATTTCGGAGCTTTCCGAACGTCGTGGAAGCTACGTTGGAGGGTGTCAGGGCCGACTCCGTAAGATTCTGCCCGGTGCGCATGACATCGTACTTGTAGGTCACCACATCCGTGCCCGCGGCCGCCGCAGGAACGGTCGCGGTCACCGTCAGCGTCGCGGCATTGCTCGTCATGCTGCCCGTCGCGTTGGTGACGACCACGGTAAAGCTCGACCCGTTGTCCGCGCTCGCGGCCGCCGCAGTCGTGTAGCTCGATCCGGTTGCCCCGGCGATCGCGGTACCGTTCTCCTGCCATTGGTACTGCAACGGAGCGCTACCCGTCGCCACCACGCTGAAGGTGGCCGTCTGTCCGACGCTCACCGTTTGGTTCGCGGGTTGCGTTGTAATCTGCGGCGCGGTCGCCGTTATCTGCGGCGCGGTCGCGGAGGTCTGCGGTTGTGTGGGATCCGTGCCAGAACTCGATTGCCCACATGCAGCCAGCAATGCGGCGATTACCAAGTACCAGAGACACCACGCGTGACGTCGTGTCATCCGCGTGTCGATTCCCACGCGGCGAGCATTGACTCGCAGATTCTGCGTTCCGTCACATGCTGTTTTGCAATAATGTAAATGTCGGGCAAGAATAAAGCGGCCGATCCGATTCGTTGACACTTGACCGCTTAGGATCATCAGCAGGGTCTCAACGACGGGCGACAAGGAAACCCAAAACCAACGCGGCGAGTGCGGCAACTCCAAGCGCTTGCGCCAGCCGCGATTCCACCAAAACCGAAGACTGCCGCAACGATTGCGATGATAAAAAATACTACCGCGTAATGAAGCATTACCGCCCCTTTTTTTATGTAACGCTTGAAACGCGTTGATATCGACCGCCCCATCAAACGTTCGAGGCCGCCGATCCTTCGGGGAAGACGTTAAGGCATGCGCCCCGCGCAATCGGTAAGGTATCATCGTTGTTCAGTGTAGGGCCCGCCCTACAGCTTGGCGCGGCTATTCGAGGATTAGCCGGCCAAGAGCGCAAAGCGGCATTTTTTGGCATATTTTGATGTTTGGGAAACGTGGGTGGTCGCTCGTTTCGCGGCGCGCCCAATGATCTGGTGATCGAAGTGTAAAATGACGATTCCAAGTAACCAACAACTTGCGGCTGACCTACAGTTCTTAATGGAACGCGAGCGCGCGGCGATTGCGCGCGAATTGCACGATGAACTGGGTAGTGCCTTAGTATCAATCAAGTTCCATTTGGATGGACTTCGCCGCCGAGCCGCGTCAAATGAAGTGCTGGGCCCTGAGTCCTTTTCCCAGTCTCTTAGCGTTATTGCGGTCAGCATCGCCACTATGCGAAGACTTGTGGAGCGCCTCAGGCCGAGCATCCTGAATCACTTGGGATTGTTCGCCGCACTTCGGTGGCAATTGGCGGAATCCTGTACGGCGTCCGGCCTGCAGGGCAACGCACATATTCCCGAAGAAGAGCCCGACTTCTCTCCGGACTCAGCCATCCTGGTCGTGCGCATTTTAAGCGAGGCTATTGAGCGTGGATTGGGCCCATTGCACCTCAAGATCGTGGACCTGGATGTTCGCATCGTAGATTTTGATTTCCATATGGACATTCGTCACGATCCAGCCGACGCTCTCACCGTCGCTGCCAGGGAAGCAGTGTTGGCCGCGCTTAACTTTCGTGCGCAAGCACTCGGTGGACTATGTACATGGGAGGGCGGGGGGCGGAGCGGCGGGGTAATTTCCACGCACATACCAATCGATCGATTATTGCGCAGTTAGGATTTATCGGCGCCCAGCAATCGTAGCGGATCGCTCGGCAAAAATTCGCAAAATCTCTACGACGAGTTCATCAAAGGCGATGCCTTTAACAATGAAGCCGGCCGCACCGTGCGCGCGCGCTTCTTGAGCCAGTTCAGGGAGTGCAAGGCCGGTAAACACAATGATTCCGACCGTGGCAGCGGTCTCCTTGGCCTCGTCCAACACCGCCAGCGCATTCCGATCGCTAAGATTAAAATCTAACAACATTATGTCGGCGGCTGAGGCATATGCCTTCAAGAGTGCTTCCTTGCCCGAGCAACAGTATCCGAGAGAAACAAGATCGGGTTCCGCCTCGATTGCGTGGCAAAGCGCGCGTGCCAGTTCCTCATTACTGTCCACCACAAGGACCCGACACGTTCCAGACCGGCCTGGGCTTGAATCATTCATGTCAAGCGGCCTCCGTACACGGCGTGATTTAACGGTAACGAAATGCTGGAATCGAGGCGCGACAGATTATCTTGCACGCCGACTGCATTTTCATCTCTCGCCCCTGGATCCGCCGCCCTTGACATCGATAAATTCCCCGACCGACAGTGAGGACGCACTCGACTCACTACATTGCGGATATGCGAGCTATTCTAGGCCCAATTCCTGAATTCTTATATGTCTCTTGTTACGGAGAGGGCGGATCGTGGGGACTTTATTTGACCACGGGGATTTAGGCTCGACCGACAATTAATTGCTTCAAAGTGGATCGGTGTGTCGATGCTTTTATCGATTGCTTGCCCAGAGCACTTGCGAAATAGCGTCGACGCCAGTCTCTTAGCGCGTCCCTATTGCGCATGGCTAAGTAGTCGAGCGGCGTGGGTTCTTCGTACTCATCGCCGTCAACCCCACGGCCGCGATGCCAATTAAATTGGTAATTCACAGTTTTCCTCATTGCGATCTAGGATGCTTTGTCTAGGTTGTCCATGGCAAACGCCCAGTTAATTCGCTTGCCGAGTAACTCCTTCAGGTACTCTTCACGTCGATTCTGATAATCCAGATAATACGCATGCTCCCATAGATCGATGGCGAGTAGCGGCGTCAAACGCTGCGTTAATGGATTCTCAGCATTGGCTGTTGTGACAATGCGCAAATGGTGTCCATCCTTCACCAGCCAAGCCCAGCCGGAGCCAAAATGTTTGCTTGCGGCCACGAGAAATTGACGCTCGAACCCGTCCACCTCTCCGAACGATTCATGAAGTATTTCACGAAGCTGTGCGGGCGGGTGCTCGCCGCCCGTTGGGGTGAGGCTGTGCCAGTAGAAAGCGTGATTCCAGGCCTGAGCCGCATTGTTGAAGACTTGCGCGAGCTCGGGTTTTCCTGAGCTATGAATCACCAGTTTCTCGAGCGGTAAGTCGGCACGTGGCGTTCCGACAACAAGGGTATTCAGTTTGTCCACATAGCCTTTCTGGTGTTTGAAGTAGTGGATGCAAACGGTTCTTTCAGAAATAATCGGAGCAAGCGCGGTCACCTCATAGGGTAGCTCGGGCAGGGCGAAGGGCGTTAGACCGTCAACTGGATGATCACGGGTCGAATTCGGCGCGTCCGTTAGGGCAGTCGTTTCAGTTGTTTCTAAGTTCATCGTTTCTCCTTGATACGGTGCCGCCGTTGTACAACGCAAACCGGTATTGCGAGCCACGCGAGCATGCGGATACCACGTTCTCACGGCCTCAAGGGTCTTGTGTGTAGGCCGTCGGCTCGACTTGTTGTAAGACAAATGGCGGTCGAGGCGCCGGCGCGAAAACACTTCTACTTTCAAGGTCATCGAGCGGGGCTCCTCGGGGTACATATGAATTCACACCGTTCGTGTGCACCGGTTGAGGATCTTCCGAGGACGCCGTTTTGTGCTCGCCGAGCGCTTCAGCGACCGCTCCGGCGGCGGCACTGATCGCGGTGCCCATAGGACCGGCCACGGTTCCTGTCGCCGTCCCAAAAGAACTACGCCGACACACGCCGACGCGGGTTGTTTGGGAACGTCGCGATCCGTTTCGCCCGTCGTGTGGCGGACTTTCTTTGCCTGAGTCATTGAAACCTCCCTCGTAAAATGAGGACAATGAAATAACTCATACGGCCGTCACTAAAGCCGAAAGCTGTTTGGGCCTGCGGCTACACCTTAGATAATGGGGTTGAGTTTTACTATCGCGCGTAATGCGCGTGCTACAGGCCGAGTTTGCGAGTCGATTGGTCGGATCTCACCTACGTCGTTGAGGCGCGCGGCTCTGCAACTGTGGAACCCAACGGGTCATTCGTCTAGTCGCCGACTGTGCGCCCACCGCGCCACGCCGCGCAGTTGCTGGAATTCGTCCTGGAGACGGGAGAGATCTTCATCCGACAATCCCTCTAACTGAACCAGATGAGTTCGCGCTCCATCCACCGCGCGAATCAATTCATCAAGCTTCAACTGAATTGCCTTAACGTCGCGGTTCTGAGAATACTGGATCAGGAACACCATCAAAAACGTCACGATCGAGGTCATCGTGTCGATGGCGAGTTGCCAGCGGTCTGAATACTGGACCCTGTGCCCGAGCAGGCCCCACCCTATGATAGCCAGTGCGGCCATGGTGACGGCCCAGGGTGAGCCCAACCACTCACTGGCACGGAGCAAAAGCTGCCGGAACGACGTTTGCATTTTTATCTGAGGCGGTGACCGCCCAACCTCCTCCGCCTTTGCACCGCCTATCGCGACACGGCAAGCTGACCCGAAATGGAGCGCGCGGGGCGTCGGAGCGCAGCGTCAGCCGCTGTCGGCGTGTACCGAAAGGCGCGTGGGCGTGTTGCTGACAGCAATTCCAGAATCCGCGCCGCGATTGGTTATCTACAGCTATCTGCCGGGACCGATCGCCTTGGCAGGCTCGCCAGCGACGTGCGCTGTAGTAGGAATATTCTCTCACCGCGTAGTGGAGTGAGCCGAAAAGAAAGTCCGTAATCGCCGACTGCCCGGCCGCGCTGTTCCAGGGAGAATCAGTGCTCCAGCACACCCTACCGGAGTAAAACCATGTCTTCACAGCTACGCGAGCCCTTACGCGTCACCGCTACGCTTGCCGATGCAGATAGGCGTGCGACGATTGCCGGGCAGCCTATTATCTCGCTTTGGCGAGGGACTTTGCACCGGGCCATGACCTCGAAGATTGGATAGCCGCCGAAGCTCAAATCGACGCGCATATCACGCAAGGGTTCTATGTAATTGCGGCAAAGTGCGAACGCGAAGAAAGAAACAAGTTCGGGCAATTGAGCACCGAACGACTCTCGAGTCCGCGCGTACCTCTGGTGAATCATCGGGAGGAATGGAGTGGTCAGCGTCTGGCGGATGCTAACACCCGCACTCGCGCTTCTGCTAGCCTCTTGCATAGGGGTCGCGCAGCGGCGCATGGATGCTGCCCCGGTCGAGTCTGGAGAGGCTTCTGCGATAATCTACGTCGTGCATCGAGGGTGGCACACGGACGTTGGCTTTCCGGCCGATGAATTTACCGGGCGCGGAGATGCGTTTGTCGATTGGATTAGCGGGGCGAATTATCTGGTGTTTGGATTTGGCGACCGGCACTATGTCCTCGCAAGGCAACACCACTTTCCCGCCTTACTGGCAGCCATTTGGCCGGGTCCCGGTGCGATATTAAGCACCGCCCTGACCTCGTCGCCGGCGCTGGCGTTCGGGGCGAGGAACGTTGTCGTCATTCGAGTGAGTCGTGCGCAGGCGCTTGCTGCGCAAACCTTTGTACTCAACTCGATGGCCCAAGCCGGCATGCCGCCTCAGCCGTTGGGACAGGGACCATATGCCGGTAGCGCGTATTTTGCAGCGATCCCTCGCTATTCCGCCCTGTACACTTGCAATACCTGGGTCGCCGACGTACTACATGCCGCCGGGCTGCCCGTGCGTAGCGCAGGAGTCGTATTCGCTTACCAGCTGTGGTCACAAGCGCGCGAACTTGCCGTTCTGCCCGTCGCGACGTCAATTGCCCTTGTCGATTGACATCACGGAACGTCGATATTGGCCCCTGGGCTTGCGGCATCTCGACTGCCGTTGGACGGGCTGCAGGTGGGCCCCGGTTGGCGTGATCCGAGCGGATAGTGAATGCGCATTACAACCGGAGAGGACTGCCCTAGTTCGAGCCCTCCACCGTTGGCGGTGAACCACTGCCGAGCGGCGGCAAGCACCAGCGCGCACGGCGTCAAAGAATCAGCTACGCCACTCGTCAGTAGCATCTCTGGCATATCGATCGGCGGAAAATCTATATTCGCCTGCATTTCGATCAAGGCTCCGCCCTCGGCGCGCGTGAGCACCAGGGAAAGATCAGTCGCCTCAGATAGTTCGTCGATAGTCATGGCGATGAGACCTAGCAGCAAAAGGCGCAGCGTATAGGCCCGCGCTTGCACCACGACGTCAGGACTGTTGGTAAATTTAAAGGCAATGGCTTTGCGGTCTAGATCAGTACGGAGCAATCGCAATACCTCATCCAGCATTGCGCCCATATTCAATACGCTCGGTAGCTCATCCGCGATCGTGATTTGCTTGAATAGCTCAACGGTCGATTTTTTATGGATGCTCATCGCACGCTTCGCCAGCGCCGAGGATTGCTCAAGCAAGCCAGGATTCTTTGCGGCGACGCTCGCCGCTCTGCCGAGCAATTCCACCGCAAGAAAGATGGGATGCAAGCCCCAGTGCAGCTCATGGGCGTATGCCTGTCGGCAGCGGGCCACAATAAGCGAATGTGCGGCGCTTTCCAATATCTCGTGCGGCGAGATAGTGCGACGCACCGCTGGAGTAGAGGCGTGTTCCGTGTAGCTAGGGCTCATCATGGTCACTCACAAGTCCCCCTTCAAGTCTCCCCTTGAGGCGTGAAGCACTATGTACGACAACCCTACAACTGGTTGTAGACCTTCGCCTACAGGGGTCTGCCGGACGGGCACAAAATCCACGTGGTCTCGCAACCTGATCGAGGGTGATGCTCCGGAGTGCGCAAGGACCTGCGCAGTGCAGCGACGCTCACGGTAGGACGGTGACTAGCTCACTTCGGTGCACGCTCCTACAGCTTACACCACGCGATCGGGGCCTAATGAGGTGCAGCGGGCATCACTGTGGTGTAAGCCCCGTGTGGTTCAACTCAAGCTTGGAGTGCATTATGACCAGCAAAAAGACAGCCGTTTTTGGTATTTATAAATCAGCCGAACAAGCGGAGCGTGCGGTAGATACTCTGCTATCGTCAGGTTTTCCCAGCTCCGACATCTCGGTCCTTCTGCCCGATACGCAGAGCACCAAAGCGTTTGCCCACGAGAAAGAAACAAAGGCTCCCGAGGGAGCTACGGCCGGAGTGACGGCCGGTGGCGTGATTGGCGGAACGCTTGGCGTACTGGTGGGCGTGGGTGCCTTGGCAATCCCGGGCTTAGGGCCCTTCATCGCCGCAGGACCCATCATGGCGGGACTTGCCGGTCTCGGCGTGGGCGGCGCGGTGGGCGGCCTGGTGGGCGCGCTGATTGGAATGGGCATCCCTGAGTATGAAGCCAAACGCTATGAGGGCTACCTCAAGAAAGGCGGAACCTTGATGTCCGTGCATTGTGACACCTCAGAGGACATCTCCCGGGCCAAAGACCTGTTGAAGGAAACCGGCGCAACGGACATTGCTTCCACGAGCGAAAGCTCCTCGCCTTCTGGTACGACCCGAGCCACTGGGGCATCGTCCCTGGAGTTTGGAGATCGGCTGCGATAACGCCTTTAAGCAGTCATTTCATGAGCCAATTCGGAGGTAACGATCATGGCGCCACGACCACTGGTAATATCTTTCGCACTGTCAGCGTTATTGTTGAGCGCGCAACAGCTAAGCGCGCAATCTACGCAGTACCGCGCCACGTCCGACTCCTCGATGTCGACGGACAACACCAGCACTAATAAGCTCGATCCAACCAACGCGAACGCGGATGCGCAAAAGAACGATGCAGCGGATCTGCGCTTAACGCAGACTATTCGTAAACACGTCATGGCAGACAAGTCGCTATCGGTGTACGCACACAACGTGAAGATTGTCGCAGTCAACGGCAATGTCACCCTGAACGGTGTGGTGCGTACCGACGAGGAGAGGACGGCGATTGAAACAAAAGCGGTGAGCGTCGCCGGCAAGGACCACGTGATCAATGAGTTGACGGTCGCCCCCGCGCAATAGCGGAGAAAGCTTCAGGCCCCCGACTCGGCAGCGCTTAGCCCTTTAGGCGCCCGACGCCGCCTATCGGCAATCGCTGCCGAGGGGGCTGGAGCGGCGGTCAGCACGCCCAGATCCTTGGTGTATCCCGCACCTTTTATAAATCGCGCGCAACGAATGCTTAGGTCGACGGGCGCTTCGGTGCCCTTTTCCCTTCGCGGCGAGCTTCCGATAAGCCTATCGCGATCGCCTGCTTTGGATCTTTGACTTTCTTGCCGAATCTGCCGCTGCGAAGTGAACCCGTCTTCATTTCATGCATCGCCTGCTCGACCTTTCTTTGAGTTGCCTTGCTATACTTTCTAGGCATGATTTCCGCCCGTTCTGGTGTTGCTGAAGCCGTATCGAGACGCCACGCGGTCCCGCGTGCGTAACACTATTAAGCGCGAGCCTAAGGAGCTGCAGGTTGTCTGCTGAACAATGCGTAGGAAGATACCGAGGCTGCCTGCCCCTGCATCACGGTGTGCGCGACAGAATATGATCGAGCTCGCTCGGGTCGACGGGTTTACTGAGATGGTAATCAAAGCCCGAGTCCAGGGCTTGCCGCTTATCTTGTTCTCCACCCCAACCGGTAATCGCAATTAAAGTCGCCCGCGCGCCCCATGCATCTCGCCGTAGGTTCTTAGCCACTTCGTAGCCATTCATACCGGGCATTCCAATGTCGAGAATCACGGTATCGGGTCGATGCTGATAAGCGAGCTTCAACGCATCAGTTCCTGTGTTGGCGATGTACACTTCGTGGCCGGAAAGCTCGAGTACCCGCGCCAACAATTCAGCGGCGTCTTGGTTGTCGTCCGCTAGCAAGATACGGCGGCCACCTTCGGCCGTCATGGTCGCCGTTTCGACCGCTGGGAGATGTTTTGGTGATGCGTCGGTCACCCGAGTACGCGGTAAAAAAACTAAGAATTCACTACCCTTCCCGGATCCTTCGCTGCGCACTTCGACCGAGCCTCCATGCAACTCCACGATACCCTTAACCAGCGCAAGGCCAATTCCGAGACCGCCCTCGGAACGTTTGGTATTCGCGTGAACCTGCGAGAACATCCGAAATACTCGTGGCAGCATCGCCTCCGTCAGTCCGATGCCATTGTCACGCACTGAAATAACCAATTGATCTGCGATGAGCTGCGCACGCAGCCTCACGGCCCCGCCGGGGTCTGTGTACTTTGCCGCGTTTGTCAACAAATTGGTCAACACTTGCGTAAGCCGCACACGGTCCGCTCGGAGTTCGATTAATTGCGTTGGATACTCAATATCAAGACTATGCCGTTTGGCGTCGAAAATCGGACGCGCCATTTCAACCGCTGCGTCTATCAATGATGGCAGCGCAATCAATTCGTATTTCAGCTCGAGCGATCCGCGCGTAATCCGGGAAATATCCAATAGATCATCCAACAGAGAGGCCATGTGCCGGACCTGCCGCGAAATGATGGCCCGACATCTTTCAATGTCTGCCGGCCGCAACGACAGCGACTCAAGCAACGCAGCGGCCGTTCGAATGGGCGCTAAGGGATTACGCAGCTCGTGCGCCAAGGTGGCCAAGAATATATCCTTTCGCATGTCCGCCTCTCGAAGCGCTTGCGTTGCCGCGCGCAAACTCTCTTCAAGCCGTTTGGTTGAATCAATATCTGTACAGGTCCCGAACCAGCGCAATAGGCGGTCCTCGTCATCACGATAGGGGACACCGCGACCCAGAAACCATCGGTAACTCCCGTCCACTCGGCGCAGGCGATACTCAGCCTCATAAGGCTTAGCGCTTTTCTGCGATTCAGCCCAGCGCTGCTGCGCGCGCTCGAGGTCATCCGGGTGAATTGTCCGGGCCCAACCATCGTCTTCGTTCAATTCCTCTTCGGTCAATCCCGTATAATCACACCAGCGTTGATTATGGTAGGTGTTCCTTCCGTCCTGGTTTTTAATCCATATGAGTTGTGGTACGGCGTTCGCCAGAGCGATAAACCGGCGCCCGCTTTCGCGCACCTCTTCTTCGATGCGACGTCGGTCGGTCAAATCCTGGAAAGACACCGAAAGCCCGTCACCACGTTTGGCTGCGGCAATGCGCAGATAGAGGTCAAGCCCTTCGTGCCGGTAGGCCAATTCGTCGGACCAGGGCTCGCCTGTCTCGACAACTCGGACATAGCCAGCGAACAAGCCTGCGTTGCGATGTCCCGGCATCTCCCGCAAGAGCTGGCGACCGATGAACGAGCCATGCTCCCTTCCAAGGATCCGTTCGGCCGCCTGGTTCACGTAAACCCAGCGAAAATCAATGATGTCGGCGCGTTCGTTTCGAGTACTTTCAAATACCATGAATCCATCGATAGAGGTTTCCTGTACGGCACGAAATCGCGCCTCGCTGGCTTCGAGCGCTCGTTGGGCAGCTCGCTCGATCGTGACATCACGGAATACGAGGACGACCCCAATGAGGTTTCCCATGCCCCCGAATATGGGTGCTGCGGAATCCTCGATGGGTCTCTCGCTGCCATCGCGCGCCACAAGAATCGTATGATTGGCGAGTCCGGCCACTGTGCCCTCACGGATCACCTTCCGAATGGGGCTTTCCACCGCCGCGTGGGTTTCCTCATTGAAGATGCGGAAAACATCGTCGAGTAATCGCCCTTTCGCGGCCGCCTCCGACCAACCGGTTAGGCGTTCGGCGACCCCGTTCATAAACCGCACTACGCCATCGGCATCGGTGGATACTATGGCATCCCCGATGCTTCGCAGCGTCGTAGCGAGTTCTTCTTGGGGGCGTGCCGCTCGGCCGGCTTCGCTCAGCGTGACATAGATGATCAGGATGAGGAGCGCAATGGCAATTCCGCCGTTCACCCACTGCGCCAATGCCGCGTTATCTCGTGCCCGCTCCATTGCGGTCTGCCGAATCGCCGTTAGGCGCAGTTCTTCCGCCTGCATTTGCGAAACGATGTCACGAGCCTCTGCCATGATTTGGGCGCCCGACCCGCGTTCGATCAATGTAAGCGCATCGGGGTCGCCTGCCCGCACGCGTTCGATGACGTGCTCGGCCTCTGATAAACGCTCATTGGCCAGCGCGCGCAAACGTGCGGCCAGTGGTCGCTGCACTGGGTTATCCACGATCAAACGCTGCAGAGATTGCGCTTCAGTGTCCAGAGTTGCCTTGGCGTCCACGATGGGTTGCAAAAATTGCTCGTCGCGATTGAGCGCAAAGCTTCGCTCGGCAATCGTGGCATCGGTAAGCAATTGCATTACTTTCGCGATCTGGACGCGTACGTGCTCAGTATGGACGAGCCACTCGGAACTATTGCTGAGGACCGCGAGAGTGCGCGATAACAGCACGCTCATGCCGAGCAGCAGCAATACGGATGCAAAAAGCCACACCATTGAGCGCTTGGGCCACATGTGAGAGGTCACCTGAGTGGCCATGCGATTCGGCCGGTTCATGGGGGCGGGATTTCGGTCCGAACAGGCGCAAGGAATCTCGCGCGAGTCGCTCGGCGAAACAGCTTACCAAGGCAATCCTGGACCGTTACCCCATCCACGGCAGTGTGGATCCCCGTCGCCTATCCCGGCTGATTCTCAATTCAAGTCGTTGCGGGCCGCACCAATATTGGCAAGTGAAATTTGAAACTTCACATATTTCCATCCGAATTACAACCTCTTGGAAGGAAGACAGCAGAATCGCTTCGCATGGGCCTACGACGCGTCATGGGATGCACCTACATCGGAGCAAGTGGCGTCCAAGTAGCCTTGCAGGTGTAGTCAACAACCACGGAGATCGTACATGCCCAACAGCAATCCAACGGGAGAAAATCGGTACCCCGAAGATGACAAAACCAGTCACAAGCAAGGGGGAAGCAGCCAGAGCGGTACTGCACAAAGTGGCAGCCACCAAAAAACTGGCGGCTCAAGCCATGGCGGGAGTTCGTCGCAAACCGGCGGCAAGAGCGGACCTGGCAGCAGTGACGATGCTGGTCGCTCATCTTCCGGGCAAGGTTCGGGTAAAAGACAGCCGGGTAGCTTCGCCGATGATCCGGATAAGGCGCGCGACGCGGGACGAAAGGGTGGAAAATCGTAAATAGCGAGAATACACGAGCTGGCGGTGGCGCCGCCAGCTCGTGAAGCGTGGCGTGGAATTTCAAAGGCCTATCGATAGTCACGGTTGTCAGGGCGCTGCCTGTTACGCACGGGTCAGCTTTGCGACGTACGTACCGGCCGACTCGGGCCCTGTAGGACAGGCGATGACAATCGCATGCGTAGTGGACTTCTTTCGCCGACGCCCGCGGTGAATTCAGAATCGAGTCGCAATATCTGGTCGAGCGTCGGTAACTTAGGAGTCAACAATGAAGATAGCAGTAGTAAGCGCAATGATCGCGGCCTGCCTACTGAGCGGCTGCGTCAGCAGCAGCAGCCCGCCGGCACCTGCAAAGACCACGGTAGTGGTGCCGCAGAATGGAACGACAGTAGTATGCCAGAATGGAAGCCAGCCTCCTTGTTGAGGCGTGAGACATAAGACATCACGAGGCAGGGAGGCCCACCGGGTGGTCGACGACAGCGACCTCATGACGACTCTCGGCGGCGTCGCGATTGTCGTCGGCGATGAGCACGCGCCGGCGGATCTGCGTATGCGTGGCCGGGCGGCGGCGCGCGTTGCATCGCCCTCGTAGAATGGCCGTCCGGCACTGCGCAATTTCTACCTAACTTTCTGAATCAACCAGAGACCTGGTTTGCCCCGTTGGTTCAGCCCCAAGCTCAGGAATGCCGTATGGCCTTCCCACAGACGAACGATGGGGATTCCCTCGCGATGCAGACGGCGTGTGAATGCCTCGGCTCCGCTCATGGTTCTCGCCGCCGACCCATCCCCCGCGCCCAACGCTGGGAGTTGATCTTCATATTTTGCGCTTGCCGGTAGGCGGCGCGCCGATGGAAACCCTAACGACGTCGAGGTTACACCGGACGGGGTGGAAAGGTGCGTCGGCGGGCTCAAATCAAGCCGAGGGAGGTCCTGGCGATCTGAAGCGGACTTAGTCGAACCCCTTGGTCGCAAGGTGTAGGAATGCGCCGACACTCGTGTCGTTATTCCCGCCATTGTCGTTGTGGCAGCCCATGTGGCGCTGGCCACGCTGAGACCGCAGATGCCCCACGTCATCACGGACTTCAGGAGCTTGTACCCTAAACTGTTCATGTTGGAATCTCATCATGCCGACCGAACAGGTGGTATTCGAGGTATCTACATAGTGCGCGTAGGACACCTCTTGCACCCGCTCATTTAGCCCCTTGCGGTTGGTAGCCTGATCAATGGCGTTGCCGGTACCGAAAGAAGGGCCCAGCTAGATTAGCGCAACCGCACTAGTCGGATGAGTTGCCGGAATCTTTGTTCTCCAGCCCCCAGCGAGTTGCTCGGCGACAGCGGAACTCGGCCTGGTCTGCTCGATCAAGAGCAGCCAGCCGGACATCAGCACCGCGCGCAGCAGTCCTGTATCGTCTGGGTCGTCGTGAACCAGGGATTTTTAGGCGCTACGCAATTGAGGCGCCGGCGCAGCTTGTTGCGATTGGTCGCCATGGTACTGATCGGCCCAAACCCGAGTTGACTGCAGGTAGTTCGGCCCAAAAGTAGTTGATATGGCCACGTCCGCGGCATCTCGGCCGCGCGCAATCAGGATTCGGCCGATTCGGCGTTGATTATTCCGCGGATCGAATGTATGCCACTTCCCTCCAATGTACGCTTCCATCCAAACGGCAAAATCCATCGGTTCTCCCATCGGAGGCACCCCTATGTCGCCGAGATAGCCGGTGCAGTAGCGTGCCGGAATATTCAGGCAACGACAAATGGTAATGGCCAGGTGCGCGAAGTCTCGACAGACCCCTTGCCGTTCCGTGAAGGCGTTCCAGGCCGTCTTCGTTGGGCGTGCGAATTGATATCCGAAGGCGACGTACTCGTGCGCGAAATCGACGATCGCTTGGACCCGTGACCAACCGGGCTGCACATGCGCAAACATCCGCCAAGACTCACTCATCAGAGATTCGGTCTCGCAATAGCGGCTGCCAAGAAGATACAGTAGACATTCATTGGGCAGGGTCTCGACCGGTTGCTCACGTGCAGAGTAGTCTGCCGGCTCGGGGATACCGCTGTCGGCGATGAGTGCGTCTGCGGTCACCCGGAAATGGCCCGGCGTCGCAATCAGGCGCGTGCACGTATTGCCATAAACGTCGGAATAGATCGAGAGAGAACTTTGAGGTTCGGTCACCAGCGTATCCGGGCGGATCAGGTCCGGAACCCGGCTTGGATGTGTGTGCAGCATGAGGATCATCGGCGTGGATTGAGGACAGGAGAAGATCAATTCATAACCGTACTGGATTTGCACGTCCGTTCCTCTCGCTAAAGTCAGGTGGAACCGTAGCCGCGGCACTGACACTGATAGGGGCGCATTCTATGCGCGATGCCTAATAGGACATTCAGCGGAAGTATTTGAGCCCTGTAGGAAACTGCTGACCATCACCCGCAACATCGAGCGGTCTCGCAGGCTTCGCCACCGCCGTCGCCGTGAGGCGAAATAGAGGCCGTCGATCGACGAGACGAAAGTCGGTTGGCGGCGCCGCCTCCGGTAGGAGTTTCTCGCCTGATTCGCCGACCCTCACGGTAGGACGGTGACTAGCTCACTTCGGTGCACGCTCCTACAGCGTACACCACGCGATCGGGGCCTAATGATTTTTCCAACCCCATGCTAGGTACGCGACGTGACCCTATCCAATTTCTTTGTGCTCTTGCTGTTGCGGCACCGCTCTACTATGGAACGGTATCTTTCCATTCAGGATAGCCACCATGCCGCTAACGACGATCATTTTGCCGCACCGGTAATCCAAATAAGTCATTGGAAATTGCGGCGTGATTATCATGACCGTAATCCTTCTCGGCGTCAGTGAATTTCCGGTGCGGCCGGCCGGGATTGGGGCGGCGCCGACGGCTCACGAACGATCTTTACACACATATCTGTCGTCGCGGCGCGAGGTCGTGCGTTTAAATCGCCCGTAGGCGAGTTCCCGCATCAGGTTGTCCATCGTGCTGATGCAGCCGCGGATGCTTTGCAGCTAAAGTAAATTACCGTTAAACCAACAAAGGGGTTGCAGTCATGAGGCAATGGATTGGAATGGTGTTCAGTTCGCTGGCCGTATTTGTGGCTACCGGCCTTAGTTCGGTGGCAGGGGCGGCGGTCGATCCGGGGGCTATCGACTCCGGCGCTCAATCGACTCTGGAGAGCTTTTATGCCCAGAATCCGGGTAATCGCGATCTCGTCGCCAAGGCGGCCGGCGTGCTCGTGTTTCCGCGCGTGACCAAGGCCGGCCTGGGTGTTGGCGGTGAGGGCGGGCATGGAGCACTCATCGTTAATGGCAGTACAGCCGGTTACTACAAGATGTCCGGCGCCTCGGTGGGCGCGACCATCGGGGTCGCGCACCGCGCGGAGATTATTGTGTTCAGGACGCCGGAGGCGCTTGACAAATTCGAGCGCAGCGCCGGTTGGACCATCGGTGCCGATGTGGGCGTGGCGGTCGCATCCAAGGGCGCGGGCGGTGATTACGACAGCGAGACGATGCGCCGGCCGGTGATCGCGTTCGTCCTCGGCGAGCATGGCCTGATTGCCGATGTGTCTCTCGAGGGCACCAAGATCACGAAACTAGAGGGCTAAGGAAGGCGGCCGCGGCGTGTCCTTATTAAAGCTGCGGTCGACTTTCCCGCGCCGTCCGCCCGGCGTCCTACGCCGGGCGGCTCGACACGGCTTAAAGGAAGAGGAGTCGCACGCATGAGTTTCAAAACCCGATTTACCTTTATCGCGGCGCTCACACTTGCGCTCGCATATGGCGCGGGTGCATTCGCGCAAATCATTGGCGTCTCGATCACCATCGCACCGCCTGTGTTGCCGGTGTACGTGCAACCTCCGGTACCCGCCGCGGGTTACATCTGGACTCCCGGTTACTGGGCATATACGAACGGTGACTACTACTGGGTGCCCGGTACGTGGGTTGAGCCACCGCAAGTAGGACTCCTCTGGACGCCGGGCTATTGGGCGGCCTCCGGAAACGGGTTCGTCTGGAACGCCGGTTACTGGGGGCCCGAAATCGGATTTTATGGCGGCGTCAACTACGGTTTCGGCTATGTCGGCGTCGGCTTTGAAGGCGGTCACTGGGACCATGGCCAGTTCTTCTACAACCGGGCGGTGACCAACGTCTCCGACACGCACATCACCAATGTCTATAACAAGACCGTGGTCAACAACGTCACGGTCAACAACGTGAGCTACAACGGCGGCAAAGGTGGAACCACCGCACAGCCGACCGCGCATGAGCTCGCGGCCGCGCATCAGTCGCACGTCGCCCCAACGCCGGCACAAGTGGCGCATCAGCACGCGGCCAGCATGAACAAGCAGCTGTTCGCTTCGGTCAATCATGGGAAGCCGCCGGTTGCGGCCACGCAAAAACCCGGCGCGTTCTCTGGGCCTGGCGTGGTGGCGGCGCGCGGCGCGGCGCAAGTTGCGCCTACCGAACAGCGGCCAGCCGCGAAACCAACGCCGGCTCCAGAACGGAGCAATGCGCGCACGACGCCAGCGCCGACTGCGCGCCACGTCTCGCCCCGCCCGAGTGAAGCTGTCAAGGAGACCAATCGGCCAGTCAACCCTCCGACGGCACTGGAGGAGCGTTCTGTCCACGAGTCGACCCACAGCGCGCGCCCGACCACAGCACCCCCGCGTGAGGCGGCGCGGGCTGAGCCCGTGAAGAAGGAGCGTAGAGAGGAAAGGCCTCCGGGCGGCGTGTAGCGCGAGACCCTCACCCAGGTGCAAGGCGCGGGACGACGGTGTGGTACGATGACCAACGCCAAAATTGGCCTTATCCTGAGTGGGGGCGGAGCGCGCGCCGCTTATCAGGCGGGAGTTCTCGCGGCGATCATGCGCATGCTTCCGCCCGGTGCGCCGAGCCCATTTCGGATCATCTGCGGGACCTCTGCGGGGGCCCTCAATGCGGCGCTTCTGGCGTCGCATGCAGAAGATTTCGGACGGGGCGTCCGCCACATCATGACCACGTGGGCTTCCCTGCGAGCCTCGAGCGTGCACTGCACGGACCCGGGCGTCGTGGCGCGGAGCGTGGCTCGCTGGGTATGGGCGGTTATAGCCGGTGGTTCCGGCGGGCGACCGGTGTCACTCCTCGACAACACACCGCTTCGTGAACTCGTTCGTGGCGTGGTGGACTTTTCAGCCGTGCGCGGCGCGATTCGCAACGGGCACCTCGATGCGCTTTGCGTCACGGCTTCTAGTTATGACCGCGGCCGCTCCGTGAGCTTCTTCGAGGGGCACGACCAGTTGCGACCATGGAGCCGCGCCCGCCGGGTCGGCGTTCGCGCGACTCTGGGCCCAGAGCACCTACTCGGCTCTTCGGCGATTCCGTTCATTTACCCGCCGGAGCGGATTGGCGATGAGCACTTCGGTGACGGCGCCATGCTACAACTGGCTCCGATCAGCCCGGCGCTTCATTTGGGCGCCGATCGCGTCTTCATCGTCGGCGTCGAACATGTCAGTGACCTGCTCTCGAACGCCGGCGATGGCCCATCGCATCCGACTTTGGGCCAGATCGGCGGCCACATACTCGATGCCATCTTTACCGACACGCTGGAGATGGACCTGGAGCGACTGCGACGTATCAATGAGACGATCGCCGTGATTCCTCCGTCGCTGCGCTCACGCAGCGGAATGAACTGGCGCCCCGTCGATGCCCTGGTCGTGACACCCAGCAAGTCGTTCGCCCACGCCACGGCGAGGCACGCGCACCATCTTCCTCCCGCAATCCGTGTGCTGTTGCGCGCCCTGGGGGCAATGCGCGAGGGCAGCACGAACGTCCTGAGTTATCTTTTGACGGAGGGCCGCTATTGCGACAGCTTGATGCGCCAAGGCTTCCGTGACGCGATCGCGCGCCGGATCGACATCTGTAGGTTCCTGGATCTGGATGTGCCGGTGCCGGCAACGCGCCGATCGATCACGCGTCTCGCACGCCCGGCAACGGCCGGAGCGGCTTTGGCCATCGGCTATCCTGCGCTACCAGAGGGTTCGAGTCCCTGACTAGCGCCAAGCGATACCGGGGCAGCGCGCCGCGCTCATTCGCCGCGACCCGGCATCCCCTTAATTCTGATAACTTTTGCATCAATCGGTAGCAGTTTTGTAAGAACTTGAGACTCACAAATTGTCTGGATAAGAGAATGTTGACTGCGACGACCTTGCGTTAGTGTAGTTGCGTTGATAACTGCGAAGGAGCGTCCATGACAAATACCAAACGCATTATTAAGAGCAGCATCTTAATAGAACTGATCGTCATTGTTTGCGGCTGCGTCGTTGTGCCACACGAAGGCTACTATGATCACGATCACCATCGCTACTATCACGACCATGCATGGCATGAATGCGTTGATCGCGACGAGCACTGCGGCTGATTGGAATTTAGATTTGCATGAACTCTTATGGAGGTCATTGCGATCGACGAGTTGGTTGTCAGATTTTCCCCAAAGTGCCCGATGTGTGGTCAGAAATCCCTAGTCGGCTTTCGCTTGGATACGATGTTGCAAGCATTAGCGACGGACGCCCATGTTTGTCGCAGCGAATAATGCAGCGAAGCGCCGCATTGGATCTTGATATCCAGTCGACTCGCCGATCTCCGTGTCAGTCGGGGTGGTCACCTGTGACCTAGAAGGTTTTCGGTGTGGCGGCCGGTCGTTCGCCCTGTGCAGTCGCCGAATTGGCTTCATGTGCCGGCATCGATAACAGCCGAGCGGTATTGACCAGCGCCATGTGCGTCAATGCCTGTGGAAAATTTCCGAGCATCCGCCCGGCACGCGGATCGTACTCCTCGGCGAATAGTCCGACGTCGTTGCTCAATGCCAGGAGCCGCTCAAACAATGCCTCGCCTTCCTCACGCCGTCCGGTAAGGATGTAGCTGTCCGCCAACCAAAATGAGCACGCCAAGAAGGCACCCTCCCCGGCCGGTAGCGCATCGACGCCTGTTTCGGTCGAATACCTTAGTACCAGCCCGTCAATGATTAATTCGCGCTCGATCGCCGCGATGGTGCCGAGGACGCGCGCGTCATCGGGCGGCAGAAAATTCACTCTGCGGAATCAAAAGCAGGCTGGCATCCAGGTGCGGCGATTCATAGGATTGTACGAATGCCTTTCTGCGCGTGTTGAAACCTTTCTCGCATACCTGTGCGTGGATTGCATCCCGCACCCATCGCCAACGCTCGATCGGCGCCTCCAGAGCGTCGCGCTCGGCGTCCTTGATCGCCCGATCGAAGGCGACCCACGCCATAATTTTCGAGTGCGTGAAGTGCCGGCGCGGTCCTCGCATTTCCCAGATGCCCTCGTCGGGAAGCTCCCAGTTGGATTCGAGGAATTCGAGCAATGCGATCTGCACATTCCAGGCGGCGGGATCGGGATGCAATCCGCTCATCCGCGCGAGGTGCAATGTATCCATTACTTCGCCGTACACATCGAGCTGGAATTGTCGCACAGCCGCGTTGCCCACCCGCACGGGCGCCGCGCCCTGATAGCCGGGCAGCCAGGCAAGCTCACTTTCGTCGAGGCGGCGTAATCCTGTTACCCCGTAGAGAATCTGCAGATCTTGAGGCGACCCTGCCACCGCGCGCAGCAGCCACTCGCGCCACTCGATCGCCTCCTTGATATATCCGGTGAGCAATAGAGCATTCAAGGTAAAAGTCGCATCGCGCAGCCAGCAGTATCGGTAATCCCAATTGCGCACGCCACCCGGTTGCTCCGGCAACGAGGTTGTCGGCGCCGCAATGATTCCACCCGTGGGCTTGTAAGTGAGCGCCTTCAAGGTAATGAGTGACCGAACGACGGCCTGATGCCGGCGACCCTGAATATTGCAGCGATCGGACCAGCGGCGCCACGCCGACTCGGTTTGTTCGAGCGCGCGAGCTCCATCGATTGTTGGTAACGTGTTGAGATGAGAGGGGCGATAATTGAGCACAAATGACTGGCGATCTCCCACGCCAACCGTGAACTCGGCGACCGTTTTCATGTTCTCACCGCTGACGGCTGTCGAGGCGGTGAGTTCGAGCGTGTCGGGTCCGGCGGTGATCAACAGCATGTTGCCGCAGCGGCGTACCCAAGGCACGATAGATCCGTAATCGAAGCGCACGATGAGTTCCATGCGCAGCGTAACTTTTCCGCTCAGGCCCTCGACGATTCGGACGACGTCCCAACGTTCATCCGAGAGGGGCATGAAATCGATCAGCCGTGCGCTTCCCTGTGCGGTTTCGAAGTCTGTCTCGAGAATCAGCGTTTCACCGCGGTATCTGCGGCATACCGACTTAATCTCCGCGGTAGGGGCCATCTGCCAACGGCCGTGTTCCGGGCCTCCCAACAACGCGGCAAAGCACGCAGCGGAGTCAAATCGAGGAAGGCAGAGCCAATCGATCGAGCCATCGCGATCCGACCAACGCCCCTGTATGGCAGTCGCCGATGAGTGCGTAGTTTTCAATGGGCAAGGGCATCAAATACCTCTGGCCCGATCACCGGTTGGGCCCTACGGTTGTGGATTTGCCCTAAGGCTGTCCACGATTTTCCGTGAACGTGTCATCGTATCA
Organism: uncultured Gammaproteobacteria bacterium; assembly: GCA_963837045.1. GTDB lineage: Bacteria > Pseudomonadota > Gammaproteobacteria > Steroidobacterales > Steroidobacteraceae > Bog-1198. Next base: position 754,452 of record CAWIMA010000009.1, read on the forward strand.
CGACGTGCTCAGGGCTCTGCGGTGGCTCCATAGGCGTTGGAGCGATTCCCAGTCTCGCGAAGGAATGTGTCGCCCGTGACCGTTTTGTTATCGCGGGAGCCGCTTTTGCGTTTAGGGTGGTGTCCTACATTGGCTGAGTTCGGGTGCTATGTCGAATTCACCGCTGCGCGTCGCCGACGGCGCACTAAAAGCGCTCTCGCTCACGATTTGCTGAATGACCTCCGGATCGATCGGCTTGGTCAGATGGCGGTCGAAGCCAGACGCATGCGCACGCTGCTTGTCGTCGCTCTGGCCCCAGCCGCTCAAGGCGATGAGCCGCATGTGCCGTCCCGGATAGCGTTCGCGCAGGAATTGCGCGACTTCGTAGCCGTTGCGCTTCGGCATGCCAATGTCCACAAACATCAAATCCGGATCAAAGTCGCCGGCGACTTCGACCGCCTGGTCGCCATCGAAGGCGAGCCGGACATCGTGGCCGTCGATCGACAGCAGCATCTGGAGCGTCTCGGCGGCATCGCGATTGTCGTCCGCGATCAGGATGCGCCGATACGCCCGCGGCGCGGGCGTATCGGCGCTCGAAGCGCTATGCTTGCCGGCGCGAGTGCTATGGGGTGCCGGCAAGCGCACGATAAATTCACTGCCGAGTCCCGCGCCCCGACTCTGCGCGCTGACGCTGCCGCCATGCAATTCCACCAGACCCTTCACCAGCGACAGTCCAATGCCGAGCCCGCCTTCGGCGCGGTCCAGCGCCGACTTGATCTGTGAAAACATCGTGAACAAGGTCGGCAGCGCGTCGCTGGAGATGCCAACGCCGTTGTCGGCGACGCGAATCACGATCTCCCCCGCCTCGGCACTCACCGACAAGCGGATCAGCCCGCCCGGGTCGGTGTACTTGGCGGCATTATTCAGCAGATTCGAGAGAATTTGCGCCAGGCGCACGCTATCCGCGTTGACCTGGACCGTGTGCGGCGGAACCGCCACACTGAAGCGATGCTTCTTCGTGACCAGCATCGGCCGCGATGCCTCCACCGCTGCGTCGATGACATCCTGAAGATCGACGATGTCCAGGCGCAGCTGCAGCTTACCCTGCGTGATCCGTGAAATGTCCAACAGATCATCGAGCAGCACCGCCATATGCCGCACCTGACGGTCGATGACCGCGTGACTGCGCCGGACCTGGTCCGGTTTCGCGCCGGGTAGCGTGGCGACCGCGGCAGCATGCCGGATCGGCGCTAGCGGATTGCGCAGCTCATGCGCGAGCGTGGCGAGGAATTCATCCTTGCGCCGGTCCGCCTCCCGCAACCGGTCCTCCAGGCGGCGGCGCTCGGAGATATCGGTGATCGCCGCGACGAAGCCGACGACTTCGCCGCTGAGGCTATCGATATCCGGCGCGTAGACGCAATTCAGGAGGCGTGAACCAGCATCGGAATCGGGGATCAACATCTCGAATTCAACCCGATCGCCGGCGAGCACGCCGCGGATATGCGGCTCCACGGTTGCAAACGTTTGCGCACCGACGACATCGGCGATGCGCCGGCCGACGACCTCGAAGGGCTGCAGCCCGAAACGTGACGCGTAGGCGTGATTGACGAACAGATAGCGCTCGTGCCGATCGCAGCGCGCGAGCATCACCGATGCGACATCGGTGACGCGATGCAGCTCCTGGCGGCTCTTCTCGAGTGCCAGCGTGATTTTCTGGCGTTCGGTGATGTCGGTAAACCAGATGGCCAGGCCGTCGTCAAAGCGGGCGGCGGCGATTTGGAACCAACGGCCGGCCCCGATCACGTCGGCGGGGACATCCATTTGCTTCGGTTCACCGCTGCTGAGGACCGAGGAATAGAGATCAAACAGGCCCGGCGTGCTCCAAACCCCGGGAAACACGGCACCGATTCTGCGGCCAACGAGTTCATCGAGCGGCCGGCCGAGGAGGCGCGCGCCGGCGCTGTTGAGATCCACATACTCGAAATCATGGAGCTCGCCGGCCGCCGAGCGCGTGCTCTTCAATAGCGCAAATCCGATGTTGGAGGATTCGAGCGCGACGCGGAAGCGCCGGTCGGCGGCGTGGACGGCGGCGTGCGCTTCGCGGCGGGTTTTCGCGAGCGATAGATGGGTGGTGACGCGCGCCAGCAATTCACGCGCCGAAAAAGGCTTCACCAGGTAGTCATCCGCCCCGACATCAAGACCCTCGATCTTCGCTTCTTCACCGGCGCGCGCCGACAGCAGCACTACCGGCAGTTCGCGCAAAGCGGCATCCGCGCGGATTTGGCTCAGCAGCGAAAATCCGTCGAGGCGCGGCATCATGATGTCGGTCAGCAGCAAATCGACCGGGGAGCTGCGCAGATAATCGAGCGCTTCCTGACCATCGCATGCTGTGACGATCGTAAAGCGCCGCTCGAGCAGCCGTTGAATATAGGCGCGCATGTCCGCATTGTCCTCGGCAAGCAGGACGATGCCGCGTCCCGGTTTGGCGCAGACCGGCTCTGCCTCGGATTGCGATGCGGGTTCCGGGGCGAACAGTTCCGTGTCGTTTGGCGACATCCAACGCATCGCTTGGCGCACAAACGCGTGCGCAGATACGGGTGCGGGCACGACCGCAGGCGCGGCGCCCTGCGTGGCCTCGGCCGGTTGCAGCGGAATTGACACCGTGAAGCGCGAGCCCCGGCCCGATTCGCTGTCCACGGTGATCGTACCCTGGTGGAGCTTCACGAGTTCCTGCACCAATGCAAGACCAATTCCGGTGCCTTCATGCGTGCGTCCCTGCGCGCCCGGCACGCGATAGAAGCGCTCAAACAGATTTGGCAACGCGGCGGCGGGAATACCCGCGCCGGTGTCGGTGACCGTCAGAACGGCGGCGGACTCCTGCTGGCGCAAGCTCACTGAGATCGACCCGCTCAACGTGTATTTGAACGCGTTCGACAACAGGTTCATGACGATGTTTTCCCACATCTGCGGGTCGACCGGGATCGGACTCGGCAGCGGCGGACAGTCGACGTCGAAGTGCAAGCCCGCGGTTTCTATCGCAGAGCGAAACATGCTCGCCAAATCGGCTGTAAATGCGCCGAGTTCGATCGGTTCGAGATGGGCCGTCGTGCGGTGGGCTTCCAGGCGCGAAAAGTCCAGCAAGGAGTTCACGAGTTTCAACAGGTGCTCGCTGTTGCGATACGCCATCTGCAGCGAGTCGCGCACGGATGCATCGAGATCCCGATCAGGCGCGGCAAGGGTTTGCTCGAGCTGGCCGCGTATCAAGGTCAGCGGCGTGCGAAATTCGTGGCTCACGTTCGCAAAAAAAGCCGTCTTGGCGCGATCGATCGCGGCCAGCGCATCGGCGCGGAGTCGCTCCGCTTCCCAGGCGCTCACTGCCGCCAGCCCCGAAGCGATCTGCGCCGCGACCAGATCCAGGAAGTGCGCATAGTCGTGATCAAAACCGCGCAGCGGATTTAGGCCGACAATCACGAATCCCAGCAGCTCGGATTGGCCCTGCTTCTGCAGCGGCAGCAGCCGGGCTTGGCGGGGGGCGGCCGTCCACGGGCCTCCCGGAAATGGTGCGAACAAGCGGGTCAAATCGGCGACCGTGATGGGCTCGGCGTCGCGTTGCAATTCGCAGATCGGCCACAGACCCTCATCGATCGTCAGCCGTACCGGGATCGCCGGGTGCGCGCGCGTGAAGCCGCTATGCGCGACGCGGCGCGCAAACCGGCGGTCCGGCTCGAACAAATACGTGGCGGTAAAGGGCAGATCGGGGGCATTGGATTCGAAGCTGTGGGACAAGGCGCTGAACACATCGCCCTCGCAGCTTGCGCCCGCCAGCGCACCGCCCAACGCGCCGAGCAGGGCCAGCCGCCGCTCGCTGACCACGCGGTTCGTGACCTCGGTGACCACGCAGAGCATGCCCGCAATGAGACCGTCATCGCCGTAGACCGGACTGTACGAAAACGTGTGATACGTCTCCTCGGTGAAGCCGCTGCGTTCCAAGAACAGCAGCAGAGCCTCGTCCCAAGTGGCCGTGCCGGTCGTCAGAACGCTGGAAATACGCGGCCAGATCTCCGCCCAGATTTCTTCCCACACCTTGTCCGAGCGGGAGCCGAGCACCCATTCGCGCCGGATGCCGACGGTCGGCAGATAGGCGTCATTGCACAAGAACGTGAGCTCAGGCCCCCACAGCATCCACATTGCATAGCGTGAGTCGAGCATGATGCGCACGACGGTGCGCAGACTTTGCGGCCAGGATTCCGGCCGGCCGAGACCGGTCTTGCTCCAATCCAGGTGTCGCAGGCGCTCGCCGACTTCGCCGCCGCCGCGCAGGAATGTGACAGTGGCGGCGGCGGACGTCATCGAGGCACTCATACGGTTGAGGATCCGTCTACACGATCGCGATTCATGATGCCTATCCGATCGATCGGCCGCACTTAGATAGGGAGAGTTTGCCGATATCCGGAGTTGCATGTCTGTAGGAATCCGCCCACAACAGCGCCTCATCCTCGGTTTTCTCGGCGGCGCGCCGTCGAGACGGTGCTTCAACGGAAGCTGTATCGCAAGAAGAGTTGATTGCCGCCGCGCCGAACGTCGATGAGCGTGCCCCAGCGCTTTCCGCCGTCCTGAGCAGCCGGTAGGCATCGCCGAGTTCGGGACAGATGTCTTGCGGTGTCCGATAGGGCCGCGCGCCCCGCAATGCCTCCGGTATCGGACAATTGTCCCGCGTACCGCTGACATCCACTTTGGCTTTCGACCTACGCTTGCCCCACCAATGGTCCCACAAAGTCGAGCAGCAGCACGCTGTATAAAGAATCATCCGCAAAATGTGCCACGCACGACAGCCATCCGATGTTGTTAGCCAGTCACGAATCACACGCTTGGGCGCGTACGCGGGTTCAGGCAGTCGGGTGAGCAGGTTGCTTGGCGATTGTTCTTAAAAGGAGCGCGCAATGAGTAGCAAAGCAGACCACATCAAAGGCCGCTTAGACGAGGCAAAGGGAACCATCAAAGAAACTACCGGCACGCTCATAGGCGACGAGACGCTGGAAGCCGAAGGCGCCATTCAAAAGAATCTCGGCAAAGTTCAGGCCATGGATGGTGATGCCAAGCAGGACTTTCTTTATAGGATCGTCGCCATTTATCCGAATTTCGCCGATGTCGGAGATGCTATTTTTCTATTGAAGAATGAGGGCTTCACGGATGACCAAATCAGCTTGCTTGGGCGAGAGCAGGAGCACTGGCAAGAGAAACTCGGAGATGAGTGGAAGGCGCACAAATCCGCAAAAGGTGCTTTGGTGGGCGGCGCCTTGGGCGCGGTCCCCGGACTGGTGCTCGTGGCCGGCATTGCAATGACGGGCGGCGCCGGACTGCTGGCGGCGGGGCCGATGCTTGGCGCCCTCTCGGCACTAGGCATGGGCTCCCTGGCCGGTAGCTTGTTGATGGGGGCCAGTTCAAGCGTAGCCGATAAAATGCTCAATGTAGAAGAGGAGGTGGTCAATGCCATCAGTCTTGGGCATTGGGTGATTATCGTCCACTGCCATACTGACGCTGAGGCCGCACATGCACAAGGGTTGCTGCCTAATCGACGCATCGTCAAGGCGATGGCACCTTCAGATTTGGCTGCTGGGGAGCAAGCCGACATGCAGAAACTCGCTGCGGTCGTTCAAGAAGCATTCCTGCCGGTAACGAAAGTGTCTAATCTCCCGCTTGAAGAAGTGATTTGCAATATTGAAACGATCGATGAGCCGGAACTTAAGCAGGCCGCCGAGGAAGCCATCAGGCAAATTGCAAACGCCACTGGCCTCCATACGGCACAAATTACTCGTATATTTAAGGAGAATAGATTCGCCGACGTTAATATCGTCAGCCAGCTTCATAAAGAAAGCCGCGTCAACGCGTAGAGGTTCTGAGTGGCTGCTCCTCCATCCGACAGCCACACGTGACCACCGACGTGAAATGAATTGCGATCAAGATGTCATGCCACCTAAAAAAGGGGTCTCTTTTGCAAAATCCTTTCACAGAGTCGCCGAAGCCGACCAAACCGGATGATCCGCCAAGCGAAGGAGGCGAAGACGAGAAGCCGACGCGAATTAGTAACATGCCGGCGCAGCCCGCGCGGGGGCTGGACATCATGGTCATCGGCGCCGGGGCGGGTGGCCTCTGCCTCGCCCACGGCCCGATCCCACCGTATGCGGGTAGGCTGTCTTCGGAGGTCCACCCATGAATGCCGCCTTCAAGTCCATGAGCGATCTGGTCGCCGATGCCGAGGACCTTATCGCGAAAGTCGCCCACTCGCGAACGCCGCAAGTGCGCGAACTCGCGAATACGATGCAGGTCTCCGTCAACCATGTGAAAGAGCAGGTGCGAAAGCGCGCGCGAGGATTGCGCCCGCGTCAGGGGTCCGCGCGCTCGTGGCTGGAGAATCCGTGGCTCTACTTTGCCGCCGGCGCCTCCCTGTCGATTGGTATTGCGGCGTGGCTCCGACTGCAGCGAAAGATTCAACCATGACACAGTCGAGCAGCTTCGACCCACCAATGGAATCCGACTGGCATAGGATGATTTCGGAGGCCGCCTATTTTCTTGCCGAGAAGCGCGGCTTCGAGCCGGGCCAGGCGCTGGATGATTGGCTGGAGGCAGAGCTTAAGGTGAAGGAGGTCCTCACCGGCCATCAGAACGAGCGCGTCCCATGATGAGTTTTGTTTTCGGTGAGCCGTGACCCCACTCAATAAAACCTTAAAACGCGCGCTAAACATCAAAGGGCGCGACTACGTCATTATCCTGAACCCCGATTCGCTCAAAATCACCGAGAAAGGCCATCGCCTCGGGCTTGAACTCAAGTGGGCGGAACTCATTAGCGGAGAAAGTGCGCTGGCGGTAGCCCTACACGCTTCTCTCGGAAAATTTGCGACAGACGACAGAGCGGCCGTTCGCGTGACAAAAGAACGTCATTCCCGAGGTGCACGTGTCAAGGCACCTGAGAACTCCGCCTCCATGAGGCAATCTCGCCGCCCGTAGTCGACCACCGTTGTCTCTTCGGTCGTTGGCGGCGATTCCCCCACCCGCCTGATTCAATCCTTCACTCAGACTACGCGCCGAACTTCTTGCCTTACTTCGGGTGCGTTGGAGGAGGCGGAGGGCGCGTTTCTGCGTGAGAAAATGGCGCACAACCGGCGATCGACGCGGTGTCGTGGCGTTGCACCGGTTTACCGCTCACTCGAACGCAGCGTGTCGCCCTGGGCGAAGTGGCCCGAGTCATCGGAGAACACAATCTCTACGCGGCGATTCTGCTGCCGTCCCGCCTGCGTGTCGTTGGATGCGACCGGGTAGGCCTTACCGAGACCGCGCACTTCGTAGCGATTCTCCGGCACACCACGCATCCGCAGCGCATCGGCAACAGCTTCGGCGCGGCGCTCCGAGAGCGCCTGGTTGTAGTCATCGCCACCAACACTGTCGGTATGGCCCTCGATCATCACCCGCATGTTGGGATTATGCTTCAGCGCCGTCGCTAGGCGATCCAGATCGCGATCCGCCCCCGGCTTCAACGTGGCGCGGCCGGTATCGAACAACACGTCGCTCAATGTCACGACCATGCCGCGATCGGTCTGTTTCGCTAGATCCGCCAATTCCTGTCGCGCGCTGGCCAACTCGCTCTGCGCCGCCGCCGCCTGGTCCTTCGCGTTTTGGGCCTCGCGCTCGCGCGCCTCGAGCAGGATGCGGTCACGATCCTGCTGGGCACGGGTGACTTGCTGCCGGGCACGTGTTTCGGCCACACGCGCCTCGCCGGCCTGCGCGTGGCGCAATGCCAAGTAGGCGAGCTGATTTATTTCTTCCGCGGGCCGCCTCTGCTGGACTGCGGCGTCTGCCTGGTTCAGGCTGGCGCGCGCCTGATCGAGATCGTTGCTTGCCGCCGACTGCGCGAGTGGATCCGCTGACAGCGCCTGAACTTCCGCCCGCGCCTGATCGAGCTGATCATTGCCCTGGGGAACCGACGCACATGCCGCGAGAAGGGCGGCTAAGCCTGCGACTGTAGCGATTTGTTTCACGGCTCACTCCATTTGAGTTGGTAGGTTACTGATTTGAGCGATTATCGGTCGCGTTGTGCTGAGTTTCCTGCTGCAATGCATTGTCCGCTTGGACAACATCCTGCGCGGCCTTTTCCTGCTCGCCGCTGTTTCCGCGTGCGACCGCTACGTCGGCATCGACTTCGGCCCGCTGCGCGAAGGCGCGTGCCTCGTTGTACTTCTTCTCGGTGGCGTACCGCTCCGCATCGCTCAACTCATCGTGAGCGCGCTGCAGATCCGCCGTAGCGTAACGCTGCGCGTTGCCGCCCTTGTCCGCCTGTTCGATCACCGTGCGGGCCTTCGTCAATTCATCGGTCGGATTCGGACCTTCCGAAGCGCAACCCGCACCGGCGGCGCATGCCAGCGTCGCTGTTGCCGACAGTACGAACATTCGCAGTGACATGACTTACCCCCCTACGTTTCCAAAATCCACGATGGATTCGACTAACTTTCAATGTGGTTAGATTACTGTCGCGGCTGCGTCGGCCGTATCAGCATTCCGCGCAACTCACGGTGCCAACCACGCCAATGGGTTTGTGGGAACCTTCTTACCGATTGTTCTTTATTGGGTTTCAAGGCCGGCGCAAGCCGCTCAATCCGCGACAGGCGAGTTTGCTGCCCTGCATTCCCAGAATCGACAGAATCCGTCGCCAATGCCCTGGAGGGCCGCTCCCGCGGCGCGTGTAGGAATCAAACGACAAGTAAAATCATCTGCGTAGACACGCGCGCTTGCACGTTAGAGATGTCCGCTGTCGCTTGTCTCACGCGGGATACCGGGCTGTGCCTACAGATCGGTGGAAGCGCATCCGCGACAGTGAGACCCATGAAGGCGAACGCTGAATTCATCAATGAGAACCTGGATTGGGTCGAGGATCTCCTGGTCGAGAGCCGGCTGGCCACGCCGGCCTTCCGGGGAGGCTCTAAGGTGGCCGGCGCTGTGGTCGCACTGTCATTGGTCGGTGCGATAGGCGTGGGTGCGATCGATACCGCAGCTGCGGTGCCGAGTAGCCAGGCGCCGCCTTCGCCGCCCGTTGGGCGCCTCTCGCCGGAAGCGAAACCGCGACTCGACCGGTCGGGCCGCAAGCGGATTGGCAAGGCGTCGTACTACGCCAAGATGTTTGCGGGCCGAATGATGGCCGACGGCACGCGAATGCGACCAACCGGTAACAATGCGGCCAGTAGAACTCTTCCGCTCGGAACGACCGCAAAGGTGACGAACCTCGCGACAGGCAAGACAGCGGTGGTGACCATTCGTGACCGCGGTCCTTATGTCGCTGGCCGCATCGTCGATCTCTCGCCGGCCAGTGCTCAGGAAATCGGGCTCGATCGGCGCACTGGGGTCACAAAGGTTGAAGTGGCCCCGATTGCGGTGCCAATGCCCAGCGGCAAAATCAAGTTGGGCGACGGCATCCTGGCAGCGAACAACCACCAAGAAACAAACGCCGTGGTGAGCTTCGACCACGCTCAACATCGTCGACCTAGCGCCGACGGCCGGGCACCCGAGCGGCACTGACGGAGCATCCGTCCACCATACAATACGATCCGCGCAATTCGCTTATAACAGCCAAGTTCAAATGCCCGCGAAATCAGCTGGTTTGCTATCGGCGACCCCACCGTTCCTAACGGTTCCGGTCCGAGTTTAGAGCGGCGATTGCCTACATCCGATCGGGAAGCGCCGCCGTTGTGATCTTCCCGACAAAGTAGCTTCATAGCTCAGCTAGGCGGTAATTCTGAGGTGACTCATGGGAAATATTGAAGGTACGACCGGCGAGGATATCGGACGCCCAGGGCCATGGGGTGAAGGTCGATATCAAAAGCCGGGACAATCAGTCGATGAATCGGTCCGCACGCCGCCGGGCAGCACACCTAATGCGGATAAGCGCTCCTCCACTCCCGCCACTCGGAAGGATTACGAATCTTCGGAGACGGCTTCGCCGTCGAAGGATTAATCCGAATTGCCCCGGGGGTGACGCTGGTTGGACCTAGCGGGCCACGGAGGCGATTAGAACCTGGAACGGGCGTTTGCTCGCATATACCCAGGCGTGGGACCGCCTTGCATTCCTTAACTCTTACTACGGCTTGCGGTCCGCCGATCCTAGACATCGAGCCATTAATCAATTTTTTTAGGCTTCGGCCCCATCGCTGTCGCGCTGTCGTCGGCTTTTGCGCGCCGGCGAGCTAGCTCCTCTGCGCCGGCGAGACCGGCTTCCTCGTCGGGCTTAACCTGCGGGCCTTCTTGAATCTTCTTTTTACCGCGCTCCGATTTGACGAACCGTTGCTCAGCCGTATTGAATTCATCCGCGGCCTCTGGGTTTCCCTCGCCGTGATTGGTGGATGGCTCATTACTCATGATGATTCGCTCCTGGCGTGTATCTCAGTTGACCTCTATTAGAACGATGAGCTTGGTGATTCTGGATCGCGAACGCCATTGGTGATTCCAGGTTAGTGACGTCAGGGAAATCTGACGCGTCAACGGAAAATCCCTTCCTGCATCAAGATCAAGCCCATCAGGAACCAGTACATTCGCGACGTCCCCCGTTTTGAGGGCTAGGCCCTCTGCGGAGGCTCGGCCCGGCCCGGATTCCAGAGGGCCAAACCGGCACAGCGCCCTTCAGTCCCTGTAGGTGGTCAGAGCGTCGCGGAGGTCATCCTTGAGCGGGCCCAGCCAGGGTTCGTAATTCCTCCACTGGTCGACGCCTTCGCGGCTGATGGGCTGTCGCACCTGCTCGGAACTGGCCGTGCGCACGTTGCGCGGGGTGTTGTGGAACTCCAGGCAGGCCGGCTCGAAACGCAGGCCACAGAAGTCCAGGATGCGCCGCACATTGCCCTCCAGGTTCTCCACGATGTCTTCGTGTTGCACCGTCAAGATCCGCCCGGGCAGCGCCACGTTCCAGTGCCGCATGAGCTCGAGATAGTTGCGGTAGTAGTGCGCAATGTCCCCGATGCTGTAACTGAACTCCTGACCGCCCGAGAACAGCTGCTTGAGGTTGCCGAAGCAGCAGGCCATGGGTTCGCGCCGGGCGTCGATGATTTTCGCATTCGGCAGCATCAAGTGGATGAGGCCGATGTCGCGGAAGTTGTCCGGCAACTTGTCGATGAAGAACGGGCGCTGCGTCTGGCGGTAGATCCGGGTGTCGGCCATGAAGCGTTCGCCGAACTTGCTGCAGTCGTGCCAGAGCATCGCGCGCGGTCTGTCGCCGGTCACTGAAGCTCATGGGGGGCCTAGTCGCCGGCCTGCGGGAGTTGGTTGCGCGCCTTAAATCCGGGTCCGGGCCAACCCTTGATTTCAAGAACGTCGGGATGACGCGGCTCGGGCTCAGTCCCACGGCGTCCGATCACCTCTTTCGCATTGCACAGGAGGCGCTCGCCAATGCGCTCAGGCACGCACACGCGAACTCGATAAGCGTGACGCTGGACATCGAGCCGGCGAGCGTGCGCCTGGAGATATGCGATGACGGCGAAGGGCTGACGGTCCCCGAATTCAGCGCGACGGGACTTGGATTACGTACGATGAGATACCGGGCATCGCTGCTCGGAGCGAGATTCCAGATCACGCGGCTCGACGATACCGGCACATGCGTCGTCTGCGAGTGCCCACAGGTCGCATGAAAGGCTCGGCCACTCGCCAGAGCACCTGCTTGACCTGACCTACTCGTGAGCAATATCGTGGGCGACCTAGCACTTCGTTCCGCTGCATTGCGCGTCAAGCCCTCCAAGGACTCTTCAGTGCGCCCCGGTGACCGCATGCGTCAGCGCCTCGGCTCCAAGATCGAATCAGGCCCCTAAAGTCTAATTGCCGGGTGCCTCGATGGTCAGTACAAGGAAGAATTCCGTGTACAGCGTAGGACCATGATCGCAGTACTCGATGATGAAGAATCGGTTCGCAAAGCAATCGTCCGCTTACTGCAGGCCGCCGGCTACCCTGCGCGCGCGTATGCCTCCGGTCACCAATTACTCCAGCATTGGACAGTCGACCGGCCCGAGTGTCTGTTGCTTGACCTGCAAATGCGGGACCAGTGTGGCGTGGAGGTCCTGCAGGCGCTCACGTTGGCCGAGGTGCACGTGCCAGTCCTCATTATCACCGCACAGGACTCGCCCGCTTTGCGCACCGAGTGTATGCGCCTGGGTGCTGTCGGTTACTTGAAGAAACCGGTGGACAAAGGCGTCCTCTTAGATGCTTTGAGGCTTGCGGCGCTTGAAGTGCTTTGATATTGAACACCACTCTCCACCGTAAACACGATCCCCCGGCCAGACATTCGCAGGCCAGGACGAGAAACCCCAGCTCGGGGATATGATTGCGATACTTCGTGTTTATGCTCCGGGCGTGACGTGTGTTCAGTAACTTCCTCAGCTTGATTTTTCATGATGCCGGCTCTTGTTCTTGGGCTTGCACGTACGGTCGTAAGATCAAATCCTTGTTGACGATGATCCGCAGTGGAAATCCAGGCCGCACGGTCAATGTCGGCTGAACATTCAGGTTCTTCCGGGTCAACTGTTGACCGACTTGATTGAGGCTATCTTGCGAGCTCTGGCGAATCGCCACAGTCACCGATCCTGAATTCACGCTCTGATCCTGCGCCACCAGCTGTGCATTGACCCCCAGCAAAGTGGAGACCGCGGCGCCCGCAAAGATTCTTCCCCAATGAGAGTCGACCTTATCCTCGAGCCCGGCGTAACCTGCCGGATCAACGCCCTGCAATCGATCCAAGGTGATCGAGGAGCCATCGGGCATGATGAGACGTGTCCAGACGAGAAGCACTCGTCGTTGTCCGTAGGAGACCCGAGAGTCCTACTGCCCAAGCATTCTCGATCCTCGTGCAACGCGCGGCGAAGCATCGGTGCGCCGATCGGGATCAGTTTCGATAGTCAATCGCTCTTTACGGATCGACGGCGGAGCAACGAATCGCGTCGGGTCAACCGCACACGCCGCGCACATGGGTGGCGGCATACAACAGCCGGTCAAGGTTTGGCCCCAAGTGGTCACTTTGATTCGAACTTCGGGCCCCTTAGATCTGTAACCTCTTGATTTGGTGCGCCCGGAGAGATTCGAACTCCCGACCTCCTGGTTCGTAGGAATGTTTTCTGCAATAGCAAGACATTAAAACTATTATAACTCGATCCCTTGCAGCGCTTGCCATCGGCGAAGTCGGTCTGCTTGTTACGGCGGTAGCGTTAACACATTCTTCGGTTGTTGAGCCGCTCCGCTCCTACTTCCGCTGTCGGGCCATAACCGGGCAGTGGCGGTACCGAACTCGGTGCCTCGAAGCCGTCGCTCGATCTAACAGTTTTCTTATCTGGTGCTGTGAAATGCTGAATCCAATGATAAAAGCAAAGACTCCACCGTCTCCGCTTCAATCGGTTTTGTCAGATGATGATCGCAGCCGGCTTCGAGTGCGCGTCGACGGTCTTCCTCCTGGCCCCAGCCGGTTATAGCAATGAGGACGATGCCGCGACCCCATGGGGCAGCTCGAATGGTTGTGGCCAATTGGTATCCGTCGAAATCTGGGAGGCTGATATCCAGAAGAATTGCATGAGGACGGAACGTCTCGGCGAGCTTCAGCGCATGTCGACCTGTATAGGCAATCTGGACGTGGTGACCTGATAGCTCCAAAAGCGCAGCGCAAGAGTCCGCCGCATCACGGTTATCATCGACAACTAGGATCTTGAGGCTGCCACACACAAAGCTTTGCTTGGCTGCTTCTATATCAGGAATCTCCGCCAGAGGCGTTCCGATAGGCAGCCGCACAATGAACTCACTTCCCATGCCAGGCCCGTCACTGCTCGCCTCAACGCTTCCACCGTGCAGCGTCACGATACCCCGCACGAGCGACAGCCCTATGCCGAGCCCACCTTCCGCACGACCGCGCGCTCCTTGCGCTTGTTCAAACATCTTAAACAATCGCGGCATCATATCTGCAGAGATACCAATACCATTGTCACGGATCGCGACAACGATCTCACTTCCCTCCCGAGCTGCGCGCAACTCGATTTGGCCGCCGGGATCGGTGTACTTGGCTGCGTTGATCAAAAGGTTGGAAAATACCTGTGCCAGGCGCACAGGGTCTGCCTCCAGCCGCACGGCGTGCTTGGGCAGGTCTAGTGACAATGTGTGATTTTTCGCTTCCAGAACAGGCCGCGCTGCGTCGATTGCAGACCCAACCACGAAGGCAAGTTCCGTGGGTGTCTTTTTCAGTTCGAGTTTACTTCGCTTAATGCGCGAGACATCGAGCAGGTCATCCAATAGGCGACTCATGTGGGCCACCTGTCGCTCCATGATCTCCTCCGAACGCTTAAGTTGCTCAGGAGTTCGGCCTGGCTTTTTGTTCGCAGCCAGCGCGTAACGGATCGGAGCGAGTGGATTACGCAGCTCGTGGGCGAGGAGCGCCAGGAACTCGTCCTTAACGCGATCGGCGGCCCGCAAGGCTTCGTCGCTTGCTTTCAACCGCTGTTCGCTCTCGCGCAGTGCCTCTTCCGAGTGCTTGCGCTCAGTGATGTCACGCGCGACTTTGGAGGCGCCAACAATGACACCACGGGAATTACGAACCGGAGACACCGTGAGTGAAATCGCAATACGCCGGCCGTCCTTGGTCACGCGGATCGTGTCGAAATGATCCACCCGCTCGCCGCGCCGTATCTGGTGCAATATGTGCCGCTCTTCGTCAAGAAGCTCGGGAGGAATGATGATCGTGATTGGTTGACCGATTGCCTCCGCAGCTGTGTATCCGAATATCCGCTCGGCGCCAGCGTTCCAGGACTGGATCCGGCCCTCGAGCGTCTTACTCACGATCGCATCGTCCGAGGACTCCACGATCGCCGCGAGAAGCGCTAATCGAATGGAGTAATCCGGCTCCTCGACTGTATCGGGGGCTGACGGCAGCTCGCTGGACCCATCAAGTGCGCTCATATGGCGTCCCCTACTTGGTCTGACCACCGGCCGATCTCGAGAAATGTGAGTTTTGCCGCTTTCGGCCCGATCATTCCTTCTTTTTAGCGAGAATTACGCAAATGAATTATAGGTCTTCTTGGGGTTCGTAGCGAACAATCCTGTTGAGGCGCTGTGCTCCAGCCGATCAAACCAGTCATATAAAAATCTCTGCGTATGGGCTAGCCGCGGTTGAATTGCAGGAAGACCCGACGGTAAAGCAGGACCTTTCTGCGCCAGTCGAGGCTGAACTGGCGTTTGGAGCATGAATGGAACTGCTCAATGCTGACGTTCGCCACCGGCCGCAGCCGGTCGATCTTTGTCAGATGGCACACGCGTGGCATCCTCTGCGCCCCATGTCGTTGAAAGCAAGGGTC
This sequence comes from uncultured Gammaproteobacteria bacterium, assembly GCA_963837045.1. Classification (GTDB taxonomy): domain Bacteria; phylum Pseudomonadota; class Gammaproteobacteria; order Steroidobacterales; family Steroidobacteraceae; genus Bog-1198. The sequence continues at coordinate 769,781 of CAWIMA010000009.1, forward strand.
GTCAGCCATGGTTCGAAGTTCGAAGTCCTTATAGGGACGTTTGGCTGCGGCTTTTCTGACCCTTGGCTGAATTTTTTTCGCACTTGCACTTACACTGCACTTACGGCAAAAATCGCACCGCAGTACAAATATCATAACTTGTTGATTCTACTGGTGGTGAGAGAGGGACTCGAACCCTCGACCTCGGCATTATGAGTGCCACCACAAGCCAAGCAGGCGCCCGGTTGGTCGATTTACCCGGTCTAAGTGGGTCATTTTGGGGGGAGGCTGGGCATGAAAAGAGCATACCGGATCACCACGCGTGAAGCCTTAGCGCGCTGGTCACGTCTTCGCATCCACACCAGAGCGTCAATCAGGTCATCTATTGGTTGCCGACGGCGTTTCATGGGAGCGCCATCTTGGTCGCATAGCGCCTCGGTGCGCCGAAGCAAGAGCAGATGGGGAGCGGATTAACGGATTAACCACCGATCTGCGGATTTTCAGTCCGCACCTCGGGCTGCGGCTCACCTATTAGACCAGACTTCCTGCAGACCCGAACAACTCGACATTCCAGCTTTGAGTTCCCATTCGGCGCCGCGCGCGAATCGCACCGAATCCAGATTGAACTGGAGTGACATTGCTGCAGATATCATTCAGGCGCTTGAGCTGGTCGGTCGGCAATTGCGCCTTTTTGGAGGCGGTTGACGTGATATAAGCCGAATTTGTATGAGCGAGAATCCTCTTCCTATCATCAGATGTCGGCAACATGTGCTTCCCATTGTTGAATGGCGACATTAGTGCTGTCGCGTTGCTACTCAAGAAATTTGCCCACACGTCGGGGTGATCGCCGGAGTGCGAGCCGTGATGCGCGACTTTGAAAATATCCGCTGGTGACTTTTTTCGGCACCAGGCGTCGGACACTACTACGTCCCACCCGGCTGTTGTGTGTCGCTCCAAATCCGCCCCTAAAAGCATTGTGTGTTGACCGAGCTTGATATGCAGCACTACTGAAGTGATGTTCGGTGACACGTCCGGCGCATGACCTATCGGCAGGGAAGTGTTCATCTGGGGGACATATTCAAGAATGTGAGCCAAGAACTGACTGAACGCGGGCTCGGTAGGAGAAAAGGCGACGACGTGCAAAGGAATCGGTTGAGCCTGATCATAAAGAATTTCGCATCTGCTTTTGACAGCAATTGAACTTTTACAAGCAAGCAAAGAATCATATAGCTCCTTTGTACCTCGCGAGAGTCCCGAGCATTGCGCGCCGCTATACGCACTCAAAAATGCACGCGAATCCTTGGTCGCCAATACTGCTGGTACAAAGAAATCGGCGCCCTGATACAAGTTCACCAGCTGTGACATTCCCTTAACGTGATCGTCATGCCAATGAGAAGCAACTAGCGCCTTCACTGCGGACGGTGCAACGCCGATTTGCTTAAGGTAGTCGGCAGAAGCCGGAATCGACGCTCCTGGCGCCATACAGGAATCAACTAACATCCAACGATCTAACCCCAAATGTACGACAATCGCCTCGCCATACCCTGGGCCGAATAATGTGATTTCTAATTGATCCGAATCCGGGCCGTCCCCGTAATCAATCGTCGCTGGAGACATTCGCAACTTTCATCTTAGCGGCTAGTAACTTCCCAGTCTCATGCACGGACCGAATTTGAGCATTAGACCAATTCGGCAAGCGACGAAATCGTATCTCCTGGGAATTTTGCACGGAACCGTGACTTAATCTCTTGAATAGGGTGAGATAGAAGATGGCGCCCGGCTTAACAAGATCCAGATCCTGCTCGTGCACCCATTCCAATTCTATATCCGCTGTATGTTCCGGGAAACTGCCAATCTTTGCATTCAAGCGAGTAGACATAGTGCTATTTGCGAGATCAATCGACAACACTACCCCTTCCCAGATCTGAATAGGTTTTGTGTTCTGCGAAACTTCACCGCCTAAAGCCGGAATCGGTATTGGAGTGACGACCTCAAAGTCCGGTTCTGAAACTTGATTCGATTCAAACGCGACGAGTTTTCGGTTGATCGTTCCCGATGCAACTCGTTTGTCGATGATCCTCACAAGTTGATCTGCGATTAAGCGTGACGCCCGGGTCGAGGCTTCACCACGGAGCATGTTAGTGGTCGTCATTGGTCATCGACTTGCTAATTGGCTTTTCAGAACCGCTCAAATCGAGAATGCTCTTAAACAGATCCAAAGATCTTGAGTAAGTCTTCGCCCAGCATTTTCTCACAACCGCCGATACGGCAGCCGCGGAAGTCAGCAATTTGCCATCCAAGTCCGCTCCATAGTGATCGTTCAATTGAAGATAAACGCCATATTTCACTTTCTGCGAGGGTTGGAGTGTGATGCGCTGCTGATTTGGCGGCATGACATCGTCTCGGTCGCCTTCGTTCACGACTATCGTAAGATCCATTAAACCGACCGCCTTATTCTTAAACAAATGTTTCCAAATCTCCTTCGGGGCTAATCTATCGCCAATACGATGATAAGTTGCCAAGTCTTCGATCTTGTAATGCGCAGAGAAATTTATGCCTACGGCGGTTACAGGCGTATGAGGCAGGAGATCAAAAATCCCGACGGCCAGGTCACACAGTCCCGGAGAAACCGGGCCCGTAGAACTGATCGAAAGTTGGTTTTCAAGGACCTGTACCAACACAACTTCAGTTTGGAACTTGGTTATCTGCCGGGAGATTATGTAGTCGGGTCGAGACCGAGCTTGCTCTGCATCCCCTCTGCCAATTAATCCGTTTGCCTCTAACCACTCTACGCTGATGATAGGCGGGTTAAATGACCCCACCGTAACAATTGCGGCCTCCAGTATCTCCAGCGACGGCATAATTTCAATGCTCCGTAGTCCAGATTGCAGTGTGAATGGTCTGAATTTTTCGGCAGTACTGCAAATGCTTATTAATCTAGGTTCAGCTCACCCCTAAGATACAGTGAAAACATGACATTCCGGACATGCTGTACCGGAAAGTTGCATTTGACGGGCAATTTCGGCCATATCACCCCATTTGGCGTTCGCCAACCCTCGCTTTAATGGCTCAATTTGGTCCCGCTCCATACGTCGTTCCGCCTCCCGTTATGCAATCTTATTCGACTCGCATTGCATTGCTAAGTCCAAGCTCCTGCAGAATCTGTTGGAGGTCCGCGGCGAGACTGCTCGCGGTGTCGCTCTTGACTGTGACTGTGAACTCCAAACCAATCTGTAGGTCCGAACCCGATCGCAGCTTCGGCAGAATCTTGGTCCCGAGGCGGTTCCATACTTCGGGCGGCACCGTTCCGACAAGGCGCAGCGTCCTAGTCGCAGCGGCTGGCTCGGGTGCTGGTGGGGGGCGCGGCTCCGGCGAGGGCTCCGGGCCAGGCCAGGGACTCGGTCCGGGCACAGGTTCCACCGTAGCACCTCCCTTGAGGGTCTTCGCGAAATCCTTTCTGAGCAGGAACACACCAGCGTCGAAGGCGACCTCGTCCGACGCAACCAGCTCCTCGAACCACACCCGCTCGTAGCTTCCATCGGGTTTCCGGCCCGACGCCAATCCGAAGTCGCCCCTGCTTACGAACTCGACGATCTTGGTGCCAAGGATTGCGTCGGGGTCCACGAGGCGGGTGAGCGATCCATTGAGAAAGCTCTGCCGCAGGCTCGCGAGCGGCCACGCGCCGGAATCCTTCAGGGCCGGCGGCCAGTTGCGTTCGATGTAGCCGGCGCCGACGGACTCGTTGAGGAGCGCCTCGGACTTGAGAGCGGCGATGACCCGACCGCAAAGGGTCTCGCCACTCGAAGAATGCCCCGCGCCGAGGTCGATCACCTTGAGCCCGTCGGTCTCCTGACCGTCGGCAACGACAGCGAACCGGTAGTCGCCCCAGACCTCGTCCTTGGCCGCCTCTTCTGCGTCCTTGACCTTCGACTGGAGCTCCGCCCGGTCGTTCCTGTCGAACTCACCGCCGAGGGTGCCCTCGGCGACCTCGCGCGCCACGCGCTTCCACGCGAGCCCCAGCTCCACCTTGTCGCGCAGATCCCGCCCCGGCTTCTTGAGAGCACCAGACAAGCGCGCCCGGGTAGAGCCGCGGCGACTTTCCGCGCTGGCGGGTCCATTCGGCGAGCTGCGCGCGCAGCGAGCCGCCGCCCGTCCATTCCACGTCCGGATCGGCCACGACGAGCGTCAGCCTCGGCGTGTCCGGGATCTCCGCCCCATCGCTCGGGAACGGGACGACGGGAATGCTCGCGCCGCGCCGGAACTCCTCCTCGACGAGCTTGCGCATCGCGGGCTTGACCTCGGTCTCCTCGTCGAGCGACGCGCGCCGGTCGCTCACCACCTTCTTCATCGTCGGCTGGTAGCCGATACGGAAGCCGTCCGAGCCCGCCTTGCGAATGAAGTACGACCTGTCTTCGAGCGCCAAAGCGGCGTTGTCGATCGACGTCGTGTCCAGTTCGGGCTCGCCGAGCGCGAAGCGCAGCTCGGGAAGGTGCGCGACCTTGTCGGTCTGCCCGCCCGACGACTCGAAGAGGATCGCGGTGCCGACGCGCCGGTGGATGTCGCGCAGCGGTCCCTTGGTGTCGGCGTCGAGCGCCTTGCTGTGCGCCTGCTCGCCCGCGATGTCGGTGTCGATCGCCGCGACGAGCCGCGACTCGCCGAGCTGGCCCAGCACGACGCTGCGGAATCCCGGCTCGGCAGCGGCGCCGAGCCGAGCGTGATGAGCGGCTCGCGTGCGAGCCTTGCGAAAGCATCCTGTGCGGCGATCGAGATCCACTGCGCCAGCATCGCCAGCGTGCCGCGCGTCTGCTGGTACTGCGGCAGCGCCTGCCACTTGCGCTGGAAGACCGAGAGCGTCGCCGGATGGAACGGGTAACAGGCCTCGAAGCGGCGCTGCAGGAACTCGCGCGCCTTCGCCTCGGTCGCGGCCGAGTCCACCGCCGTCCATTCCGGCGGGAGCTGCGCGCGCCGCTCGAAGCACCAGTCGCCGTAGGTCTTGGCAACGTTCTTCCGGATCTTCTCGCTGCCCAGATCCTCGAAAGAGCCGCCGGCGGACAACCTCGCTGATCTCGGTCTCGTCGTTGGCGATCAGGTCCTTGGCGACGCGGCGCACGACCTTCGAGATCTTGTCCTGCCACTCCTGATCCCACTCGGTCATCTCGACCTGGCTGCGCGGCAGGCTGATCACGGCCGCGCCGTGCGTCGTGCCGGTGGTGGCGACGGTCAGGTTCTGGATGAAGGCGTGGAACGATTCGGCGCTGCCGCGGTGGCGATTCAGATAGTTCAGCACCTCGTCGAAAAGCAGCAGCACCGGCGCGCCGGCCGCCTGGAACACCCGCGCGATGGCATCCGTTCCGGGCGGCGTGGTCTTCGCCGCGGCACCGAGCGCCTCGACGCCCTTGTCGCCCGCGAGCTGGCGGGCGATGTCGATCCACGGAGTCTCGCGGCCCGGCTGCGGGTCCCAGGCATTGCCCACGAACACGGCGACCTTCGCCTCGGGACTGAACCGATGCCCGCCTCGCGCAGCAGATCGGCGACGCCCGTGATAGCCGGCCACGGCATCTCCGTTCTTCGCCAGGTGGTAGAGCGTGGTCAGCGTGTGCGTCTTGCCGCCGCCGAACTGGGTGATGAGCGTGAGTACTGGCGCCGTGTTTTCGGTTCGGCCGGAGAGCCGCCGCAGCACCATGCCCGCGTGCTCGCGCAGCGCCCGCGTGAAGCAGGTGCGCGCGAAGAACTGGCCGGGTCGCGGTAGTCCTCGGGTGCCGTCCCGGCCACGACCTGCTCCAGCGCGATGGCGAACTCGTCCGGGTTGAACGAGCGGCCTTCGCGGACTTCCTTGCGCGGCGTGGCGACCTTGTACCAGGGTTCCATTTGCGATTCTCCTACGGTCTCTGCATGCGAGCGAACAGGTCGGCCGCCGGTTGTTTCAGGCGCGCAAGGTTCGCATAGGCGACTGGGCGTCGAACCGCGCGCTCCAGCGTACATCCGGTAGCGGATGCCGTCGGTGACGATCACGTCGCGCGGAACTCCCAAGCGCCTCCACGTATCCCTTTGGCCTGCTCAAGCGCGCCTTCGACGCCTGCGCCCAGGCGCTTAGCTTCGATCACGAGGTAGCAATTCTCTGGCGTACGCGGCAGCGCCCGGAACACCGCCACATCGATGTGTCGCCATTGCATGGCGATCCGCTCCGGCGGCCAGCCGAGCGCGCGCAGGAACGGCACGACGAAATGCGCGATCAGCTCGTCCTCGCTTGGAGGCTCGCCGAAGGCTTGGCCGTCTTGCAGCAGCGGCACGAGATCAGCGGCCTGGGCGACGATTCCTGCAGCGCGTCGGGAACCTGATCAAGCGGTGGCTGCTCAGCGGGGAGCTCCGGCAGTGGAGCAGACTGCCAGTACGTCGGCGGAGACTTGAGGAATCGCTCCGCAAAGTCCACGACCTCTTCGTTCCACACCCGTGAGCAGCGCGGCGGGTTGGCTCCGAATGGCCGGACCTCCGAACACGTGCTGCCCTGGCAGGCGGGACCAGCGCACCCGCCGGGCATGCTGAAGATCCCAGCCATTCACGTCGTCGAAAGCGTTCACGTACAAGGTAGTCGCCAGCGACGAGGCCGACGGCCGACAATCGTCGTGAGGCCCGTGCGCAACAGAAATACGTGCCCGACTTTCATCTCACTCGCGAACCGCCGCACAAAGCCGCCCTCGAACTCATCATCGTCCCGCGCCGGGTTCCACGGTCCGGCGTCCCCCGGGCCGATCAACGCGACGCCGTACCGCATAAAAATCTCGCCATACGCGCGCGAGGTTGGTCCGGCGGAGATCTGCCAGACAGCGAACTCCGGGTCTGTCATTCGCTGACCTCAATTTGTTCCAGCTCGTGGATATAGCCCTCCGGCAAGTGCCACTGTCTTGCTCCCGCGAGAATGAGTCTCTTGTACGCAGCGTTTGGCAGCGGAGGGTTGGATTGCGGGGTGCCAAAGTAGGCGGACACTGTAAGTGGCCGCTGTTTTAGTCCATCGAGAAAGACCACGCACTCACGCCGCAGGTAAGAGTTCTTGTTTCGTCCTGCTCTGAAGCCCTCAGAGGCATCGAGCTTGCCAACATCTAGATCGTCGATCTCATAGACCACACCCCATACGTGTGCACCCTCCTCCGCGATCAGATCTGCTACCCCACAGCCACGATTGACCGATCCCCGCGTAAACGCAAGCCTATGGTCCCGCAAAACTGCGATTCCAACAGCGCGGGACGATTGACACCGCTCTTGCATCTGGTTCCAGTTCATGTTCGATCCGTACGCAAAAATGAGCATCTGGCTATCGTGGAACCGCCAGCAGCATGGCGTCGATCAGGCGTTTCTCTTCGCTCCCCTTTGGATAGAGGGCCGAGAGGGCATTGGCGAGCCGCAGGAAATCGGGTCCGCGGTCCTGCTCCGCCTTGAGCAGTGCGCGAAGCGCGTTGGTGCGCCCGCCGGCCTGCAGGAGCATCGCCGCGTGGACGCGGTCGAGAGTCGTCGCCTCGCGGGCGGCGGCCAGGCTTGCATCTGAAACCTCGACGCCCGCGAGCCCGCCGTGGACACGACTCTTCCCGCGAGTCTTTGGCGTCCCGCTAGATCGGGGAACAGCATCCCCTGAAGCGGGTTGACGTCCGACAGCCACATTCTGCTCAGCCGCGCGGCCACGGCCTGCGCGCCGTCCTCGCCGAAGAGTTGCTTCGCGCGCTCGGCGATCGGCAGCAGGCGTACGACGCCCTTCTTTGTCTCGATCACGCGACCTTCCCACTTGGGAAGCTCGATGCCGAGCGGCTGCGCGAAGCGGCGCACCACATCGAAGACCAGCGTGAAGCCCTTGGCTTTGCCGCGTGAGTAGTTCTCTTCATCATCTTCGGCATCGTCGACGCTTCATCGTCCTCGCCATCGTCACTCAGTATCGTCGGACGGCTTCACCGTCGGTGGCCTGCAGCGTCCAGAGGAACAGTGCCGTGAGCCGCGCGTCCTCCTCGACGGCGCCGGCCGCACCATTGCGTGCGCTTGGCCTCGGCGGTGCCGAGCACCTGGGCAAGTGCGCTGCGGCCCACGACCTCCCAGACCTTCTCCAGGTACGTCGGCAAGAGCGACTTCACGCCCATCAGCGGTCTCAACGCTTCGAGTAGCGGCTGAAAATCTCGAGCGCAGGCCCAATGCATGCGAAGACAAGGTCGGCGCCGCGGACCCCTTCGCCCTGAAGGCGATCCATCCAGTCGCCGACGCGATTTGGTAGCTCGCGAAGGACAGCAATCCAGTCACCCACAGGTGCAGTATTAGAGCGAGGACGGCAGATTAGGTGGACGCTTGTGGCGAGGGCTGCGGACTCTCGAGCGCGCAAACGCGTTGCCATCTCTGTGGCCAAGGGCCAGGAACCCGTGATCGTCCACCCCCCTTTGATCATCCCTGAGAGCAAGGCCTCCCAACCTTCTGTTGTCTTATGGGCGAACACAACCGAACCCACGCCATTCTCATCCAGCACACGACGTCCCTCGGCGAAAGCTTTAGCCATAGTGCTTTCGAACCACTCACGACCCTTCGACCTGGGCGCCATCCTTCTTGGTCTCGTCCTGGACGGCTTCGCGAATTTTCGGTGAGAGCGGGTTCGCAGGATCAAAGGGATCGCGCAAACCTAAAGACTCCGGCAACGCACGCTTATGCCAGACGAGAAAAAAATCTGAAAGATCGGCGTACGGTACAGCGTCATAGTAAGGCGGATCAGTAAACCAAACTTGAGCAGCTTGATCGGATAGAGGGTGCTCCGCGGCGTCTGCTTGGAATGTCGTCGCAGGCGACCCGATAGCCCCTAGTGTTGCCACTGCCATAGCACTCCAGTCCAGCAACCCGTCCCACCCACCCGAGCCGGACTCACAAAAGACCGTTTCTACGAAGTCAGTAACGAACGGAAGAGCTTGTCGGGAAAAAGTGTGGTTGACTTTCTCCCGATTGTGATAATGCCAAGTACACAGGGACGACAAGTAGTCTGCTTGCCTGCCAATCGTAAGCGAGACCACGTGACGCAGTTCGTCCTTACCATCAAGACCGCGACACATCTCGCACAACGTTACTAGTACTAGAGCCTGTCGAGCCGTGAATAGATCTCCCCATTGGAGAATGCCATACCGCTGCACACGAAACCCTAGTGTCCCAATCGGGGGCAAGGGCTCGTCCGGCACCGGGCACAACGACTGCTTTCCACCCTGAACCCACCCTTCCAAAATCACTGCTCGCCGCATCTTCGCTTTGCGGATCGCGTCGTAGTCCAAATCCGTCGGCAAACGATACTGTCGCTCCTCCGCATGCGGCTGCACCATGACGACCGCAAGCAGCCGTGCTCCGCCCATGCGCCGACCTTCTGCATCGAACAGGACGTCGGCACCACCGCGCTCCGCGGCAAGTTGTGCCCGGACGCGCTCGGCAGCTAGCACCGTGTCACACGCAACACACCTGGCTTTCGCCCGTGTCACGGTTCCCTCTGACACGTCACTCTCTGCTTTAGGTTCGTAGATCTCAAACTGAACCTGGGGCGGCTGGCCTGCGACTCGCTCGACTCGGAGTTGCAGCGCCTGCTTTCGGTTTGTCTTCTTGCAAAGCCAGAGCGAGCGCACGAGCGGGATCTCAGCACCACAGTTCGGCGACTCGCAGCGCACCGTGCGTGCCCAAAGGTAAGCAATGGGTGTTGCGCCATCCGGATCCATTCGGGTAGAACTCCGCCAACGCGGTCTTAGCACGCCCTCTAATATCCTCTCCGATCTGGCGTAACTTCTCCGAGAGTTCTAGCCCGCACCGAGGGATCTCCTCGAGCATTACCTTCAAGATCAAGCACGCGACCGGGTTCAAGTCACTAGCGAATGCTTCGCATCCAAGCCGCAGGGCTTCGAGCGGGATCGACCCACCTCCGGCGAACGGGTCTACGATCAACGGCGGCTCGGGGCCGTTCGCTGCTTTCACAAGCATGCGGCTCACCTCGCGATAGGTAGGTTGGGCAGCGTTATCCCAGTTCGAGAAATCTGCGATGAATCTGAGCAACGCTTTGCGTAAGTCGGGATCTGTAGTGCCTGGGTTGCAGCCGCCTACACGTGGCAAAAGGTGGCGCGCCTGCGTCTTAAACTCCGTCGGGCAGAGCGGATCGCATGGATCAGGCCAGAGCAACGCCAGCAGCACCGCGCGGCTCGACGCCAAGGGACGTCGCGCCCACCAAAGATGCAACGTGGAGGGATGCCCGTGCCGAATCGACTTCTCACGCGCGGCATGCCGTGACACCTCGGCGATCGGAAAGTCCACCTCGGCGAGGCGCTTGCAGTCCTTGGGGATCATCCGCGCGCTGCCTCGTAGATTGCTTTCTCAAATCGGATCCACGCTCCCCTGAACTTGCTTCGCGCCGGGTTTCGGGGGCCAATCCAAAAACGGGCGAACTCCTTGTGCTGGTTGCGCCGCTTAAAAAACGTCCGAACGTCGATCGCATTCGGGCCCGATCCCCGGTTGGCCCGGTAATACCGAAGTGCTGCCGAGAAGACTTGAGCGATTGCCCGCAGCAGTGGCGTCACTACCTCAGGGGCATCGCGCTCGCAAGCTTCCCGAAAAGCGGTGGCAACCGCGCGCTTGCGGCATAATGGATCCAGCTGCCGCCAGGCGAAATTCAGTGCCAACCACTTAGCGTAGACCCTTTCGCGAGATCCTCTTGCCGCGTAGCTAATCTCACGAAGTAGCCAATATCGAGAGAGATAATAGATAGGGTCTGTATTTGGAAATACTTGGCCATACATCTGCTCCTCAAACAGTTGCTCCCTGCCGGCTTGAACGGTTGCGGGGTCAAGATCGCAAGCTGCCACGGCCTGTGCCAGTTCTTCCTTCTTGACAACACGTAAATGACGCGTGCCCGCGGCGCTGCGAGCCTCTCCTTTCGTCATGCGCTTGCGCACGTAGAGGTAGTGGAGTTTGCGGAACTGGCGTTCGATCTCGATCTGACGACGGTCGTTCGACATCAAGTCCGAAGGGCGGATTGCGTTCTGCCAATTGGTCGCGGACACGATGCGCGAGACAAGTGTCTCGAAGTCGTTACCCCCTCGCTGCGGAAGCCGAGGGACACGAATTACGCGCACCAGAACGCTTGCTCCTGAGCGTTTGCCATGACTGCGCGCGAGAGTTCGAGTGGTCTGCTGGCCGTTGATGACCTGTGGGTTGGTGACGCGCAAAATGTCCCTCCCGAGGCTCGACTCCCGCCTGGCCTCGTCGCAAACGATCGTGACACCATTGTTGTAGTACCAGAAGTAGTCGGGCTCCGTCTGAAGCGTTGCTTCCATGCCTCGGTTTATCTTGGTACTGCCGAGGAAACCACGCACGTTGCGCGCGAAGAGCCGGGTGCGGGCGCGCTCGTACAGACCAGCGACAGCGGCGTCGGTCATCGCGAAAACCCATGATTCGATATCGGTCTTACTGTCGTAGCGACTGAAAACCCCGGTCGTGCGGACGCCGCCGCCGGATTCAATCTCAAGGTCCAGTGATGGGACGGGCGGTGCGACTCCGTCGAGGTAGTCGGCAAGAAGCAGCAGGATGCGCTTACCATCGAAAAGTTCGAATGTCGCTGTGCCGTCTGCGGCGCGCATAACCCGGTTGGCCTCATCGCGAAGCGCGCTGCTGCACTTGCCGAGGGTTACGTAGTAGTGATGGAGCCTGTAACCTCGTTTTTTGATGCGCGTGCGGGCCTCCTCGAGCCGCCGCAATACTTCTGGCGATACGTCCTTCGTGAGGCTCGCGAACGTGGTCCCATCTCCGCATAGGTTCACAGCAAGCTGTGCAAATCCCATGACGTCGCCCCGGTGTTCGGCTTTTGCTGACAGCTTTTGGCGGTACTTCCCCTGGACGACAAACACGATCCGCGCAGGGTCGTCGATTAACACGGCATCGACCCCCTTGTCGCCTGGGCCGCCGCAGAGAGCGGACACCGCCGTTGCGTCATCTTCAGCCACAAACGCGCGGAGAAACCAAAGGACAAACAATTCGTCGTCCGCGAGCGTTTGGATAACGCTCCTTGAAGTCACCGAGTTCACGGCGCAAGTCGGTTTCAGTGAGGCGTGTAGTAGCCATCGATTCAGCTCCCGCTGTTGTAGGGTGGCGAGTCTTCGCGGACCTACATCGGTTGCGTCATTGCGTTTACCGACATGTAGTAGTGTGCAACTTTCGTCACCTCAGTCCAGTCGAGGCGCGCCGGATCGCGAATCGGCTCTTGTAGCGTCGGCGATGTATTGCAGTCGGTTACGACATAGAGCCAGAAGCAATCCCGCCGATCCTCGGCGACACGGCGCTCGTTGGGCGTCAGCAGGATCGTTCCCGTTGCCGCACCAAGCCCCTTCACTTCGATGAGGCGCAGCTCTCCCGAGGCAAGATCAAGGCTCGTGATGTCGTAACCCAGGTTCTTATCCAAGACGTCGTAGACCTGGCGGCCCTGCGTCTGCTCGTGATCCATGACCAGGCGCATCGCAATGGCTTCGGTCTCAAGGTTTGGCTTGAGCGACGCACTTCGGGCGCCTCGCGCTCCGGGTGCGGTAGCACGAGTACACTTGCGAGTCGCTCTACCGCTTGGAGCGTGAGCGCCCGCTGGCGATCTAGGTCGATCCTGCGGCGGTCGCGGCGGGCAAGCAGCTCCGAATGTCGTGTCTCTGCTTGTGCAAGCCGCCCCTCTGCGCCGACCAGCTTCTGCTCCACATCCCCCGCGGCGCGGCCGATCTCTTCATCCGCACGTTGTAGAAGCTCTGTAAGGGACAGCTCAACGTGGACACTGACCCGATCAACCTCAGACAGCCGATCCTTGCGTGTCTCCTCGAGGAACGGGGCGAGCGCACGTTCATGAAACCAGGTCGTCATTTCGGGGAAGGTCGCGACCACCGGCATCTCGGCAGGAGGCTCCGCAGGCGCAAAGTTGCCCAGCACGCCGGGTTCCTGTAATCGCGGTTCACCGTTCTGGGGAATCTCCACAGCGAAGAGCCGCTCGTGGACGATCTGCCCGAGCCCATCCACAATGCGCGCCCGGTAAAAGTCTATGCGCGCCGGACTTTCGTGCTGCAGCGAGTAAAAAGTGGCGCCTTTGCCGAACACGTCGAGAGCTCGTGCAAGCGTGTGCCGGCGGATCGCCTCGAACAGTGGATGACCGGGTGTCACCCACTCCAGCTTCTCTGTTTCGGCGGCATCGCGGTCCGTAGAGCACCGCGGGTAACGGTCGGCGACCGCGGGGAGCTTCCAGTCGGGATCTTTCTCATAGCGATGAAGTATGGAGGGCGTGCGGGCCGGATCAAAAGCGTGCGGCATGCTCGCGATAGTCTTCAATGTGAAAGGCACGAACTCTGCTGCTTCACAGAGAAAGCGCGCGATGGTCTCAGGAACTACGCGCCGCTCCTCGCTCAGCGCGCGCCGCTCGATCAGCATCTCAAGGTTGGTTCTTGCTCGCGAGGCCCTCGAGTGAGTTTTGGCAGATGGCGCGGAACTGTTCCTCATCTACGTCACGGAGCATCCGCTCCTCGAGGTCAGCATCACCGAGCTTGCCGGCATAGTAGTCACGCAGCACTCGTTCGACGTGAGCCGCAGGCGAACCTCGCCGACAACGTTAAATACAGCGTCGTCGTCGAGCGCGTCGCGAATCTCCTGCAGCTTTTCATGCAGTCGCTGCAGGACCCGACCTCGATGGTATTGGTGGCTACGAAATTGAAAATCAGGCAGTCCTTGCGTTAGCCGTAGCGATGGATGCGCCCCATACGCTGCTCCAGACGATTGGGGTTCCATGGAATGTCGTAGTTGAAAAGAATGTTGCAAACCTGGAGGTTGATTCCCTCGCCCGCAGCCTCTGTGGCCACCAAGACCTGTATCTCGCCTTCGCGGAACT